>JBBRWD010000014.1:0-100377 GCA_038249465.1 Limisphaerales bacterium | reverse complement strand
GGCGTGAGGTGCAGATCGGGCTGGGCTGGGAAGTGATGGCGCATCGCGAATGTTTCCAGATCCGATCGCCAAAGCGGCCAAAACGTTCAAACAAAGTGCCAACATTCGCACGGGCCAAACCCCGTCAGACTCATTGCCAGCATGGCTCATCCCCGTTGAACGCCGATCACTAACAGGAAATTTTGACCTCCTGCGCGCAGCGTGATCCGATTTCCTGTTACGTTCCGCCAAATTCGTTGTGGAAAGATGCGAAGACCGGTGCGTGTGGTGGCGGAACTTTCCGCTCACGGAAGCACAGCACTGGTCCGGCCCGCAGAAGATTCCGGACGCCTCCGTTCTGACGAAGGCGACCGGAATGCGCGGGCGCCGGGAGACAAAAACCAAACAAACCAAGAAAAGCATAACAACATGACACAACAAAACACCTCCAGCCGGCGGCTGCGGATGAAGCCACTCAAATCTTCGACGCTGGCGGGATTCCTCCTGCTGGCCCTGACGTGCCCTGCCTGGACCGCAGGCAACAAGACGGGTTGGACGCGCTTCGCCATCACCGGCGACCACCGTTGCGTGGCCACCGCCAGCATGGTCAATGAGGCCAAGACCGGTTGGAAGGACGGCGGCGTCAACACGGCGGTCCTCAAGGATCTCGCCCTCGCGCTGCGCGGCGAGGAAGTGGAGTTCGTGATCGACGTCGGCGATCTCGTCGCCAAGTTCGACAGCAAACTTCTCACCGGCACGATGCCCGATGGCACCAAGATCACCGCCGATCGGCTGATCGCCGATGAACTCAACCTCTTCGTCAACACCTGGAACAAATGGGCGGGCGAGCTGCCGATCTATCCGGTGCGTGGTAACCACGAGGCCAGCGCCTCCGCCGCCACCTATCTGGCTGGCATCGCCCCGCTGCCGGGCATTGGCGATCTGATGCCCAACACCTTCAGCCCGTCGGACGCCGACAAGGGATTAACCTACGCATTCACCGAGAAGAACTGCATCTTTATCGGGTTGGACGATTACATGAATCCCGCCGTCACCCCTACGATTCCGGCGGCGACGCTCAACTGGCTGAACGGTCTGCTGGCGGAAAAACCCGAGCGCCATGTCTTCGTGTGGGGACACACGCCGGCCTACGAGGTCTGGGATTCGGAGAACCTGGCTAAGACTCCGCCTGTTTATAGCTCTCGCGACGGACTGGCTTCACCGAAGGGTTTCCCGGGGCCGGTGAACTGCGCGGCGGCGGCCAATGTGCGCGATCCGTTCTGGAACATCCTCGGGAATGCCAACGCCTCGTACTTCTGCGGCCACGACCACACCTACCTGCGCGGCTCGGCGCAGTCGATCAGCGGCACCGAGATCATGCAGACGATCATTGGCAATGGCGGCGCGCCGCCCTACCCGCCCTATCCGGCGGATCCTTTCGTGGAATCGGCTGCCCACAACGAGTCGAACTGCGGCTCGCCGCGCCCAACCGCGATCTTCTTCGACCAGTCCGGCAGCCTTGGTCAGGACAGTTATGGCTACGTGCTGATGGAGATTCACGGCTCGCACGCGACGGCGACCTACAAGGCCGAGAACAAGATCGGCGGCACCTTCGAAGTCCGGGATCAGTGGACATGGAAGATTCGCGGCAACGAATAGCCTGATGCCGGGATTCCGATTCCCGATCTCAATCCAGCAATCGTTCCACGTCGGCCGGCCTTCCCGCAAACCAGCGCCGGCACTTCAGAATTGTGGGCAGCTATTCAAATTGACGCTCTTGGCAGCCGGGTATCAGATTACGACCGAGCCTCGGCAGTGGAATAACTAAACCGTGGATACGCGGCTTTTCCGATGACGCAGGATGATTCAAGTGAGGCGCCCAGCCAGGAAGGCGGACGGTTTCCGTTGACCCTGTGGAGCGTGATTGCTCACGCGGGCAGCCTGTCCGCGCCGGACAATCACGAAGCCCTGTCCCGGTTCTGTGAAGCCTACTGGTACCCGCTCTACGCCTTTGTGCGCCGACGAGGTTGTTCTCCACACGATGCCCAGGATTTGATCCAGGGTTTCTTCGCCCACCTGGTGCAGAATAACGGGCTTGCCGCGGTCGCACCCGGCCGCGGCAAGTTCCGTTCGTTTCTCCTGACCTGCCTGAAGCACTTCATCGAGAATCGTCGTGGACACGATCAAGCTCAAAAACGTGGTGGCGGAGTTCTCCACCTCCCGCTGGATTTCGGCACGGCCGAAACACGCTACGGCGCCGAGCCGGCGGATCCGAATGACCCCGAAAAGCTCTGCGATCGCGCCTGGGCTTTGCTCCTGCTTGAGCGCACCATGGCCCGCCTGCAAGCCGAACAGACCGCGGCAGGCCACGCCCGGTTGTTCGAACTGCTGAGTCCTCGGCTGACGGATTCTCCGGATGCGCCCGAGTATGAGGCAGTCGCCGCGGAACTCGGGATGCAGATTACCGCCGTGAGGATGGCCAAGCGCCGACTGATCGAGCGCTATCGGGAACTGCTGCGAGCCGAGATTGCCCGAACGGTTGGCAGTCCTGCGGAGGTGGATGATGAAATCCGCCACTTGTTTGCCGTGCTGGCTGGCTGAGAGGGGTTGCGATGATTGGCTAAACGGGTTGCGAGTGGATGCCGCCGGGGCCTGGCGAAGAAAACCAATAATTTCTGGTGACGATTTTCCGGGAATCTTTTTGTAAGGGATAGAAGCGAAATCCTGTCATGAAAACGTGTCACACATGTGAAGGAATCCTGCCGGAAGGCCGATTGGGCGGTCTGTGCCCGCGTTGTCTGGTGGCGCCCGGCCTGAACGCGGGCGCCGTGGATAATTCCCGGGTGCAAGAACCGTTGCTGTTCGTTCTTCCATCTTGCGACCCGGGCCAGTCCGGAATAGTAGCCGGGGACAGCGACCTCCATCTGGCGGCAGCGCCGACGCGCAAACAATTCAAATGTTAGAAACACACACGATGAAAACCCATTGTTGCACACTTCGGTTGATGATACTGGCTGGTTTACTTTCCGCGAGGATTGCCAGCGGCATGGATCTACAGACCGGGAATTTCCTTCTCGTTTCCGGGAACGTCCTTGTGCAGGTTGACCGCACGGGAGATGTGGTTGACGGCGCCTTCCTTTCCGGTCTGTCTGCCTCTGATGTCTCTGATGTCGCCTTAAGTCCCGGCGCCGACATTCTGGTATCAGGAGGAGGGTATTATTCTCCGGCGATAATTTACCGGATCAACCCGGACGGGATGGTGCTCAACTCCAATGCTTCGCCAGTATTCTTCTACAGTTTTGCGGTGACGCCAAACGGAGATTTGCTGCTCGGCGACAGGTTAACAATCTTCCGGGTGGATTCCGCCTTCAATTTCTTGGATGCCTTCCCGGTTCCTCCGGCGCCAGGCAGCGCACCCAGCATTAACGGCATCAGCGTTGACCAAAATGGTAGTATTTACGTCGCCGTTTGGAGCCAGAATGGACAGGACTCGGTCATCCACCGGATGGATGCGGAGGGGAATGTACGCGACACCCTCGGTCCTTATGATTTCGAGATTCACGGTCTGGCCGTTGACACCAACCGGCACATCTTCTACGCGAAAGAAGGCCGGGACGTTTCAGGATTTCCACTGCCCTCGGAAATTGTCGAACTGGACGAAAACGGGCTGGAAATACGCACATTCCAAGCTCCATTCCAGGTTGACGGCATGACCTTGATCAACCCCGATCCGCGGCCAAAGCTTCTCATCGGCCACGCGCAGGATGATGTGACCATCCGTTGGACAACCAATTCGGCTGGCTACCAGCTTCAAGCGGCGAGCATCTCATCCCTGCAAAACTGGAGCATGGTGAGTTCCAATCCGGTTGTGGCTGACCGGTTCTTTACGGTTACACTCCCCGCAGCCCATTCAGGCAGGATCTACCGCCTGATGAAAACACCATGACCACGACTGGCTCCAATGGTTATGCGGCTTCAATCACACTCCGGTGCTGCCATGACGCAAGGATATCTGGTGACGTTTTCAAAGGATCTTTTTGCAGGAGATAGAGTCGTAATCCTGTCATGAAAACCTGTCCCAAATGCGGAGCGCCGCTGGCGGAGGATCGCCTGGGCGGTCACTGCCCGGCCTGTCTGATGCACAAGGCCGTGAACCCAGACCATGATGACTCGGTGCTGGACAACGGCGAGACTTCTGCCGAGTCGGTATCGGGTGAACAGCCGCCAATTGACTGGTTAAAGAGACCAACTACCAGGGAAAGAATGTGCACTTCAGGCGATTACGAAGTGCTGGAGAAAATCGGGCACGGCGGGATGGGCGTGGTCTACAAGGCGAGGCAGATCAGCCTCAACCGGCTGGTCGCGCTCAAGATGATCCGGTCCGGGGCCTTTGCCACCAGCGCGGAGGTCCAGCGTTTTCTCAACGAGGCCCAAGCAGTGGCGAGCCTGGAACACCCGAACATCGTCGCGCTCTACACCGTGGGCAAAAACGACGGGCAGTATTTTCTCAGCATGCAATTAACCCACGGGTCGGACCTCGCCAAAGTGATACAGGCGCGCGAAGACTCCGGGCAGACTCCCGCCCTGCCGTGCCGTCAGGCCGTTGAGATCATGATCAAGGTCGCCCGTGCGGTGCTTCATGCGCATCAGCGACGCGTTCTTCATCGCGATCTGAAACCTTCGAACATCCTTCTCGACGAACAGGGCGAACCGCATGTCGTGGACTTCGGGGTGGCCAAGCGGATTGACGTGCCAACCGGAATGACGCCGCAGGGGTCTGCCATCGGCACGCCCGGTTACATGTCGCCGGAACAGGCGCAAGGCCGGAACGACGAACTGACCACGTTGACCGACGTGTATGGCTTGGGCGCGGTGCTCTACTTTTTGCTGACGGGCCTTCCGCCGATTCGTGGGAAATCCGATCTGGAGACGCTGCAAATGGTCTCCGACAAGGAGCCGGTGCGGCCGAGCCTGCGCAACCCAAAGGTGAACCGGTACCTGGAGATAATCTGCCTGAACTGCCTCGAAAAGGAACCGCAACAGCGATATCCATCGGCCGAATTGCTGGCGGAAGATCTGGAGCGATGGCTCGAAGGACTACCGCCAAAAAAAACCCCGGTTGGCTTGGTGGAGCGAAGCATTCGGTTGGTGCGGCGAAACCCGGCGCTGGCCTGCGCCATGGCGGCGGTGTTTGTCCTGCTGTTTTCGGTGATTTATTTGCAGAGGAAGAAAGCTGAAGAACAGAAGATAGCCATCGAGCGGATGCACCACATCGTGATGCAGCAGCTCGAGGAAATGTGGAACGATCCGGAACGGGATTACTCTTCGATTGAATCGGAAGACCGGCGAGCGCTGGATGGGAAAAAGCCACTGGCTTTCGGGCGCGGGTATACCACCAGGCCTGCTTTGGTTTTTGCGGTCTATTGCCAAAAGGAACCGACCAAAATGCTGACGAATTTCTGTGCCGTCCTCGGTTATCTGGAGGCCAAACTGAACACCCCGATCAACTTTCGGATCTACAAAGGCTACTCAAAGGCGGTCGATGCCTTGGTAAAGGGTGAGGTGGGTTTTATGAGAACTGGCCCAGCGTCGTACGTGCTGGCCCGAAAGCGGACCAACGTGGTGTTGCTCGTCAAACAGATCCACAAGGGCAAGCCGGTGATGTACGGCTCGATCTTCACGCGTGAGGCGATGCCGATTACCAACCGCCACGACTTGGCCACCTACCCGGGCCTCAAGAACCTGCGGTTTGCCTTTGGCGACGAGGAATCCACCTTTGGGAGCTACCTGGCCAGAGTCTGGCTTGTTGAGGGCGGTATTTACGCCACAAATATGGCTGACCCGGATGGTCACAATCACTTTTCGAGCCATCCCGCCACCGTCAACGCTGTCCTGAGCGATACCAATTTAATTGCGGGCGCGGCTAACGCCGGCGTGGTGAAAGAAAAAATCGATGATGAACGTGCCAAACTGAGGATCATCGCGACCATGGAGAGCGTCACCTTCCCGTGGGTAGCGGCAGCCAATCTGCATCCCGACAGGGTGGATGAAATCAAAAAATGCCTCCTCCAACTCAAGGATCCAACGATCCTCAAGTGGCTCGAATCAGACAAGGCTCTGGATGGATTCCAAGAGGCAGGCCGGAAGGATTACGACGAGATGGAGCGCCAGATGCGCAAGGCCGAGCAGTTCGAGAAAGGCCGGTCAAAGTAAACTTCGGGAGCCTTTCTGAAATTGCCGAAAGATTCTCCGTTACGTTTCCAGTTCATTGCGGTGGTAAAGAGCAGGAAACGTCAGGCAACTGAAGCCAAGGAGGTGGGGGCTGGCGGGACCGGAAAAGCGACTCGAAGTTCAAGTCATTGCGTCGTGCGACCTGGGAAGGGGACGAAGCAACCGAGTGTCGATCAAGACACCCAGTTTGCATTTATGAAAACAACTCAAATACGGAACTCACTTCTCTCTGCCATTGTCCTGTCGCAACTCGTCTTGAGCACCTGGGCGGCGCGCGCCGATGAAAAGGACGACCGGATTCGAGAATTGGAGAAGCGCCTTGATACTCTTGAGAAGAAATACGAGGCGATTCTCACGAAGGAGTCCCAGCCGCCGCCAGCGATACAGCCAGCACCGGCACCACCTCCACTGACGGGAGGAGCGGAGAAGCCCAAGACCGGCCCCACAGTCTATCTTTGCGAAAAGGGATTCAGGGTTGAAACGGCCAGCAAGGATTTCGCCGTCCGCCTCGGCACGTTGATACAGGAGGACTACCGCGCCTTCTTCGACGACGGTTTGGGGCAGGATACCTTCACGCTGCGGCGGGCGCGGATCATCTTCGGTGGAACCGTTTTCACGGACTTCGACTTTCTCCTGACGGCGGATTTTGGAGGTTCACAAAAGAACATCATCAAGGACGCATGGCTGAACTACCGCTACGAGCCCAGCCTTCAGTTGCGCGCCGGAAAAATGAAACCGCCGGTCAATCTCGAACGCTGGCAGGGCGCCGGCAACACCCTGTTCATCGAGCGCAGCGTTGTATCTGCGTTGGCGCCTGCTCGTGACCTGGGGGTGATGTTTCACGGTGATCTGCTGCCGGGCGAGAAGGAACTCACCGATCGGCTGGCGTGGACGGGCATCTTCAACTACGCGGTCGGCGCCTTCAACGGCGTGGGCGACAGTTGGACCGCAGAGAAGGCGGACATTGATGAGGACAAGTCCGTGGACGCCCGCCTTTTTGTGCAGCCATTCCTCAGGACCGACATCAAGCCCTTGGAGGGCTTTGGCGTCGGGCTGGCCGGCACGTACGGAAAGATTAAGGGCCGCCTGGGGCTGCCGGACGGTGGCGGCTATCTCGACGAGGGGCAGGCGCCCATTTTTCAATACGCTCCCGGCGTCATCGCAGATGGCACGCAATGGCGGCTCTTTCCGCAGGCGTATTACTACTGGGGTCCGTTTGGAATGATGGCTGAAGGTGGTTTCTCGTCCGTGCCATTGCGCCAGACCATCGCCCCGGTGGCATCGGAACGGGTCCGCCACACGGCCTGGGAAGTGACCGCGTCCTACTTACTCACCGGCGAAGAGGCGACCTTTAAAGCCGTTGAACCCAAGAAGAACTTCAAACCGTTCGCCGGCGGGTGGGGCGCCTGGCAAGCGGTGGCGCGATACTCACACCTCGGCGTGGACGACGACGCGTTTCCGGTTTATGCCGACCCGCTGACGTCCATCAGTGAAGCGTCCACCTGGGGCGTGGGACTCAACTGGTTCCTGAACCGCAATATCCGCACCTCGTTCGATTTCCTTCGATCGGATTTGGGTGTGCCCAATCGAAGCACGCTGCCGTCCAAACAAAACGTGTTTCTCATGCGGATGCAGCTTGCGTTCTAGCGTTCCGGGTGGAACGGCGCGTTGAGGCCGGTGCGACCGTTTCGGGAGTTGCGCGGAAGAATTCCTGTTACGTTTCCAGTTCTTTCCGGTGATTAAGGACAGGAAGTCGGTCGTCTGGGCGCGCTCGGAGCCGTTGCTCCCGCAGTCCGGGCGGCTCAGGTCTGGCAAAGCTCCGAGAGGATGATTTGATCGACGCCGGGGAGGTGGGGGTTGGGCAAAAATGAAAGGAGAACCGTGTTATGAAGAATGACAAAGCAACAAGGGGGAATGTGCTTTCGACCATTTTGGTCATCGCGACGTTGGCCATGAGCGCGGCATTGGCTGCCACGAACCCAGTGCCGCGGCTCTTTCCCGACATCGCGCTGGGTGTGCCGGTTGGCGATCCGTCTGCCGCCAACCCGATCTCGAACACCGAAGGCCCGAAGACGCTCGCCGCCGGCGACCTGAATGGCGACGGCCTGGCGGATGTCGTTTCCGGCAATCTCGATGGCAGCATCTCTGTCCTGCTGGGCCGCACGAACGACTACCTGCTCGCCACGCAGATTCTCACGCGTGCGACCGGCCTGCTGAGCGACAGTTCCCTGCGCGCGGTGGTGCTGGGTGATTTCAACCGCGACGGCAAACTCGATCTGGTGGTGGGTGACATCGCGCGCCAGGGCTTCGTGGTGCTGCTCGGCGACGGCACCGGCGCGCTGGTGCCGCTGGCGCGGTCGGATCTCGGGCCGGTCCGGGCCATGGCCGCCGGCGATTTTAATCGCGACGGCAAGCTCGATTTGCTGATCGCTTGCAGTCCGCCAGATTGCGAGTGGTGTTCCATGGGCGACCCGTTCGCCTGGACGAACCGTTTCCTTTGCATCCTGCGCGGCAACGGCGATGGCACGTTCGGCTCGCCGCAATACCTGCTCACGCCGGGCACGCCGGCCTGCTTTTATGATGTCGAGGCGGCAGACATGGATGGCGACGGCCATCTGGATGCCGTGGCGCTCGATTTCGCAACCTGCAGGTCGTCGGGGATTATTGAACGCACGCGCCGGCTGCAAATCTTCAAGAACAACGGCACGGGCGGCTTTGCCACCAATTCTCCGAGTCGCGTTCTCGAAACCGCCGGCGAAGGGCCGCGCGCGTTCCAAGTGGCCTACGTCGATGAGCGAATCATCGGCGGCACCAACGCGCCCGGCGCCACGCTCGACCTCGTGGTGGTCAATCGCGACAGCGGTTCCATCAACGTGTTCCTCAACCTCGGCGGGCTGAATTTCTCGGCGCCCATCTCGTTTTACGCTGGCGGCGGCCCGCGCGATGTCGCCGTCGGCGATCTGGACGGGGACGGTTACGCCGATCTGATCATCGTCGAACGCTGGAACAACGAGATCAGCGTCCGGCGCGGCTTGGGCGGTGGGCACTTAGAAGATGCGGTCATCCGTCTGCCCACCGGCGTTTCGCCGCGCAACATTGCCCTCGGGGACTTCAACGGAGACGGCGCACTCGACGCGGCGGTGAACAATCGCATCTCCGAAAACATCTCGATCTTCATCGGCGCGCCCGGGGTGGCCGGCTTCTTGTCGTCCAGCGGCTACTACCCGGCCGGCATCACGCCGGTGAGCGTCATCGCGCAGGACTTCAACGGCGACGGCTATCCCGATATCGCCACCGCCAACCTGCGTTCCCACGACATCCGCGTGCGGTTGAACCTGGGCGATGGTTCGCTGAGCAACCAGGCAATTTACCCGGTGAATTATCAGCCGGCGTTTCTCGCGGCGGGTGACGTGAACGGTGATGGCCGACGGGATCTGGTGGTGACGTGTCTCGGGCAATCGGGCCAGGGCGGCTCGCTGGTCACGTTGTTGGGGCGCGGAGATGGACGGTTCGATCCGCCGCTCACCACGGCGTTCACCAATGCCGGCTTTCGGCCTTACTGGCTGCGGCTCGGAGACATGGATGGTGACCATATCCCGGACGTGGTGATGGGAGGAACCGAAGGCTCGCTCGTGGCCTGCCGGGGCCTCGGCAACGGACAGTTCATGTCGGAAGTGCGGTTGTTCGCGGGCAGCGGGCGTCCGCTCGGCATCGCGCTCGGTGATTTCGATGAAGACGGGTGGCTCGATGTCGCGACTTCCCGCGGCAAGATCGTGATGAACGACGGGCTGTTCTTCACGCCTGCCGGGTGGCAGGGACGCGCGAAGTATTTCAACTCCGGCACGCAGGCGTGGGCTGTGGAGGCGGACGACCTCGATGGCGACGGCCACCTAGACCTGATGGTGGCACTCACGTTTGTGCGGCCTGATCCGATCGGTGTCTATTTTGGATCAGGCGACGGCTCGCTGACTGAACCCACCATTTACTCCGGGCCGGATGTCGGGGTCGTGGCCCTCGCGGCGAAGGACATGGACGGCGACGGAATCAAGGACATCGTGGTGGGCAATCGCTGCGCCGCGACGGTGATCATCCTGCGCGGCCTCGGCAACCGTGCCTTCGAGTATCGCGAGATCATCAAAGCCTTCAGCGTCGAAGACCTGGAGGTCGCGGACATGAACAAGGACGGCAAGCCGGACATCGTGGGTGTCGGCGTCGGCCTGTGGATCGCAATCAACGGCGGCACGAATCAACTCGTCGAGCCGCGCACGGCTGTCTTCTCCTCGATCCCCGAGCGCACCGGACTTTTCATTAATGAACTCATGGCCTTGAACACGAGCTATCACGTGACCAACAGCGCGTCGCCGGATTGGATCGAGATCTACAACCACCAGGTCATGACCCAGAACCTCGCTGGTTGGACGCTGGAACAATACACCAAGGACGGCACGACCAACCGATGGACCTTCCCGGCAACGAACACCGCGACGATTCCGCCTCTCGGATACCTGGTCGTGTACTGCAACAACAAGCCGGGCACGAACCTCGGCCTTTACGCCAGCTTCGAGCTGTCGTCCGACGGCGAAAACGTCGCGCTCCTGCGGCCCGACGGCACGCGCGAGGATTTCGTCACGTTTCCGCCCATGCCAGAAGACGTGTCGTATGCCCGCACATCGGATGGGGCGCGGTTCATGGCCTACAATCCGTCGCCAACCCTCGGCGCGGCCAACCAGCAGCCGGCAAACCTTGATCCGTCCGCCGAACGCAAACAGCCGTATGTCGGACCGGGCGCATTGGAGCTTGGCCTGAACGCGCGCTTCTTCGATGACGTGGCCATCGCCTACGCGGGCGTCTGCTATCGCCTCGCCGGCAGTTCCAACGCCTTCGACGAGGTCGCGCTGAGCGATGATGGCGCGCACGGCGACAAACTCGCAGGCGACGGCTATTACGGCGCCATTCTGCCAGCGATGCCGCCCGGCACCGAAATCGAGTATTACGTGCGCGTCGTGGATCTCGAAGGTCAGACCGGCAGCGCGCCGAAGAGTTTTGAGAATCCAGCCAACCTCTATCGCGTCAAGGTGCCGGCCAGCGCGCCCGCCCTGCGCTTGACGGAACTGGTCGCGGCCAACAGCTCCGGGCTGCGTGACGAGCGCGGACAATACGAGGATTGGGTGGAGGTGTGGAACTTCGGCCACACGCCGGTTGCCCTCTCGGGCTACGCACTTTCCCTGGACTACTTCGATCACACCGTCGCGTGGAAATTTCCCAGCAACCGGGTGCTGCAAGCCAACGAGCGCGTGGTTGTCTTCTGCGACAATGATCTGACCCAAGGCCCTCTGCACGCCTCGTTCAAGCTGCTGAAGTCGGGCGATCGCATCTTCCTCATCCAGACGAACACTTGGACCATTGTGGACTCGCTTTCCTTTGGCGCCATGCCAACGGACACCTCGTTCGGAGTGATCGGCGGCGGCACCAGCGCGAGCTGGCTCGCCTGGCCCACGCCGGGCTCGGAGAACCTTCCGATTCCGCCGCGTCGGTATCCCGCCAGCACGGCGCCGGAGATCTTCTGGCGCATGACGGGCGGGGGATCTGCCATCGCGATGCGCTGGATCGGTCCCACGAGCGGCGTATTCCAAGTGGAGACTTCGGATGATTTGCGGACGTGGTCGCCGGCTGTGGTGGCCCCCACTCACCTCGGCGAGGGCATGCATCAATGGACCGATACCGCGAGCGGACCCAACCGCTTTTATCGCGTGGCGAAGCCGTGAACGCCCTGGACTCTCATTGGCAATTCAGGAAGCCAATGGATGACCGCTTCGGATCGTCGGGAAAAAATTCCTGTTACGTTTCCCTTTCTTTCCAGTGGTAAAGGGCAAGGCGACGTTCTTCGACCCGACCGGGAGACATTGCTCTCGCCGTTACGGCGGCTGGCAGCGTGGCATAGGATTGCGCACAATCGTGCGATGCCAAGGAGGTGGGGACGGGTGGGACATAATGATTCGTAGCCGCTGGATGAATCAGTAATGATCGCTTTTGCGTCCGATGATGTGTGGAAGGATGGAAGTCCGGGAGTCCGGGAACGCTACGATCAGGAGCAGATTCGAGGATGGAGCCAGACTGAAGGACCAAAATGAAAAACACCAAGTTCGCAGTCCGAGCCGGACTGTTCGGCGGCATCACTCTCGCTTTTCTGCTGCTGCGCTCAGCCAGCGGAGCGCCCGCTCTGCTGGCCAATTACCAGTTCAACGGCAACGCCAGTGACGCGGCCAGCAACAGCCCGCCGATGGAGTTGTTCAATACGAGCTTCGTGAGCAACACGCTGTTCATGCTGGTCGATGAGACGAACTGGTGCCGAGCCAGCGCTCGCATCGCCGGTTTCTCTTACGACGCATTCACAGTGGCGGTGGATTTCAAACCGACTTCACTCACTCCTGAATGGGGCGAGGCCATTCTTTACGGCGGCTCCGCTTACCGCTGGCTGGGCTTTGATCGTGTCGATGACCGGCTGCGAATCACGCTCAACAACCATAATCGCGCCTTTGATTTTCCAGACTCGCGCCTCGCATCGAACCAGTGGCACCGGCTGGTGTGTTCCTTCGATCTCGCGAACCAGAGCATCATCACCGTTTTGGATGGAGTGCGCCTGGCGGATATCCAATTGCAGAACTTTCGTTTCGAGGTGATCGGCACCGAATACGAAGGGTGGGACAAGGTGTTTTGCTTCGAGGACTATAGCGTTGGGTCGACGTTCCACGGCTTCGCTGACAATCTGAAAGTCTTCAATCAAGCGCTGACTCCCGCCGAAATTGCGACGCTGTTCTTCCCGCGGGTTGACTGCGTTCGCTCCGGCTCCACCCTGCTGCTGCACTGGCCAGCGACGGACAGGGATGGCTTCATCCTCGAATCAACCCCGGCGTTTTCCACGACCAACGTCTGGCTCCCGGTCACGCCTGCGCCGGTCTTGATCGGCGACCGATATGTCGTGCCGCAAGAAATTGCCGGGCCAGCGCGGTTCTTCCGCTTACGGAAATAGACGCGCCTGCTTTTGGATCGCCCAGCAATCGAGGTCATTCCTTCGCGCGTGGCGGCGTGTCGGCAGCCCGCCGCAATCCTCCGGTCGTGAACCCGGCAGCCCGGTGAGAATTCGCGCCTTCAGTTCACCCGCTTAAATGAATCCATTTGCCGGAGTGAAGTGCAGGCCGTTTAATGACGCGTGCCGCCGCCTAGGGCGCTGCAAGCTGCATGAATCAAAAACCGATGCTCCTCATTGTGGACGACGAGAAGCCGACGCGCGAAGGCTTGCGCGCGGCGCTCGAGGACCACTATGACGCGTACGTGGCCGAGGATGCCGCGACCGCCGTGAGCCTGCTCGAACACGAGCACTTTGCGGTGCTGCTCACGGATTTCCGCCTGCCGAACGAGGACGGCATGAAGCTCATCGCCCGCGCCAAATCGCTGCCGCATCCGCCGGTGTGCATCCTCATGACCGCCTACGGCTCCGAGGATCTCGCGGTGCAGGCGATGAAGAGCGGCGCGGACGATTACATCGCCAAGGGGCGGATGCAGATCGAGGAACTGGAGATGCGCATTGCGCGCGCGCTCCGCGGTCAGAAGCTGGAAGCCGAGGTGGTGACCCTGCGCCAGCAACTCGACAGCCGCACCGGTCTCGAAGACATCGTGGGCAGCTCGCCGGCGATGGCAGAGGTCATCGAGCTGGTGCAGCAGGTCGCCCCCACGCGCGCCACGGCGCTCATCACCGGCGAAAGCGGCACCGGCAAGGAAGTCATCGCCAAGGCCATTCACCGGCTCAGCCCGCGCGCCCGCGCACCGATGGTCACGGTGCATTGCGCGGGCCTGCCGGCGACATTGATCGAGAGTGAACTGTTCGGGCACGAGAAGGGCGCGTTCACCGGCGCACACGAGCGACGTCTCGGCCGCGTCGAACAGGCGCAAGGAGGCACGCTGTTCCTTGATGAAATCGGTGAGATCGACGCGAGCATCCAGGTGAAGCTGCTGCGCTTCCTGGGCGAGCGCACCTTCGAGCGGCTCGGCTCGAACAAGACGCTCACCGCCGACGTGCGCCTGCTGGCCGCCACTAACAAGAACCTGGCCGGCTTGGTGCAGGAGGGAAAATTTCGCGAGGATTTGTTCTTCCGCCTCAAAGTGGTGGAGATCGCCCTCCCGCCGCTGCGCGCGCGGGTGGCGGACATTCCCATGCTGGCGCAGACGTTCCTCCGCGAGTTCGCGCGCGAGAACGGCAAGCCGGTGCAGGGCTTCAAGCCCGAGGCGATGGAGTTGATCGAGCGTTATCGCTGGCCGGGCAACGTGCGCGAGCTGCGCACCGCCGTCGAACACGCCGTGGTGTTGTGCCGCGGCGAGATCGTCAGCCCGCGCGAACTCCCGTTGACCGTGCGCGGCGAAGAGACGCCGCCGCTCTTGAGCAGAACGTCACGCCCGGTGGAGGGTTTCACGAACGGCGCGCCGGCCGAGTTGACGGTGAAGGAGGCGGAAAAGCAGCTCATCATCCGCGCGCTCAAGGAATCCGGCGGCCACCGCACCGAGGCCGCCAAGAAGCTCGGCCTGAGCCGGCGCACCCTGCATCGCAAGCTGCACACCTATCAATTGGAGTCGCTGTGAGGTCCGCGCTGCCCAGGGAATTTCGCCGAAGATCGAACGGCGCGGCCTCCACCGGGTCTTTATCCGTGTTCAGGCGCAATCAAACCACTGACCGGAGCGTTGCTCCAGAGCGGCGGAGACGAAAGGGATCCATCGGGCCATGATGCTGCAGGAATTCATTCACAAGATCACCGAAGGCGGCGGGGCGCGCTTCCTGAAGTGGTTTGCCGCCGCCATTGCGCTCATCTCGCTGGCGGTCTGGTATGACCTTTCACAGTTCAAGAATCTCTCGACGCAGGAGGCGATGGATGCCGCCCAACTGGCGCGGCGCATCAGTGAAGGACGGGGTTACACCACGGATTTTGTCCGTCCGTTCAGCATGCATCTCATCCGGCAGCATCGCGCGGACGGTGATCCGCTGGTGAAAGCGGCGCATCCCGATCTGGCCAATCCCCCGCTGTATCCGGTGCTGCTGGCCGGGGTGCTGAAGGCGATGCCCTTCAAGTTTCCCGAGGTCGCGCGCGCGAAGGCCTTCTCGGTGTTCACGCCGGATCTCTGGATTGCGGCGTTTAACCAGGCGCTGTTGCTGCTGAGCGCCGGGCTGCTCTTCCGGCTGGCGCGGCGGGTGTTCGATGAGCGTGTCGCGTGGGGCAGCGTGCTGGTGCTGGTGGGTTCGGAAATTTTCTGGCGGTTCAGCATTTCAGGCCAGTCAACCATGCTGCTGTTGGTGCTGGTGCTGGCGCTGGCGAATGTGCTGGTGCAACTGGACGAGGCGGCGCAACAAACGATGCACCGTGCGGCGTGGTCCGCGACGTTGGCGGCGCTGGTGGGACTGCTGGCCGGCGCCGCCTTTTTGACGCGCTATTCCTTCGGACTGATCGTGCTGCCCGCGGTGCTGTATCTCGCGATTCTGCCGACGAAGCGGCGCACGCTCTGGATTTGCGCGACGCTCGGCGCCTTCCTGCTGGTGGCGACCCCGTGGGTGGTGCGCAACGTGATGATCAGCGGGGCGCCGTTCGGCACGGCGGGATTTGCGGTGGCGCAGGAAACGCCGGTTTTTCCGGGCGATCAACTGGAGCGCACTTTGCAGCCGGACTTCGGTGATCTGACCCGGGGAGTGATCACCTCGAAGTTGCTGACCAATGCGCGTGAAATCCTGCTCAACGATCTGCCGAAGCTGGGCGGAAGCTGGGTGACGGCCTTTTTCCTCGTGGGATTGTTGATGCCTTTTCGAAGCCTGACGCTCGGTCGTCTGCGGCTGTTCGCGGCGCTCAGCCTGGTGCTGCTCGGACTGGCGCAAGCATTGGGCCGGACGCAGTTGAGCGCGGCTTCGCCCGAGGTGAATTCGGAGAACCTGCTGGTGGTCATCGCACCGTTGGTGTTCGTCTTTGGCGTGAGCCTTTTTTTCGTTCTGCTGGAGCAGATGGCCTTGGCCATGCAGGGGCAGTTCTGGATGAAGACGGCCTCCGGCCTGGTGGCGTGCGCCCCCTTGCTGCTGGCTTTGTTGACCCCGAAAAGCAGCGCGGTGGCTTATCCGCCTTATTATCCGCCATGGCTGCAAAACCAGGCGCAGTGGATCCGCCCGGGTGAGTGGATCATGTCGGACATCCCGTGGGCCGTGGCGTGGTATGGCGGACGGCAAAGCGTCTGGACCAGCCTGAAATACCGCTCTTCCGCCGCCGAGCGGCGGCGTAATGATTTTGCTGCGATTCACAGCCAAAAGCCGCTCAGCGGGCTGCATTTCTCGATGAAGACCATGAAGGCGGTGGATCCGCAGCCCTTGTGGGATTGGGTGAACCGGACGACAGACCAGCCGTGGGAAAGCATGGTGACGGACTGGGACGGATTCATTCTGGGCGGGGCTGTTCTGCAACGCGAGGTGCCGAAGGGTTTTCCACTGCGGCGGGCGCCTCTGGGATTGCTGCCAGAGATTTTTTTAACTGATTCTGAACGAAATCCGCCAGGAGGCATCCAATAGTCATGGCCCGGGCACCGCGCGCAGTCGCGATTGGAAACAAAGCGGATGGACACAAAGAAGTTGTGGAATTCTGTTTGACAACCACCGCAACAATCCCTTAAACCGATGCCCATACACGGAAGCTCAAGGTAAAATCTTTGTCGCAACACAATCGACTCTATATGAAACACATCATCACCTCTGCGGGTTTGCTGGCGGTGGGTCTGTCCGGTTTGCAGGCTGCCAACGATAGCTTCCTGTCGGATATCGAGAAATCCAAGGCATGGAACGTCTCCGCGGCCCTGCGCGGCTTCTACGATTCCAACCCGACCTACGCGCCGCATACAGCGACCCAGACCGGGACGTGGGGCATGTCGGTGATTCCGAATGTCACCCTGAACCTGCCGGTGACGGAGCAGACGTACGTCGGCTTTGGCGTGCAATACACGCTGAACTACTATGCTGAGGAAGTCTTCAGCAAGCACTACGACCAGTCAGTGCAGGCCGTCGCCAAACTGGACCACAAATTCTCCGATCGCTTCCGTCTCCGCTTCAACGACACGTTCGCCTATTCGAATCAGCCGCAGATTCTCTCCGCTGGCACTCCGATTGCCACCAGCGCTGATGGCATCCGGAATTTTGCGCCCATCACCCTCACGGGCCAGTTGACCGAGCGCATCGGCATGGAACTCGGTTATCAGAACAACATCATCAACTATTTCGACAGCGGAGCCGGCAGCTATCGCGCCCTGCTGAACCGGATGGACAACATGGTGCATTTGGATGGCCGTTACAGTGTCACCGAAACGCTGACCACGCTCGTGGGCTACCAGTTCAGTTCGATGGACTACAACGGCAACGAGTTGCTTTATTCTCTTCCCACCCTCAGTCCGCTGACCAGCGATTATCGCGACTTCAACAGCCATTACATGTATTTGGGCGGGGAATGGAATGCCGCTAGCGATCTTGTCTTTGGCTTGAAGGCCGGTGCGCAGTATTCCAACTACGAGAACGCTGGCCAGACCGATTGGTCTCCGTATGTGGATTTGTCCGGCACCTACACGTATCTTCCGAACAGCTTCTTCCGCTTGGGATTCAAGAGCCTGATCAGCGCAACAGACGTGACGGGAACCGGCCTCGCCGCCACGACGGCCTTGAGCCAGCAACTCTTGCTTCTCTACGCGCAGTTGACTCACCAGATCACGCCAAAGCTCTCCGGCACCCTTACTGGACAGTTCCAGAACTCAACCTTCGAGGGCGCAGATCCAGCCGTTCCAACTCCGAATTCGCCGATTGGACAGACGGAGAATCTTTACAGTCTTAATGCCTATCTGAGCTACGCCTTCAACCCGCATCTGAGCACCGAGGTGGGTTATACCTATTACGGCTTGGTTTCCGATGTGACTTATACCGATCGGGGCTTTACTCGGAATCTGGTTTACTTCGGTTTCCGTGGCACCTATTAATCTCCAGGTTTGAAACCAATCGGGAGGCTGGACCAAACTCTAGCCTCCTTTTTTTTGTTATGGAACAGAAGAAGTCGTTTGAACAGCCGGAGGTTAAACTCCACTTCCTGGACTACTGGCGGATCATCCGCATCCGCAAGACCGTCATCATCGCGGTCTTCCTGCTGGTGGCGCTGACCACCACGCTGGTCACCTTTATCCTGCCGGAATCCTTCGCCAGCACCGCGCGCATCGCGGTGGAGAAAGACGCCCCGGACATCGCTTCTTTCGGAGCCTCCGAACGCAGCTCCCCGATGTGGGATCCATACTGGATTCAGAATCAATTCGAGAAGATCCAGTCCAAGCTCATCCTCTACCAAGTCATCACCAACCTCAACCTGACCCGCCGATGGGCCGAGCGGTTCAAGGAGGAGGGCGATCTCCCGGTCGAGGTCACCTACCGGTTGCTCAAGAGCCAGATCAGCATCAGCCAGGTGCGCAACACCAGCCTGATTGAAATCAAGGTTTACAGCGAGCAGAAGGAGGAGGCCGCCGCCCTGGCCAATGAGATAGCGCGGGTTTACAAGGAATCCCGGGTCAACCGCTGGAAGGAGATCTCTGACCGCGGCATCGCCAAGCTGGAAGACGAATACAAAAAGGTGGATGCCGAATATGTGAAGAAACAGAAGGAGGTGGATGACCTGAAGCATAAACTAAAGATTTCGGACGCCGAAGCGGCGGGCGGCATGTCCGTCACCACGGAGAACGAGCAACTCCGCCGGTGGCAACAAACTCGCATCGAGACCTCCACTGAATTCGCCCGGATCGATACGATTTATCGGACCTTGACCAACCTGAGCCGCGCGGATTTGCGCAAGGCGGCCCTCAAATCAGTCCCCGACTCGGCGCTGTCCACGTTGATGGACCAGTATAATATTCAAAAACAAAAGGTAGCTGACCTGGCTGTCCAACTCTCCGAAAACCACCCGGATGTCCAGCGTGCCACCAATGTTATTGCGGAAATTGAGCGTCAAATTGAAGACGGTCTCGATGGCATTCTCATTTCCACCAAAACGCGTTGGATGGGGGAGAAGGCCCGTCTCGAAGATCTCGACAAACAGGTTGAGGATTTCGCTCAAACTGACATCCGTAAAGCGCTGGAGCGGCGCCCCTATTTCCAGGCCAAGCGGGATCTGGAGAGCATTCAATTTGTCCGCGAACGGTTGAACGTCAAAATCTTCCAGGAAAAGGTGGACGCGGCCCTGCCCAAGAGCAGCATCGTGGAAATTTTCGATCAGGCTGAGCCTGCCCGGAAGGCGGTGCGCCCCAACAAACCGCTCAACATCGCCCTCGGCATCATCGTCGGTCTGGCGGTGGGCATCGGTCTGGCGTTCTTCATCGAGTATCTCGACACCAGCGTGAAGACCATCGACGACGTCGAGCGCGCCTTGCAGGCGCCCGTTCTGGGGGTCATCCCGCAAGGCGTTGGCGCGCTGCTCAACGAAGGGCCGGACAGCCCGCACGCCGAGGCCTACCGCGTGTTGCGCACCAACATCCTCTTCTCGCAGAAGGATCCCAAGCTCAACACCCTGACCGTGGTCAGCGCCGGCACCGGCGAGGGCAAATCCACCACGCTGTTCAACCTCGCCACCATCTTTGCGCAAAACGGGTCGCGGGTGCTGGTCATCGACTCCGACCTGCGCCGCCCGAGCCTGCACAAGATTCTCAAGGTGTCGAACTCGCTGGGGTTGACGAATTTTCTGCTCAAGCAGAACACCATTGAGGAAGTCATCCAGACCAGCCAGTTGCCCACGCTCGACTTCCTGCCGTCGGGCAAGCTGCCCAGCAGTTCGATGGGCGTGCTCAGTTCCGCGCAGATGAAGGAGTTGATCCGCGACGTGAAACGCCGCTACGATTACGTCTTCTTCGATTCCCCACCCATCATGGGCGTGAGCGACGCCTCGGTTCTGGCGAGCGAGGTGGACATGGTTCTCCAAGTCATCCAATACCGGCGCTATCCGCAGCCGATGACCATCCGCGCCAAGCAGATGATTGAGAAGGTTGGCGGCAACCTGCTCGGCATCGTGTTGAACAACATCAACATGACCTCCGACGAGAGCTACTACTACTACAGCGGCTACTACTACGATTACTACGGCAAGGAATCCGAGAACCTGCCGGAACACGCCACCAAGCCCGAGAAGGGCGCGCCGTCCGGCGCGAAGCCCGGACCGGAATCCGCCGGGGAATCCGGTGGCATCAAACCCAAATATTGAACGGCAGGACAAATTCCTTCATCCAATACACCAGCATGCGCTCCAAACAATTGAACCGAGTCCTGTCCGCAATTTTCCTGATTGGAACCGTCGCGTTTCTCGCCGGATGCGGCGGCGGTGGAATTCGGCCATGGAACCCGGAGACCGATCGCGGCGCAATGATGGGCGTCGATGCCGGTGGCAACGCGACCAATGCTCCCGACAAGGTGATTTTGCAGGCCGGGGATCCAATGACAGTGTCCTATGCCGATGTGCCGCCGCCGGGCATCATGGAGTGGAAAGGCCGGGTTGGGGAAGACGGTAACATCACCCTGCATCTGAATGTCACGATTAACGCCATCGGCAAGACGGCCAACCAGGTTGCCCAGGAGATTCGGGATGCCTACGTCCCCAAATACTACAAATATCTCACCGCCACAGTGAAGCCGGACGAACGCTTTTACTACGTCGGCGGCGAGGTGCGCATGCCCAACCGCCAACCCTACACTGGCACGATCACGGTCACTCGCGCCATCGACACTGCGGGTGGCTTCACCGATTACGCCAAGAAGTCTCAGATAATCCTGACCCGGGCCAGCGGACAGAAGTTCAAGATCGACTACAATAAGGCGATCGAAGATCGGGCTTACGATCCTCCCGTCTATCCCAACGACCAGATCAAGGTCGGACGCCGCACCGTCTGGTAAAGTGATCCAGTTGCACGTCCTCAACGGTCGCAAGGCGCCGGCCAGCTTCACGACGCAGCGCCTGCCGGTTACTCTCGGCCGGGGCGAAGCTTGCGGTTTCCGCCTCGAAGACGACGGGGTCTGGGACCAGCATCTGGAGTTTTCCGTTTCCCCGCCAAACCGGATCCAGCTCCGTTCCTCCGCCGGGGCCTTCACCGCGGTCAACGGCCAACGGGTTCAGGAAGTCATCCTGCGCAACGGGGACTTGATTGAAGTCGGTGGCGTGCAACTGCGCTTTGGGCTGGCTCCCGTCCGGCAGCACAGCCTCGCTTGGCGCGAAGCCCTCACCTGGATTGCCCTCGCGGCGCTGGCTCTCGGTCAGGTCGTGTTGATTTACCTGCTCAACCAGCCGGCTTAACCAGGCCTCTGCCAGGAACTCTTCTCCCCCGCCAGCACCCCCGCAATCTCCGCCGCGTATCCCTCACGGAAGGTGGGGAAACGAAACGAGTAGCCCAGTTCCGATTTGAGCCTCCGGTTGCTGACCCGTTTGCTGGTCAGCCCGCGTTTGCGATCCTCCGCGACCCCTTCGGGCACGGACGCCGGCAAGGGACGCCCCATCGCTTTTGCCAGCCATGCGAAGAAGTGAAGCTGCGTCACCGGTTCATCATCGGCCACGTTGTAAGTCTCGCCCGGCCGACCGTTCTCCAACGCCGCCCGAATCGCGCCGGCCACGTCATCACGATGGACCATGTTGAGGATGCGCCCGCCGTCGCCCGAAAGACGCGCCTCGCCGCTCAGAAATTGTCTCAGAAAAAAAGTCCGCTCCGGTCCGTAGATGCCGGCCACGCGCAACACCATTGCCGGCAAGCCGCGGGTGGCGAAGGCGTCGAGCAGACAGCGCTCCGTCTCGACAAGAATTTGTGCCGTGGAGGTGGCCGGCACGGCTGGACTTGATTCTGTCACGAGCGAGCCGTCGTTCTGCCCGTAAACGCCGGTGCTGCTGGTGTAAAGGAATCGCCGCGGCGGCGCTGATTCGAGCCAGCGCAGCAGTTGCTGCGTGCCGTGCAGGTAGGAGGCGCGATACTCATCCAGCCCGCCTCGTCCCGAGGACACCGTGTTCACCACCCAATCAAACGGACCGGGCAACCGCTGCAACGAATCCAGCCGGGTCACATCCGCCACCAAGGGATGAATGCCCGCCGCGCTGAGCGTCGCCTCCGCTGCGTTCGATCGGCGCAGACCCAACACCTCATGGCCGCCTCGCGCAAGTTCGCGCCCCAGCGCCGTCCCGATGTAACCGCATCCGACAATCAGCACACGCATGGCGCCAGCTTAGTGCAAGGCGGACCGTGCCGCCAACTTGTCGCGCCTGGGCGGCGCGGTCTGCGCGGCAATCATCAGCCTCCAAACGCTTGGGGCAGATCATCGCCGTCGCGGCAAGGTCAGCCGTGGTCATGCCTTGGGCTTGAGACCAGCGGCTCGGCGTCGAAGTTCACCGGGCCGGAGGCTCGCAAGGCCGGTGCAGATCCAGGGATTGGCGAGGCATGTCCCCAGCGGCAAGGTGGCGTCAAATGAGGCTCAGGCGAAGGGGGATGCATGTCGGCAGAATCTTTTTTTCCGATCCGTTAAAGTCCGCAATCCCATCGTCGATAGGAGGGCGTCAGAAAACAACGGCGGCTGGCGGCCGGTAACAGCCAGTCGGGAATAACCAGGCAGGCGCCCGCAATAAAGGCCCGCCTACGGCATGGATGTCAGCCAATAGTTGTGAATAGCCCTCATCGAAGGGCGCTCACGGAAAGAGTATATGGTAATTAATACAAACGTCTCAGCAAGCAGCAGTGGTCGTCTCCTCTCTGAATCCTCAGCGATGCTCGCCAAGTCGCTCGCCCGCCTCTCCTCGGGATCCAGGCTCGTGTCCCCGGAGGACGATGCCGCGGGTCTGGCGGTCTCGATTCATTTTGAATCGCAAATCAATCGTCTGGGTGCGGCCCAGTCGAACATCGGCAACGCCACCTCGTTCGAGCAGGCGCAGGATGGTTTCCTCAAGAAGGTCGGCAAGGCGCTGGACCGCATGAGTGAACTGGCCACCCTCGCGCAGGACGTTACCAAGACGATCACCGATCTGTCGGCCTATCAGAAGGAGTTCAGCGAACTTCAAAGCTACATCACCGATGTCGGCAACAAGAAATTCAACGGGGTTGATCTCTTCGATGGTGCCGTGCTGAGCGTCACGGTGGACAGCGAAGCCGACACCGCCGCCGGAATGCACGACATCACCGGCGTGGACATGGCCGGGGCGGCCTACACAGGTGCGACGGCCGCTGGCGCAACGGTGGACAGCGCCGCTGCTGCCCAGACCTCCCTCGGCCTCGTCAAGACGGCGATCGATCAACTCGCGGCGGATCGTTCCCAGGTCGGCGCCAACATCTCCGTGCTCGGTTATTACAACGAGCAGATGGGGATGCTGCAAGACAACCTCTCGGCCGCCAACAGCCGCATTAAAGATGTGGATGTGGCCGCTGAAAGCACGCGTTTCGCCCGTTACAACATCCTGGTCCAGGCAGGCACAGCGATGTTGGCCCAGGCGAATACCACCCCGCAGTCGGCTCTGCAGCTTCTCCGGTGATAGAAGCTCGGCCCACAGGCGAGGTTTCGCACCCGGTCGGCGCCGTTCGCCGGCCGGGTCTTTTTTTTGCCGCCGGGCCTGCCGGTGGCCGCACAATTTTCGAGTTCTGGGTCAAGTAACCGCGCCCGCCGCCGATACCCGGAGAGGCGCGGTCGGGATTTCACTCCGGCTGCTGCCCTCATGAATTATGGATCTTGGACTAGCAGGTCTGGCCTCGGGATTTGATTGGCGCTCGTTCGTCGATCAAATGCTGGATGTGGAGCGCGCTCCCCAGCGGCGTTTGCAGGGCGAGCAAAGCGTCCTGCAGCAGCGCAATACCGCCATCACGGGCATCAAGACTCAACTGGATGCGCTGGCGGGGCGCGTCAAGGCGCTGCAAACCGGCGACCTGTTCGACAGCCGGGCCGCTTCGACCTCCGATCCGACGCTCGCTTCCGTGACGGCGTCGGCCGGCGCCTCCTTGGGAGAGGTTTCCTTTTTAGTCACCCATCTGGCCAGTGTGTCCCGGCAGGAGGGAGCCGCCGGAGTGGCTGCGCCGCTCAGCGCCAGCGGCGATGTGTCCGGGGTCATCCTGGGAACAGCCGCCTTTGGCGCGCCCGTTTCCGCCGGCACTTTCACCATCAATGGACGGCAGGTGACGATCGCCGCCACCGATTCGCTCCAGTCGGTGTTCGACCAAATAGCGACGGAGACCAACGGTTCCGTCACGGCGGCGTATGATTCCGCGACGGATCGCGTCACGCTGACCGGCAGCGGCCCGATCATTTTGGGAAGCTCGGTGGATTCCAGCAACTTTCTCCAAGCCCTCCGCCTGAACAACAATGGCACCAGCACGGTGACCAGCGGCGCCTCCCTGGGCGGTGTCAGGTACAGCGGGAGCCTGGACGCGGCCAATCTGGTGACGCCGATCAGCGACGGCGGCGGCGGCCTGGGCGAGTTTCGCATCAACGGTGTCTCGATCATGTATAATGCGGCGACGGACAGTGTCGCCAACGTGTTGCAGCGGATCAACAACTCAAGCGCCGGGGTGACGGCGGGCTACGATTCCGCGAGCGAGCGCTTCGTGCTGACCAATCGCATCACCGGCGACCTCGGCCTGGCCCTGGAAGATGTGACCGGCAATTTCCTCGCGGCGAGCGGACTGGGCGGCGGTTCCCTCACCCGGGGGGAGAACCTGGCTTATTCCGTCAACGGAGGTTCCGAGATTACGAGTTTATCCAACACCATCACGGAAAGCAGCTCCGGGGTTGCCGGGCTGGCGGTCAGCGTGTTAAAGACCGGCACCTTCACCACTTCGGTGGCCAGCGATACCGTCAAGATCAAGCAAGCCCTGAACGATTTGCTCGCCGACTACAACAAGGCCCAGTCGCTCATTGACACCAACACCGCCAGCAGCACCGATGCGCAGGGCAAGATCAAAGCGGGTCTGCTGGCTGCTGACGGGGACGTTTCCGCCATCGGTGGCGTGCTTCGTTCGACTCTCTTCCGCTCGGTGTCTGGACTGAGTGGAGCGATCACCCATCTCGAAGCATTGGGCATCACCTCGAATGGCAACGATAACAGCCTTCGAGTCGCAGATGAAGAGAAACTGGCCCAGGTGCTGGCCGAGTCGCCCGACAAAGTGAAGGCGCTGTTCACCGACAGCACCGACGGACTGGCCGTCCGGCTGCAAGCCCTGCTCGACAAGACCATCGGCGATTCCGGCACACTGGTCACGCATCAGGAGGCCATTGACCACCAAGTGGCGGCCATGACCAGCCAGCTCGCCGGCATGGAGCGATTGGTGCTCTCGAACAAGGATCGCTTGACGAACAGTTTCGTTGCGATGGAGACCGCGCAGGCGAAGATCAATCAGCAGCTCTCCTACCTGCAAAAGCAGTTTGCTTAGACGGGTTGACGCGGTCATTTTTTGCGCATGCCCGACTCGAACGCATCTGGCCTCCTGGCGAAGGTTCTTCTGGATCCGGCGCGCTGGCTGGCGATTCTGCTCCTCGGCCTGACGGCCGGTTGCAGATCTCTTCCCTTGGGCGACATGGTCTTCGGCCCGTCGTATATGCCGACCAACATCAGCGTGGCGGCGCCTCGCCTGCCGGAACAATGCCGGCGGGTTGCCGTGCTGCCGATGGCCAGCGCCGCGGACGAATCCACTTGGGAACGAGGCCGCCAGGATCTTGAGCCGGTGATGCGCTCCGAACTGGTCAAGTGCGGGCGTTTTGAATCCGTTTTCATCGCGCCATCGCAAATGGAAAGCTGGACGGGGAACCGCCACTGGCGGGCGTCCGAGGCTCTGCCGGCCGGCCTGCTGGCTCGCGTTCATGAAGCCACGGCCTGCGACGCGATCCTGTTTGTCGAGTTGAGCGACTACCGCCCTTATCCGCCGGTGGCCATCGGCTGGAAGGCGCGTCTGGTGGAATGGCCTTCGCGCCGGGATCTTTGGTCGGCGGATGAAGTGTTCGACTCCGGCCGTGAGACGGTGGTCAATGCCGCGCGGCGTTATCAACAGGATCAACAGCGCCAGTCAGGATCCTTGCAGGAATCCCGCAGCATCCTCACGTCGCCACGGCGTTTTGCCCAGTACACGGTTCACGCTCTGCTGGAGACTTTGCCATCCCGGTGATGTTTCCGCTAAAGTTGGTCGCGAGGCCGCCGATATCGAGGAGCAAGTTCAGTAAATCAGCCTGCCAATAACCCCAGGAGGGTGGTATGGAAATAAAGTTCAATACAAATCTGAATGCGTCGCTCCCGCTGACGCAACGGTTCCTCAAAGCTCCGGCGGAGTTGCCGGCGCAGGATCGTGCAGACTTCGACAAACTCGATCAGATCGATCGCAGCTTGCGCGAGACGCCGGTGATGCGTCCCGAGGTGCTGGCCCAGGCTGACTATTTCCGGTCGGAGCAGTATCCGCCCGAGAAAACCATCGAGAGTCTGTCGGTGCTGCTGGCGGCGCATCTGCCGGCGACTCCGGCGAAGCTGTCCTGAGTCCTTATGCAATCCCCCAATCCTTGGCGTTCCTACCGGCAGGCGGCAACGCAGACCGCTTCCCCCGGCCAGTTGGTGCTGATGCTGTTGGATGGCGCGAACCAGTTTCTGCATTGCGCCCTCAAGGGCTTCGATCTGGATGATCCCGCTGAGTTCAATCAGACCATCCACAACAATGTTCTTCGCGCCCAGGAAATCATCCGGGAGCTGAACAGTTCGCTCGATATGACCCAAGGCGGCCAGGTGGCTGAGGAGTTGCGCGGTCTCTATGCGTATTTCGACCGCCGTCTGACGGAGAGCAATCTGCGGAAGGTTCCCGAAGGCATTCTGGAGGTCGTGCGCCATCTGGGTGAATTGCGTGAGGGTTGGGACATGATGCTCAAACAGCAGCGCGCCCTGGCCCCGGCAGCCTGTGTGGCCTAGCGCCCATCTGCTCATGGATGACATTCTCCACGAACCAGGCCTCTGGCAGCAGTGGCGAGAATGGTCCCAGCGCGAGCGCCAGGCCATCATGGCGGAGGATTGGCTGGAGTTATCGCGCTGTCACGAAGCCAAGAGCCGCCTCCAATGCCAGATCGGAGAAGGTTGCGGGACGATTGAGTGTCAGCGCGGGCCGGCGCCCTCTGCGGCGCAGGAGTTGATCAATCTGGAGAAGGGGAATCTGGAACTGCTGAACGCAACGCGACAGCGTTTGCAGTCGCAGCAGGAGGAATTCGAAGCCAGCCTGCGCAATCTGGGCCGGCTCCATCAGTCGTATGCGGGCAGTCTCCGGAATGGCTGGCAGTCGTATTCCTGAGTGTGGGGGGTCTTCCTGAGTTGTCCCGGCTGACAAGAAGTCTGGCGCCACGGCTCGATTCACCCACCTTCATCCATTGGACGGATGCGTTTTGAGGCGAGTGGAGCGGATCAAGACACCTTTTGCCTGAACCGCCAGTCTGGGGTTCAGGATGCCGACGTGTGATCGGAGCAACGAGGGGTTTCTCCAGGAGCCATCCGGTTAAAAGAGGTTCTCAATAAGGTTGGGGAGTTGCTGCACACTGCGGCTGAGTGATGCGCGGGCGCGGCTGGCCTTATCCTTATTGCCGTCGGGAAACAGCAAGGCCCAGCCTTCCGAAGCGACGCACTCATCCCAGGTCACTTTCTGCCGTTCGCCACTAAATCCAATTTCCTGCATGCGCACCAGATGATCCGCGACATTCACCGCGGCGATGATCACGGGGAATTGACGTGCGCGTCCCGGGTGGTGATGAAAACCGGTCGCCTCGACCATCAGTTCCGGCAGGTGGCGGTGGCGCATGTAACGGGCGCCCACTTCGCCGTGATCCATGCCGAGTATCTCTTGTTCGAGGAGGGTGAGATCTCCCGGCCGCTCCGAGGTCTCCTGGTGAATCTGCGCGAAATGCTGGGGGAAACTCCAGGCCATGACCGCTTTTCCCAGGTCATGCACCAGTCCGGCGACGTAGTCACCCTCCTCCAACGGAGCCTGCACGACGCCGGCCACTTCCCGGGTCATGATCGCCACGCCGATGCAATGCTGCCAGAACTCGCGCCAGGGAAAGGCGCTCCGGACGGTCAGCCTCTGGAAATCCTCGACGATCGGCGTCACCAGGGCGAGCTGGCGGATCTGCCGCAGGCCGAGATAAAAGACCGCTTCTTCGACGGTTTGCACCGGCGCTGTCAGGCCGTAATAGACGGAGTTCGCCAGGCGCAGCAGATGGGAAGTGAGGCTGGGGTCGCGACGCACGGTCTCGGAAATCTGTCCGGCGAATCGTTGGTCAGCCTGGAGGAACGAATGAAGTGACTGGCTGATCCGGCCAAGCGAGGGCAGTGATGGACACAGCGCGATCCGGGCTTCGATTTCAGCCGGACTCATTCGCGCCAACCGCATTTTGGATTCAACGGCCGCCAACATTCATCTGTCTATCGGCGGCGCGTCCTGAAGATTGACCCTTAATTTGACTTCAATTGGAAAAATTTTCCGAATGCCTGCTCAAGGGTCGCTTATTGCCGCCGATGAGTGGGGGGCAGACTTGCGGAATGCCCGCCGGGCAGGGTCTGCCAGACCCATCCGGCCATTGTGGCGGGATGGTGTTTCTCCGCGGGAGTCCAACGATGACATCTGCAATTATATGGTCGTGGCGGTCCGGCATCCTGCTGGCCGTTGCGGTTGCGGGAGTGTGGGTCGCGAACGTGCGTCCGGCCACAGCCGCCCCCTATCTGCCGGTCACCGGACCGGTGCCACTGCGCGAAGCCGCAGCCCGTCCGGCCTGCATCCTGTCCGCGAATCCGCCCTTGGTTCTGGACAGCTCCAATCCGCGTTTCCCCGTGACATCCTCTGCGACCGTGAGCACGAATGCCGCGGTGCCGGTCCCCCCAGAGTTGCCGCCAAAGTCCGTCCCGGCGGTGACCCCGGAGGAACCTCCCTTTGAATACGAGCCGATTGTCGCCCGGGCGCCCTCCGCCGAGCCTCCCGACGTGCCCGCTTCGACCAATGCCACGGCTGTCCCGGTGGTGGGTGCGTTGAGCACGGTGCCACAGCCACTCACCCCGCAGATGCTTCTGCCGATGCTCCTGGCCCGACCCAGCCGGGGCGGGGCGCGCGGGGATGTGGCCGTGGTTGTGCCGGTCGATTTTCAACCGCCTGCGCCGACGAGCCGTGGGGAAAGCTCGGCCACCTATCATAGCAAGTGAAGCCACCCTCCTCAGATTCCATCCGATTCCGGCACCGGCCCGCAACCACCGTGGTGGTTCTGCTGATGATGGCGCTGGGTCTGCTTCGATTTCCCGCGGAATCGCTTGCGGCCGCGAGTTCCGGCGCGGTCGCGGAGGCGCTCGCCGAAGTGTTCGCCAATGCGGTGCCGCACTCGAACAAGCAGGCCTCGATCTCCCCCTCGGCGGCCAACCCGGCCTTGCTGGGATCCCAAACGCGCATCGCCACCTCCAACCTGCTGCAGGCGAAGAGCACCGCGATGACCGCGATCGATTGGGAGGAACAACTCCAGCGGGCGAGGGAGTTCCGGCTGCAGCACCGGGGTGCCGAGGCGACGCGCGATCTGGTGAAGCTCATCAAATCAGACGCACCGGAACCGCTGAAGCGAACGGCGTTGCTGGAACTCGCCTTGATCGCCGAGGATGAAAAGGATTCCGCCAAGGCGCTGCAGATTTTCGGCCAGTTCGTCACCCGGTGGCCGGAAGATTCCAGCGTGCCGGAAATCCTGCTGCGAGAAGGGTTGATCTACCGCCAGATGGGGCTGAACAACCTGGCGTTGAACAAATTTTACGCGACGATGTCCGCCGCGCTGGTTCTCAAGGTGGATCAGTTCGAATACTATCGCCGGCTGGTTCTCCAGGCGCAGACGGAGGTCGCGGAGACGTATTATCAGCAGGGAAAACACAAGGAAGCCGTGGAATTCCTCGGCCGTCTCCTCAAATCCGACAACCCGGCCCTGAACCGTGCCCAGGTGGTTTTCAAGCAGGTGCGCTCGCTTTCCCACCTCGGACAGCACGAGGACGTGGTGGCGCAGGGGCGGGCCTACCTCGAGAAATACACCAACTCGCCGGAGGCCGCGGAGACCCGGTTTCTCATGGCCGCCTCGTTGAAACAACTTGGCCGCAATGCAGATGCGCTGGAGCAGATCATGGTCCTCTTGCAGGAGCAGGAGGAATCCGCCACGGACCGGCCAGAGGCGTGGTCTTACTGGCAGCGCCGCGCCGGCAACGGGATTGCCAACCAGCTTTTCCAGGAGGGTGACTACATTCACGCGCTGCAGCTCTATGAAAGCCTCGCAGAGCTTGACCCGGTTCCGCAGTGGCAGTTGCCGGTGTGGTACCAAGTCGGGCTGTCTTACGAACACCTGGAGCAACCCCAGAAGGCCGGCGAGACTTACAGCAAGATCCTGGCACGCGAAAAGGATCTCGGCACCAACGCCTCCCCCGTTCTGCTCAACGTCATCAGCATGGCCCGCTGGCGACGCGATTTCCTGGGCTGGCAGACGCGCTCCGTCGAGGCCACCCAGCGTTTTCGCAAAACCGGCGCCGCCCTGACCAACGAAGTTCCGGGCGCTCCGTTCCCGGCGGCTGTTTCGCAAACCACCGAGTGATATGATGCTGGCGACGACGAATGGTTTTGAACCTGACAAGGTGCTGGGCGACCTGGAAAGGCATGCCGGGATCTGCCGCGAGTGTCTCGCCCTGGCCGAGTCCGAGAACCAGCGATTGCGCGAGGCGGCGGATTTTCCGGCGGCCGACGCGGCGGAACGCCGGCGTGAACTGCTGCCGAGAATTGAATCCTCGTTGCGGACGCTGCGCTCACACCGGATGCAATGGCAGCAACTGCCCGCCACCGAGCGCCGGGGCCATCCCGAGGTGAGCCGCGCGTTGCGCACCACCCAGGAACTGGTCATGCGAGTCGTCCTGCTGGAACGGGAGAACGACCAAGCTCTCCTCCGGCACGGGCTGTTGCCGGCGGCCCATCTTCCGCCCGTGCAGGGCCAGCAACCCAATTTTGTGTCGGCCCTTTATGAACGCCACCGCCGCCTCTGAATCATGATACCGGAATCCGCCCTGCTTCTCACCCACGATCCAGCCGCCCGGGCCGGGTTGGAAACCCAATTGTCCGCCTCGAACATCCGGTTGACCACCGTGGATTCGAGCATTGGCGCGCTGCACACGCTCAGTGGTGTCCGGCCCCTGGTTGTGTTCGCCGATGCGCGGATGCCAGAAGGAGACTGCTTCGCCTTTCTCAGCGCCCTGGGGATGCGCTTCGAGGTTCCGCCCGTGGTTCTGCTGGCTGAGGCCGGGGGATTTCGTGATGCCTGCGCGATGGCCCGGGCCACCGGGGTTGATGATTGCCTGCAACTGCCGCTGGATCCCGACCGGCTGCACCTGGCTCTGGCGCGCTTGCAGCGGATGAAGCAACTCACCCATTTCGCGCGGTGGACGAGCGCTGCCGGCAGGACGCTTCCGGTGTTGATCGGTGAGAGCACCGCGATCCGCGGTTTGCGCGATTGGATCCGCCAGGTTGGCCCCACCACGGCGCCGATCCTGATTGAGGGCGAACCGGGTTCGGGCCGGAGGTTGCTGGCACACCTGCTCCATCATCAGGGGGCGGCGGCAGGGTCTCCCTTGATCGAAGTGGATGCCTTGGTTTGTCCGCCAGAGCAATTGGAGGCGGCTTTCCTACCGGAAGGGGACAACGCGATGTGCCGCCTAGGCGTGGTGCCGCTTGCGCCCAACGGGACTCTCGTGGTGAACGAAGTCGGATCCTGTTCACTCAATGTCCAGGCAGGGATTCTGCGGCTGCTGCAGCAACGTCCGGACGATGAATCGATCGAAACCACCGCGACCGCGCCGCTGCGCCTGATCGCCACCACTTCGCGACCGCTGGATCGACTGGTCGCCCGCCAGCAATTCCTGCCGGAACTGTATTTCCGTCTCAGCATTCTTCCTGTCCGGGTGGCGCCGTTGCGCGAGCGCCGCGAGGAAATCGCCGCTCTGGCCTCACATTTCGCCATCGAGGCAGCACGACATTTGGGCCGCGCGACGCCCGTCATTTCGGAGACCTGCGTGGAGACATTGCGAAGGCACGACTGGCCTGGCAACGTGCGGGAACTCCGCACCGTCATCGAGGGCGCGGTCTGCCGCTGCCGAGGCACATCGATCAGCCCCGAGCATCTTTCGCCGCGGCTGCGTGCGCCGGAGGCTTCAGCGGTGCCGCAGATGCCCTACTCGTTTGACGAGGCCGGACAATACCTGACACTCGCCGAGGTGGAGAAACGACACATTCTTGCGACCCTGGATCATTTTCAAGACAGCCGATCCATGACGGCCGCCTCGCTCGACATCAGCATCCGCACCCTGCGAAACAAGCTGGTGGAATACCGGGCGAACGCGGAGAAAACGGCGCCCGCCGCCGCCAACGCAGCCTGAAGATCCGCGGTCTCACCGGCCGATTCATGGCCGGGAAGCGTTGCCTTGCGGCAGTGCGCGATTCATTGACGGACAAGTTGCGAGGATTGGGGTGTTAATGTGCAGCTGGCAGCATCTCCATCCGCGCCATCGCCGCGGAATCTGCCTGCGCCGCATGACACGGCACGGATGGAGAAAGGCGCTACGCTGATGGAGACCAACCTCCGCGGATACCGAGCGCCATAGATTCAACCGGACTCCTCCAGTTTTCTTATCGCCATCACGGCCCTTTCACCAGGCAATCGACCTCTCCTCCATTGGCAGTAAATGCCGGGCGATTTGGCCGCCGTGGACTGGCAAATATTTCCGGCGGCCGGAAATGCCCCCAAAAGCTGCGCAAAACCTGCCGTTTGGCCGTTGGCACCGGCTCTGCTCAGCGAGCGTGGGAATATTTGCCATGATCGATGGGATCTTCAATCAACCGAACTACGTCGCCGCGAAGCGGTTGCTGGATGCTGCCGCCCTCCGCCAGCAGGCCATCGCCAGCAACATCGCCAATGTGGAGACGCCCGGTTACAAACGGCTTGATGTCGCCCCCTCTTTCGCCCAGGCGCTCCGTCACGCGACGGACAGTCGCGATGTGAACCAGTTGAACGCCCTGCGCCCGGCTGTTTCCATCGATTCCAACGCCGTCTCCTCGCGTCGCGATGGCAACACCGTGACGATGGAAGACGAACTGGTGAAACTGAACCAGAACTATCTCGACCATCTGCTTGACCAGCAGATGATCTCGAGTTCGCTGCTCAAACTCAAGATGGCCATCACCGGCAAGCCAGTCTGAAAGCCATGAGCGACCTCATCCCAGGCATCTCCCACAGCACGGCCGCCCTTCATGCGGAACGCCTCCGAATGGAGGTCATCTCCCAGAATATCGCCAATGCGCACAACACCCGCGGACCGAACGGCCAGCCGTATCAGCGTCAGCAGGTGGTGTTCGAGAGCGCCCTGAACAACGCTCTCGGCTCCGGGGGTGGCCTCGCCACATCGTCCCTGCGCGGAGTCCGGGTGGAAAAGGATTCCCGTGAGCCGCTTCTGGTGCATCAGCCTGGGCATCCGGATGCGGACGCGCGCGGAATGGTGGCCCGGCCCAACATCAACATTCACGAGGAAATGGCGGACCTGATCACCGCCACGCGCGCCTTTGAAGCCAACCTGGCGGTGGTAAAAAACGCGCGCGCCATCGCCATCCAGACCTTCAACATCGGCAAACGATGATGATTTGCCCAGGCCGCGAACAGCCGGCCGTTATCAATGACTGATACTCCGTGAACGCATGAGTCCCATCTCCGCCATCCGTCTTGCGCCGCCGGTCCTCGAGGACGCGGCCCGCCTGGCGGCTGCGGCGACGCAGGCTGTGCCGGGTTCGCCCGGGCGGATCGAGGCGCCGGGCGCCTTGACGGCCACGCCCTCGGTGGCGCAAACGCCGGCGTCCGGTGGTTTCTCGGATGTGCTCAGCCGCCTGGTAACGGAGGTGAACGGCAAGCAGGCGGCCGCCAGCGAGGCGGTGCACCAGTTGCAGGCGGGCGGAAATGTTTCGCTCCATCAAACGGTCATCGCGATGGAGGAAGCCAATGTGGCGTTCATGCTGATGGTGGAAGTGCGCAACAAGCTCATGGAGTCGTATCAGGAGATGATGCGCATGCAGATCTGACGGATTTTCTTCGCCTCGCCTCGGGGCGGATGCCGTGAGCGCCGGATGGGGCGCGTCGCGGTGAATGCGGACGGGAAACGGGCCCGGTGATCCGGGATGGAAATATGAATTCAAACAACTCCAATCTTGGAGTCCAGTTGCGAGAGATCTGGAAACAGCTCGGCGCGGCGCAACGCGTGAGCGTGTCCTTGGCCACGCTGGTCGTGCTCGGCGGCTTGATCAGCCTGGTGCTGTGGTCCGGGCGCGCCTCCTACGGCCTCCTGTATGGCCGTCTCTCCGAGGCGGAGTCCGCCAAGGTGATTGCGGCCCTCGATGACGCCAAGGTTCCTTACAAGGTCTCCGGCGGCGGGTCCATCCTCGTGCCCGAGGACAAGGTCCATGTCATGCGCATGCAACTGGCCGGACGCGGCATTCCGCGCGGCGAGGGGGTGGGCTATGAGATCTTCGACAAGCCCAATTTCGGCATGTCGGATTTCGTGCAACGTGCCAATTACATGAGGGCGCTTCAGGGCGAACTGAGCCGCACCATCAGCCAGATGGATGAGGTGGAGTCAGCACGGGTGATGGTTGTTCTGCCGGAAAACCGCCTGCTGCTCGACAAGGACAAACATCCCACCGCCTCGGTATTCCTGCGCGTGCGCGGCAACGGTTCACTCCAGGCCCAGTCCATCAACGCCATCCGCTTCCTCGTGGCCAACGCCGTGGAGGGTCTCCGTCCCAACTTCGTCACCGTGGTGGACAGCCTGGGCAACCTGCTGTCCGAGAACACCGAGAACGATTCCTTGATCGGCCTGTCGTCCTCCCAGTTGGCCGCGCGTCGCAACCTCGAATTATACCTGTCCAAGAAGGCCGAAAGCATGCTCGAAAAGGTGCTCGGGCCGGGCCAGGCCATCGTCCGCGTCTCGGCGGAAATCAACTTCGACACGATCACCCGCACCGAGGAGAAGTTTGATCCAGATGGCCAGGTGATCAAGACCCAGACCAAGGACGAAGAAAACAGCGACACCGCCGCGCCGCAGTCCAGCCAGGCTGCCGGCGTGGTGCCGAATGTGGCCGTTGAAACCAACACCCAGCCCAGCGTCGCGACGTTCACCAGTTCCAATACTCGCACCAAGAAAAGCACCGGCACCACCGAGTACGAGATCAGCAAGACCGTCAGCAACATCATGCAGGCTGCGGGCGGGGTGAAGCGTGTCTCGGCGGCGGTCACCATCGCCTCCCGGAGCGAAGGAGCCGGGGCGGCCCGCAAGACGGTGCCGCGTTCGACCGAGGAAATCGAGAAGCTCCGCCGCATTGTGCAGGGCAGCCTCGGCATCCAGCCCGGCGAGAATGGCCAGGGCGATCAAATCACCCTGGAGGAACTTCCCTTCAACGACACGTTCACCACCGAGTTGAACCGGCAGTTCGAGTCCGACCAGATGCGCGACTTCTATTGGGGAATCGGCCAGAAGGTCGGCGTCGGCCTGCTCGTGCTGGTGGCCCTCTTCGTCTTCGTCCGCCTTTACCGCCGCACTCCGCCGGATGAGATCAACCTCGGCATTCCATTGCGTCATCTCAAGTCCGGGCGCCCTGGCATGGATTCACCCCGCCTGGATCGGGCCGACGATGATGCCCAGGGCGTCGTGACCGTGGATGTGCTCAACCAGCTCATCAAAGAGAATCCGGGAAACATGACCCAGGCCATCCGCGGCTGGCTGGCGCGGGGCAAGTCCGAGAAACAGCCTTGACGCCATGTCCGCCCTCATTCCCGACATCAAATCCGTCCCGAGCGGCGCGTCCACGCCCAACCTGACCAAGATTCAGAAGCTGGCCGGACTGCTGGTCATGCTCGGACCCGAGAGCGCCGCGCAGATCATCCGCAATCTCGAGGCGCACGAAATCGAAATCATCACCGCGGAAATGGCGCAGTTCGGCAGCATCGGCCAGGATCTCCAGAGGCACCTGCTCAACGAGTTTTCCGAAGTGGCGATCGAAGCCAGCACCGCCATTCGGGGGGGTCTGGAATGCGCGCGGGCGACCCTTGAAAAGGCGGTCGGACCGTACCGGGCCGGGGACATCATGATCAAGATCACACCGGCCAAGCGTGCCGTGGCGGTGCAGATGCCCGAGATCGGAGATCTGGAGCCGCGCCAAATTTTCAACCTCGTGCGCAGCGAGCAGCCCCAGACGGTCGCCTACGTCCTGAGTTTTCTGGTGCCCGACAAGGCCTCCCAGGTGGTTGCCCTGCTGCCCACCGCCCTGGCGGAGCAGGTGATTGAACGGCTGGCCTCGCTGGCGCCGACCCCAAACGAAGTCATGGAAAAGGTGGTGGCGGTGCTCATCAACCGCCTGGGCGTCCGGCAATCCCGGCCGCTGAACCAGACGGGCGGCGTCACGCTCGTGGCGGATGTGCTCAACGCGCTCAACAAGGATCTCAGCCGCGCGCTGCTGACGGCGGTCGAGGATCGAAACGCCGAACTGGGCGGCGCCATCCGGCAGAAAATGTTCACCTTCGAGGATCTCGCCTCGCTCGATGTGCCGACGCTCCAGCGCATCATGCGCGAGACCGACACCCACGATCTGGCGGTTTCGCTCAAGAAATCGAGCGAGGATCTCAAGAAATTGCTGCTCTCGTGCATCTCGCGCCGCGCCGCCGAAACCGTGCAGGAGGAAATTGCGTATCTCGGGCCGATCAAGGCGCGCGAGATCGAGGCGGCGCAGCAGCGCGTCATCGGCATCGTGCGGCAATTGGAAACAGACGGGGAACTCGATCTCACCGAGGTGCGGAGAAAGGGGACTCATGAACTCGCCTGAGCGCCTCACCTTCGCCGAACCACCACGCGACGTGCGTCTGCGCAAGGCGCCGACGAGCAAAGAATGGGAACGGCAGATTGCCGAGGCGGCCGAGGCGGCCCATCGGCGCGGTCTCGCCGAGGGGCGGAGGGCGGGCGAGGAACAAGTGCGGCAACTGCGGGCGGAATTCGAGCAGGCCCAGCGCGGCGTGCTGGAATCACTGCGCCAGGCGCTGCCCAAGCTGATTCACGATGGCGAGGCGGCGCTGGTTTCGCTGGCGTTGGAAACCGCGCGCAGGCTGGTGGCCGGTCTGCCGATTTCGGCCGAGATGATCGAGGCGGCGGTTCGGGAGGCCATCACGCAGGCCGAGGATTCGTCGGAGTTCTATGTCCACCTGCATCCCGAGGATCTCACCCTGCTCCAGGGGCAAACGTCGCCACTCCTGACTCCCGCGCCGGGCGGCGACACCATTCACTTTCATGCGTCCAGCGAGGTCGCGCGCGGCGGATGCCTGGTTTACACGCGCTTCGGCATCATCGACGCGCAGCGGGACACGAAGATGCAACAAATCCGGGAGGCGATCGCCGCATGACTTCTCTGCACGCCTGTCCGCCGCCGCGCCTGGGCGACCTCGTTCAGCGGGTCCAGCGCGCCCGGGTGATCGAATCGCGCGGCCGGGTGGTCCAGTTGATCGGTCTCGTGGTCGAGTCGGAAGGCCCGCTGGCGTCGGTCGGCGAAGTGTGCCGCATTCGCTCGCTGCGCAATGAGGGGGAGACGCTCGCGGAGGTCGTCGGCTTTCGCAATCATCACATGTTGCTCATGCCGCTGGGAGAAGTGCATGGCATTCATCCGGGCAGCGAAGTCATCTCGACCGGCGCACCGTTGCGCGTCGCCGTGGGCGCGAAGTTGAAAGGCCGCGTCCTCAACGGGCTGGGCGAACCAATCGACGGACTGGGCAGCCTGCGCACGGAGGAATCCGTGGGCTTGAATCTCGCGCCGCCGCATCCGCTCAAGCGCCAGCGCATCCTCAAGGGTTTCCGCACCGGAGTAAAAGCCATTGATACGTTCGTCCCCTGCGGCCGTGGCCAGCGTCTCGGCATTTTCGCCGGCAGCGGCGTGGGCAAATCGACATTGTTGGGCATGATGGCCAGCCAGTCGGAGGCGGACGTCAATGTGATCGCGCTCATCGGCGAGCGCGGACGTGAGGTGCGCGAGTTTCTGGAAAAAGATCTCGATGACGCCGGCCGGCGCAAATCGGTGGTCGTGGTTGCCACCTCGAACGAGCCGGCGCTGGCCCGCGTGAAAGGGGCGTTCCTGGCCACGGCCATCGCGGAGTATTTTCGTGACGCCGGGCAGAACGTGCTGTTGATGATGGATTCGTTGACGCGTTTCGCCATGGCGCAGCGCGAAATCGGCCTCGCCGTCGGCGAGCCGCCCACCACCCGCGGCTACACTCCCTCGGTGTTTTCGTTGCTGCCGCAGTTGCTGGAGCGCGCGGGTGCGGGCGAGCAAGGCACCATTACCGGCCTGTTCACGGTGCTGGTCGAGGCGGATGACATGAATGATCCGATCGCGGACTCGGCGCGCTCCATTCTCGACGGACATATCGTGCTGACGCGTGAACTGGCCACGCAGAATCACTACCCGGCCATCGATGTGCTGGAGAGCGTGAGCCGGTTGAATCGCGACCTGCTTTCGCCGGAGCAACTCCGCCTTGTGGCCGAGTCGCGCGAGCACCTGGCGATTCACCGCAAGAACCAGGACCTGATCAACATTGGAGCCTACCCGGCGGGGAGCAATGCGGCCATCGACCAGGCGATCCGGTTTCATGAACCGCTCAACCGTTTCCTGCGGCAGGGCGTGCATGAAAATGCGCTGACGGATGAAAGCTGGGCGCAGCTTGCCCTGGCCCTCAGCCAGAAGGCCGCGCCCAAGGCTCCACTTTTCCAGCCATGAACTCTTTCGCGAGACAATTTGAGGTTTCCGCATGAAGCCCTTCCGCTTTCCTCTTCAGGTATTGCGCACGCTCCGCGAGCAAAAGGAGCAGGCCGCGCAGCAGCATTTCGCCAAAGCTCTGGCCGCCAGCGAAGCAGCCGCCCGGCGGATGCACGACAATCTGCGCGAACTCGAGGCCTGCTGGGGTTTGATCAAATCCAGCATCCAATCGGCCGCGTCCGGCGGCGAGCTGGCCCGCCTGCGTGATTTCGCGGGTCTCATCGAGCAGCGCCAGGTGGAACTCGAGGGCGAATGGCGCGTCGCCGCGACCGCCACGGAGCGGGCCGTTGTTGAAATGCGGGCCGCGATGCGGGACCGCAAGGCGCTGGAGCAACTCTATGAGCGCCGCCGGCGCGCGCACGAACTTGGCGTGGCTCGCGAAGAACAAAAGGCGCTGGATGAACTGGCGGGCCGCAAATCCACCCTGATGTTTTCGGCTTCGCCCCGGCTCGTTTCCGCGGAGGTATTATGATGAAAATGCTTAAATCAAACTGGATGGCCGCCCTGCTGGGGGCCGTGGTGTACCTGGGGACAACGGTGATTCTCCTCTCCTCCACCTCCTCATTGCAACGTCCGCCCACACCCCCAAACGAGAACGCGGCCAATTTGAACGGACCCTCCTGGTCCTTCCGCAATCCGGAACTCGATCAGATGGTCGAGGCACTCCATCAGGAAAAACTCGCTCTCGCCGCCCGCGAACAGCAGATCGGTCAGCTTGAGGCCCGGATTCGTGTCGAACAACAGCATCTCTCCCTCGCCACGCAACTCGTCGTCCGGCTGCAAAAGGAGTTCGATCGCAATGTGGTGCGGCTCAAGGAGCAGGAAACCACCAACCTCAAGCGCCTGGCCAAGACCCATGCTGCCATGTCACCGGATGGTTCGGCCAACATCCTGAAAGAACTCACCGACGAGGAAGTCACCAAAATCCTCGTATTCCTCAAAGCCGACGAGGCAGGCCCCATCCTCGAAGCGATGGGCCGTCTCGGCAAAAACGAGGCCCGTCGCGCCGCAGTCCTTTTGGATTGCCTGCGGCGCACGGTTCCCGCCGGGGCCGAAACAAAACCACCCGCGCCATGACTTCTGCGTCCACCAATCTGGGCGCTTCGTTGTTGTCGGCGAGTCCTCCTCCCGCGCCAAGCTCGCCAGCGCCGGCGCCAACCGGCCTGCTGGAGACCTTCGCGGCTGCGATGGAGTGTGCTTCGGATGAGTCCTTCGTCCGCGAACCGGCGGACGAGACGGGCGATGAACCGGCTGATCAGCGTCCGGGCGCAGATGAATCGTCGCCCGACGCGTTGGTGGCTGCCGCGGCACAGTTGGCCTTCATCCCCCCTCCCAGTCAGCCCATTGGGGCGGGTCCAGTGGCCGCGGAAACTGTCGTGCCCGCCGTCTCTTCCGGCAGTTCGTCTGACATCGGGCCTGTTTCAGCCTCAGGAGGGGAATCGAATGCTTCTCCGCACCCCGAAGGCGCGTCGCGGTTGGATGCCATCGGCGCCCAGTCTGCCACAGCATTCGGCAAGGCGGATGCGGGCAGCAACCTGCTCACCGCTGCATCCACGGGCGCCGATTCGGGCGTTTTGCGCGGTCCGAAGCAAGTGGTGCAGACCCCCAATGCCTCGCCAGCGCCTTTGCCGTCTTCAACCAGTGAACCCGCGACTGCGCCAGAAACGGGTCAAACTGGCTTGGCTCCCGCCTCAAAAGAGGAGGACGGCATGACGCAAAGCCCGGATTCGCAAGTCTCACCGGAAAAATCATCCCCGCGAGGTGGCATAGGTGCTGCTCAGGTCGGCATCGGAATGGATGGGACCGTTAAAATGGAAATTTTTGCCGATCAGAGCGCAGTATCCGCTCTGGCGACGAGCATTGCTGCCGCTGATGAGGCGAAGTGCGGCACTGGTCCCGCCCGCCGGCCGAATCCGGCTGAGATCATCGCTCCTGGTGGCTCCGCGGCGGATCCGGGAAAGTTCATGACGGATATCGGTCTGTCGGTGGGTCCATCCTACTCGACCGATCCGACAGGGGCATTGCCGCCAGCCGCCGGTTCGCTGGTGGTCGAGCGCATCGCCTCAGCCATCACTGAGCAAGCGGTGCAAATCCGTCGCCAGGATCGCGAGTCACTCTCATTGGTGGTGCGCCCGGACGCGCAGACCGAGTTGCGTGTTGATTTGCGCTGGATCGATGGGCAGATCGAAGCCCGGGCCTTTCTGCATCACGGCGATCGCAGCGCGGTCGAAAGCCAGTGGTCCGATTTACAGGAACGCCTGCACCGACACGGCGTTCGCCTCACGTCTTTGGAGCAAGACGGCGGCGGCGCCGCGTCGGGGCAGCCGGATCATTTCTCCCCGCGCCGCGAACCCGTGCCGGTTCCGGAAGCGGAGGCGCCGCGGACACATCGCCCGCTGCAACCACCACCAACCCAAACCACCCCCCCGGTTCGCCATCTCCTGCGGGGAATTCTTGAATGTTATGCCTAGTGCCGCCTCTGCCATCAATGCCGCCTCCACCAGCTTTTCGAGCCTCAGCGCGGACGATCCTGTGCGAGTTCCTTCGCGATCGCTCAACCAGGACGACTTTCTCAAGCTGCTGACCACCCAATTGGTAAATCAGGATCCGATGAATCCGCAAAAGGACGCGGAGTTCATCGCCCAGATGGCGCAGTTTGGTTCGCTCGAACAGACCCGCTCCATGTCCACCACGCTCGACCAGTTGCGCAGCGACCAGCAGTTTCTCCGGGCTGACGGGCTGATTGGAAAAACCGTGGAACTGCAAACGGACTCGGAAACGACCGTGCGTGGCGTCGTGGAAGCCATGCGAGTGAAGGAAGGGAATCCGGTCATCGTTGTCAACGGTCAGGATTATGACTTGAGCAAGGTGCTTAGCGTCATGCCGGCCCCAACCCCAACCCAATAGATACCATGCTCAGATCTCTTCAAACTGGCGTCAGCGGCATCCAGCAGTTTCAACAGCGTCTCGACGTCATCGCCAACAACATCGCCAACGTCAACACGAGCGGTTTCAAGGCCGGCCGTGTTGAACTGGCGGATTCGTTCAGCCAGACCCTCCAGGCGGCCGGCACGGCTGGCGCCATGCAGATCGGCTCGGGTGTGCAGACCGCGTCGATTCAGGACGAATATTCGCAGGGAGCCATCAGCCGCACCGGACACAAAACCGACCTCGCGGTTGCGGGCGACGGATTCTTCGTGGTGAACAACTCGGCCGGAGAATCGTTTGCCACCCGGGCGGGTGAATTTGACCTCAACGACGAGGGTTATCTCGTGAACAGCCAGGGTCTGCGCGTGCAGGGATTTTCCGATGCGGGCCTGAGCGGGCGCGGCGATATCCTGATTGATGCCACCGGCGCCCCTGCGACCGCCGCCGCCGATGCTACCGTGGTCAACTTTGCGATCCGTTCCGACGGCACGGTCAACGTGCGGCTGAGCGACGGGACCGAGTTTGTTCGCGGGCAGGTGTTGATGCAGCGCTTTCGCGATCCCCAATCGCTCACCAAGGAGGGCAACAACCTCCTTTCCGGCTTTGCCGCCGCCGGCGCCTTGTCGCAGACCGAGGCCTCCGGCACCAACGGACTCGGCCGCATCGAATCCGGCGCGCTGGAACTTTCCAATGTCGATCTGGCGGGCGAGATGACGGACCTCATCACGACTCAGCGGGCCTTTCAGGCCAATGCCCGGATCGTGACCACAAGCGACGAAATCCTGCAGGAGCTGGTGAACCTCAAACGCTAAGCAGATCATGGCCGCAAATCGCGCAGAAACTTCCAACGGCGACGGCGACATTGTCGCGTTGCCCAACAGCGGTGCCCGTCCGGGCGGGATCAAGGCGTGGCTGCCGCTCATCGTCACGATGGCGTTGATGCCCGCGCTGGCTTGGGCGACCACGACTTATCTCATCATACCAAAACTCCAAAAGAGCCTCGGACTGGCGCCCTCATCCGCCTCTCACGAAGCGCCATCGGGTGAAGCGCACGGCAAGGCGGGCGGGACCGCGACTGCGCCGAATGAATTGGTGACGATGAACAAACTGCTGGTCAACGTCTCCGGCACCCTTGGTTCGCGCTACCTGCTGACCAGCTTCACGGTGGCCGGTGGCGGCGCCGATTTCAAAACGAAGCTGGAGAAGCAAGAGGCCCAGTTGCGTGATCTAGCCTGCGGCATCCTCAGCACCAAGACGATCAACGATATTGAGAAGCCGACCATCCGGAATCAAATCCGCAGCGAAATCATCACCGGCTTCAACAACGTGCTCGGCGACGGTACCGTCAAGGAGCTGTACATCACCGAGTTTGCCATCCAGTAAGTCGATGGAACCGAATTCCTCCATTGCCTCCACCCAGCCGCCCGAGGGCGACGTCCCGGGCGACGTCATCCCCCTCGCTCCCTCCGCCAGCGAGGCGTCGGAGACCCGGGGAGTCCTTTATTCTGCGGCCGGCAAACGCGAAACCTACCCGGCCTCCACGGTGCAGCCGTTCAACGGTCGCCTCGCGGCGCTGCTGCCGGCGGCGGACCTGCGTCGCCTGCGTCAACGGCACGAGCAATATGTCCGCGCCCTGATGTCGCGGCTTTCCCTGCAATTGCGCCTCGAGTTCGGCATTCAACTCGCCCGGTTCGGCACGCTGACCTTTCAGGATTTCAAAACCCGCTCCGATGCTCCGACGCATCTGACCATGTTTCGAGCCGAGCCGCTGCCCGGCCTGGGGGTGGTGGAAATGCCACCGCGTCTTGCTTTGCTGGTGGCTGAACGGCTGCTCGGCGGGCCGGGGCGCGCTCCGGAAACCGCCATCGATCTGACCGAGATTGAGGTTCTGCTGGTGGATCAGATCCTCCAGTCCATGGTGGAGGAATGGTGTGCGATCTGGAAGCCGCTGCAGGAACTCAAGCCCCTCCTGGCCGGTCATGAAAGCCAGCACCGGTTTTTGCAGTGCTGCGCGCCGCTCGATGCCCTGCTCGAAGTGGTGCTCACGGTCACCGTGGAATCCTTTGAAGGCGAAATGCGTCTCTGCCTGCCCGTTTCCATGCTGGCGCCAGTGCTGAAGATGGCCCGCCAGTCCGCGATTCCGGTGTCGCCCGCGCCTGCGGTGCCGCCGCCCGTCGCATGGAACACCAATTTGGACGAGGTGCCGCTGCCGCTGACGGCCGAATGGCACGGTCTGCAACTGACGGCGGGCGAGGCGGCGAGGCTTCAGCCGGGCAACGTCCTGTTGCTGCCGTCGGGCCGATCCGGCTCCGTGCGCTTGAACGTGGAAGGCCGGCCAAAATTTTACGGACGCCTCGGCACCCGCGGCCGCAATTGGGCCGTCGAGGTGACTGAAGTTCTCCGCACCTGAGGTAATTTCATGAGTCAAACCGCATCCAATACACCCAATCTCGACGTCATCCTTGATGTGCCCTTCCACCTTTCGGTGGAATTGGGCGTCGCCCGCCTGCCGATGCGCGATGTGCTGCAACTCGGCCCCGGCTCGGTGGTCCAGCTCGACACGCCTGCCGAGGAACCGGTCAACCTCTTCGTCAATGGCAAGCTGGTCGCCCGCGGCGAAGTGGTCGTCGTCGATGACCACTTTGGCGTCAAGATCAAGGAAGTGTTCGGCAACACGAAGCAGCCGTGAACGCGATGCGAACCAAAGCAGCAGCGTGCGCGGCCCTGGTTGCGCTTTCCGCCGTGGCCGTGAGGGCGGGCGAGGCCGTGATGCCGGCGGTCACGCCGCTGCCGGACATGGGGCTGTCGCTTTTGCGTGTCTCCGGCGCCCTGGCCTTCGTGCTGGCGCTGTTCTTCGGCGGCGTCTGGCTCTTCCGCAACTGGCATCGTTTCGCCTCGACGCGCGGTCGTGCGCCGAAACTTTGCGTGCTCGAAGTGCGTCCGCTCGGCAATCGCCACGCCCTGTACGTGGTGGGGTATGAAGAGCAGCGCCTGCTGCTCTCCGCGTCCCCGGCGGGGGTGACGCTGCTCACGCAGCTTCCTCCTGGCAAAGACGCCGCCACCGCGCTGCCCCAGGAGGCGAAGCCGGCCCGTGATTCCTTTGCCGGCATCCTCCAGCAGATGCTTTCCACCCGATGAACCCGACCGTCCCACAATCCTCACGGCAGCCGTCCGCAGCGCGGAACCGATGGTTCCAGCCTCGTGGATGGATGCTGGTGGCGCTGGTCCTGGTCCTGGCCGGCGGCGCGGCCTGGGCGCAAAGCCAGCCCGTGGCGGGAATGGTGCCGTTCCGGATTTCGGTGGATGGATCGCCGCAGCCGCAGGACGTGGATGTCGGGCTCAAGGTGCTGATCGGCATCACGCTGCTCACCCTGGCGCCGTCGATTCTCCTGCTGATGACCTGCTTTACGCGGATCGTGATCGTGCTGTCCTTCGTGCGCACGGCTCTCTCGCTGCCCAGCGCGCCCGCCAATCAGATCATCATCGGCCTGTCGCTGTTTCTCACCTTCTTCATCATGGCGCCGGTATGGGAGGGCGTGAATCGGGACGCTATCGTTCCCTATCGCGCCAGCCAGGTTTCCGGGGAAGTGGCGCTGGATCGCGCCTCGGACCATCTGCGCGGTTTCATGCTCAAGCAGACGCGGGCCAAGGATCTCGAGTTGTTCGTCTCGCTGGCCAAGATGCAGCCGACCGCGCCGGACCAGATCCCGATCAAGGTGGTGGTGCCCGCCTTTCTGATCAGCGAACTGCGCACGGCGTTCCAGATGGGCTTCCTGCTGTTCGTCCCGTTCATCCTCATCGACCTCGTGGTGGCCACGGTGCTGATGAGCATGGGCATGATGATGATGCCTCCGACGACCATCGCGCTGCCGCTGAAAATCCTGCTCTTCGTCCTGGTGGACGGCTGGGAACTGGTGGTGCGCTCGCTCATCCGCAGTTTCGGCATGTAGGGAATTAGACGAGCACCCCAACAATCATGAATCCCGAATTCGCCATCGATCTGCTGAAGACACTGATGCTCCAGGGCCTGGCCCTGGCCGCGCCGTTCCTGGTGGTGGCCATGGTCGTGGGGCTGGCGGTGAGCCTCTTTCAGGCGGTGACGACGATTCACGAGCAGACGCTCAGCTTTGTGCCCAAGGCGCTGGCCGTGGTCGGCGCGCTGCTGTTGTTGCTGCCGTGGGTGGTGCGCTCGCTCACCGAATTCACCACCGCGGTGATCTCGAAGATTCCGGAGATGGTGCGCTGACCCGACCCGTGAAAAACAATCATGCCCATCGACATCCACAACTGGCTGCTGGTCTTCGTGCGGACGGGCGCGTTTCTCTCGCTGGTGCCGCTCTTCTCCGTCTCCAGCGTGCCGATGCAGGTGCGCCTGGCGATGGCCGCGCTGGTGTCGTTCATTCTCAGCGCCTCGCTGCCGGCCTTTCCACAGCAGGACTGGTCCTTCATCGGCCTGACCGCGCTCATGCTGCGCGAAGTGGGAGTCGGCCTGACGCTGGGCTTCATCACGCGAATGGTCTTCTTCGTCTCGGATTTCGCCGGCGCGTTGATCACCAGCGAAATGGGGCTGAACCTCTCGGTCTCGTTCAATCCGCTGGCCGGTCTGCAATCGCAGGCGCCGGGCATGATCCTGTTCTACCTCGCGGCCATGCTGATGATGGGGCTCAACCTGCATCACTGGTTCCTGGTCGCCTTCCAGCGCAGCTACGAGGTGCTGCCCATCGGCACGTCGCGCCTGACGCCGGGCGTTCTCGAAGCCGTGGTCAAACAGACCTCGGGCATCTTCAGCACGGGACTGCTGATCGCGGCGCCGCTGATTGCCGTGTCGTTCATCATCACCCTGATCTTCGTGGTGCTGAGCCGGGCGGTGCCGCAGATGAATGTCTTCGTCGAGAGCTTCGCCTTCCGCATCATGGCCGGCCTGGTGGTTTTTGCCCTGACGATCCATCTGATGGCCCAGCACATCTCCAACTACACGAGTCACCTGCCGGAGGATATCCTGCGGGTGGCGCAACTGCTCCGAGGCGGATGAACCGGAACCACGATTCATGAAAGAATCCGCCGGAGAGAAAACCGAACAACCGACGCCGCGCCGGCTCGAAGAAGCCCAGAATAAGGGCCAGTTGCCGCGCAGTGCGGAGGTGCAGACGGTGTTCGTGCTCCTGGCCGCGCTCGCCGCGCTCGCCTTCATGGGCCGCGAAATGTGGAGCCAGCTCGCCGGCATGTTTTCCGCCTCGCTGAGCCATTTGCATGACACGGACATCAGCCTGAACACGCTCCAGGGTGGCGCCGTTCAGGGTGCGGCCTTTATCGGGGTGTGCGTGGGACCGCTCGTCGGGGCCACTGTCCTCGGCGGCCTGCTGGCGGGAGGGGTGCAGAACCGGTTTGCCATCGCGTCGGAGGCCTTGCGCCTCGATTGGGCGCGGATCAATCCGGTCAATGGCTTTCAGCGGCTCTTCTCGGCGAAGCAATTCGTGCCGGCGCTGACCGCCATGCTCAAGCTCGTGGTCATCATCGGCCTTTCGTACTCCGAAATTGTGCGCGTCTTCAACCATCCCATCTTTGCCAACACCGTCAGTCTGGGCGATGTCACGCTGTTCTTCGGCGAGGCGTCGCTGCGCATCCTGATCCGGGTGGGACTCGCGCTGGGCCTGGTGGCGGCGGCCGACTACGGCTGGCAATGGTGGAGCAATTCGCGCGACATGATGATGACCCGCCAGGAAATCAAGGAGGAGATGAAGAGCACGGAAGGCAATCCCCAGATCAAGGCCGCGCGCCGCCGTCGTCAGACGGTGACCAAGCGCCGCATGCTGGCCGAGGTGCCGGGGGCCGACGTGGTGCTCACCAACCCGACGCACCTGGCCGTCGCGCTGCGTTACGATCGCGGCAAGATGAAGGCGCCCCGCATCGTGGCCAAGGGCTCGCGGCTCAACGCGCAGCAGATCAAGGAAATCGCCCGGCGCCACCAGGTTCCGGTGCTCGAGAACAAGCCGCTGGCGCGGATGCTTTTCAAATACGGACGCGTGGGCGCGGAGATTCCCGCCCATCTCTACGCGGCGGTCGCCGAGGTGCTGGCCTGGGTCTATCGCTCCAACCGCTACCGTTATTTCGCCGAGCAGAACCGGGCGTAACCACCCATCATGACACAACTGGGCAACAACTTGCGGCGGCTCTTCGGTGCCGGCGATCTGTGGCTGGTGGGCGGGCTGTTTGGCACGGTGCTGCTGCTCATCCTGCCGGTGCCGCCGTTCGTGCTCGACACCTTCCTGGCGGTCAGCATCGCGATGTCGCTCCTCATGCTGCTGGTCATCCTCTATCTGCGGGAGCCCTCGGATTTCAGCGGTTTCCCCACACTGCTGCTGTTCATCACGCTTTTCCGCCTGTCGCTCAACGTCGCCTCGACGCGCCTGATCCTGCTCGACGGCTACGCGGGCCACATCATCGAGGCCTTCGGGAACTTCGCCGTCCGCGGCAACTACGTGGTCGGCATGGTGGTGTTCCTCATCCTCGTGCTGATCAACTTCATCGTCATCACCAAGGGTGCCGGGCGCATCGCCGAGGTCGCGGCGCGCTTCACCCTGGATGCGTTGCCCGGCAAGCAGATGGCGATCGACGCGGAACTCAACGCCGGACTCATCACCGAGGTGGAAGCCCGGCAGCGCCGGCGCAAGGTCGAGGGGGAAGCCGATTTCTACGGCGCCATGGACGGGGCGAGCAAGTTCGTCCGCGGGGACGCGGTTGCGGCCATCCTGATCACCCTGATCAACATCGTCGGCGGATTCGCCATCGGCATCGCCCAAAAGGGGATGACGATGAGCGAGGCTCTCCAGCGCTTTACCATCCTGTCCATCGGCGACGGCCTCGTGTCCCAGATTCCGGCGCTGATCACCTCGACGGCGGCGGGCATTCTTGTCACCCGGGCCACGGCCAAGAGCGACCTGGGACAGGAACTCGGCCGGCAACTTCTGTTCTATCCCCGTGCCATGAGTCTCCTGGCGGGGATGATGGTGCTGATGGCTTTGGTGCCAGGGCTGCCCATGCTGCCTTTCCTGGTGCTGGCGGGCATTACCGGCGGGCTCGCTTACACGTTGCATCGGAAGGGAGCCGTCGGCCTGATTCCCGCCACGGACGCGACGGGGGCTGGGGCGCCGACGGATCCAAAGACGCCCGGCGGCGCCGAGGCGCGTCCGACCGACAAGCTGGAGAATCTGCTCGACCTTGACACCTTGCAGATCGAACTCGGCTACGCCGTCGTCAGCATTGCCGACACCCGCAAGGGTGGCGATCTCCTGGAGCGTGTCACCGGCGTGCGCCGCAATTTTGCGCAGGAGATGGGCATCATCATTCCGCCCATCCGGGTGCGCGACAATCTCCAGCTCGGGCCGAATGATTATCGCTTCGTGCTCAAAGGGCATGCGGTGGCCCAGGGGCAGATCATGCCCGGTCATTGGCTGGCGATGAATGCCACCCACAGCAAAACGACGCTCAAAGGCATTCCCACCGTCGAGCCGGTCTTCCAACTGCCGGCCACCTGGATCACCGACGTCGAACGCAAGACAGCCGAGGTTTCGGGCTACACCGTGGTCGATGCCGCCTCCGTGCTCGTCACCCATCTCTCGGAAACCGTCAAGCGCCACAGCCACGAGATCCTCACCCGGCAGGATGTGCAGAAGCTTTTGGATCACCTCAAGGAAACCCATCCGGCGGTGGTCAACGAACTCGTGCCCGCCCAGCTCTCCGTCGGCCAGGTGCAACGCATCCTGCAAAACCTCCTGTCGGAAGGAGTGGCCATTCGCAATCTCGCGGGCATCCTGGAAAAAGTCAGCGACCATGCCACGGTCACCAAAAATCCGGACGAACTTTCCGAGCACGCCCGCCGCGCCCTTGGCGTGCAATTGACCAAGCCGCTGCTCCTTCCCAACGGATCGCTGCGGGCCATCACCATCGATCCCAAGCTCGAACAGCAGATCGTCCGCGGGGTGCGCCAGACGGGCAGCGAGGTGGCTCTCGTCGTGGAGCCCAAGCTGGCCCGGCACCTTCTGGATAACCTGACCAAATTCGTCCAGCAGATGCTGGCCGCCGGGCAGCCGCCGGTGGTGCTGTGCGCGCCGCAAATCCGCCTGGGTTTCCGCCGTTTTTTCGAGACGACCTTTGCCGAACTGGCGGTGCTGTCCTATCACGAAATCCCGCCGCGGGTTCAGATCCTGAACGCGGCCATCATTCCCAGCCTCGAATGAATAACGGGCACCACCACCATCACGAAGCACCCGTGCGACGCCCCTCCAAAGGCGGCGACGCTGCGCTGCGGGAGAAAGGCCTGACATGAAAACAGCCTTGTTTGTCGGGCAGGATGCGGCCCAGGCCTTGCGGCAGGTGGAGGCGCAACTGGGATCGGAAGCGGTGATCTGCAACCTCCGCCGCCTTCCGGCGCGCGGCTTCAGCCGGCTCTGGCGCCGCTATGGTGAGGTGGAGATCACGGCCCGCCTGCCGGAGCCGGAGCCGTTGCCTCCCGCCGCACTGGGCCTGCCTGCTTTCTCGGTGAACTCCGTGAACCACGCCCCGGCGGAGCAGGGCGGGGGTGCTTCCCCTGTCGCGCTGCTCGGGGGTCTTGGACTGCTGCCGGGCTGTGCCCAACAGGTGCTGGCTTCCATGCCGGCCCGTTGCCCGGGCACCACCGTGGCCGGGGAACTGGCCTCGTTGCGCGCGGGGTTGCAGCGCTTCTGGCGTGAGCCCCAGTTGCCACCGGATGCTGTGGACGCGCATTTCTTCATCGGTCCCGCCGGCAGCGGCAAGACGACGGCGCTGTGCAAATGGCTCGCGCAGACGGTGCTGGTGGAAGGACTGCCCGCGCGGGTCTGGCGTCTGGATGGCGCGCGCGCCAATACGGCCGAATCGCTGAGTGTCTTCTGCCAGATCCTCGGCGTGCCGGAAGAGCGCACGGCGAAATCCTCCTCCGTGGCGCTGCCGGGCGAGCGGCACTTCTTCGATCTTCCGGCGGTCAATCTCCGCGAGGTCGCGGAGGTGGCCGGCTTGCGCACGTCGTTGCAGCGGTGTCATGGGGCGCAGGTGCATCTCGTGCTCAACGGCGCTTACGATGCCGCGGTGATGCTGGCCCAGGCGCGCGCCTTCACGGCGCTGCCCTATCAGGATGTCATCGTGACCCACCTCGACGAGACGCCGCAGTGGGGCCGGCTGTGGAATCTGGTCTGCGGCGCCGGTTGCGCGCTGCGTTTTCTTTCGGCGGATCCGGAAATTCCGGGACGCTTCCATCAAGCCAGCGCCGGGCATCTCCTCGGGCAGGCAACATTCCCAAACCCAGCGGCGCTCGACGCACCAACTCTCCACGGTGCCTGAAGATATGAAGAAGCTGATGATGATCGGAGCAGTGACCGGCATGGCGGTGGTGGCCGCCTGCGGATGGCAACAGCGCCGGGATCCGGCGGCGATCCTGCTGGAGAGCTGCCTGGCGGCGACCGCCGGCGCGGTGGTGATGCGCTGGTGGGGGCGCTTGCTGATCCGCAACTGGCATCAGGCGGCCGGACAGCCGCGGCGCGTCATCACACCGATCACGCAACCGACCTCCAACGCATCGCGTCGTCCATGAACGAACAGCCGAACATCTTACCCGATTCGACGGACGCAGCCGCCTTTCCCGCGGCGGATTCCCCCGACCTCTGGCAACGCTACCGGCGCTGCGCCGACACGGAATTGGAGGGCAGCCTGATCGAGCAATACCTGCCCCTGGTGCGGATGATCGTCTGCCGCCTGCTGATGACCCTGCCTGCGCATGTGAGTGCCGATGACCTGCACAGCGCCGGCTTGATCGGGCTGCTGCAGTCGGTGAGGAATTTCGATCCCTCGTGCCGCTGCTCGTTTGAGACGTATGCGCGGCAGCGGATCCGCGGAGCGGTGCTGGATGAACTGCGGCGCCTGGATTGGGCGCCACGCTCGGTTCACGAACGGACGCGCAAGCTCGAACAAGTGATGTTCGACCTCGGCCAGCGGCTGGGTCGGATGCCGGACGAGGCGGAGATGGCCGCGGCCCTGGGCCTCACCCTGGCGGATTACCAGCGACGCCTGGAAGAAATCCGGCCGGCCACCTTTGTCTGCCTCGACAGCGTGGTGGGCGGCGAGGGCGAGGATGCCTGTCTTTACGAGGTGATTGCGGATCCGACCCAGGATGACCCGGCCGAACAGGCGGTGCGGCGGGATCTGGCCCGGGAAATCGCCGATTGCATCCGCGCGTTGCCGGAGGCGAAGCGAAAGGTGCTGGCCTTGTACTACTACGAGGATCTGCAATTGAAGGAAATCGCCGTGGTGCTGGGTTTGACGGAATCGCGCATCTGCCAGATCCATGCCCAGGCGATTCTGACCCTCCGGGTTCAACTTCAGATGGGAGATGTTCTGCGCGGAAATTCGAGGAGGTTGCAGCCATGATTATCATTATTGGAGCGCTCATTGTTGCCGTCTCGGTGATTGGCGGATTCATGATGGCCGGCGGGCACGTCGGGGCGCTGTGGCATGTGTCCGAGTTTGTCATCATCATTGGTGGTGCGCTTGGCGCGCTGATCATCATGTCCCCCAAAAAGGTCCTGATCGACCTGCTGCACGGCGTGATCAGAATCCTCAAGGGAAAATCCCGGGGCCGGAAGGACTATGAGGAACTGCTGCCGGCACTTTACGAGTTGTTCCTGCTGGGGCGCCGCAACGGGATGATCGCCCTCGAAGAGCATGTGATGAACCCGGCCCAGAGTTCGATCTTCACCAAGTATTCGACTTTCCTGGGAGACCACGAGGCGATCACCTTTCTGTGCGGCGCGTTGCGGCCGTTGATTGATGGCAAAGTCAAACCCGACCAGTTGACCCAGCTTTTCGAGATCGAACTGGCGAAGATGGAGGAGGAACACCACGCGCCCGTGCTGGTATTGACCAAGGCCGGGGACGCCATGCCCGGCTTCGGCATTGTCGCCGCCGTGCTGGGCATCGTGATCACCATGTCGTCCATCGCCGGACCGATCGAGCAGATCGGTCACAAAGTGGCGGCGGCCCTGGTGGGCACCTTCCTCGGCATTCTGCTGGCCTACGGATTCATGAATCCGCTGGCGCAGAACCTCGAGTTTGCCTGCCAGTCTGAGCTGGCCTACCTCCGCTGCATCGCCACTTGTGTGCGCGGCTTTGCCGGCGGGATGGCGCCCATCATGGCCGTGGAGCTGGGACGCCGCGGGCTGAGCAGCGAAATGCGGCCGAGCGCCGAGGATTTCGAGGCGACGCTCAAGCAACTGAACACCGTGCAGCGGGCCGCGGCCTGAGCAACCCATGTCCAAGAAGCACCCACATCACGGTGGCTCGTGGAAGGTGGCCTATGCCGACTTCACCACGGCGATGATGGCGTTGTTTCTCGTGCTCTGGCTCACGGCGCAGGACACCAAGATCAAGGAGGCCATCGCCCGCTCGTTCACCAACCCCTTCGCCTCGGTGACGAAGGAGTCCGTCGGCATCGTGCCGAACAAGGACGTGCAGGCGACCCACGAGCAGAAAGGCGACTTTGAATCCATGTCGGCCCTGGAGATGGAGATGCTGCGGCGCATCAGCGAGGATCTCGCGAAGCTCTTCCAGCAGGATCCCGAGGAGCCAAACCGGCCCGTGAAATTCGAGATCACTCCCGAAGGTTTGCGCATCAGTGTGTTTGATCACGCCACCCGGCCGGTTTTTCTGAAGGATTCCGCGGATTTCACCGAATATGGCGCGTGGGTTTTTTCCACGCTGGCATGGGAAATCGCGCGCTACACCACGTTCAGCCTCGAGCTCGAAGGGCATGCCGAACAGGGCTACCGCGCGGCCCGCGCACGCTACGGCGTCTGGGAATTGTCCGTGGACCGTGCCAATGCGGCACGGCGCGAGCTTCGTGAGAGCGGAGTGCGCGAAGAGCAAATGCACCGCGTCGCCGGCTACGGCTCGACACAGCCCCTGACAGGCGTGGATCCGGATGCCCCGGTGAACCGGCGCGTGACGGTGCTGCTGCGCCGCCCCGAGAATCCTCAGACCTTGGGAGTGAAATGATGACCAACGATTCCTTTCAGCCACTGATGTCCACTGAAGCAGGGCAGCGTCCAGCCCAGCCGTCCCGGCTGACCGTCCTGGCCGAGGCCGCCTCCGCGCGCCGGTTCACGCCCAGCGCGGAAGCCGTGCCCGTCGGTTTTCCCTGCGCGCCCGCCGTGATGGCGCCTTCGGCTTCGCGGCTGGCGGTCCATCGCGATGGCGAACGCATCAAGGTGATCGAGGTTCGCTGCGCCTGCGGCGAGGTTCACCAGATCGAGTGCGATTACTGACCGGCCTCCCCCCCGTCCGCCGGAATCCTCCCCCATGTCGCCCCGATTCCCCCAAGCCACGCCGCATGGCCAGACCGCGGCAAATTCTGCGCCCGCGGACGGCACGAATTGCCCGAATCACGGTGGCGGGATCGAGGGCACCCCCGTCAGGGGACGATTTGTTCCGCACGGCATTGGTTCTGCTTAGACAAGGATTTATGAACGTCAGCCTCTATCAGACCGCGGCAGCAATGAACGCCAGCGCGCTCTGGCAGGAAGCGATCGCGGGCAATCTCGCCGCCGGCATGGTGCCGGGCTTCAAGCGTCAGGAGGTGTCCTTCGAGAGTGTGTCCGCCAACTCCGTCGGTGCCGCCGGCTCGTCGGTCATGCCCCGTGCGGTGTTCTCCACCAACTTCAGCCCGGGCGAAACTCAGCCCACGGGCGTGGCCACAGATCTGGCAATCAGCGGGCCGGGGTTCTTTGAAGTCCAGCTTCCGGATGGCACCCGTGCCTACACCAGGCTTGGCTCGATGCAGATTGGTTCCTCCGGCCAGTTGCTGTCGAAGGATGGCAACACCATGCTCGGACAGGATGGGCCCATCCAAATGGATCCCAATGAAAGGGGCGTGCTCACCATTTCGCCCAGTGGCGAGATCAGCCAGGGAGACGTGAAGCGGGGGCGCCTGAAACTGGTCGAGTTTGCCAATCCGCAGGCGCTGCGCACGGTGGGGCAAAGCCTCTTCACGGCGGATCAGCCGGGCGTCAAGCCATTGGAGGCGGTCAACTCCACGTTGAGTCAGGGCTTTCTGGAAGCGGCCAACAGCGTGCCCGTGGTGGAAATGGCTGATTTAATCACCTCGATGCGCCAGTTTGAAGCGAACCAGAAGGTTCTTCAGATGCATGACGAGCGCATGAGCCGGGTCATCGCGGATCTGGGGAATCCTGCCGCGCCCTGACCATGAATTTCCTTCCGCCACTTCTGCACTGATATGTTACGCGCCCTCTATTCTTCCGCCGCCGGGATGCAAGCCCAGCAGCTCAACCTCGACGTCATCGCCAACAACCTGGCCAACGTCAACACCACCGGCTTCAAGAGATCAAAGGTCGAGTTTCAGGATCTGCTCTATCAGACCACCAAGGCCGCCGGCGCGGAACTGGCCTCGGGCACGCAGGTGCCGGCCGGCGTCCAGATTGGTCATGGATCGCAACTGATCGCGACCCCCAAGATCTTCACCAGCGGCGAACTGACCCAGACCGGCGAGCGGCTGGATGTCGCCATCGAAGGTGATGGCTTCTTCGAAGTGCAGATGGCGGACGGCACCCGCGCCTACACGCGCGATGGCGCTCTCAAATCGGCGGCCGACGGACGGGTCATCACCAGTGACGGTCTGCTGGTCAATGGTTTCCAGCCCGTTCCCCAGGGCACGACCGCCATCACGATCTCGCCGACCGGCGATGTCACCTACTCCGGCGCCAACGGGCAGACGAGTTTCCGGGTGCAGCTCTCACGGTTCAACAACCCCGCCGGTCTCGACAGCATCGGGCGGAATCTCATGCGCGAGACGCAGGCGTCCGGCACCCCTGAAATGGGCAATCCCGGAGAGAGCGGCTTCGGCCAGCTCTCCCAGGGCTTCCTCGAAATGTCGAACGTCAGCGTGGTCGAGGAAATGGTGAATCTCATCGTGGCCCAGCGCGCTTACGAGGTGAACTCGAAGGCCGTTCAGGCTGCCGACGAAATGCTGCAGCAAAGCAACAACATCAAACGTTGATGAACTCGTTGCTCTCCAATCGCCTCGGGTGCGCCGGTCTGGCCGCGGTCTGGCTGGCGTTGTCCGCGCTGTGCCTCCGGGCGGACGAGGGCGCCGCGTGGGCGCTCCGCACCAATGTCCTGGCCGGTGGCGAAGGAGTGTTCCTGGCCGACGTGGTCTTGAGCGCCGGTGACGCGCCGCTGCCGGACGTCCGGCTCGCCGAGGCGCCGGTCTTTGGGCAGGCACTGGCGCTGACACGCGCCCAGGTCGGCGAGGCTCTCGCCCGGGTGGGCATGACGACGGCGACGAACTGGTCGGGCGCGGCGCGCGTTTCCATCACCCGCCGGAGCCGGATGTTGGGCGAGGCTGATTTGCTCGCGCTCGTGCGCACCACCCTCCAGGAGCAACACGTCAAAGATCGCGGCGAACTTGAACTGCGCCTGCCGCGACCATGGACCACCATCCGGATTCCCGACGAACCGCTCACACTCCGGGTGCTGGATCTGCCGACCAGCGGGGTGAACTCGTATTTCATTCTGCGCTTTGAATTGCTGGCCGGTGGCGCGCCGGTGGGCACCTGGCAGACAGCGCTCCAGGCGCGGGTCTGGCGGGAGGTTCTGCTGGCCCGTCAAGCCGTCCGCCGGGGCGACCTTCTGCTGGAGGGCGATTTTGCCAGGGAACGGCGCGATCAATTGACCATGCGCGAATCCCTCAGCGAAATCCCCGCGGGCCAGGGCGCGTGCGAACTCACCGAAAATCTCCAGGCCGGTCAGCCGCTCACCCCGCGTTCCTTCCGCCTGCGCCCGGTGGTTCGCCGGGGACAGACCGCTGAAGCCATTTTGCAGGACGGGGCGCTGAGCATCTCGCTCAAGGTCGAAATTCTTGAAGAGGGCGCGCCCGGCCAGATTGTCCGCGCCCGCAATCCACAATCCCGGCGCGAAGTCCGGGGAAAGGTCATCGATGAAAAATCAGTTCTTCTCCTGCTCTAATCCACGCCGCCGTCCTCAAGCCGCGTTCGCCCTCGCCGCCCTGCTGGTCGCGGCGGCGGGAACGTCGTCCGCCGATTCTCTCTGGTCCGAGTCGGCGTCGCAGTCGCTCGTGGCGGACAAGCGGGCGACGCGGATTGGCGATCTGGTGACCATTCTGGTGCAGGAGAACAGCTCCGCCACCAAGGACAACCAGACGGGAACCTCCAAAAAGTCGGGAGTGGATGCCACCCTCGAAACGGTGCTCTACAGCCCCAAGGGCAGTTCGTTCCTGACGAAGAACGGCCAGATGCCCGCGTTGAAGTGGAAGTCCAACAGCGAATTCAACGGCGGCGGGAGCATCAACAACTCGGAAAAAATCGCGGCGCGCATCTCGGTGCGCGTGGTGGATGTGCTGCCCAATCGCAACCTCGTGATCGAGGGCCAGCGTGAGACTTCGTTCTCCGGCGAGCAGCAGACCATCATCCTCCGCGGCGTGGTGCGCCTGGACGACATTCAGGCGAACAACACCGTTTTCAGCTACAACGTGGCCGACGCCAGCATCAAGGTCGTCAGCAAGGGAGTCATCAGCGACTCGCAGCGGCAGGGATGGCTGCAACGGACCTGGAACAAGCTCAATCCGTTTTGAGGACGACGCCCATGCTCTGGTCACGTTTCATCATCACGGGGTTGCTGCTGCTCCTCGGCGCGCAGCGGGGCGGCGCGGCGGGTGTGCGCCTGCGCGATCTGGCCGTGGTGGCCGGCGCGCGCGACAACCAGTTGGTCGGCTACGGCCTCGTGGTGGGCCTCGCGGGCGACGGCGACCGGGACCAGCTTTACACCAAGCAAAGCGTCGCCAACGCCCTCCAGCGATTCGGAATCAACCTCACCGCACAGACTCTCTCCGCGAAGAATGTCGCCGCCGTCTTGATCACGGCGGATATTGCCGCGTTCGCGAAATCGGGCACCCGGCTGGACGTCCTGATCTCCTCGCTCGGCGATGCGAAATCACTGCAGGGCGGCGTGTTGTTGCAGGCTCCGTTGCTGGGCGCGGACGGAAAGGTTTATGCGGTCGCCCAGGGGCCGATTGCCGTGGGTGGATTTTCTGCCGGCGGTGGCGGTCCCGGCGGCGCCACGGTGACAAAGAATCATCCGACCGTCGGTCAGATCACCGGCGGCGCCCTGGTGGAAAAGGAGATTCCCGCCACCATCATCCGGGACGACCAGTTGGAATTGTTGCTGCGCGATCCGGGTTTCACCTCGGCGGCGCGCGCGGCCGCCGCGATCAACCTGCAATTCGCCGGGGCGGCTTGCGCGGTGGATTCCAGCACGGTGCGCGTGCGCCTGCCGGAGCACGCCCGGGGCTCGCCGGTGGAGTTCATCGCGATGATCGAAGACATCGAAGTGAATCCGGAAACCCCCGCCCGCATCATCATCAACGAGCGCACCGGCACGATTGTCGCCACCGCGCGCATCCGCATCGCCAACTGCGCCGTGTCGCACGGCAACATCACCATCAGCGTCGCCTCGACGCTCAACGTTTCGCAGCCATCGGCCTTCGCCGACAAGGGTCGCACCGTGGTGACCCCGCAGACCGAGACGGACGTGACCGAAAATAAATCGAAAATGGTGGCGCTGCCGGAGCTGCCGACGGTGGAAAAGGTGGCGGCGGCGCTCAATTCCCTCGGCGTCACGCCCCGCGACATGATGGCCATCTTTCAAGCCATGCGCCAGGCCGGCGCCCTGCAAGCCGAGGTGCTGATCCGTTAAGCCATGGATGTCTCACCGCTCAATCGATCGATCAGCGCGAAATCGCTCCCGCCGGAGCAGTTGGCGGGCAATTCGCATCTGTCGCAAAAGGAGAAGCTGGCCGCGGCGTGTCAGCAGTTTGAGGCGGTCTTGCTGCGCCAGGTGCTCGAACAGTCGATGAAGCCCGCTTTCCCGTCGTCGCTGGTCCACGACTCGGCCACCTCCGGAATCTATCGCGACTGGATGACGGGCTCGCTCGCGGAGCAAATCTCCCGCAGCGGCTCCCTCGGCCTGGGAACCATGTTTGAAAAACAACTGACACGTCCCGAGGCGGTTCGGCCCCTGGACACGACCGGAACAAAATGAACGATCCTGCCCAAGAACTGGTGGCGGCCCTGCGCGACGAACTCCGGCAGTATGGCGCGCTGCTGGGGCTGCTCGAGCAGCAACAAACTTTCATCATCGAGCGTCGCACCCACGACTTGCTGGAGGCCATTGATGCCGTCAACGCGCAGGCGATTGCGGTGGAATCGGCCCGCCACGCCCGCGAAGGCTGCCGCCGGAACCTGGCCGTGGTGCTGGGGTTGCCGGAGCCGGCCACTTTCTCGGCGCTGCTGCCCGGTCTTTCCGTGGCGGGACGGACGATGGTGCAGGCGCTGGTGGACGAGAACAACCTGCTGCTGGGCCGGATCCAGCAACGCGCCCGGCAAAACCAATTGCTGCTCCGCCGGGCCCTGGATTTGATGCAGCAGTTCATGGAACGGCTCTTTCCGTCGGTTGGCTCCACCGGCTACGACGGCACGGGGCGCCGGATGGAACCGGCAACCGCCCTGCGCAGGGTTTATGAAGCGGTGGTTTGACTTACGCGTACCATGCTCAACTTCTTCGCCTCTCTTGGACTCGGTGTGCGCTCGATGCAGGCGCAGCGCGCGGGCATCGAAACCGCGGGTCAGAACCTCGCCAACGTCAACAATCCCGCCTACGCCAGGCAGCGGGTCATTCTCCAGACTTCCGAGGCGGTGCAGACCGCGGTGGGGTGGCAGGGGACAGGAGTGGACGCCACCGCGATTGTCCAGTTGCGCGATGCGCTGGTGGACCGGCAGATCCAGGCCGAGTCCAGCGTCGAGGGATTTCTCGAAGCCCAGCAGCAGGCGCTGCAATACGCGCAATCGAGCCTGGGTGAGGAGATTGACCGGCGGGCCGACGGGGCGGCGGGATCGGCGGCGGCCGGCGGCGCCAGCGGCCAGGCCGGGCTGGCGGTGAGCCTCTCGGACTTCTTCAATTCTTTCCAGAGCCTCGCCACGTCCCCCTCGTCCACCACCGAGCGCCAGACGGTGCTGACGCGGGCGGCCACGCTGGTCTCGCGGTTCAACCAGGTGGACGGCCGGCTGCAGGCTCTGCAGGACAACCTCGAGCAGGGTGTGCAGCAGGATGTTGGCGACGTGAACCGGTTTCTGGATTCCATCGCGCAACTGAACGACCGCATTGTCCAATCCGAGTTTTCCGGCGCGACCGCCAACGATCTGCGCGATACGCGCCAGGAACAGGTCGAACAGCTTTCCCGGCTGGTAAATGTTGAAGTGACCAGCCAGCCGAATGGTTCGGTCAATCTTTCGGTGGGCGGCGAACTGCTGGTTTCGGGCCGCGATGTGCTCGATTCCATCGAGACTTATGATGCCGGGGCCGGCCGGATGATGATCCGGACCACCGCCGGGGCAACGCCGCTGAACCTTACCAGCGGGAGCCTGCAGGGGCAGATCGCGGTGCGCGATGGCGCGGTCGCGCAACTGCGTGAAGAAATCAACACCGTGGCGGCGCAACTGATCGAGAAGACCAACGCGGTGCATCGGGCCGGATTCGGTCTGCAGGGAACGACCGGGGCCGATCTGTTCGAGGGAACCAATGCCGCGGACATCCGTCTCAACGCGGCGCTGGCTGATAATCCGGGATTGATTCAAGCCAGCGGCGTCGCCGGGGCGGCGGGCGACAATCAAGTGGCCCTGGCTCTGGCCCAGATCGCCGCGCAGAAGATTCCCGAACTGGGCAACCAGACCTTCAGCGACCGCTACAACCAGATTGTGGCGGAAGTCGGGCTGTCGCTTTCCTCCACCAACGGACGAATCACCGACCAGCAACTTGTGCAGAACATGCTGCTTCGCCAGCGCGACTCGGTCAGCGGCGTGTCGCTCGATGAGGAGATGACCGATCTGGTCAAATACCAGAAGGCCTTTGAAGCCTCGGCCCGGGTGATTACGACCATCGACGAGATGCTCGACACGGTGCTCGGTTTGAAGCGCTAACCCCTGATTCATTGCCGCCATGAGAATCGCCTCGCGAACCTTTCCCAATCTCGTTTCACAGCAACTCGGCAAGATCGCCGCGCGCCAGAGCCGGCTGCAAGAGCAGGTGGCCACCGGTCAGAAGCTGCGCAACCCGGAGGACAATCCGGCCGCGGTCCACCGGGTGATGAACCTTAATGTGGAGAAAGATCTGCTGGGCCAGTATCGCCAGAACATCGGCACGTTGCAGGAAACGGCCAATGCCACCTTCAATGTCATCAAGACGTTGAAGCAAATCTTTGACCGGGCCTCGGAGGTCGCCATCCAGGCGGATGATTTGAAATCGCCGGAGGAACTTCGCACCTTTGGCATTGAGGTGACGCAACTCCTCAAGCAGGCGGTGCAGGTGATGAACGGCCAGTCGCGCGGAGCGTACCTGTTTGCCGGCACGCGCAGCGACCAGGCGCCGTTCGTGGCCACCACCGACGTCGACGGCCATGTCACCGGAGTGGACTACCGCGGCAACACCGACGTGGCCGAAGCGGAGATTGCCGAAGGCAGCTTGTTCAGCGTGCAGGTGCCCGGCGCCAACAATACCGGCGCGGGGGCGCGCGGATTGACCGGGGATAGCAGGGTGGGCGCGGATCTGTTTGGCCATCTGATTGCGCTGCAAAACCACCTCAACAGCGCGGATTACCAGGCGATCGCCACCCAGGATCGTCCGGCCCTGGCCGCGGATGAGGAGAACATTCTCTTTCATGTGGGCACCAACGGCGCGCTGCAATCGCGTCTCGAAGCGGCGGATAAACTGGCAGCCAGCCGGATGGATGGGACGGAAAACCTCATCTCCAAGGAAGCGGATGCCGATCTGGCCGAGTCCATGGTCCGGCTGAGCGAGACCCAAGTCGCCTATCAGGCCGCTTTGCAGAGCGCTTCGACCATCCTTCGTCAGTCCCTCCTCGATTACCTGCGTTAAATCGTTGCCGGCGGACGTCTTGGTGGCTCCGCCGCTCTTCCTGAAATGGCCCTTCCTATTAATCCGATCACGTTGCAGCGGGAGCGGCAAAATCCTCCGTCAACAGCGGCGCTTTCTGCCGGAAAGACCCCACGCGACGCGGCGAAGGCCCGTTTGCACGCTTCCGCGATACATTTTCCGACCGGAAGGGAAGAGTTTTCCGTCTTGGCATGGTCACTGCTAAGTCCCGGAATACAGATGAACGATACTACGACATTAAACTCTGAGCCTCTCCTGGCGGACGACCGGAAACTGCCCCTGGTGCTGAACCTGGTGGGATTCGAGCGGTCCCCGGAGTTTCACCTGCTCTCGCGGCCGAGTGAGGAACCGTTTCAGCGGCTGCAGTCCCTGTCCGATCCGCAACTCGAATTCCTTGTCGTCGAGCCGCACCACATCCACCAGGACTACCAGTTGGAGGTCAATCCGCGTGACACGGCTCATCTGGGCCTGGCTCGCGATGAGGATGCGCTGGTGCTGAACGTGGTCACCATTCACAGCCCGGGCCGGGTCACGGCCAACTTGCGCGGTCCGATTCTCATCAACCGCCAAACCGCGCAGGGGCGGCAGGTCGTTCCAGACAACGCCTGGGAGTTCTCGCTGCAGCATCCTGTCCAGATCGAGCCTTGATCTCCTATGTTGGTTCTATCCCGAAAAAATCTCCAGAGTGTCGTCATCGGTGAGACGATCCGCATCACCGTGATGCGCGTCAAAGGCGAGGTCGTGAAACTCGGCATCCGCGCGCCCAGCGAGGTTCCGGTTCATCGGCAGGAAGTTTATGAAGAAATTCAGCGGTGCAATCAGGAGTCCCTGACAAGCTGCCGGTCTGCGGTGCCGCGAATGCCGCGTTCCCAACAAAAAACCAAAAACAAAACCGGACTGGCGGCGACTCCTTCCGCTGGTTCTCACAACAAATAGTCAACCGAACAAACCGTATGATCATTAATACGAACAGTGCGGCGCAGACCGCCGCCAACAACCTCGCACTGAACCAGACGCTGCTCAGCAAATCACTGTCCCGCCTCAGCTCCGGTTCAAAAATCGTCAACCCCGCCGACGACGCCGCTGGCCTCGCCGTGAGCATGCGTCTGGACGCACAAGTGATGCGTCTGGGAGCCGCCATGACCAATGTGGCCAACGCCGTCTCGTTCACGCAAACCCAGGACGGCTATCTCAAGAAGGTGGGCAAGGCGTTCGATCGCATGAGCGAACTGTCCATCCTCTCCCAGGACATCACCAAGAAGGACGACGACCGCGTCTTGTATGACAACGAATTCGCGCAGCTCGCGGCTTTCGCCTTCAACACCTCCACCCGTGATTTCAACGGCGTCACCCTCTTCTCGACCACCGCGCTGGACATTACCATCGATTCCGAGGGCAACACCTTCACCATGAATGGCATTGATCTTCAGGCGGCGACCTACACCGCCGTCATGGGCAGCGATGCCGCCGGCACCGGTCGCGCAACGATCGACACGGTGGCCAACGCCGCGGCTGCGCTGACCGTGGTGCGCGACGCCATCAAGGAACTCGCCGGAGCCCGCGCCAGCATCGGCGCCTACCAGGCCCGCCTCAACTACACCAGCGAGCAGTTGGCCGTCAGCAAGGAGAACATCTCCGCCGCCAGTTCGCGCATTCAGGATGTGGACATGGCCGACGAGTCCACGCAGTTCGCCAAGCAGAATATTCTCACCCAGGCGGGTACTGCCATGTTGGCCCAGGCCAACCAGCTCCCGCAAAGCGTGCTGCGCCTTCTTCAGTAATTTCGTTCCGTGGTTTGCCTTGGAACCCCGTCCGCACACCGGACGGGGTTTTTCTGTTCAGGGGGAGCTTGTGGCCGTTTGTATTTGGAGAACCAGGGCTGGAGTTCTGCGCAAACCACCAAGGACCGGGGTTGCCAGAAACTGATTTTCAGTTCTCGAAGAACCACGGCGCCATCCAGCGCCCGAGGGTTGAACCTAAAAACCGCAGTTCAACCACGGATGGACACCGATGGACACGGATGCCAGGCACTTGCAGAAAACCAGTGGATCACCCGAAGGGCGAGGCAGACATGCCGCAGGAAATCCGTGTTTATCCGTGTGCATCCGTGGTTTAAGACTTCTTCGCACGATTCCAATTGCGCCGTTTGAGTTGAAGGCAATTGCTCGCCGGGCCGGAGAGTTCGGGTGCATCCTCGGCGCATGACGTTTCGTCGCGTGCTCAAGGGTTGTCTGTGGACTCTGCTGTGCTTGGTGCTGCTGGCCGCCACGGTGGTCGGTTCGTTTTGGTGGTATTTCCATCCCAGCGTGCAGCGAAGGAATGGGATTGTTTACGGCCAACGCGGAGGCCGGTCCATCGCGTTGGACGTCATCAAACCTTCCAAGCCCAACGGCCTTGGCGTGCTCGTGCTGGTCAGCGGCGGGTGGAAATCAGGAAAGCCGGGCGAGTTCGGTGAATGGATGGCCGCGTCCATCCTGCGCCGCGGCTACACCGTGTTCGCCACCTATCACGTGTCACAGCCGGACGCATCGGTCATGGAGACCATCGACGACATGCACCGCGCGGTGCGCTTCGTGCGGCATCACGCGAAGGAATACGACGTGGACCCGCAGCGTCTCGGCGTGTCTGGTGGCAGCGCCGGTGGCCACTTGAGCCTGATGTTGGCCACACGCGGTGGACCCGGACCGGCCGACTCAGCCGATCCGGTGGATCGCGAAAGCAGCGCCGTGCAGGCGGTGGCGATCTTCTTTCCCATCACCGATCTGCTGAACCTCGGCAAGTCCACCGAGAATCTCGGTGACGGCGGTCCGCCGAAAAGTTTTGTCCGCGCCTTCGGCCCGCAGTCCACCAACCTGGCGGTTTGGAAAGTCATTGGGCGCGAGACCTCACCGATCTACCACGTCACGACGAATCTGCCTCCCGTGCTGATTGTGCATGGCGACGCCGACACCCTGACACCGCTGGAGCAATCCGAGTGGTTCGAGGCGAAGGCCCGCGAGGTGGGGCGTCCGATCAAGCTGGTGGTTCATCCCGGCGGCCAACACGGCTGGCTGACGATGCTGTTCAATGTCTCCAAGTTCGCCGACTGGTTTGACCAGCATCTGCGGCCGGAGCGGTGACCGGGATGGGCGGTTCTCTTTCTAGCGCGCAGTCGTCCCGCACAGGCTGGAGAAACAGACGGTGCGATGAAGCTTAACGAGATCCCGACTCTGCTCGAACGAAGCGTGCTGAGGACCGTCCGCAACGGCGCGGAATGCCATGGGCTTTTGCGACTGGCCCGGGGGCAAGCACTGTTTTGCTGACAGTGCCCTGCCCGCTTGACTGGTGGAAACTTGAGATTGGTCGGCGCGGGGAGACTTGCAGTCCCGAGGCAATTGCGCTCCAAGCTGGCCATTTTTTGAGCTTGGTCCGTCTGCTACTCGGATTGAATCGTATTTCGAAGGAGTTTTAGAAGCATTCCCAAAACTTTGTTTGCGGAGTTTGGATTTGTTTTGCGCATGATTTGGGTGAAGCCATAAATCCTGAAGAATGACTGCCAATCCGTAAGGTCTTCGTCGTTACGGAAGATCATGAATTTCATGGTCTGGCGTGTCATGCGGGTGCTTTCGGGCAGTGAAGCCCGCGGCAGTGAGCAACTCAGATGTATCAAGCCATGAAACCAATTGTGCGTAGCTTCGGCGTCAGCGTCCTTCTTCTTGCCACCGCGATCCACCCGCTCTTGGGAGCCTCAGTCGGACCCGCGGGACACACCAACAGCTTTGATAGCAAGCCGCGATTTGCCGATTGGTCATCACGCCCCTTCCCCGGTTCAGCGGCGGATGTTTATAATCCCGCCGTTTTCCTCCAGTCGATTGCGCCGTCGGCCATCAACCAGACGGTGGTGGATGGTAGTCCCTCCGACCCGCCGTCAACGAACAACAATGCGATCTGGACGTCGGCCAATGGCGGTTATCTTTGTACGCGGCCGGCCGGCTTCCGGTGCGTCGTGGTCCAGGCAAAACTGGTCAACAATACGGGGACCAACGCAACCAGCCTTCGCATTTCGTATGACTTTGACATCAAAGGTGGGCCACCGGAAGCGGACAACCCTGGCTTGCGCGCCTTCTTTAACGTCACCGGCCTGACGAACGGTTGGGTGCCAATTCCGGAGTTATCGAGCACCAACCCTGCCGCAGGCACCCTCGCCGCGGATCTCACGCTGACGACCCCGTGGACTGAAGGGACCAATCTCTACGTCGCCTGGATCGACGACAACGCAAATATGGAGGGCAGCGACCCGGCCTATACGCTCGACAACTTCTTCGTCGCCGTCACGGCGGGCACGAGCCAACGTCCACCGCTCAGCGTGACTCTGACCTCGCCGACGAACAACGCCCGGTTCTTTGCCCCGAGTATGATCCCCATCGTCGCAGTCACCCCGCCCCCCCTGTCCATCAGCAAGGTGGCGTTCTTTGCGGATGGAGCGAAACTGGGCGACCTCACCGCCGCCCCGTACACGTTCGAGTGGACCAACCCACCGGTGGGACGGCACACCCTGACGGCGATTGCCACCGACGACACGGGCTCGAACGCCCAGTCCGCCCCGATCACCATTGCGGTTCACGACGCCGACGGATCGCCGCTCGTTCAAATCACCGCTCCGACAGACGGCCTGATTGCCGAAGGACCAACCAATCTGCTCGTCACTGCCCTGGTCAGCACGCCGGGGGCCGTGACGAATGTTGCGTTCCTCACCAATGACGTGCTGGCGGCAAACGACAGAGTCAGCCCATACAGCATCGCCTGGAATACACCCTTCGGTGCCGTTGCCCTGACGGCCATCGCCACGGACACCAATGGCCTGCGGGGCACCTCCGCCGTGGTCAATGTGGTCATCACCTACCCCCCGACCAACACGGTGGCACCAGTTCTCGTCGCTCACGCCCCACTTTCTGATGTCACGATCAGCAATCTCGGCGGCATCCAGGTGACCTTTAGCGAATACGTGGTGAACGTGACTGCGAGTGACCTGCTGCTGAACGGCGCTCCCGCCGCCGCGGTCAGCGGCGACGGCACGAACTACGTGTTCCTCGTCGATCCGCCGCCGTCCGGTCTGGTGACGGTCACTTGGGCCACCAACCATGGCATCACCGATGTGGGCTGGCCGGCGGCGCTGGCCTTTGACTCGACGACCTCCAACGCCACTTGGTCCTTCAACTTTGTGAACCTGAATCTTCAGGCGGCGGTGGTGGGGCCGGGCGGCTACGCCAACACCTTTGCGACGCGGCCGATGACGACCGATTGGGCCACGGTGAGCCGTGGCGGCGGAGGCGGGGACAATTACGACATGGACGCGGACGTCAACGCCACGATGAACGCCGCGAACATCACCAACCGCACGGTGTCCGACTCGGGTGAACCGCCGACGGCCAATGTTTTGGCGACGTGGAGTTCAGCCGGTGCCTTTCTTCAAACCCGGCCCACCGGCAATCGATTCACCGCGCTGCTGGCGCGGTTTCTGAACAACACGGGCACGAATGCGACGGAAATCAGTCTCTCCTATCTCCTCACGATCGGGGGCACCGCCGCCAATGAAGACACGGGGCGCGGCACGCATGTTTACTTCAGTCTGACCGGCGAGACCAATAGTTGGTCTCCCCTGGCAACCTTGAATACCACCGCCTCGGCGGGGAGCTTCCCGTTGAGCACGAACCTCGCCCTCAACTGGACCAACGAGGGCAGACTGTATCTCCTCTGGGCCGATGATAACGCCAACGCAGGCACCGACGTTGCCAATGAGATTGACGATTTCGCCCTGAAAGTCACCGCGGGCGCTCCGCCGGCGTTCCTGAGCCGGGTCACGACCCCGGTGCCGGATGAGTTGTTTGTCTCCGGCGGCCCCATCGTGGCCACCGCGATCGCCGCCCACGGGATTCCGCCCTACACGGTCCAATACTTCACCAACAACGGAGCCGGCAACGCGAGCTTTGCCCCTGCGGGGTCCAGCACGAACGCGCCATACGAAGTGAGTCTGGGCTTGCTGCCTGCGGGCACTTACAACATCTACGCCGTCGCTACCGACAGTGCCGGCACGCCGGTCAGCACCAATTCGCTGACGAATATGTTCTTCATCGCCGATCCGATGATCCTGACGCTGACGAGCCCTGTCGATGGTGCCACTTTCGACAACACCACCAGTGTCAGCGCCGGCGCCACCGTCATCGGCGGCACGGCGCCCTATGCGGTTCAGTTCTACCTGGACGATCAGCCCTTCGGTGAGCCCGACAGTGTCGCGCCCTATCAGCTGCAATTTGGCCCACTGTTTGTCGGTGACCATGCGATTCGGGCGGTGGCGACGGACGCCACCGGCTGGGTGAGCAACTCTGTGACACATGCGGTGCAGATCACCGGGCCCGTCGCGGTCATGTTAATCCCGACCAACGGAGCGGCCTTCAACCACGGGCACTCGCTGGTGCTGACCGCCGTGACCGGCGGGGGCACGGGACCGTATGCCGTGACGTTTACTGTCAACGGCCAGACCTACAACGCGAGTCCGACGCCTCCGTTCACGGTGGATCTCGGCGTGCTGCCGGTGGGGACCTACGCTTGCTCGGCCCAAGTGACCGACAGTTCTTCGCCGATTCAGCGGGCGGAATCGATCACCAATCTGATCACCATAGTGGAGAATCCTCTCGTGGCGACCCTGACCAGCCCGACCAGTGGCCAGAACGTGCCGAATACGATGGCCTACAGCGTGACAGCCACCGCCGGGGTGGCGGCACCGCTGACGGTAAGCAAGGTGGATTTCTATTACGACGACGCGCTGTTGGGCAGTGACAGCACGGCGCCCTATTCTGCGCTGGTGACGGATCGAATTCTGGGCAGCCACACCGTCTATGCCGTGGCCACTGACAGCTTGGGCCGCACCGCCTACACGTTCACCAACCAGATGAATTTCATTTTTGATCCATTGGCCAATGACAACTTCACCAATCGTTTTCCGTTGGTTGGTGCGGTCACTGGCGTCACCGCTTCGAACGTGGGCGCGACCACGGAAACGGGCGAACCCACGGGCAGCGGTTTCACCGTGTGGGGCACCACGCTCTGGTGGAGTTGGGTGGCGCCAGCCGCCGGGCGCGTGGTCATCAACACCACGGGCAGCAGCTTCAACATCGGCCAGGGCGTCTATACCGGCACGGCTGTCAACGCGCTGACGCAAGTGGCCTTCGCCGGCAACTCCTTCGGCGGCACCGTCAACCAGGTTTCATTCACCGCGGTGCAAGGCACCGAGTATCAGATTCAAATTGCCGGCATGAGAGGATTCGGATCGGGTGCCACCGCGGCCAGCGGCTCCATTGTTTTCAGTGTCCAGATGCCGCCCACGGTGGCGATTACTTCTCCCTCCAACAACAGTACCTTCATCGCAGCCAGCAACATCTTCATCACGGCCACTGCCACCTCGGTCCTGGGCACGGTGAAACAAGTGGATTTCTACGCCGTGAACGCCACCGCCACGCTTCTGGGCAGCGTCACCAACGCGCCCTACGACTTCACCGCCACCAACGTGCCGCTGGGCACCAACACGCTCTACGCCGTGGTGACAGATAGCGCGGGGCAGATGGCCACCTCTTCGGGCGTGCCCATCCTCGTGCTGAACTCCGGGCTGACCCTGGTCCTGCCCGCCGACGGCGCCACGTTTGGCACCACCAATCCCATCACCGTCAATGCCATTGGAGCGCCCCCGACCGGCACCATCACCAACGTGGAATTCTTCGTGAATGGCCAGAAGTTCTCCGAGGACGACACGGTGCCGTTCAGCGTGCGCTGGACCAATGTGGTCGGCGGCTCGCATCGGCTGACCGCCACGGGCAGGTCGGACGCGGGCGATGCCTACAATTCCCAGCCCGTGAATATCGCTGTCTCGCAAACTCTCCTGGCCTCCAATTCTGTCTGGAAGTATCTCGACAACGGCTATGATCAAGGCACGAATTGGATTACCACGGACTTCGACGACAGTTCGTGGGCCAGTGGGCCGGCCCCCTTGGGTTTCAGTGATTCCAACGGGCGTCTTCCGCTTACCACCAATTCCTTCGGCCCGGACGCCAACAACAAGTATCCCACGACCTACTACCGCCAGGCGGTGGTGATCAGCAACCTTTCAAAATACGCCACCTTCACGCTGAACATCCAACGGGATGACGGCGCGGTGGTCTATCTCAACGGAGTCGAAGCCGGCCGGTTCAACATGCCCACCGGGCCCATCGCCTATACCAATTACGCGGCGGCCAACGCATCGGATGACGGCGCCACCACGATCAGCATCAGCCTTGATCGCACTCTTCTGCGCGAGGGCACCAACGTCTTCGCGGTGGAAATCCATCAGGACTCAGCGACAAGCTCGGACATCTGGTTCGTCATGGAACTGCTGGGCGTCCCCCCCATCATTCGCAATCAGTATCCGATAGTGGCGCTGACCAGCCCGACCAATGGAGCCAACTTCTTCGCCCCGGCCACGGTTTCCCTGTCGGCAGAGGCCACCGATCCTGACGGCCAGATCGCCATGGTGGAGTTCCTCGTGGACGGCGTGAAGGTGGGTGAATCGACGGTCGCCCCGTATAATGTCATTTGGAACAATCCCCCCGTGGCAGCGCACGTGCTCACCGCTGTGGCCACCGATAATCAGGGAGGGATCACGACGTCCGCGCCGGTGCCAATCGTGGTCTATGACGCCGCCGGAACTCCCGTGGCGGCCATCACCAGTCCGCCGGATGGGATGGTGGTGGAGGGCCCGACGAACCTGCTGGTCATGGCCACGGCGAATGCCATTGCCGGTGTGACGAACGTGATGTTCCTGGACAACGACGAAGTGATTGGCAGCGATGACACGGCGCCCTACTCGATCAACTGGAACGCGCCTTTCCTGATCCGTCAGTTGACGGCGGTGGCCTTCGATGCAAACGGCGTCCGCGGCACCTCGCCGGTGGTGCAGGTCACCATCACGATTCCGCCGACGAACACCATCGCGCCGACCATCGCCCGCCAGAATCCACCGGCCGACAGTACGATCACGAATCTGACGTCGATCCAGGTCACCTTCAGCCAGCGCGTGGTGGGCGTGGACGCCAGCGACCTGCTGGTCAATGGCGTGGCGGCAACCAACGTGGTGGGGAGCGGATCGAACTACGTCTTCGCCTTCCCGCACCCGCCCTATGGCCTGGTGCAAGTCACGTGGTCTAGTAACAGCGCCATTCACGACTTGAGCTGGCCGGTCAACCTGCCGTTCTACGACAACAACCCGGACAACTACTGGACCTACGATCTCATCGACCGCACGTCTCCGACCATCGTCACCCGGAGCCCCGCGGCCGGGGCGACGCTGACCAACCTCACCCAGATCAACGTGACCTTCAGTGAGGCCGTGGCCGGCGTTGACGCCACGGATCTGCTGATCAACGGCGTGCCGGCGTATGACGTGGAAGGCCACGACGCCGTGTACGCGTTCGCCGTTTCGCAGCCGGCCTCGGGAACGGTGAACGCCACGTGGGCCACCAATCATGCCATTGTGGACCTCGCCCCGGCGCAAAACCCATTCCTCGCGACGGGCCCGGGCGCGACGTGGACCTACACGCTGGATGCCAAGACGGTCCTCATCCAGTCCAACAGTTACTGGTTCTTCGTCAAAGGCATCAACGAGGCGTCCTCGCCCACCAATGCCTGGCGCATGCTGGGCTTCGATGACGCAGGCTGGTCGAATTCCCCGGCGCCCTTCTTCTACGGCGATCCTTACTCGAACGGCGTGCCAGCCTACACCCTGCTGGATGACATGCGCTCGAACTACACAAGCGTTTACCTCCGCAAGACCCTCGTGGTGCCTAACGCCAGCGGCATCACCAACCTCTTCCTCCGCGCCCAGATCGATGACGGCATGATTGTCTGGATCAACGGAGTCGAGGTGCTGAGAACCAACGTGCCGGCGGGAGATCTCCCCTACAGCGGCACGGCGTCCTCCGCCTCGCAGGATCAGAATGGCGCGCCCTATCTCAACTACGCGCTTCTGGATCCCCGCAATTACCTGGTCTCCGGCACGAACGTGATTGCCGTTCATGCCTTCAATGAATCGCTGTCCACCAGCAGCGATTTCGGTTTCAACGCGCAGTTGTACACCTACCAGGCCAATACCGAGGCGGTGGCTCCGCAGGTGGCGCGGAAGGATCCCGAGCCGGGTTACGTGCTGTCCCTAACCAACCTCACCGTGACGTTCTCGGAGCCCGTGACCAATGTCGAGGCGGCCGACCTGCTCATCAACGGCGTCGCGGCGACGGCGCTCACCTCGCCGTCCAACACAGTGTACACATTCCACTTCCCGCAGCCGGCCTTCGGGGCGGTGTCGATCGGTTGGACAACCAACCACGGCATCGTGGATCTGGACATCGAGCCGAAGCCCTTCAACGCCGGCCTGCCGGGTGCGAACTGGGGCTACGTCCTCCTGAACGCCAATTCGCCCTATCTGATCGCCGTCAATCCCGTGGCATCGACCACGGTGACCGGGCTGACCCAGATCGCCCTCACTTTCAGCGAACCGATCACCGGCTTGGATGCGGCCGACCTTCTTCTGAACGGTGTTCCAGCGACCGGGCTCACCGGCACCGAAACGAACTTCACCTTCAGTTTCCCGCCGCCGGCCTACGGCATCGTGTATGTGACTTGGGCGACCAACCACGGGATTCAGGATCTCAGCCAGCCGCCGGATTTCTTTGACCCGCTCTGGCCGTCCCACAACTGGACCTACACGCTGGTGGACCGGATTCCGCCGACCATCACCGAGGTGAGTCCATCGCCAGCGACCCTCGTGTTGAACCTGACTCAACTCACGATGTCCTTCAGCGAACCGGTTGTTGGGGTCAATGCGTCCGACCTGCTCATCAACGGACAGCCCGCGGCCAGCGTCACCGGCAGCAATGCGACTTTCACCTTCACCTTCCGGCAACCAAACGCCTCTTTGATCAATGTTACGTGGGCAGCCAATCACGGCATCCGCGACCTGGCCACGGTGCCCAATCCCTTCGACGCCACCGCCGCGGGGGCGACTTGGTCTTATCCGACGGTGGACAACTTGCCGCCGACGCTGTCGAGTATCCTTCCGCTTCCCGGAAGCAGCGTGCGCTCCTTGCGCCGGCTCGTGCTGTCGTTTGATGAACCGGTGCAGGGGGTGGACACCAGTGTTCTCACGATCAACGGAGCCATGCCCACCCAGGTGTCCGGATCGGCCGCAGGCCCCTACACCTTCGAGTTCGACCAACCGACCACGGGCGCGGTTCAAATTGCGTTGAGCCCGCTAATCTGGGATCTCGCGCTGGCCGTAAACCAGTTCCCCGGCTCGAACTGGACGTACGTCCTGAACCCCAACCTGCCGCCGCCGACGATCACCCGCGGCCCGTATCTGCAACAGCAGACGACCAACGGCATCATCGTCCGCTGGCGCACCCAGACCGCGACTGACAGCAGCGTGCAGTACGGGCTCGATCCGGACAGCCGCACCAACACGGTGAACGATGCGGCCCTGACGACAGAGCATGTGATCACCCTCACCAATCTGACCTTGGACACCCGCTACGAGTACGCCATTGGCACCACCGACGGCGGGCTGGTGGTGGACACGAACTTCTACTTCAGGACCGCACCACCCATTGGATCGAGCGGACCGACCCGCGTGTGGTTCATCAGCGACTACGGGTTCAAGGACTCCGGGGAAGCGTCGGTGCGGGATTCGTACTTCAATTACGTGGCTCCCGTCAAACCGGCCGACGTGTGGATCACAGGCGGAGACAACGACCAGACCGATGGCACCGATGCCAACGACCAGATCGCGGTCTTCGGGACGACATACGCGTATGGCAACCTGTTGCGCAACACCCCCATCTGGCCGACCATCGGCAATCACGACTACATGACCGGGCAGGGGACTCCTTACTATGCGAACTTCAGTCTGCCCACCAACAGCGAAGCCGGTGGCGTCCCCTCGGGAACGGAGCACTACTACTCCTTTGACTATAACAACATTCATTTCATCAGCCTCGATTCTATCGTGGGAACACTCTCCGCCTCGGCCAACACCGTCATGACGGACTGGCTGCGCCAGGATCTCGCGGCCACCACCCAGCGCTGGATCATTGCCTACTGGCACGGCGGACCGTACACCAAGTCCAGCCACGACTCGGACAGCACCACCGACACGCTGGCCTGGATGGTGCAGATGCGGGAAAACATCGTGCCGATCTTGGAGTCTTACGGCGTTGACCTCGTGCTCAATGGGCACTCACACGCCTACGAACGCTCCTGGCCCATCAATGGCCACTATGGCTTCTCGACGACGTTCAGCGAAACGAACAAACTGGATGCCGGCGACGGCCGGGTGGACGGCACGGGGGCCTACCTCAAATCACTCCGTGGACCCGGCACCATCTACGTGACCGCCGCAGTCGGAGGCCAACTCCAGAACCGGATGTCGGTCCAACATCCAGCGCACCTGCTGAAGATCTCGGACGCTCTCGGCTCGCTGGTCATCGACGTCGAGGGCGACCGTCTTGATTTACAGTTCATGAACACCAGCGGCGTGGCGCTCGATCACTTCACCATCAGCAAGGCGGCGCAGACCTTGGCCGGGGTTCCAACCGGCTTGACGGCCACACGTTTGACCAACAACCAGGTGCGCCTCACTTGGAATAACTCCGCAACCAATGAAATGGGTTACGTGATTGAGCGGAGCTCCGACGGTCGGGCCTTCAGTGAAATCGCGGCGGTGGCAGCAAACGCGACCCAGTACCTCGATGCCAGTGTGCCCGCGACGGGGTCGTGGGTGTACCGCATCTCTTCGTGGAACATGGTGGGTCGCTCTACGAGTTCGACGCTCGCGGCCATCGGAGCGCAACCGGCCCTCTCCATCGCCAGTGCGGGAGGCGCGATTATCATTTCGTGGCCGGCCAGCCTGGCGGGCCAACTCCAGTCCAGCAGCACCATGGCGCCGGGAGCCGCTTGGGAGACGGTGGTCGAACAACCCGTGATCGTGGGTGCCCTGAAGGTTTGCACGATTCCGCTGACGCCGGAGAAACCAGTCCGCTTCTTCCGCCTGGATCCAGCGGCCCAGGACGCCGAACCAACCTTAACTGTGGGGAAGTCAGGCGACACGATCGTGGTCTCCTGGCCCGCGAGTGCGGAGGGTTACGAGTTGGAATCCAGCACCACTTTGGGATCCGCGGCGACTTGGCAGCCGGTGACGGAGGGCATCACCACTGTCGGAAACCTGCGAGCCTGCACGGTCTCGCCTAATGCGGCGAATCCGGCCCGCTATTTCCGTTTGCGCAAGCCATAGGTGGTGGCGATCTTCTTTCCCGTCACCGATCTGCTGAACCTCGGCAAGTCCACCGAGAATCTCGGCGACGGCGGTCCGCCGAGAAGTTTTCGCCGCGCCTTCGGTCCGCAGTCCACCAACTGGCGGTGTGGAAAGTCATCGGCCGCGAAACCTCGCCGATCTAGCACGTCACCACGAATCTGCCGCCGGTGCTGATCGTGCATGGCGACGCCGACACGCTCACGCCGCTGGAGCAATCCGAATGGTTCGAGGCGAAGGCCCGCGAGGTGGGGCGTCCGATCAAGCTGGTCGTTCATCCCGGCGGCAAACACGGCTGGCTGACGATGCTGTTCGATGGCTCCAAGTTCGCCGACTGGTTTGACCAGCATCTGCGCGCGGTGCGGTGAGCGTGAGGGCGCCGTTTCGGCGATGCACCGTTCAGGGCGAAATTCGTGCGGGCATTGACTTCGGGCTTGCTTCTGGACAACAGCCTCGCACCTTCCATCTTGCCGGTGTGACAAGCCTGATAAGCCGCAATCTGTGGTCGAATACCTGTTAGGCGGCTTTACACGCTATGACCATTCCAGAGCATTTCAGATTCACGGTTCGCGGGTTTTCTGCGAAGCGCGTCGGCTATGTTCTCGCGGCCATGAGCTTCGCGTTTGTCCCGGCGCACTTCTACATTTCATGCGAGATGAGCGGCTTGATCGGCGGCTTCAGCATCGTTCTCTTTCTCAGCACTGCCATGCTTTCCTTCTTTGTTCCGCGAGGCACACCACACAGATTCCGCCCGCTGGCGTTCGCTTTCATCGCGGTCATTGCACACATGCTGTGCACTCACTGAGTTCATCCACACGAACGCGGTCAGCCATGCGCTGCATCCATGCTCAATCGGGTCGGCGCACTCCGGTCACTTCTTCGCCTTCAATTTGTCCGGCGAGTTGAAGTACGGCATGTAGCGCGCCGTTTCATAGAACGAGCGGCAAATCTTCTCCATCTCCTGCGCCACAGTCTGATGCTCCGCGAGCACGTTGGCCGTGGGGTTGGCGGATGTGATGTGGTAGAGCTTCTTGCCGGAACCATCGGCCATCATCTGGAAGAAATACTCCCGTCCCAGCAGGCTGATCGTCGGCACCTTCGATTGCTCGTCGATGGTGAAGGCGTAGCGCATCCCGTCGTATTTCGTGTCGAGCAAGTCGCGTCCGAGGGTCGAGTTCAGGTGCGGCGTGGAGGTGAAGGTCGCGATGGTGGGCAGCACGTCCACTTCGCTGGCGATGGTGTCGCGCACCGAGGCGGCGGCGGGCACGGATGGCGCGTAAATCAGGAACGGAACGTGGAAGCGCAGCAGTTGGAATTCCTGCTCGTGTTTCGGGTTGTGCTGCGCGTAACCAGGCAGGCCGTGGTCGCCGAAGAACATGAACACCGTGTTGGTGAAGTAAGCCTCCTTCGCCGCCTGCTCGATGAAGAACCCGATGCTGTGGTCCATGAAGCGAAACGAGTTGAACTCCGTCGCAGAGATGAAGCCGTGCGGCAGCACTTCCGAGTCCTTCACGTCGCGCCGCTGGAAGCCGCGGTTGTCGTCCGGAATCGTGTAGGGCCGGTGGTTGCCTGCGGTCTGGATGAGGGCGAAGAACGGCGCCTTCTGCTGCCGCAGCACGCGGTTCGCTTCCTCGAAGAGATGCAGATCCGAGATGCCCCACACATCCGTGCGCGGCGAGGTGTAGCTGCCTTCCTCGTAGATGCGCAGGCCGTCGAGGTTGTGCGAAATCAGGCCGCGGATGTTCGCCCAGTTCAGGCTGCCGCCGAGGAAGTAGAATCGTTCGTAGCCGGGAAAGTTATTGATGATGGTGTGCTGCGAGACGAGCAGCGGATTGCGGCTCGACGTGCGATGCGCATCCACGTCGGGCAGGCCGGTGATGGCGGTGAAGATCGAGCGCGCCGTGCCGACAATCGGCGTGTAGAAATGGTCGAACAGAATCCCCTTCTTCGCGATGGCATCGAAGTGCGGTGTGGGATTGAGCGGGTTGCCGGAGTGGCCGGTTTTGAAATAGGCGAAGGATTCCAGGAACACCATCACCACGTTCGGGCGATTCGTCATCGGCCCTTGGGGAGTGACAAAGCGCCGGTAGTCGAGCTGCGCGGCGTTCGTGTTGTCGAGCTTCAGATATTCCGCCATCACTGGGTAGGCGCGGCGGGTGGCTTCGAGGTCGTAGGGGTGCTGCTTCTTTCCGAGCGTCGAGACGAAGAACAAGATGGGATTTGAAGCCAGCGCCGACACCATGGACCGCGTGCTGAAATACGCGTCCGACCAGCGCAGTGGATAGAACGAAATGTTTCCGTAAATCCCCGCCGCTGACAGCGCCACCGTCAGCGTGTAGATCACCGCCTGTCGTCCACGAGAGATGGCGACGCCCGTCTCAGACTGAGCGAGGCGCTTGACGCCGGCGGTCACCCCCCAGCCCACTGCTGCCGCCACCAACAGCAGCAACAACGCACCCCATCCGACAGGATAGGTTTCCCGCACCATCTGGAACGAGATGGCGAAGTCGCGCAGGAAGCCCAACACCGTCACGTTCACCCTGGTCTCGAGATAGGCGTAGTGCCCGAAATCCACGAGGTAAACAAGCAGCACGGCCAGATTGATGGCGATGAGATACGCCATCACCAGCCCGCGCGCCAGCCGGCTCTGGAACGGATTGATCCGCGGCAGCACCGCGATGAGGAACACCGGAAGATTCAGCAGCAGTGCGAGCCGCAGGTCGAACTTGAATCCGATGAAGAACGCCTTCCACAACTCGCCGTCCGGCACCGGCGTGGCTGGCTGGCGGAAGAGGCGCCAGAAGATGAAGCGCAACAGAGTGAAGCACGCGAGGTTGAGCAGGACGCTCACCAGCAGCAACAGCACCGGGCGCGGCAGCTTGCGGGCCTTCATGCGTGATTAGCCTGCATTTCAACGCGCGAACGTGTGGTGCTGGCGACGTGCCGCCCTGGGAGCGCACGCCGCTGGCGTGCGGTTTTCGGCGGCTCGCCGAAGACCTCGTCCCACAAATCTTCCCGCGGAGAAATGGGACGGTGAAGGTGAAACGAAGGTTTGGGCGGGCCGCCCAAACCGGCACGCGGGCCGCACGCGCTCCCCATTCCCATTTTGGAAAAATGCAGTGAGCGATGCAGATTACGGACGTTGCACCAAATCATCATGGCCGATTTATACCGGGCGCCGCCGCCGTGACGCAAGCCAGTCGGGAGCCGCGCGCCCGATCAACCCCAGCGCCACGAGAAAGGCGAGCCCGTCCGTCAGCCCGTCCCACAAATTGCCCGACGGTAGCAGGTGAAAGAACTGCGCCACCAGCGCGCCCAGCATCACTGTTGCGACAGCAGGAAATCCGCGCCACGCCGCGAGCATTCCCAGGCCGGCCACACCCACGGCAAGCCATGAGAAGCGATACCCGGACAGGTAAAGATCCAGCGTCCACAGCCGCAGCACCGATGCGAAGAGCGGCAGCGACACGATCAGCACGACGACACTGAGGAGATTCAGTTCGGCGCGGCGGATGAGCGGTCGTGCCGAGGTCGCGGCAGCAATCGCCGCGAGACTGAACGCCACCGTGCTGGTTGAAAGCGACGGACTGAGCGTCAAAAGCAGCCGCGCCGCCGACAGTCCGTTCACCGGCACCAGGGCGGCCACGCTGATGGCGAGCGCCAGCCATCGCGCCCGGCGCCGACCGCGGGCGTCTTCGCCCACGAGTCGCACCCATCGCATGAGCATCAGCGCAGTTGCGGTCAGGGCGAGCGTGGATACGAGTTCGAGGTAGAGCGCGCTCATCGCAGTCCCTCCCGCACCCACGCTTCGTTGAAGCGGTGATGCTTGATGCGCCGCCGCTCGAAGGTGTAGCTGAGATGGATGTTCCCCTCGTCGTCCGTTGCCAGGGATGGATACGAGTATTCCATGCCCGGTTTGTTTTCGAGTGTGCGCGCGCGGCGCCAAGTCGTTCCGTCGTCTTCTGACAGATACAGCCCGAGCGTGGCGCGGTTGGTTCCACCGTTGAGCGCGGCGAGCAGGGCCCCCGAATCCAGCCGCATCGCATCGAGTCCGGCGTCCGGATTTTGCTGGGCGAGCGACCTAAGATCCATCCACGTCTGGCCCGCGTTGGTGCTGGCGGCGGAGAGCAGGGGACCGCCTTGCATATTGCGGAACAGCGCCACGAGACGAGTGCCGCCCAGCGCGATGAGCGCTGGCTGAATGGCGCGGCCGGAATGCGTCATCCGCTCCACCTGGTAACCGATGCCGTCGCCCCCCGGACGCACGCGCAGCACGTCCGACTGTTTGCGGATCAACTCGTGATACACCGGCAGCAGGAACATTCCGTCGTCGAGCAGCAGCGCCTTGTTCTTCACGTTATGCGTGAGATTGAACAGAGGACTGAGGACGAGCTTCTGGCTTCGGCTCCAGGTGCGTCCGTCGTCGGACGAGCTTTTGCAGTTCAGCGAACAGGTGGACCAGCCACCCGCGGCCACCGACGCGTAGAAGAGCCACAGCCGATGAGTGGCATCGCGGAACAGCACCGGATTGCCGAGCTTCTTCACCCATCGGCCCAGTTCGCGGCGGCTGGAGGCGGCGTCCAGCAGCACCCTAGCCGTGCTCCAGTTTGTGCCGTTGAAATCGCTGAAATAAATCGCGATATCCGACGCGCCCTCGCGCGAGCCCGCATACCAGACGGCCGCCATCCGCCCGTCGCTGAGCGACGTGATGGATGAGACGTGGCACATCCGCCCCGGCACTTCCTCGCCGATGAAATCCAACGCGTGCAGCGGCGTGGCGGAAGCGCGATGAGCCGGCGCAGCGAGAGGTCGGGCCGGTGGTCGCTCACTCGGGCGGCTCTGCCAGTAAAGCAGCGCCAGCAGGGCGGCCAACGCGGCGATGAGCAGGCGGCGGAGAATCATGTGGCTTGGCCGGCTAATCGCGTTTGCGCCGGCTCACTGTTTTCTTTAGGCGCTCCCGAAGTTTCTCGCGAGTGCCGAGAAGGCGCTGTTCGATTTTGGGGAGGGCCTCGCGGATTCGCGCGGCCTTGCCGGGACGTTGCAGAAGCCAGGTGGTGTGCGGCAGCGCCGTGCGGAAGAGGTCCTCGGGCGTGAGATGTTTGGTGTCGAGTCCCGGCGCGAGCTCGAGTCCGGCGCCGCGAAACAGGTGTCCCACCAGTGCCGAGCAGAACAGGCTCTGCTGCCGGGCGAAGCGATTCGCGTCCGGGCGCAATCCCGAGTGGCGGAGCGCCAGCGTCACGCCGAGCAGTTCGCGCAACGAGTAGCGGGTGCGATGGGCGACGAGTTCCAGCGCGGCTTGCAGAAGTCTCTGGACCTGTGGCTCCGGCAGCGCGAAGTCCAGCACGGCCAGCGTCGTGTAGGCGGATTCATTTTCGTATTTCTCGATGCGATTCTCCTGCACGCCGAGCCGGATGTGTTTCTGATGAAGATCGAGATCGGACTCCACCAGCCATTGATGGCCATCGATGCGCGGTCCTTCGAACAGGAACGCGTGCGACCAGAGACTCCATCGGCGGTTGGCATCGAGACGGCGTTCCGCCCGGGCGATCATCAGGTCGATGAGCGCGTCGCCTCCGGAAAGCCCGATGCGTCCCGGCGCGGCGAAGCGTTCGAGAAACTCGCGGTTCGTCAGGCCGGTGATGACGACCGGCCCGCTGGGAGGCGCCTGATCCGTGGAGGTCATTGGTTCAGATGTAATACATCCGGCTCTTGTCGGTCCCGGCTTCGAGGAGTTGCTGGAAGTGGATCGCGTCGGCGGTGGCGTCCAGCGAGCGCCGCAGCGTTTCCCACGCGCCGCGCAGTTCAGGCGGGCAAGTGCTGTCCGCCAGCGCCGGCGTGTCAAAGACCTGTCCGTGAATCGAGCGCAGCACGTCGCCCAGCGAAATCTCCGCCGGCGCCCGGGCCAGCAGGTAGCCGCCGTCCTTGCCCCGGACGCTTTTGACGAGGTGTCGCGATTTCAGTTCGAGGAGAATCTGCACGAGGTAATTCGGCGGGATGTCGTAGGCGGCGGCGAGGTCATCCACTTTGCAGGCCCTGCCGGTGGGAAACTGGCGGGCCAGGGCGAGCACGGCGCGGGCGGCGTAATCGCTTTTGACGGATAACTTCACGGGCGCGGAGGCTAGGCATTCGGATGCGGATCGGCAATCAATTCCCCGGCCGGAAGGGCGCGCCGGGCTGCTTCATTTCCAGAACAACATCACCAGGTCGATGATGAACAGCAGCACGATGGTGGCTTCGAGGACGAGCATCCAGCGGTTGTTCTGGTCGTGCTTCAGTATTTCGTAAAGGCCATCGAGGGTCTTGAGCTTCTCGTCGAGCGTCCGGTGCCAGTCGCTCAGGTGGAACCGTGCCGCGATGGCCTCATAGACGCGCGCGAGATGCCAGTCGCCGAAAAACTTGGTGATGTTTTCCAGCTCGTCGCGGAGACGGGCGAGGTCGATGCGGATCTCGCGCAAGCCCTCCAGCGTGGCCATGCTGCTGCGGTAGGAACGCTGCCGGAGATCGCGGTAGGCGTGGTCGAGCGAGGCGTCGATGAGCCGGTCGTAGGCCTCGAGTTCGGCCAGTTGCAGGTTGGCCAGTTCCATGATGTAGAGCGCCTCGTCCACATCGGCTTTCTCGTCCACGATCAGCGCGGCATCCCAGTCGATGACCACAAGGTCGTTTTGATAATAGCTCAGATGGCGGCTGGTGGACTCGTCGGCCTCCTGGCGGGAGAGATCATCGACGTCACTTTCCTGCGTGAGCAGCGCGGCCACGGCGCGGCGGTGCGTGCGCAGCCAGTCCTCGGCGTTGATCGGGTGGCCCTCGGCGGTGGTGAGCGGCGCCTCGAAGCAAAAGACCGTGTAAGCCTCCTCATCATGCACCCGGTCCACCGGCCGGACGCAATGCGCGGCCAGTTCCTGGCGGATGGCTTCGGCGAGTTGGCAGACTTCATCGTTGAGCGAGCCTTGGTCGAGCTGGAGTTCATGATAAATGACGAGGTCTTCCAGGTGTTGAACCATGAAGGGCACGCGCACGGTGATGCTGATGGCGCCCAGCGGCAGGAGCTTGATCACACGCTGGAGCAGGACGCTGCCGTGCGGACCGCGCCGCGCCACCGCCGGCAGACGGACCATTTGTGGCTGGAAAAACGAGGGATGCTTCGGGGTGCGCCGGTCGGCATCGAAACGCAGCGGCTCCACCGGCACGCCGAGCAGGCTGGTCACCGGCTGCGGGCTCATTTCGTAGGCGATGTCGAAGGCGAAGATGTAAACGACCTCGCCGGCGTAATGTCCGGGCTGGGTGGCGGGGTGGGCGTTTTCGTCCGGAGTAAAATGTCCCTTCGTGCCCTTCATACGTGGGGGGAAATTACTCTTGGAACGTAAGGCTTGCCAACTGGATTGCTCACGGCGCATCTCGACACTGCCCCCGAAGGCAACCGGGTTGGAGCGCGACGTTGACGTCGCTTCCTCGTTCGAGAGACCGTCCGGCAATGTTTCGCCAACACCCATCGAACGCTGATGCGGCCTCACGGCCGCGCGCCGGGGGCAGTGCGCGGATGCGCCCGATTGCTCACGGACGAATCGAATTGGGCGGAGGTTGGTTTATCTTCTCGTGGACCGTTTCTGATAAGTGTTTTGATTTGCCGGGCAGACGCGCATGTGATACCCGAGTCGCCATGCAACCTGTCTTACGGAACCGCCGGGTTCCGCTTTGGTCATGCGAAAGGAGGCGCGCCCGCATCGTTTGCGCGGTGCTCATCGCCTTCCTTCCGCTGAGTTCTCCGGCGCAAATCCCGGTCGGCTGGGGTGATAATCTTGCTGGCAGGGCAACGCCGCCCGCCGGACTGGCAGACGCGGTCGCCGTAGCGGCCGGATACTACCATTCGGTCGCCTTGCGTACGAATGGCGAACTGGTGACGTGGGGAGACTCGTCGGCCACCAACAACGGTCCGCCGGGTCCATTCATCGCGGTCGAAGGCGGTAGCGACTATACGGTTGCGCTGCGCGCCAACGGAACGGTCGCCTCGGGCGGCCCAGGCTCGTCGATAGTCGTGGTGCCAACGTGGCTGGATTCGGTCGTGGCGATAGCGGCGGGTAATTATCAGGCGATCGCGTTGCGGTCCAACGGAGCGGTGGTCAGGTTCGGATTGGAGACGAATGTGCCAGTTGCGGCCACAAACATCGTCGCCATCTCATCGCGTTCGAGCGTCAATATGGCCGTCACCGACGCGGGCTGGGTACTTGTTTGGGGCTCGCCGATATATGACTTGGCCAACGTACCCGCAGCCGCCAGCAACATCATCGCCGTGGCGGCGGGGCGCGAACATTGCCTGGCGCTGCGCGAGGACGGCGTCGTCATCGGATGGGGCAACGCCCCACAATCCGTCGTCCCGGTCCAGGCCACCAACATCATCGCCATTGCCGCCGGTTATTATCACAGTCTCGCGCAGCGCGCGGATGGAACGTGGCTGACGTGGGGGCAGACCAACGGCGGCCTTGCGTCGATTCCCACGCAACTCGGCAACCTGCGAACCGTCTCGGCCGGCGCCTACCACAACATCGGCCTCACCGCTCCCTGCGCGCCGGAGATCGTCCGCCAGCCGCGCAGCCAGATTGTTCCGGCGGGAAGCCGGGTGGCGCTCTCCGCGGCGGGGCAGGCACAGGGCGCGCTGGCGTACTCATGGTACTTCAATGGCACGAATCTCCTCTCTGCCACCAACGCCTACCTCATCCTGCCGGACGCACAGGCCAGGCATGCGGGCGATTACTTCGCGGTGGTCAATGGGACGGGCGGCGCCGTCACCAGTGCGGTCGCCTTGCTCCAAGTGATCCCGTCGCCGGCTATAATTGGTGTGGGGCCTACCAATCAGACAGGGATCAACGGATCGCCGGTCACCTTCCAGGTCGATGGACGAGGCTCGGAACCATTGCGCTACCAATGGCAGTTCAACGGCACGAACATCGCCGATGCCACCAACGCTGCGTTGAACATCAGCGCGGTTCGGTTCGAGGACGCCGGATCCTACCGCGTCATCGTCAGCAATGACCTCGGCACGACGAACAGCGCGGCGGCGACGCTGCGAGTCGTCGATCTCCTCGAATGGGGAACCTCGGGCATCCGACCTGCCGCCGAATCGGCCCAGCGCCCGCGGCATTTCGCGGTCAGCATTAACGCGCAACTGGCCATCACTTCTGAGGGACGGGCCGTCTGGTGGAGTGGTGCAACGGTCTATACCAACGTTCCGCTGGCCACCAATCTGGTTTCGGTCGCGGCGGGATCCGACTACCGTCTCGCGCTGGCCGATGACGGGCGTGTGTGGTTGTGGAACAATTATCAGTCACCGGTGATCCAGCCGCTCACCGAAACCAATTTATTGGAACTTGCCGCGGGCAACGCGGCCTGGTTGCGCTTGACCGCCCAAGGGTCCGTGATGGCGCAAGGCTTCGGAGTCACGACCAACATCCCAACAACTGCGACCGGGTTATGCCACATTGCCGCCAACCGATTTTCCACTTCTTCTGGGCGCGACTGCGCCATCGGACTCCGCCGCGACGGTCGCGCGGTTGCCTGGGGTTCATTGGGAATCTACCCGGCGACCCCACCGCCTTCGGCAACCAATCTGGTCGCCGTTGCGGTTGGAAGTGATCACGCGCTGGCCTTGCGTGGCGATGGTACGGTCATCGCATGGGGCGCGTCCGGTTCGTGGACCAACGTGCCGCCGGGCGTCACCAATGTCGTCGCCATCTCGGCGGGAGATCGTTTCAGTGCGGCCCTGCAAAGCGACGGCAATCTCATCCTCTGGGGCAATACGAATCAAAGTTCGCGCGCCAACTTTCCCACCAACCGTCCGGTCATTGCGGTCAGCCTGGGCAGCAGTTCCTCGGCGCTTCAGGTCGGATCGGGTGAGCCGCGTTTCGTGGATCAACTCGGCGACCTGACCGCCCCTTTGGATCGCGACTTCACGTTGAATGCCCTCGCGGTGGGGCGTCCGCCGTTGAGCTTCCGCTGGTTCTTCAACGGCGCGGAGATCGCCGGAGCCACTGCTTCTACGCTCACCCTGACCAACGCGCAGCCACAGCACGCCGGCGTTTACAGCGTGATCGTTTCCAATGCGCACGGCGCGATTACTGGACTCGTGGCCAACGTGACGGTGGCGCAGATTCCGTTGCCGCCGCTCATCGTCCAACCGCCACAAGGCCAGACCAATTATGCGGGAACGAACGTGACCTTCACCGTGGGCGCCACCGCGTTTCCGGCGCCCACGTTTCAGTGGCAGCGGATGCTTTCGACCTGGCCGAACTTCACGAATGTGGTCGGAGCCATCAGTCCCACGCTCGCCCTGTCCCGCGTCATGACCACGGACTCCGGCAGCTATCGCGTCGTGGTCAGCAACTCGATGGGCGTCGTGACCAGCGCCGTGGCCACCCTGACGGTGCAGACACCGACGTGGCCGGTGTTCACCTCAGTGCCGCCGGATCGGGGATATTCGATCGGTCTCCCGGCTATCCTGCGCGTGGCGGCTTCGGGCACGGAACCGATCTCGTTTCAATGGCGCCGCAACGGCACCAACCTGCCGGGCGCGATTGGAGCGACGCTCGCCTTCGGCGCCTTGTCTTCAGCCGATGACGCCGTTTACGCAGTGGTCGCCAGCAATGCGTTCGGCGTGACGATCAGCCCGGAGTTTCGCGTGGTGCCGGTTGCGGCTTTGGCGTGGCCCGTCAGCAGCGGGTCGTCGCTCTATTTCGCCAGAACCAATCTCCCGCCGTCGCTGACCAACGCCGTGGGCATCGCCGTGGGAGATTTGCACGCGCTGGCGGTTCACGCTGACGGACGCGTCTCGGCTTGGGGCGCGGGCTTCTACGGCGAAACAAACGTCCCCGCGGGATTGACCAATGCGACCGCCGTTGCCGCGGGCCTCTATCATTCGCTGGCCGTGCGCGAGGATGGCACGGTCGTCGCGTGGGGGCAGAACGCGCAGGGTCAATGCAACGTTCCGGCGTCGGCCACCAACGTCATCGCGGTTGCCGGCGGACTGAATTTCAGCCTCGCGCTTCGGGCGGATGGCACGGTCGTCGCGTGGGGAACCAATGACTCGGGGCAACTGAACATCCCCGCGACCGCAACTGGCATCGTGGCCATCGCGGCGGGCGACCGGTTCGCGCTCGCGCGGCGTGCGGACAATACACTGGTCGCCTGGGGCAACAACCAGTACGGGCAGTTGCAGGTGCCCGCTGGCACGAGCGATCCCACCAATGCTGTCGAGGCCGTGGCAGCCGGCTCCATAACCGGTGTGGCGGTGATGAGATCCGGCAGCCTTCTCCAATGGGGAATCAACCTCAGTTCGTTCAATGCGTCTGGCAATAACGTCGCGGTCTCGGCGCTGGGCGAAATGGCCGGTACGATTCGTTCGGACGGGCGGTTGAATCAGTACGGTCGATCTCTTTTCTCGCCCAATTGGGCCACGGGACTGGTCGCGATTGCGATCCATCCAAACGTGGCGGTGGCCCTGCGCGACATGCCGCTGCCTCTTTTGTCCCGCCAGATCACCAACCGCGTCGGGTTGATCGGCGGCACGACCGTTTTCCAGGCGATCCCGGACAACACCCGGCCGTCGCGGTTTCAATGGCAGCACAACGGACAGAATCTCGCCAATGCAACCAATCGCTGGCTGGCGTTGGGCAATCTCCGCGCGCAGGACGAAGGCGATTACGCCGTGATTGCCTCCGGCGCAAACGGCGCCGTCACCAGCCGGGTCGCGCATCTGACCGTGACGCCGCCGCCGGCACCGGAGATTGCGCAGCAGCCCGCGGACTTGACGGTGCCCGCCGGGACCAACGCGACGTTGCGGGTGGTGGCGGCTTACGGTGTTCCCGTCGCGTTGCAATGGCGGTGGAATGGCGCCGCTATCTCCGGCGCCACGGGCGCGCAATTGAATCTCACCAACATTCAGGCTGGCACGGCAGGCGGCTATGAGGTGGTTCTGTCCAACGCCTCCGGCTCCGTGACCAGCCGTGTCGCGAGCGTCGTCGTCACCGAACGTCCGCCGCAGATTGTCGCGCAACCCGTCAGTCGCACGGTCGCTCTGGCGTTCAACACCGGCGCGGTCTTCACCGTCACCGCGAGCGGCAGCGAACCGTTGTTCCATCGATGGCAGCGCAATGGCGGGAATCTCGCCGGCGCCACACAGCCAAAGCTCGTGCTGGCCAGCGTCAGCGATCAGGACTTCGGCGACTATCGCGTGATGATCTCGAATGCGTTTGGCGTGACGACCAGCGCGACGGCGCGCCTCTCGGCGGTGCCGATCTTCGGCTGCGGCGCGAACTCGTATCAACAACTCGACGTGCCGCCGTCGGCCACCAACCTGATCAGTCTGGCTTCGGGATCGGAACACACCCTCGGACTGCGCAGCGACGGCACGGTCGCGGTCTGGGGCAACACGGGATACAATCTCACGAACATCCCGCCGTCCGTCACCAACGTGGTGGCGATCGCCGCGGGAACGCGGCATTCCACCGTCTTGCGTTCGGACGGGATCGTGCTGGCCTGGGGCGGCAACAATTACTATGGCGAGACCAACGTGCCAGGCAGCGCCACCAACATCGTGGCTCTATCCTCGCGCGGTTATCACACCGTCGCGTTGCGCAGCGACGGAACGCCGTTGATCTGGGGTGAATTCAGTTATGTGCCGCCGGCTGCGACCAACCTCGTCGCGGTGGCCGCCGGTCAGGGGCAGAGCGTCGGCCTGCGCGGCGATGGCACGGCGCTGGCGTGGAACAACAGCGACCTGGTGCCATTGCCGGCGACGTTCACCAATCTCGTCGCCATCGCCGCCGGTTACTATCACGTGCTCGGCTTGCGGGCGGATGGCACCGTGGTGGGCTGGTCCAGCAGCGCATACAACAGCAGCGGCTCGGAAAACATTCCCACGAATCTGACCGGTGTCGTGACCATCGCGGCCGGAGATTATCACTCGGTTGCGCTGTGCGCCGACGGCACCGCCGTGGGTTGGGGGCGGACCCTTAATGGCCAGATCGAGTTTCCAGCGGGTGTTTCCAACGTCGTCGCGATCACCTGCGGCCCCGGAAGCACCCTGTTGACCTTCGGTGCGTTTGCGCCGCGCCTGGTCGATGCGGACCGCGACGTTTCGATTCCGGAGAATGCAGCCATCGTGCTGCGCGCAGCGGCGGCCGGATTGCCGCCCTTGAGTTACCACTGGCTTCGCCAGAACGACACCGCGCGGCTGTCCTCATCGCCCTGGCTTTCCGTCGATTCGCTCGGCGTCTCCGATGCGGGTGCGTATTTCGTGGTGGCCAGCAATCAATTCGGTACAGCCACCGGCTACGTCGGCACGGTTTCGGTTTTCGCTTCGGCGCCACAAATCACGGCCCAACCGGCGAACGTGGTCGCGGAGTTCGGCCAATCCTTCGCGCTCTCGGTGAAATCGTTTGGCAGTTCGCCACTGTCGTGGCGCTGGCTGGCGGACCACACCAACCTCGCCTCCAATCCGCGCGCTGCCGGCGTGGATGGCGCGGTGCTGCGCCTCAGCGACGCTCAGGCAGATGACTCGGGCAGCTACCGCGTCGTCGTGACCAATATGCTCGGCGCCGCGACCAGCGTGGTGGCGCGGGTCAAGGTGGTCCGTTCCGCGCTCGGCGAAGCGCTCGAAGTGCCGGACTGGGATTGGACGGCCGGCGGCGTTGTCCCCTGGCTGGCGCAGACGAATCTCACTCACGACGGCGAGGATGCGCTCATGGCCAAATCGTTTCCGCCGCTCGCCGACGCCTGGCTGGAGACGACGGTGAGCGGGCCGATGGCGCTCAGCTTCTGGTGGCGGTCCACTTCGGTTTCGTACCCCATCAAGCTCCTGCTCGATGACGTGGTGGTCGCCGCTTCGGCAAGTTCCGCGGCGTGGGAACAGCGATCCGTTGCCATTCCCGCGGGGATGCACCGCCTGCGATTCAGCCAGACCAACATCTATTCCTACCAGCCGCTGACCTTGGATACAGCGGTGGATTCCATCAGCATCATCACCGCCGCGCCGCCGGTGGTCGTGACTCAGCCCGGCGCGCAGAGTGCGGCGGCGGGTTCGACCGTGACATGGACCGCGACCGCCTCCGGAGTGGCCCCGTATGAATATCGGTGGGAATTCAATCAGCAACCGATTGCCGGCGCCACCAATGCCGCGCTTTCATTGGCCAACGTCCAGGCGCAATACGCGGGTAGTTATCGCTTCGTGGTGTCGAACGTGGCCGGCGCGACCACAAGCCAGGTCGCGCAATTGACCGTGGTGGGCACGCCGCCGGCGCTCACCGGGGCGGCCAGCGCAGTGGGGCGGGCGTTAGGCGCCGACGTGCACTTCACCGCCACGGCCTCCGGGAGCGAGCCAATGAGCTACGAATGGACGCACAATGGCGTGACGCTACCGGGCGTAACCGGGCCGGCGCTGGATCTGATCGGCGTTGAAGCTGGTGATGCGGGCGTGTACCGCGCTGTGGTGCGCAATCAATTCGGCCTGGCCTTCGGGCCGGAATCGTCGCTGGTCATCGTGCCGGTGGCGGTTTGGGGCTACTATCTCGCCTCCAACGTGCCGACGACCGTCGGCGAAGTGGTGTCGATTGGCGGCTATGGTAACTCGTGCGCCGCGCTCCGCAGGGACGGCACGACGACTGTGTGGGGACCGTCTTCGCTGGCTTCAACGGGACCACAACTCACCGGTGCCACCTCCATTTCCTTTGGGCGCTATTTCCTGCTCGGTGTGCGCGAGGATGGAACCGTCAGCGCAGTCGGTTCGACCTCACAACTGGCTCTGGCGACCAACCTCCCGGCGGGGCTTTCAAACGTGATGATCACCGCCGCGGGCTACGATCATGCGCTCGCTTTGCGCAGCCACGGAACGGTGGTCGCGTGGGGAAACAACCTATACGGGCAGGCCACGGTGCCACCGGGGCTGACGAACGTCGGCGCGATTGCCTGCGGCTACTATCATAGTCTCGCCTTGCGCGACGACGGCACCGTCGTCGCGTGGGGCCAAAATGGCTTTGGTCAATGTAATGCGCCGGCGGATCTCACCAACGCCATCGCCATCGCGGGCGGTGCGTATCATTCGCTGGCCTTGCGCGACGATGGCACGGTGGCCGCGTGGGGCAACGGCACCAACGGCCAGTGCGCTGTGCCGGCCGGATTGACGAATGTTGTCGCCATCGCCGGGGGCCTGACACATTCGATGGCCCTGCGCGCTGACGGAACGGTGCTGGTCTGGGGCGACAATTCCTACGGTCAGACCAATGTCTGGCCCGGCCTGATGCTCATCTCGGCCATCGCCGCGGGTGACAATCATTGCCTGGCGTTGGTCGGCGACGGAAAACCGGTCTTCACCCTTCAGCCGCTGGCCCGGCGGCTGGCAGCGGGACGAGTGCGTTTCGATGCGCGTGCGGTGGGCGGTGGTGCGCTCGATTACCAGTGGCAGGTCAACGACACCAATGTCATGGGCGCCACCAACGCGTGGCTGATCATGGATGATCTGGTCACGGTGACGCGGATTCGCTGCACGGTGAGCAACGCGCTGGGTGTGACGGTGAGCCGCGAGTCGAGCGCAGGGCCGCGCCTGCAATTCCTCCCGCTGCCGCACAACGTCTGGCTGGACGCGGCGGGTTTTCATCTCCGCCTGGCGGGTCTCTCGGGCAAGGCGCCGGTGGTGATTTTCTGTTCGACGAACCTGACGGCGTGGCAGCGGATCCTCACCAACCCGCCGGTGGTTGGAACCTTTGAATTTATCGACGCCGACGCGGGCCGGGCTCGGTGGCGCATGTATCGGGCAGCGGAAATGGAGGTGGACTACGCCTCGCCATCGTTCTCGCTGACGGCGTTGCCGGTCGTGGGTGGATGGAGCGTGGTGCGCGTGCAAGGACTTTCGGGTGCGGCGCCGCTGGTGATTGAAGTCTCGACCAACCTGGTGGACTGGACTCCAGCATTTACCAACAGCGCGACCGCCAACGGATGGCAGTATGCGCCGCCCGCGCCTCAGCCGGATCGTCTCTTCTTCCGCGGCCAGACGCGGCCGTGATCGCGCGGCTCTTGACACTGTCCCGGAGCGCCGGCCTCCGGCCCGGCAGTGCGAGCGCTATTGCAGAAAGGCGCCGGATCGGAGATCGGTGCTCCGCGATGCCAGTCGAGTCGGGGGCAGTGCGCAGATGCCTCCGTGGAGCCGGGCGCAGCTCGACACTGCCCCCGAAGGCAACCGGGTTGGAGCGCGACGTTTACGTCGCTTCCTCGTTCGAGAGACCGTCCGGCAATGTTTCGCCCACACCCATCGAACGCGGAAGCGGCCTCCAGGCCGCGCGCCGGGGGCAGTGCGCGGATGCGTCCCCTGGAGCCTGAACGGGGATTTGTGGTTTGCATCACCCTGTTTCCTGCCTTAGAAATCGCCCTCCCGTCACCTCGGGCAACTATGAAAACGGACGTCGAAATCTACGACACGACCCTGCGCGATGGCAGCCAGGGCGAGGGCATCAACTTCTCGGCCATGGACAAGCTCCGCATTGCCGAGCGGCTCGAGGCCTTCGGCGTCCATTACATCGAGGGCGGCTGGCCGGGATCGAATCCCAAGGACATGGAGTTCTTCCGTCAGGCGCGCAAACGCAAGTGGAAGAATGCCCGCGTCGCCGCTTTCAGCATGACCCGGCGCAAGGCGATGGCCGTCGAGAACGATGATCTGATGCGCCAGATTCTCGAGGCCGAGACACCCGTCGTGACCATCGTCGGCAAAACGTGGCTGCTCCATGTCACCGAGGTGTTGCGCGCCAAGCCAGAGGAGAATCTGGCGATGATCGGCGACACCGTTCGCTATCTCAAGGACCAGGGAAAGACGGTCATCTACGATGCCGAGCACGCGTTCGATGGTTTCAAGGACGATCCCGACTACGCGCTCGACACTTGGATTGCCGCCGAGAAAGCCGGCGCCGAATGCGTGGTCCTGTGCGATACCAACGGCGGCTGCCTGCCGGCGGACATCGCGCGCATCGTCAAGGTCGCCAGGGGACGGCTAAATGCGCGCGTCGGCATCCACACTCACAACGATTGCGGACTCGGCGTGGCCAACGGCATCGCCGGTATCGAAGGAGGCGCGACGCACCTTCAGGGCACGATCAACGGCTACGGCGAACGCACCGGCAACTGCAATCTCGTCAGCGTCATCCCCATCCTCGAATTCAAGATGGGGCTGCGCGGCGTGCCGTCGAAGTCGCTGCCCAAGCTCAAGGATCTCTCCGAGTTCGTGGATGAAATCGCCAACCTGCGCCACGACCCGCGCCAGCCGTGGGTGGGTGAGACGGCCTTCGCACACAAGGGCGGCATGCATGTTCACGCCATCGACCGCGTGTCGCGCAGCTATGAGCACATTGACCCGGAAGCCGTGGGCAATAGCCGCCGCGTGCTGGTGAGCGACATGTCGGGCCGCACGAACATTCTCATGAAGGCGGCGGAACTGGGCTTCAAGCTCGCCCCGGACGCGCCCGAGGCTCGCGAGGTGACGGCCGAGGTGAAGCGCCGCGAAAGCGAGGGCTTTGAATATGAAGCCGCCGAGGCCTCGCTCGCGCTGCTCATCCGCGGCATCCTGGATCACAACCCGGAACTGCTCTTCAGCGTGGACGGCTACCATGTCTCCATCCGCAGTCATCAGGGCGCCTCGGTTTGCGAGGCGACGGTGAAGGTCCGCGTCGGCGATCAGACCGCCCACACGGTCGGCGAAGGCGACGGCCCGGTGAACGCGCTGGACGCCGCGCTGCGGCAGGCGCTGTCGAAGTTCTTCCCGGCGCTCAAGAAGATCCAGCTCACCGACTACAAAGTGCGCATTCTCGATGGCGTGGCCGGCACCGCCGCGAAGACCCGCGTGCTGATCCAATCCTCCGACGGCAAACGCGACTGGGGCACGGTGGGCGTGAGCGAGAACATCATCACCGCCTCATTGCAGGCTCTGGTGGACAGCATGGAATACGCGCTGGTGAAGAAGTGAAGCAGTCCTTCAAGTATTGGCTGCGCTGCCGACTGTCCCATCCGACGATGCGACAGTTCGGCTTGGTAAGCGCGGTCGCCGGCGCGATGGCAAGCTTTCTAAGTTGGACAATCAAACCAGGCCCCGGCGATGTCGAACTCGCTCGGTGGATGCGTGGACTCAGCGCAGTTTGCTTCGTCACTCCTATTGCGGCTTTAATCTGGCTTTCGCGAAGCCCAGCGTTGGCACCAGAGTATCTCGCAAGGATTTCCATGAACTTTTTTGAATCCAATGGCCTCTGCTTTCTACCAGTGCTCGGCACCTCGGCGGGCAGATGTCAGATAACCATTGCATTTGAGAACCGATTCACGCGCCGCTGTGAAGTGGCGATTTCTCTCAAACCAACTCGCGTTGCCTTTAAAGACGTCTCCGATTTACCTGCGGTTAGATTTCAATTCTCATGCCCGCCCGGCGGCTTCGGGAAGGCAACGAAAACGCTCCGAATGCCGATCCGGCTTGCCGCTCAAAAGGTTCTCTACGACGTCACCGCAGGGTGTCGCTACCCGGACGGGAAAGGCGATGAACTCCGGTTCAAGCCAGGCTTCAAGGTGGGGCCAATTGGTAGCGACGAACATCAGGATTTGAAACAGGTAATTGGTTTGCTCGCACACTTGGCCCACATTCCTGCGGCACACGGTCCGCCCGCAAGAGTCACTCTAGTCGTCCCATCGGATTTCCAGATTCAAGAAGAGAACGAGCAGTGCGAACTACAAATCGCATGGAGTCTGCCTTTAGCCGCCGCGTCCTAAAAGAAACGCTGTCTCCTATACGAATCAAATTCACGTAAAAATCATCTCGCATGGAAATTCCCAAAGCCTACGAACCGCAGTCCGTCGAGGACAAGTGGTATGACTTCTGGGTGAAGCAGGGTTGCTTCACCGCCAATGCCGCTTCCGCCAAGCCGGCGTATTCCATCGTCATCCCGCCGCCCAACGTCACCGGCATGCTCCACATGGGGCACGTGCTCAACAACACCATCCAGGACATCCTCAGCCGCAAGGCGCGCATGGACGGCAAGGAAGTCCTGTGGCTGCCCGGCACCGATCACGCCGGCATCGCGACGCAGGTGCAGGTCGAGAAGGCGCTGCGCAAGGAGGAGAAGAAGACCAAGTACGACCTTGGCCGCGAGGAGTTCCTCAAGCGCGTCTGGGCCTGGAAGGAGAAGCACGGCGGCATCATCATCAACCAGCTCAAGAAACTCGGGTGCTCGTGCGACTGGACGCGCGAACGCTTCACGATGGACCCGGAGTATTCGCGCTGCGTGCAGAAGGTCTTCGTCGATCTTTACAAGAAGGGACTCATCTACCGCGGCAAACGCATGGTGAACTGGTGTCCAGCCTCGCTCACCGCCCTGTCCGACGAGGAAGTCGAGATGGAGCCGCAGAAGGGCTTCCTGTATTATTTCAGGGTCGAGGTGGCGGAGGTAGTAGGACAGGCTTCCAGCCTGTCGAGTAGTTCAGGCTTCCAGCCTGAATCTGTTATCACGAGCCGGGAAGGCAGGCTGGAAGCCTGCCCTACTCCCACAGGCAAGGATGCCTGTGCTACTGCAATCCGCCGCACCGATATCTGGCTCACCATCGCGACGACCCGCCCCGAAACGATTCCCGGCGACACCGCCGTGGCCGTGAATCCCAAAGACCCGCGTTACGCCTCGCTCATCGGCAAGCACGTGCTGCGTCCGCTCCCGGCCGAGTATCCGCCGGAGAAGAAGCTCATCCCCATCATCGGCGACGAGCACATCGACATCGAGTTCGGCACCGGCGTGCTCAAGGTGACGCCCGCGCACGACAAGGCGGACTTCGAGATCGGCCAGCGCCACAAGCTCGCCGCGGTGGACATCATGGAGCCCAACGCGAGGATGAACGACCTCGCGGGCGCGGACCTTGCCGGGTTGGATCGATTCGAGGCGCGCAAGGTGGCGGTGGAAAAACTCCGCGCGCTCGGCGCGCTTGTGAAGGAAGAGCCGTACGAGAACAAGGTCGGTTTCAGCCAGCGCGCGCGGGTGCCCATCGAACCGCGGCTGAGCGAGCAATGGTTTCTCAAGTATCCGAGCGTCGAGAAATCGAAGGCGTGCGTGGAGCAGGAGGGGAGCGCGGGCGGCCCGCCTGCTGATTCCGGCGGCTCGCCGGAATCTTCGTTGAACCAATTTGAGTCAGGGGAACGAGTGTTGGGCGGGCCGCCCAACACAACACGCGGGCCGCGTGTGCTCCCCGCGAAGATGCGCTTCCATCCGCAGCGGTGGGCGAAGGTGTATGACCACTGGCTGACGAACATCCAGGACTGGTGCATCAGCCGCCAGCTTTGGTGGGGGCATCGGATTCCGGTGTGGAGCATCACTTGCGAAGGAAAGCAAACAACCGATGTCTTCCACATCCTCGATCAATGCTTGTCGGAAACGCTTGAAGATTTGCTGAAAGACAAAGGCAAGGAGTCCGCAATCAGAATCATCAACGCCGAAACCGGTGTGTTACTTCGTCCGAACGCGACGGAGTTCAATCACGGCCTTAACGGAGTCAGAGTGCATGTTCAGGTTGCCAGCGTAGATGAAAAGAGCATTGCTTCGTTGGAGGGGAACGGCTTCACCCAAGACCCCGACGTGCTCGACACCTGGTTCAGTTCCTGGCTCTGGCCGTTTGCCACAATGGGCTGGACCGGCGACAAGGCCCAGGACTCCAGCAACGCCACGCTCCAGAAATTCTATCCCACCACCGACCTCGTCACCGGGCCGGACATCATCTTCTTCTGGGTCGCGCGCATGATCATGGCGGGCTACGAGTTCATGGGCGACCTGCCGTTCCGCAACGTCTATTTCACCGGCATCATCCGCGACAAGCAGGGCCGCAAGATGTCGAAGACGCTCGGCAATTCGCCCGACCCGCTCGAACTCATCGCCAAGTACGGCGCCGACGCGCTCCGCTTCGGCACCATGCGCGGCGCGCCGCTCGGCCAGGACGTGCTCTTCGACGAGAAGGACGTCGAACTGGGCCGCAACTTCTGCAACAAGCTCTGGAATGCCTGCCGCTTCCGCCAGATGCAGGGCGGCGAAGTGCAGGGCGAGATCAATCCGAACTTGCTGCGCAGTGACGACAAGTGGATCCTGCTCAAGCTCGATCAGGCGGTGCGCGAACTCACCGAGTCGCTCGCCACTTATAACTTCAGCCAGGCCGCGCAGGCCATCTACCGCTTCTTCTGGAACGAGTATTGCGACTGGTATGTCGAAACCACCAAATCGGTTTTGGGAAGGCCGCCTGAGCCTTCTCCCTCTCCCCTCAACGGGGAGAGCGCCGGGGTGAGGGGTGAGAATGGGAGTGATGCTTCGCATGAAGTTAAGACCCCACCTCACCCTGGCCCTCTCCCCCCCTCGCGGGGCGGAGAGGGAGACGCGACGCGCGCCAATGTGCTCGCCGTGATCGACTTCGTGCTCTCGCACACGCTGCGGCTGTTCCATCCGTTCATGCCGTTCATCACCGAGGAACTGTGGCACTCGATGGGTTTCAAGGAAGACATGCCGGCGGACCAGGGCGGCACGAGCATCATGACCGCGCCCTGGCCAAAGCCGTTCAGCACCGAGGAACGCGATTTCTACAGCCTCGACGATTGCTACCTCGAATTCGCCAACGCGAAGTTTGAAGTCGTCACGCAGGGACGCAACCTGCGCCGTGAAGCCAACCTGCCATCGAACAAGAAGGTGAAGTTCGTGCTCAAGCCCGCTCAGGAGCTTTCGGACAACGACCGCGAAGTCATCCGCACCCTGCTCAACGCCGAGGCGTTCGACCTCGTGCCCGACTACGCGCCGGCGAAGGGCACGCCGACCACGCGGACGCCGTTGGGCGAGCTTTATCTTCCGCTCGAAGGACTCGTCGATGTCGGCGCGGAAACGGCGCGGCTCAAGAAGGAGCTGGAGAAGTTCGCATCCGAGATCGGCAAGATCGAGGCAAAGCTGAACAACGCCGGTTTCGTGGCCAAGGCCCCGCCGCAGGTCATCGAGCAAAGCCGCAAGCAGCTCGAAGAACTTCAGGCGAAGAGCGCCCATGCGAAGAAGGCGCTGGAAACCTTGGGCGCGGGGTAGAAACCGCAGTGAACGCCAAACCGCAGCGAGGGCTTCGGACGCGAAGCCGTTTTCTCCCTCGCCCCATCGGATGGGGAGAGGGCTGGGGTGAGGGGAAGGCCTCGCCATCGTTGGTCGGAATGAGCTTTCATCCTCACCTCACCCTTCCCTCTCCCCTCCCGCCGAGGGAGCGGAGAGGGTGTCCAGTTCCCGTTGGTTTCCATCCTGAAGCCTCATCAGTCGGATGAACGACAGCGAATCCAGATTCGGCGGTGTTGCGCGGCTGTTCGGCCGGGAAGGCTTCGCGCGCCTGCACCGCGCCTCGGTTTGTGTGGTCGGCATCGGCGGAGTCGGTTCGTGGGCCGCCGAGGCGCTGGCCCGCTCCGGCGTGGGATCTCTGACCCTGGTCGATCTCGATGAAGTCTGCGTCACCAACGTCAACCGGCAGATTCACGCGCTCGACGGCACCGTTGGACAGTCCAAGGCGGAAGTGATGGCGGAACGTGTGCGCCGCATTGCCCCGGAGTGTCAGGTGCGGACCGAACTGCAGTTCTTCACGGAGGCCACCGCGTCCGGGATTCTCCGTGAGCCGTTCAGCGCCGTCATCGATGCCATCGACACGGTGTCCAACAAATGCCGGCTCATCGCGGAATGCTGCGCGCGCGGATTCCCCATCGTGGTCTGCGGTGCGGCGGGCGGACGGCGCGATCCGGCGCAGGTGCGGGTGGCGGATCTGGCCCGTTCCACTCACGATCGGCTGCTGCAAAAGGTGCGCGAGCAATTGCGCCGCGAACACGGTTTTCCCCGCGGCGAAGAAACATTTGGCGTCGAGTGCGTGTATTCGCCGGAGCCGCCGGTGTATCCGCAGACCGATGGTTCCGTGTGTGCGCAACCGGAGCCAGGCGCGGAGTTGCGCCTGAACTGCGAGCGCGGCTACGGCACGGCCAGCTTCGTCACCGGCGCGTTTGGTTTTCTCGCGGCTTCATTGGTGGTGCGCCGGATCGCGTCGGAAATCTGATCCAGCGGTTTTGTGGTGGATGTGTCAGGCGACCAGGGTTTGGCTTGTCCATTTTCAGGGCACTGTCCACTCCAAACACTCTGCCGGGTTTTCGCGGGTCATCCCACCCACCCTCTCGGCCACCTGCGGATAGTCCTGCTGACCATGACAGCATTCAGGGCATGTAAGGCCAAAAAGACCTAGCCGGAATATTTGGCCAGAGGTGTTTGTAATTATTCGCGAGCGGAAATCGGTGGGTGGCCATTTCGTCATCCAAAATCTGCGGTATTTCAATGTCAAGTTGGCCATTGCCGGATGTGTGGCAACGCATGTGCTGAAGGCGAGTCAGCGGGATAGGGCACGACGAGCCTGATGTAGGCCGCCGGATGAAAAGGGTCACCCGTTTCAGGACTGAAACATCATGAAGATGCCTGTGCAACTGGAACAAACGGGGCGCCATTCGCCGGGATGGCGGGCGTTTACCCTGATTGAAGTGATGGTGGCGATGGCCGTCATCGGGATCAGTGTGGGTGCGTTGCTGACCGGAGTGTCGTCGAGTGTTTTCAACATGCGGCTGGCGCGGGAAAACCTGCGGGCCACGCAAATCATGCTGGAGAAAACGGAAACGCTGCGGCTTTTCACCTGGGAGCAGTTGAACACCCTGTCCTTTTTCACCAACGGCGCCACCAAGACCCGCTATTTGAACGATGACTCTGGTCGGCAGTATATTTGCAGCGACTTTGTCCAGAGGTATGATCCCAACAACACCAACGCGCAGGGATTAACCTATTCGGGGCAGATCCGGTTCTACGATCCACGGCATTACCTCATCAATACCTCCTATGCGACCAATAACATGAAGGCGGTGTGGATTCAGCTGGTCTGGACCAACGGGGGGATGAACCACACCCGCTCCCTGACCACCCTGGTCAGCAGAAACGGATTGCAGAACTACGTGTATGGTGACTGAAAAGAAGATGAGGAAATCTGCCCTATGAAGACCAGCAACAACCAAACCTCGTTCCCCCAGCGCGCCCGCGCCTTCACTTTGGTCGAGGCCATCGTGGCCATGGCTGTTTCGTCCGTGGCGATGATCGCCCTGGTATCGCTCACGATGTTCACCGGGCGGACCTTCGCCGCGCTCTTCAACTACGTGGAGCTCGATGACTCCAACCGCATCGCGATGGATATGATCAGCCGTGACATCCGGACCGCCGAGCGCGTGGTGAGTTTCTCCGCGGATGAATTCACCGTCGAGAATGCCAGCGGGGCGAATCTGAGTTATCGCTACAATGCGGCGTCGCGGACTCTCTCACGGGTGGCCACCGGCGGAGAGCGGGTGATTCTCCGGGAATGCGAGCGATTCAACTTCACGGTCTGCCAGCGCACGCCCAAGGGCGCCATGAGCGAAATCTATCTTGCGGCGGATGTGGCGACCGCCAAGGTCATCAACCTTTCCTGGGTTTGTTCCCGGAGCCTGCTAGGCCAGCGCGCCAACACCGAGAGCGTGCAGACCGCGCGCATAGTTATCCGCAAACAAGGTCCGATCACTTGAACACTGCAAAAGCCATGAAAATTCATTCCCGCAAACATTCGAGACAGTCCGGCAGCATCCTGATGACAACGCTCGTCATCCTGGGGATCACCGGTTTCCTGATGATCACCTACCCAAGGCGTTTGGCTGGCGTGGTCATAGAACGGGGCAGGCGTTGAGGAGGAGGCGGAGGGCTTGGGGTGGGTGGCGATGGTAGCGTTCAAAGAAGTGCGCCAGCGGCTCCCCTTGTTCAAAGGGGATCAGCGCCAGCAGG
>JBBRWD010000013.1:0-100573 GCA_038249465.1 Limisphaerales bacterium | reverse complement strand
TCCGCTGTTTTCAAGGCTGCGGTTCTGGAAATCTCACCGGGCTCGTTCAACAAGTAGTAGCTTTGAGGCTCCGCGCGATGACCCCCCTCGCCATGCTCACGTCCCCGGCGCGCTCCGCTCAAAGCTACCCTCGGGGTTAGTGCGTCGGTGGTGCCGACCTCGCGAAGGTCGCTCCACTTCGAATGGGCTGGTCCACCACCTTGCCAGCATGCACCAGAGAAGGAAGCCAATGGCAAATCCTCGGAGCGGCTTCCCGGCAGCGCGCCGCCATCCTCAAAATAGGGTCCAAAGAAAGCGGCGCGCTGCCGGGACGCCGCTACGCCAGTGGAGTTTTGCAAGCGCCGCAAGGAGCCAAAATCGGCTTGACGTGCAGCGGGCAGACATCGCTGTATCAACCTCCAATGAAGACCCGCGCTCCAACTCCAGCCTCCCGCCCGACTGGAACCAAGGCATTCCTTTACCGGTTCGTGACGGCTTGGGTGTCACTCGGCGCCTTGGTGAAATGGGAGGCGCGATGGCTGGACCTGCTGCCCGGCCTCATGGCGATCGCGGCGCCAGGGGCAGCCCGCCGGTCTGCGGCGCCGCTGCGCGTGCTGGTATTGCTGCTCTTGGTTTTTCCGGCCTGCAAGAAGACCGAGCAGGTCACGGGCGGCGATGATGCGGCGGTGATCCGTGCCCTGGTCACGGCCGAGGAAACGAATTTGAAGTTAAATCCGAAGATGAGCGCGCTTTCGAAGGGTCTGCTCAATCTGCGCCTGCCGGTGCATGGAACAGAAACGGTGTTCGCGCCTTCGGTGAGCGTGTCCGATGTTGGTCCCCTTCCGGCGATGACGGCGCCCGATGCACGATTGATCGAGACACGGACCTGGCCGTTGGCCAGGGGCACGAGGGAAGTGGCGCAGGTGGATCTGTGGCGCCCATTGCTGGACGCCGTCTCGTGGTTCGAGCACGCCAAGGTTTATATCATCAGTGGCGAGCATCCGAATGGCGACACGCTCCGCTACGAAGCGAAGGGCGGCTTTGATGCCCTGGCGAAGATGAAGTCCGGCGAATGGCGTTCGCTGCACGGCAAGATGAAATTGAGCTGGCAGCGAGCGAAAGCCACGGCCAGCGAGCTGGCGCCGGACTGGCGGATCACCGGGTGGAAGACCGAGGCAATGGAGTCCAGCGCCAGCCCCAGGCGGCTGTTCGTCGAGGCGCTGGACACAGCCCTCCGTCCGCCACAGGACGCCGCGAAGCTGCGGCGCTCCCAGCATTACGAAGCCACCGTGAAGTTTTACCGCGAGGGCATGAAGTCGCCGCCCCATCCGTATTTTGCGCCGATCTCCGTGAACCAGAAGGAGGGCATCGCCGTGGCCGACATCGACGGGGATGGCTTTGACGACATCTATATCACGGTGCGGATCGGAACGAACCTGCTGCTCCACAACAATGGCGACGGCACCTTTACGGAGGAGGCGGCGTTGCACGGCCTCGCCCTGCCGGGTCATACCACGTGCGCGCTGTTCGCCGATTTCGACAACGACGGCGATCTCGATGTCATGCTCGGACGCAGTCTGCTGAAAACCGCCTATCTCGAGAACCGGGGCGGCAAGTTCTTTCAATACGCCAGTCCCAAACACTTTCCGATGGCGGTGATCTCCATGTCCGCGGCCGATTACAATCGCGATGGCCTGCTCGATGTTTATCTCTGCACCTACCGGCCGGCCGGTCCCTCCGGAGCCAGCTCGGCCGGCGGCATCTCCCAGGTCGAAGAAGGCAGTTTTGATTGGCCGGATGAATTTCTCTCGCCTGAGCAGGCCAGGGAATATCGTCGCCGGGTCGTGGAAAACCGGCAGCGCAAGGGCGGCACCGTGCTCGACCAAGTCGGGCCCCCGAATGTATTGCTGGTCAATCGCGGCGGGGGACGTTTCGAAGTGGCGCCCGAGAGCAGCACGGTTGGCTTGTGGCGCAACTCCCTGCAAGCGACCTGGTGCGATTTCAACGAAGACGGATGGCCGGACCTTTATGTCCCCAACGACTGGGGCATGAATGTGTTGTTTCGCAATGATGGGCCGGCTGGCTTCACGGACGTGACCGCCGAGGAGAGCTTGACCGTTTACGGGTTCTCCATGGGCGCTTCCTGGGGCGACTATGACAATGACGGCCGCGACGACCTTTACGTCTCGAACATGTATAGCGAGCCTGGCCGCCGCATGACCACCCAGATCCCGGGCTTGGACAAGTTGTTCATGGAATGTGCCCAGGGCAACTACCTTTACCACCAGATGGCCAACGGCAAATTCAAGCAGGTGGCCGGCATGGAGCCTCCGGCGATGACGGTGATGAAGGCCGAGTGGTCCTGGGGTGGAGATTTCACCGACTTCGACAACGATACCTTCCTCGATCTTTATGTGCTCAGTGGTTACTTTACGGCCCCAAAAGAACTATCCTCCGATTTGGATCTCGAAAGCAATCTCTGGCGCACCATGGTGCGCACCGATGAGAATCTCTCCCGCCCCTCCTTCCGTTTTTCTCCCGAATGGAAACGAACCCCCGCCCCCGACAACCTCGGTCCGCAGATTGACGCGCGGATGGCCGGGGTTGAGCGTCAGGGAGACAAGATTTTGGTCCACTCGCTCCAAGGCAGCCAGCGCAACCATTACTTCGCCAATCGCGGCGGGCGCGCCTTTGCGGATATCTCCGCCCTCTCCGGGTTGGATAATGTGGCGGACAGCCGGGGCTTCGCGGTGCTGGACTACGATCGCGATGGATGGCAGGACATCGCATTGGTCAACGCCAATCAGCCCCTGTTCAATCTCTACCACAACGAAATGCCAGCGGCCGGGCTGAGTGGCGGCCTGATCGCCATCCGCTTCGTCGGCGGGAACCGGACTCCGGCTCCCTCCAAAGAATTCGCCTGCCGTGATGGCTATGGCGCACGCGTCGCGGTGGACCTGGGCGATGCCAAACTCGTTCGTGAACATCGCTGCGGAGAAGGTTGGTCCAAGCAGAATTCCGCCACCATGAAGGTGGGCATTGGTTCTCATGCGACGGTTGCCTCGGTCTCGGTGCGATGGCCGTCGGGGCAAAGCTCGACCATCAAGGATGTCCCGGAAGGAACCCTGCTCACCGCCTACGAAAACCCGGCCGAATCCCCTTCCGGAGAAGCATTCACGCGCCAGCCCTATCGAAGCAAACAAACGGCTCGGCCGATGACAACGACAGGCCCAAGGCCGGTTTTCCCGGTGCGCGCTGTGGACACTGGCGCCAAAGCGGCGCGACTGCATGTTTATTCCACCTTCACGACCTCGTCGCCGAACTGCCTGGCGCAACTGCCCGGGTTGCGGCGGCTGAAGGAAGAATTGAGTGCCGAGGGCGTTGACATGGCCGCGGTGCCGGTCGATCCAGCAGACGACAATCCAAAACTGGCCGCTTACGCCAAAGAGTGGAAGCCAACTTCCCGTCTGGTCAACATTCCCCAGGTCAAACGCTTGGAGGCCACCACTGCCTTCACCAAGGCGCTCGGCGAAGAGCCTCCTTTGCCTTCCACAGTGATCACCGATGACTCCGGTCACATCCTCTCGGCGCAACCCGGCGTGCCGGGCGTTTCAGAAGTGAGGAAACTGCTCGAGATGGATCCGAAATAGCAACCGGAAGCCAGCCGCAATTTTCTCAACTGAGGCGAAAGAAACCTCGATAAGGCGCGACGAAAAGGTCCACGCATAAAACGACTCAGCGACGAGACACCCCGCCGTCCAGGGAATTGCAGCGCCTTCGTCTCTCCGTTTGCTCACCTGATCCACTTCAGCTTCGCGCAGAACACGTAGTAGAGCGCGGGCAGCATCACCAGCGTGAGCGCCGTCGCAAAGAGCAGACCAAAGATGTGGACGGAGGTGAGCGGCTTCCAGAGTTCGCCGCCGGTCAGCGCGAGCGGGATCAGTCCGCCGACTGTCGCGAGCACCGTCACCAGCACCGCGCGCAGGCGGACCAGTCCGGCCTGCACCAGCGCTTCTTTCAACTCCATTCCCTCGGAACGTGCTTCCTCGATGAAATCCGACAGCACGATGATGTGGCTGACAATCACGCCGGCCAGGCTCACGAGGCCCAGCAGCGCCATGAAGCCGAGCGAGGATGTGGTGATCGCAAGACCCATGAAGGCGCCAATCAGCCCGAGCGGGACCGTCAGCATGACCACCACGGATTTCAGCACGGAGTTGAACTGAAACACCATCGCCAGCGCGATCAGCGAAATGGAGAGCAGCATTACGCTGCCCATCTCGTCGCGGCTCTGGCGCAGTTCTTTGTCTTCACCGCCAAAGTCGATCCGGTAGCCTGGCGGGAGGACGAGTTGTTTCAATTCCGGTCGTGCCCGCTGGAGCACCTTGGAAGGCAGTTCGTGAAACGAGGCATACGATTTAACCGTGGTCGTGCGGAGCTGGTTGAAGTGCGCGATGGTGGCGAACTCCGGTTCCACCCGCACCGTGGCGAAGCTGCTGATCGGAACGGAGCGATTTGGACTCAAAGGCGACTCGACATACATCGTGCGAATCTTGTCCGCCTCGTTGCGTTCCTCGATGCGCAGGCGGATCTCCACCGGCACGAGATGATCGCCTTCGCGCAACTCGGTGACTTTGATGCCGGTGAAGGCGGCTTGGGCGAGTCGGCCAATTTGCTGGTTGCCGATGCCCAGCGTGTTGGCCTGGTCCTGGTTGATGTCGATTTCCAGATTCGGCATCCGCCGTCCGAGGTCGTCGTGGACGCGGTAGCCGCCAGCCTTGCGCAATATCTCGCCCGCCCGATCCGCGAGGCCGCGCAACGTGTCGAGGTTGTCTCCGCTGAGGCGCACCTGGATGGGGGACTCCACGGGCGGACCTTGTTCCAGTTGTTTCACGACGCACCGCGCGCCGGCAATCTCGCGGTCGAGTTCGCCGCGCAGCTTGACGATAAGCCGCGGGACGTCCGAAGCGCGCCGCGTGTTGATGAGGATCTGTGCGAGATAGGTGGCGGGTTCCTGCGGTCGGACATTGTAGTAGAAGCGCGGCGCGGTGCCCCCGCTGAAGACGGCCGCACTCACGATTTCGTCGTTCGCCTGCAAACGCCGGATGATGTCGTCGCACGTCTGGCGAGTTTGCGTGAGCGACGCGCTCACCGGCAGTTCCACGTCGATCAGCATCTGGTTGCGCTCGGCGGGCGGGAAGAATTGCGTGCCGAAGAACGGCGTCAGACCGAAGCTCAGCGTGAGCAGGCCGTAGGCGAGTCCCATGGATCGCCACGGATGGGCGAGGGCGTAGCGCAGCAGCCTCTGGTAGCGCGGCAGCAATTGGATCAGCGCCCAATCGACCGGCTTGAACAACGGGAAGGTGCGCATCTCGCCGCCGGCTTCGAGTCCCTTCTGGCCGCGCAACACGTAGAAGCCAAGCAGCGGGATGAAGGTCATCGAGACAATGCGCGAGGAGATCAGCGCCAGCGTCACCACCACCGGCAGCGCGAAGATGAACGCGCCCTTGTCGCCCGGCATCAGGATGAGCGGCAGGAAGGCGACGATGTTGATCAGCGTGCCGAAGAGAATCGGGCGGCGGAGTTTGAATGGTCCGAGCCACGCGGCGCGATCGCGGGCGACGCCGTGCGCCAGTTCGCGGTTGATGCCGTCCGAAGCCACCACCGGATCGTCCACCAGCATGCCGAGCGCGATGATCAATGCTGCGATGGAAATCTGATGCAGTGGGACATTGAAGAGATGCATGCCGCCGAGGGTCATCGCCACCGTCAGGGGAATCGCCACCGCCACCACGAGGGCGGAGCGCCAGTCCATGAGGAATAGCGCGACCAGGATCACAATGATGACGGCTTCAAGGAAGCACTTGGTAAACTGTTTGATGCGTCCGGCCACGGCTTGGGGCTGATCCGAGATCGTCTCGATCTTCATGCCATCGGGCAGGCGGCTTTGCATTTCGCGGATGACAGCCTTCACCTCGCCGCTGAACTGGCTGATGATGCGCCCATCCTTCATTTCCACTGCAACAAGGACGGCGCGGTGGGATAGCAGCGGGGCAGTTCGTGCTGTGGAGCCGTGGTGGGCAACCTTGGCGTTCCGGGATCGTGGCGTGTTCTCACCCCTCGCCCCGGCCCTCTCCCCGTTGAGGGGAGAGGGGGCGCGTTGTGACTGCACTGTTGCTTGGGAGTCACCCGCCGCGGTTGCCGATCTCATCTCCTTTGGTGAAGAGGCAGCAGGCGCGTCCGAGTTCACCAAGTCGTTCGCCGGCCGCTGCGCGTCTCCCTCTCCCCTCAACGGGGAGAGGGCCGGGGTGAGGGGTGAGTCATTGCCTTTGACGCCTGTTCCGCTTGTGGCATCGCTGGCCACACGATCTTCGCCCAGCGTGTCGCGTGTCAGCACGTCGGCTTTGTAGCGGATCGGATTCTGATAGCCGCGGCGGACCTCGAAGATGTCGCGGAGATAAATTGGCAGCCCGGCGGTGTTCAGCCCGACCACGGTGTCGAGCAATTGACTCTCGTCCTTGAATTCGCCGGTGAGTTGCACGGGAAACACCTGGCCTTCGGTGCGGATGTTTCCTCCGGGAATGAGCGCGTTGCGTCCGGCAATGGCCTGCATGACCTCGGTGGAACTCAGGTGATAACCGTTGAGCGTGGCGATGGAGAACAGGAGATCGACCTGTTCGGGCACCACGCCGATCTGGCGGACGCGCCCCGCCCCGGGCAGTTGCTTCAATTCGTCCTCCAGCTTCTCGGCCGCCACCTCAAGTTCACGATAGGAATAGCGCGGCATGCGCTTGGCGCGAACCTCGTTGAAGGGATCTTCGCCGCCCATGATGACCAGCGGCGCACCGAAGTCGGGATGCAACTCGGCGTCGGTCCCGGCCACGCTGCGGATGAATGCTTGGATGAACTGCTCGATTTGATGGCGAGTGGCCGACGATGCAAAGTCGGCCAGGATGTAGGACAGCCCCTGGCTCGTGCGAATGTCGCGGCCCAGTCCGCGCGTCAGCACCGCCTGCTCGAACTTGTCGCGCACCACCGAGCGGTATTGCGACGAGATGCCTCGTGGATAGAACGCCACCACCGCCACACGGTTGGAATTGCCCGACTCACGGCGCAGTCCCGCCAGGCGCGAGCGGATGAGTTCAGCCCGCGCCTCGGACTCCGCGTCGGAAAAATTGGGGCTGGTGATGGCGAAGAGCAACGTGACGGTGTTGCCGAAGTCTGTATCGAGAATGGGCTGTCGGCAACCGGCGGGGAGCGCCACCTCGTTGACCTTGGCGCGCAGTTTGTCCCACTCCTGATCAATTTTCGCCTGGCCCTTGGGCAGCAGGGCGATGGTGATCACCGACACGCCAAAGCGCGATTCGGATTTGATTTCGTCGATGCTCTGGAGCTCGGAGATCTTCTTCTCCAGCTTCTTGGTCACGAGTTCCTCGACCTTGAGCGCGCTGGCTCCGGGGAAGGCGGTGACGAGCATCGCGCTGCGGTCGGGAATCTTCGGATCTTCCTGCTGGGCGAGTTTGCCGTAGGACACCGCGCCCCAGATCAGCACCGCGACGAGGAGCAGCCAGCTCACTTCGCGGTGTCGTACGCAAAACTCCGCGATGCCTCCTGAGCGGATGGATTTCGGTTCTGGCGAATTCATGGGCAGGGCAGGGCGGATCAACGTGGCGATGCCTTGTTCTCCAGCGCGGTAACGCTGGCCCCGTCGTAGAGTGTCGCCGCTCCCACGACGACAATCTTGTCACCCGGGTTGACCCCATTTCGGATCAGCACTGCACTGCCGATGATGTCATCCGTTTGCACGGGTTGCTCACGCACGCGGTCGCCTGCCACCACAAACACCGCGAGCTTGTTGGTCGCCGAAGGCTTCGACACGGCGACGAGAGCGGAAAGCGGGACCAGCACCGAACCGGAACGTGGCGCCTCGCTGCCGGCTTCGACCGGAACCGAAGCCGTCATGCCGGACTTGATTGTGCCGCTGGTGTTGGTGACCTGGATGACAACTCGGAAGAGCCGTCCCTCGGTCGCCGCCGCGCCGACTTCCGTCACCTCGCCACTAAACTGCGCCTTGCCTTCCAGGGCGGAGATGGAGACGGGCACCACTTTGCCGGGGTGAAAGCGGCCGACCAGTTTGTCGGGCAGGCCGATCTCGACCGACATGCGCCGCAGGTCGCCAATGCGCAGCACCGGCTTGCCGGCCGCCACCGTTTGTCCGGTATTGAAGGCGCGACTGAGAATGGTGCAGGTGTAGTTGGTGGGGGCGAAGATCTGCGAGTCGCGCATCGCCTGCTGGGCGTTGGCGAGCTTGGCTTCAGACGCATCTTTGCGGGCCTTGAGATTGTCAAATTCCTGCCCCGAGATGGCGCCGTCGGCGTTGAGTTTTACGGCGCGGGCGAACTGCTTCGAATCAGCCTCGCTGTCGGCCCGGGCAATCTTGAGGTTGTTGGTGAAATCGTTCTGCTTGAGCCGAGCCAGCAGCGTGCCCGGCGGAACCTCTGTGCCTTCCTTCCAGTCCGATTCTCCGGGCGGCCCAATCAATTCGACAATGCCCGGAACCTTGAAACTGAGGTCCGTCTCGGTGTCCGCCTTGATGATGCCGATGTAGAACTGCGCGGACGGATAGGGATTGGTGACGGTGGCCAGTTCGTAGCGCACCACCAGCGGCGTTGGCGTCGGCGCCTTGTCTTCGCGGCAGCCGGCGAATAGCGAAGAGAGTGCGGCGATGAGGGTGAACAAACGTGCGTTCATGGTGTTCTCTTTAGTCCAGGCCGAACGCCCGGCGGACAAAAGAAAAGCAAACAGGTCTTGACATGTCAAACGGTTGTTTGAAATAAAAGTTTCAAACATGAGTTTGAATGGCAGACCGATGGTGACGGAAGATGGCCGCGCGGCGACCCGCGAGCAGTTGCTCGACACGGCGGCGGAGGTCTTCGCCGAGCACGGCTTTCGCAATGCGACGGTGCGCGAGATCTGCCAGCGGGCGGGCGCCAACATCGCCGCCATCAACTACCATTTCGGCGACAAGGAAGCCCTTTACACCGAGGTCGTCCGCCGTTGCATGAGGACGGCGCGGGATAAATATCCTCCCACGATTGGCCTCCCGAAGCGCCCGACGCCCGGGCAAAAGCTGCGCGCGTTCGTCTATTCGTTTCTGCTGCGCATCTTCGACGCCGGCCCGAACGGGATGCGTGGCCGTTTGATTCTTCGTGAAATGGTTGATCCAACGGACGCCCTCGACGTGGCAGTGGCGGAGGAGGTCCGGCCGATGGCGGACTATCTGATGGAAGTCATCCGCGAGTTTCTGGGCCCGCGCGCCGACGAGGACCAAGTGCGGCTTTGCGGCATGAGCGTCGTCAGCCAGGTACTTTTCTACAATCACTGCCGCCCGATGGTGGTGCGGCTGTTTCCCGAACTGAAGTTCGATGCGAAGGCCATCGAGGAGTTGGCGGATCACATCACGGCGTTCTCGGTTGCCGGCCTGAAACAGGCCAGCGCAGCCGCGAGCAGGAGGAGAAAGTCGTGATACGCCGAAATGGCTTCGCCGGTTATGAGCTTGAACGTCCGGCGGTGCCCGTGTACGTCGGACCGCAGGTGGAAGTCTTCATCAAGCGCGATGAACCCGCCGCACCAGTCGTCAGCGCCGGGTCCATCGTTGCGGAAGTCTCCGCGGGCAGGGCGCGTCTGTCCCAGCGCGCCGCGACTGGCGATGGCTCAAACGGCGCGCTGGGACAGACGCGCCCTGCCTCTCGGGATTGCGACCGTGGTGCGGATGCTTTCACAGCGACTAATGGAATCCAATTTATGAAAATCGAACCCACTGGAAACTCCCTGCGAACCGCCTCTCTTGTGGCAGCTCTGCTGGCGGCGGCCTCAGTCCAAGCCCAAATCGCGGTCACGCCCGCCGCGTCGCCTGCTCCAACGATGGTCGCGCCGGCCGGCACCAACGCGCTGCCGTCCTGGCTCACCCGGCCGCTGTCGCTGATGGAGGCGGTGGACATCGCGCTGCAACAGAATGGCTCCATTCTCAAAGCGCGGAAGGATCTCGAAGCCAGCTACGGCGTCGCCATGCAAATACGCGCCATCGCGATGCCCAGGGCGATCATCTCCGGCGACTACGGCCGCACCGACGCGCTCGACACGTTCCCGGGTTCGACCACGACGTTCGGCAGCGAGAACAGTTGGTTCATCGGCATTCGCGCGGTGCAGAACGTCTATGAAGGCGGCCGGATTCGCTCCTCGCTGCGGACCGCGAATCTGACCAAGGAACAGGCGGTCTTCGCCTACCAGCAGGTGGTGGCGGACGTAGTGACGGATGTGCGCGTAACGTATTACAACGCGCTGTTCGCCTCTGAGTTGATCGGCGTGCGCGAAGCCTCGGTGCGCCTCCTGACCAAGGAACTCGAGGACACCACGCGGCGCTTCGATGCCGGCACGGTGCCGAAATTTAACGTCCTGCGCGCCGAGGTCGAACTGGCCAACGCCCGACCCGAGCTCATCCGCGCGAAGAACGCCTACCGCATTGCCAAGAACAATCTCGCGACACTGCTCGGTTACGACCTGCCCAAGGAAGTCTGGGAAGACATCCCGCTGCAGTTGACCGACAAGCTGGCGGCCGCGCCCTACGAAGTCTCCCTGCCGTTGGCACTGGCCAAGGCTCTCGAACTGCGCCCGGAACTCGCCGTGCTGCGCAAGTCGGAGAGGATTCACGCGGAATCCGTCATCAGCGCCAAGGCGGGCTACCTTCCGAACCTCCAGCTCTTTGCCGGTTACGGTGCGAGCAAGTCGCGCTTCACCGACAGCTTCCTCGAAGAAATTCACGGCTACGAAGTGGGCGCCGCCGCCCGTTGGAATATCTGGGACGGCAATCTCACCCGGGGCAAGGTGGCCGAGGCGCGCGCCTTGCACGAGAAGTCAGAGACCGAACTCGACGACGCCGGACGGCAAATCGAGCAGCAGGTGCGCACAGCCTATTCACAATTTGTCGAAGCGAAGGAAGTGCTCGAATCGCAGAAGAAAGTCAGCGAACAGGCCGACGAGGCGTTGCGCCTGGCCAACTCGCGTTATGACGCCGGCACCGGCACGCAGCTCGATGTGCTCGCCGCGCAAACTTCGCTCACCGAAGCCCGCAGCACCACCGTGCTGGCCTTGCGGGATTATGAAGTCGCCCGGGTCCGCATGGAACGCGCCATCGGCCTGACGCTGCCGCAAAACGCCCCGCAGGCCATGTCGCCCAGCGGGACGACGTCCGATGCTTTGAAGAAGGAAGGTGTCACCCCGGCACCGAATCGGTAGCAGCAGCCGCAGGGGCAACCGTTCGCGGTGGACCGCCATCGGTGAGCTGAAATGTTGAGCTACAAACAATGCGTGATGAGTTTCCAGAGTTTGTCCGCTTGAGGCGACGTTGGTTCGCTATTCTATTTGTCGTCACCTTCGTGGTTGGTTTATTTGTCATGGGGCAGCGTTACCACTCCGCCATTGAGATCGTGGGATTGGCTCTGATCGTGGCGCTCGCCTCGACGACTCTGCTTTCTTTACTCAGCGTGCCCGTTTTGTTCTTCCTTGCCCGGAGGCAAGCCGGCAAAAAGACGCAAAAACCATGACTACAACGCAGAAAGACGTTGGAACAGCGAATCACTGGCTCGGCTGGTTGGCTGCGGGCGACGGAGAATCTGCACGCGGCTCTTGTTGTCGCCGACCGGTCACGGCGATGGCCGCTGAAGTGATGAAACGTTGCCAAGATTGGCACATTTCAAAATATGCAGTGCTCGTCCTTGGCATTTTGACTGTCTCTGCGTGTGGTAAATTTCGCACTGACTACGCGAACGCGAATGTAAAGAAGCAATGGCATCTCGTTGCAGTCGGTGACTCCATCCAGTCGGTGTATAAAAAGGTCGGAGTTCCACTATTTATCGAAGTCAATTCGGATCGTGCTGGTGATGGCGCTTATCGCACAGTTCGGGACACGAATGTGGAGGCTTCGCACCTCGAAGCCTTGTCCTCGAATACCAATGTTGCTTTGCATCTATTTTACAGTTGGCCTGCGAGAAATGCATCTGGTCACTTTCGATACCAAGCGGATGTCGTTTGGGGTGTTGTGGTCGGAAAGTCAAACGGAGAACTGGTTGACTAATGATTCCGACCAAGCTCGCAGCAACGGATCACGAGCAGGACTGCAATCGAAGCGGCAATGCTGACCGTGGATGGCGCTCCGGCAGGCTTGCCGGAAGCGTCCGGGAATTCGCGCGCGGCTACTGCAATCGCCTAACGGTGCTGGTCGTGCTCGCTAAGTTTTTGAGATGTCCGACGATTTAAAGCGTATGCGCGCATTGATTATCATTGTCGCCGGATCATTGGCCCTGTGTGGCTGCCAAACCACGCTCGCGCCGCAAGGCCGCGAAGCGAATGCCGGTGATGCGCTCGTCGTGGAGCAAGTGCTTGCTGGCTATGCGCGCCTCTTTTCAGAGACGCGGCGAGTTTCATCGCCAACCAACGCGCCGGTATATTTCGCGGGAGAGTACAGCGACAATGGGCCAGGCGGCGTCGGATTGAACGGTCGAAGTCTGTATCTCTTTCCCGACGGGAGGTTCAAGTTGACCGAGTGGGCGGACATCATGCCCGAGACGCTTTTGATGGACGGTGGGTGGCGGTACGACCAAGGGTGTCTGCGGCTCGTGGAAACTGTCCGAAGAAACGCTACAGTGGATCTGGCATATGTGCCAGTTAGGTTTGCCGATTCAAATCGAAATGTTCTTGTTCTGATGGGAACACCGAGAGGTTTCCAAACCTGGAACGAGTGGGTCGCGAAATACGAATCGGACATCCACACCGCTCGCGATCGCTATGACCGGGAAGCAAAGGTTCGGACGAATTTCCGCCTTACCAACCAGGCGGAAGAGATGGTTTATCTGACCCTGTTCCGGGGCACGTATGCACAGGTGCGGAAGTTCTCATCTGACGATTGGGAGTCCGCCAGAAGGGACTTGATGACGCGGTTAAGGCGGTCACGGCAATGAGACCAATTCTAAAACTTCCGGTGGCGGGCCTTAGACTGTGAAACACTAGGCTGCGGCACGCGCATGGACTGGGCTGACCAATTCTTCGTTCTTCTCGGAGCGTGGCTCGTCTGTGCGATCGTATCGTACGTGGCCTCGCGTGCGGAGCGACATGGGTCTTCCCGCGTTATCCAAGGCGGAATGATGGGTTCGGCTGTTGGTTTCGGCCTTGCTGTTTTGTCCTACACAGCGTGGGTTCACGTCTTCGTGGAGCATTGGGCAAACATTCCCCCCGGCGTTGCTCAGACTTTATGGCGGCTGTTGACCTTTGCAGGTGAATACGCGCCACTTTCTGGCGCCATTGTCGGAGGTGTTGTCGGTTGTATTCTTCCGTATGCGTTTCGTCGCAGGAACGCCACTTAGCGCCGCAGACGCGGTACCGTTATCGCTCACCGCGCGCGAGGTTCAATGGTTCGATTCCCAGAACCAATTCAGCACCGGATGCCGTCCGGCGTGCACGCTTTCGGCGATGGCTCCGGTGATGAATTCCTTGGCCTGCGTCACTGCTTCGGGCAGCGAACAACCTCGGGCGAGCAGGGCGGTGATGGCCGCCGAGTAGGTGCATCCGGTGCCGTGCGTCGAGACGCCGCGCACGAATGGCGCGCTCAGCATCAGTTCCTCCTCGCCGTCGAAGAAAATATCCACCGCCTCACGCGCGCCGCGCAGGTGTCCGCCCTTCACCAGCGCCGCGCATCCGTATTCTTCGTGCAGGCGTCGTGCGGCGGTGCGCAGGTCCTCCTCATCGCGAATCGGGAGATCGAGGAGCAGTTGCGCTTCGTCGAGATTGGGCGTCACGAGCGTGGCCAGCGGAAGGAGGCGTTTGGTAAGTGCGCGCATGGCCGCTGGTTCGAGAAGGCGCGCTCCGCTGGTCGCCACCATCACCGGATCCACCACCAGTGGCGGGCGTCGGCGCTTTTGGAAATGGGCCACGACGACCTCGATCAATTTCGCCGAGAAGAGCATGCCAGTCTTGACCGCCGCCGGTGGCAGTTCCTCGAACACCGCCTCGATTTGTTGACGTAGATTCGCGGGTGTCGTGGCCAGCACGCCGCGGACTCCGCGCGGGTTCTGGGCGGTCAGACAGGTGATGGCGCTGGTGCCATGCACGCCGAGCGCGGCAAAGGTTTTCAGATCGGCCTGGATGCCGGCGCCGCCGCCGCTGTCCGATCCGGCGACGGTGAGCGCGATGGGAAGTTTCTTTCGTTGTGCCATGGCAGGAGCTTAGAATGAGCCCTGACGCCCGACACGGAAAATCACGGCTGGCGGAATAGTCCGGCCATACACCGCGTCCAAGTTCGCGCTGACCAGACTCATGAAATACCAGACGGCACGTTTGCTGATCGCTCTGATCGCCTGCCTGATTGGATTTTCTGCCATCCAATCGCAGGCGGCGTCGGCGCCCTGGAGCGCTCTGGCGAGGCAGCCGGCGGAATGGTATCGCAGCGCGGAAGGCTTGCGCGTGACGACGAATATTCTCTCGTGGCAATCAACGCACGGACTTTGGCCGAAGAACCTCGACACCACGGCGCAGACGAACGGCGATGTGGGGAAGGAGATCAAGGGCACGTTCGACAACGGAGCGACGGTGGAGGAACTGCGCTTCCTCGCGCGAGCGTTTCGTGCGACGAAGAGTCCGGGGTGCGAAGCCGCGTTCCTGTGCGGCCTCGACGGCATCCTCGCGGCGCAGTATCCGACCGGCGGCTGGCCACAGTTTTATCCGCCGGGACCACAGTATCACCGGCACATCACTTTCAACGACGGCGCGATGGTGCGGGTGCTGCGCTTCCTGCGTGAGGCCACCACCGCGCCAGATTACTCGTTCGTTCCCGACGACAAGCGGCGGGCTGCGCAGGCAGCTTTTGACCGCGGCGTGGCCTGCATTCTTAAATGCCAGGTGGTGGTGAACGGCCAACCGACGGTGTGGTGCGCGCAGCACGATGAGAAGGATCTCAGCGCGCGTCCGGCGCGGGCGTATGAATTGGTTTCGTTGAGTGGTTCCGAGAGCGCGGGAGTGCTGGAGTTGATCATGAGTCTCGATGCGCCGACTCCGGAGGTGAAGCGCGCGGTGCAGGGCGGGGCGGCGTGGTTTGAAAAGGCGAAACTCACCGGCATCCGTGTGACCAAGGAGGGCAAGGATCGCGTGGTAGTTGAGGATTCCAACGCGCCGTCGCTGTGGGCGCGCTTTTATGAGATCGAAACGAACCGACCGCTTTTCTGCGGACGCGATGGCGTGAAGAAGTATCGCTTCGCGGATATCGAGGCGGAGCGCCGCAACGGTTACGCGTGGTACGGCAACTGGGGTGAAAGCGTCGCTCGACAATACGCCGCCTGGGCCGCCAAATGGCTCGGGCCGCGGTCGAAATAGGTATTCGAGAAAGGACATCAGTTTATGGAACGACTCATTCTTAGTTCAGACAAGCATGGCACGCATGAACCGGTGGCCCAGGAAGGGCGCGTCTGTCCCAGCGCGCCGCTTCGTCCATCGCAACGTGGCGCGCTGAGGACAGCCCGCCCTCCCTTTCGATTTATGAAGAGCATTACCAGCAAATCCACTCCGGCAACGAGTCTCCTGACCATTCTCGCCATCATGATTGCGGCGGGCGGATGTTTCGCCGCCGACACCAGCGGCTGGCGTCTCGACAAAACGGCGCCGCTCTATGAAGCCCCACCGCAGAAGGCGCTCGACCTCACCGACGAAGTCACGCTGGAAGCGTGGGTCAAGGCCGACAAGATGGAGCAGGGCGGGGGACGCATCCTCGACAAATCCGCGCCGGGCACGCAGCAGGGCTATATGCTCGACACGTTTCCGGGCAACTCGCTGCGCTTCCTCAACGTGAAAGGCGTATGCAATTTCAAGGCGAACCTGCCAGCCGACAAGTGGAGCCACGTCGTGGGCATTTACAGCGCGTCGAAGAAGATCATGAAGCTCTATCTCGACGGCAAGGAGGTCGCCAGCGTGGGCGGCAGCGAGTGGCCGAAGCTGACGCCGAGCACCGTTCCGTTGCGCATCGGCGGCGATCCCGGCGGCGCGAATCGCTTTCAAGGCCGCATCCTGCGCGCGGCGATTTACGGACGTGCGCTCACAGCGGAGGAAGTTTCCAAACGCGCTGCCAGCGCCGCTCCTGATGCACTACCCGACGTGCTGGGTGAATGGGCGTTCACCGAGAAGCCCGGTACAAATATCGAGCCTGTCGTCGGCAACATCGCTTTGCAGGTGGCGAAACCCGGCCGTGGCTCCAGCAGTACGGCGATCGCGGAATTCAAGGGCCAGTTCACCGGCGAAGCACAGGCGCCTGCAGAGCCGCTCAGCCTGTGGTATCGCCGTCCGGCGAAACAGTGGGTCGAGGCGCTGGCCATCGGCAGCGGGCGGATTGGCGCGATGGTTTTCGGCGGCATTACCCATGAGCGCCTCCAACTCAACGAGGACACGCTCTGGGGCGGCGGCCCGTATGATCAGAACAACCCGGAGGCGCTGGCGGCTCTGCCCGAAGCGCGGCGGTTGATCTTCGAGGGCAAGTATCGCGAAGCCGATCGGCTGGTGAATTCCAAGATGATCGCCAAGCCACGCGGGCAGATGCCTTACCAGACCGTGGGCGATCTCCTGCTAAACTTTGCCGAGGTGAATGCAGTGGCGGACTATCGCCGCGACCTGAACCTCGACACGGCCATCACCCGCGTCCAATACACCGCCAATGGCGTGAAGTTCACCCGCGAAGTTTTCGCCAGCCCGGTGGATCAGGTCATCGTGATGCGTCTCACGGCAGACAAGCCGGGGCAGATCAACTTCTCGGCCGGCATGCGAACTCCACAGAAGGCGTCGGTCACCAACGACGGTTCGGACACGCTGGTGTTGTCGGGTGTCAACAGCAAGGCGGACGGCATCGAAGGCGCGCTGAAGTTTCAGGCCAGGGTGAAGGCGATCGCGGCGGGAGGCAAAGTCGCTGGCGACGCGGAACAGCTTTCGGTCACCAACGCGGATTCCGTGACGCTGCTCATTGCCGCCGCGACGAGCTACAAGAGTTTCAAAGATGTGAGCGGCGATCCCGACGCGCTGGCGAAGAGTTATCTTGCCGCCGCGAGCAAGAAGTCCTTCGACGCGTTGCGCCAGGACCATGTCGCCGAGCATCAGCGGCTGTTCCGCCGCGTTGAATTGAATCTCGGCACCAGCGACGCGATGAAGCTGCCCACGGATGAGCGCATCAAGAATTTTGCCGCGGGCAACGATCCGCAGATGGCGGCGCTTTACTTTCAGTTCGGCCGCTACCTGCTTGTCTCCTGCTCACGGCCCGGGGGACAGCCGGCGAATTTGCAGGGGCTCTGGGCCGAGGGTTTGAACCCGCCTTGGGGCGGCAAGTACACCATCAACATCAACACCGAGATGAATTACTGGCCCGCCGATACCTGCAATCTCGGCGAGTGCGTTGCGCCGCTGATGTCGATGGTCAACGATCTCACTGAGACCGGAGCGCGCGCCGCCAAGATGCACTAGGGCGCCGGCGGCTGGGTTGCGCATCACAATACCGACCTCTGGCGGGCGGCCTCACCGATCGACGGACCGTGGGGCCACTGGCCGACGGGCGGCGCGTGGCTCTGCCAGAACCTCTGGGAGCACTACCTCTTCACCGGCGACCGAGAGTTCCTCAAGGGACTCTACCCGGCGATGAAGGGATCGGCGCAATTCTTCCTCGATTCGCTCGTCGAGGAACCGACCCACCAATGGCTGGTCACCTGCCCGTCGGCGTCGCCGGAGAATGGCCATCCGAAAGGATCGAGCATCTGCGCCGGGCCGACGATGGACAATCAGATCCTCCGCGACCTGTTCAGCAATTGCATCCAAGCGTCGGAAATCCTTGGGGTGGACGCGGACTTCCGGAAACAACTCATCGCCACCCGCACCCGCCTCGCACCGAATCAAATCGGCAAGGCGGGCCAGCTCCAGGAATGGCTCGATGATTGGGATATGGAAAACGGCGACCGCCACCACCGTCATGTCTCGCACCTCTACGGACTCTATCCCAGCGCGCAGATTTCGGTGCGCACCACGCCGGAGCTGGCGGCGGCGGCGAAGAAGTCGCTGGAGATTCGCGGCGACGACGCCACCGGTTGGGCCATCGCCTGGCGCCTTGGCCTCTGGGCGCGCCTGCAAGACGCCGAGCACACCTACAAGATTCTCACGCTGCTCATCCGCCCCGACCGCACCTACCCGAACATGTTCGACGCCCATCCGCCGTTCCAGATCGACGGCAACTTCGGAGGCACTGCCGGCATCGCCGAGATGCTCCTGCAAAGCCATCAAGGCGAAATCGAGTTGCTGCCAGCGTTGCCCAAGGCGTGGCCAACCGGCTCGGTGAAGGGGTTGCGTGCGCGAGGCAACGTGACCGTCGATCTCGCTTGGAAGGATGGCAAACTCACCTCCTACCGCCTGGCCTCACCGGAGCCGAAGTCCGTAAAAGTGCGAGTGAATGGGGAGTTGAAGACGGTGATGACAGAGAAGATGTGAAATAACCCAGCCCGCAGTTTGACGCTCAACGAATTTTCAGAAGTACATTTGCGCGGCCGGCACGACTGGTCAGAAGTCTTGCGCTAAAAGCGGTTACTGGAGTCGGAGGGCCTGCCCATTGGTCAGTTGGCCGGGCTTTCCAGAAGTTTGAAGGAGTTGAAGAATTTGCTGACGTCCTTCTCAGAAAGCTCTGCTGTCGATCTCAATACACTGAGTTGATACGACCTATGTTTGACCATGTAATTCCGGAAACGCCCGGTAATGCCCGGTGTAGGTGAATTGATTGCAATTTTCAGGTCGCGCCCCGGGTGCTGGCCGAGCGAGATGGTGGTTTCCCCTAACAGTTGACCTTGGACGCCTTCGACGACTCCTTTCGTAAGGCCATCAAGCAGGTCATCGGGAGCAGGTGTTTTGCCTTGGTAGGATGCCGGAAGATCAGTGTAGCTCACCAAATACGCAATGCCCTTACCTTCGTAGCCCCAGATGTGTTGGTCCTTGACGCCTATGACAGTTTCGCGCTTTTGGAGTTTCTGACGATTCACTGGTCCGGGGAAGAGAACTGAAAATGAACCGTCGGGTGATCTGAATTCTATCCAGCTTTTCGGCAGGCAACCAGCGAAACAGATGGTCATGGCCACAAAAGCAAGCGATCTGCAATTCATGTGGGGCAGCGTGGCTGAGGATTTATAGAGAGCAAGCGGAATAACTTCTGGCGGCGCCTCGGGCATTGCCGGGATGCTTTTGCAAAGCCATCAGGCTGAAATCGAGTGACGCTGATGACGGGGAAGCTTTGATAAGCTCTGCGTAGCTAGACCGATCACAGAGGTTCAGTGATTGGCCTCAACCTTGACCGGTGCCGGCTGCGGTGAGTCCACCGGGATTTCGCCACGCAGCATACGCGCACCGTCACCGCACAGCCGCAGATAGTAATCACTGGGCAATCCTTCGTAGGTGAGGAAGGTCGCATCGCTGGTGGACGGCGGCTGGTTTGAGCATTTGAAGATCGCCGTGCCTTCGTCCACCTCGTCGAACATCGCCACGTAAAGCATCGTTGCCCAGGCGCGCTTGGCGGCGCCGAATTGCGACCAGAGAAACTCGCCGCGCTTGCGCGGAATCTGGTCGATCGGCTTGCCATACATGTTGTGCCAACTGAATCTTAGGGAAGACCACCGGCAGATAATCGAGCCCAGCCTCGCGGCACCACGCGAAATCCGCGGTCCAGGTCTTCTCCGCATGACGCGCGGCGTCTGCGGAAGTTCCGTAGCGGCCAACCATCCAGGGACTGAGCACGTCAGCAAGGCGCAGGACTTCGTGGAGTTTCGGATCGGTGACCGTGTCGCGCTTGAGTTCGCGCCAGTAAGCCGGGATGCCGAGCATGACGGCACAGCCCCCGGCGGTCGGATCGTTCTTGAGGAACTCGACCAGGCGGCGGCATTCGTCGAGCGTGTAGGTGCGGCCATCGTTGAAGCCCACGCCCCAGATGGTGACCAGCGGCTTGCCGCGATGATGGAGGTAGGCCGGATCTTCGGTGACGTGCATGCGTGTGCGCAACTCGCGCCAGTCTTGCATGACATCCTCAATGCGGCCCGCGCGAAGGCCACTCAGGTCGTACATGACTGCGTAGGCGCGTCCAGAACGGTTGGCGCCCTCGCGGCAATTTGCGAGCACGGTGTTGTTGTGGCGCAAGGTGCGCGGATCGCGCAGACCGGAGATGAAGCGCTGCACGAATGCGCCGTCGATGCCGTAGTCGCGCATCCATTGGAAATGCCGCAGCACAGTGGGCTTCTTGAATGAGCTGAAGACTTCTGCCGCGCTTCCGTCTGCGTGGCGGAAGTCCGTGGCGAAGCGCTCGTCCGCTCCGAGTTCTGACACATCGGGCCAGAGATCAACCTTGATGTTGGCGGGTGAGGGCGCGCCACCGGCTTTGGTCCAGTGCACCCAGCCGCGTTCCGCGCCATCGCTAGCACAATTGAACCAACCCTGGTAACCGCACATCAGTTTGCCGGTCAGCGTGCGCGCATCGACGCCGCGCGTCGTCGGTCCGTCGTAGGGTTTCAGCGTTTCGGTGAGCACTGCTTCACGCGTGAGGCGGGCGGCGGGAGGCGCAGCGGCGTCGATTTGGGCGCAGAGCAGTGTCAGCAGAAGTGGAGTGAGAACGGCAGGAGCGCGATGAATGGATTTCTGTTTAGCGCGCCGCTGGCCATTGTGTCGAGGCTGAGCGCACCTCAGAAAGCGTCCATCGCCGCCTCGGTCCGAGTTCGAGATGGCTTTCCATGGCCGGTTGAATCGGGATACAAACCGCTGTTCAAATCGAAGCCGCATGAAAGCAAACACTGCACTGCACATGATCGTCGTGATCGCGGCGACCAACCTGGCCGTCATCGAACCAATGCAAAGCGTCGAGACGCCTCAAGCAAATGCACCGATTCGCCGGGCTCCAGCACCGCTTTACCGCGATCCGGTTCACGATGGGGCCGCCGATGCGACGCTCATCTGGAATCGCGCGGAGAAATGCTGGTGGATGCTTTACACCAACCGCCGCGCCGATGCCGACGACGAGAAGGGCGTGCAGTGGGTTCACGGCACCGACATCGGCATTGCCTCGACTCCGGACGCCGGCGCGACGTGGAAGTACCGCGGCATCGCACGCGGGCTGGAGTTCGAGACGAACGGTATCCGCAATACCTTTTGGGCGCCCGAGGTGGTGGATTTCGGCGGCAAATATCACGCGTTCATTTCCTACGTGCGCGGCGTGCCGGAGACTTGGAAGGGCACGCGCGACATTCTGCACTACACCAGCACGAACCTGTTCGACTGGAAGTTCGAGAGCATCGTGGTGCCCGGCAGCATCGACGCCTGCGTGCATCGCCTGCCGGATGGCCGCTGGCGGATGTGGTTCAAGAACGAGCAGAAGAAGATTCGCGGCACGGTGCTTGACAGCGATGACCTTTACACCTGGCAGCCGACGAAGTCCGAGATGCCCGATCCCGGCAAAGGCGAAGGCCCCGATGTGTTCTTCTGGAAGGGATCATTTTGGATGGTGAAGGATCTCTGGCGCGGCTTGGGCGTCTATCGCTCGCCGGATCTCGATCATTGGAAGTTCATGGGCGTGATCCTCGACAAGCCCGGCCAGCGCCCCGGCGATCAGCGCATCGGCCAGCATCCGGGTGTGCTGGTGCAGGATGCGGATCACGCCTTTCTGATCTACTTCGTGCATCAGGCGGAGAAGGAGCCGGCCTACCGCCACACCTGGCTGCAAGTGGCCAGGCTGGGCTTCGACGGCACCACGCTCACCTGCGATCGCAATGCGGAGTTCGACTTCGTGTTGCAGCAGCCGGCGGCGGAATTCACCGCGGAGCACATTCCGGCCATCTCAAAATAGTCAGCTTCGCCTCCCATGAAACTGCGCCATTCACTCGACGGAATCTTCTGCATCGCCTGGGCGCTGCTGCTCGCGGCGCGGGCGGTGGGCGCGGATCTCGACTTCAGCGATCCGGCGAAGGTCCCGCCGCCTTCGCATCATGCCATTGGCTTTCCGAATCGCTCTGCGGATTTCGATGCGCTGCCCGGCTTTCAGAACCCACCGCCCGGCTATGGCGAAGTGGGTTTCTATTGGTGGCTCGGTGATCCGCTCACCAAGGAACGTCTCACCTGGCAACTGGATCAACTCGCGCTCGTGGATGGCGTGATGGGCCTCCAGATCAACTACGCTCACAGCGACCGCGGCGGTCAGAGCTACGGCCTGACCTTTCCGAGTGAACCAGCGCTGTTTTCGCCGCAATGGTGGGAGTTGGTCGGATGGTTCATGGGTGAGGCGAAGAAGCGCGGGATGGCCATCAGCCTGAGCGATTACACGCTTGGTGTCGGCCAGGGCTGGAGCGTGGACGAGTTGCTGAAGGAGAACCCAGACCTGCACGGTTCCGTGCTGAAGGCTGACACGAAGGAGGCCGGAGGCGGCGGGGAACTCGCGTGGGAACTGCCCGGGAATAATCTCAGCGTCACAGGGCATCGCGTTGATGATGCCAAGCTCGTCGCCGGCGCGGGACTTGATCTGCGCAGTTCCGTGCAGAATGGCAAACTTCTCTGGCGCGTTCCCGAGGGACGCTGGCGCGTCGTTGCGGTGCGGGCCGAGCGCGTCGTGCCTTCGATCGATCCCATGAATCCGAACTCCGGCGAGGCCTACGCCGGGAAGTTCTTTGGCCAGTTCACGGACCGGCATCCCGACGAAGGCGGACGGGGGCTCAACTGGTTCTTCTCGGATGAACTCGAATTTCGCGTCCACGGCCACCTGTGGACCGCGCGCTTTGCCGAAGAGTTCCGGAAGCGCAAAGGCTATGACATTCTGCCGGAACTGCCCGCGCTCTTTATGGACGTCGGTTCGCGCACGCCGAAGGTGCGGCTCGATTTCAGCGATGTGAAGGTGGCGCTTACCGAGGAAGGATTCTTCAAGCCGGTCTTCGACTGGCACCAGCAGCGCGGGATGATTTACGGCTGCGACCACGGCGGGCGCGGGCGCGATGTCGTCGAGTTCGGCGATTACTTCCGCACGCAACGCTGGAACCAGGGGCCCGGCTGCGACCAGCCAGGGCTCGGCTCGGATATCATCAAGAACAAGGTGGCTGCGAGCATCGCGCATCTTTATCAACGCCCGCGCGTCTGGCTCGAAGGCTACTACGGCAGCGGCTGGGGCACTTCGACCGAGCAACTGACCGACGCGACCTTTCGCAACTTCGTCATGGGCCAGAATCTCCTCACGCTGCATGGCCTCTACTATTCGACGCACGGCGGCTGGTGGGAATGGGCGCCGCCCTGCAATCACTTTCGCATGCCCTACTGGCCGCACATGAAGGAATTCATGGCATGCACCAAGCGCCTCAGCTTCCTCCTCAGTCAAGGCGACCACCGCTGCGACGTGGCCATCATGTACCCCGTGGCGCCGATGGAAGCGGGCTTGGGTGGAAATGAGTCTGTGCAAACCGCCTTTCGCCTCGGCGAGCAGCTTTACCGGCGGGGAATTGACTTCGATTTCATGGATTTCGAGTCGCTGGCCCGGGCAAAAATTGAAGAGAAGGAATTGCGCGTTTCTGGTGAACGCTATCGCGTGCTGGTGCTGCCTGCGATGCAGGCCGTGCGCTGGTCCACGATGCAGAAGGCGGCAGAGTTTTGGCGCGGTGGCGGCACGGTGCTGGCCGTGGGCGCGTTGCCGGGCGCCAGTGACCGGGTGGGTCGCGACGATCCGCAACTAGACGCACTGGTCAAGGAGGTGTTCGGCGTCACTGCCAAAGGCTTGGATCAAGCGCAGGAAGGGCTTGCCATTGGAAATTTCGCCGGCGGCTCGGGTTTCATTGCGAAGAACGCGGAACATGCGTTCGATTACATCGACACTTCGGGGTTGCCTGATTTCTGCCATCAAAGTCCGAATGACACTGGCTGGCCATTCCTGCCGGCTTCCGTTCAGCACCGAAAGATTGGCGTGCGCGATGCGTATGCGGTCTATGGCGTGCCGCAAGGAGCGAGATGTGGCTTTCGCGTGACGGGCAAAGTCGAATTGTGGGATCCGTGGACGGGCAAGACCCGCCTGTTGCGTGCCATCTCCCAGCGCCGAGGATTTACTGAGTTGCGAATGCCGCTCACGGAGAAGGAGGTTCAGTTGATCGTCTTCAGCCCGGGTCAGGCGGAATTGGAACCCGCAACCCAGGCCGCTTTACCGGCCATTTCCGTCGTTCAACTCGACGGCCCGTGGGAGTTCGAGTTGCAGCCCACGCTGGACAACCGCTTTGGTGACTTCCGCTGGCCCCCCACGCCCACGGTCATTGGTGCGGAGGCGCGGCGCTTTTCTTACGCTGACGAGACGACGCCGGGTCCGGGCTGGCAATCGCCGCAGTTCGACGACTCGAAGTGGGCCCGGTTCACCGCCTCGTTCGGCCCGAAGTTTTGGAAGCTCGGCCCGCTGCCGGACAAGGCGGATTCCGCCTCGCTCGAAAACCAACTCGCTCAACTCAACCAGATCGATCCTGCCGTGCCGGTCGAAGTCGGCGGGAAGCAGTACCGCTGGCAGCCTTATTCGTTCTCCTGGCGTTATGGGATTGAAAACGATCCAGGTCATCAGGGCTACCATGGCTTGAAGGAGGAGATGCACGACGATTTCATCGGCCTCGGCAAGCTGCGCACCAGCGGCACCGGCACGAGCTACGACAAGGAAGACGCCGGCTCGCGCTATTACCTTTGGACTTCGGTGGCCGCCGCCTCCAATGCCCCAGCCAGCGTCGTCTCAGGCGGAATGAAGCCAGCCGGAGTCTGGTTGAACCACGCACGCCTCGCCAAAATCCCCGCGACAATTCAGGTCAATACGGGCGCCAATCCATTGTTGCTTCGCTTCGACACGCCGGGCCGTGGATTCGTCGTGGTCCAGACGGGAGAGGCTGGGACCGCCGCTTCGTCGGCTTTCGAGACTTTTTCGCCCAGCGCATCTTGGATTTGGACTTCGAGCACCGACCGTGGAGTCGTGGATCGTTGCTTCCGAAAAGCTTTCACGGTCGAGAGGCTTCCCACAAGGGCCATGCTTCGCATCACTTGTGACAACGGCTATACGGCCTTCCTCAACGGTCAGGAAATCGGGCGCGGCAACCGTTGGGAAATGGTCCAGGAATACGACGTGACCAGGCGCCTTCAACTTGGTGCGAACGTCATCGCTGTTCTCGCTCGCAACGAGGGTGCCGATGCCGGGTTGATCGCGGAGATTCTGGGCGATTTCGCGACGCCGCTACAGAGCCTTATTGCCACTGACGCGACCTGGCTCTGCGCCGCCAAGGAAGAACCGCGATGGCGCGACGCTGACTTCGAGGCGAGCCGCTGGGCCAAAGCGTGGCCAGTCTCGAACTTTGACGACAGCCTTTGGGCGAAACATCAGCAGGGTCCGCCGCGTGTTGAAACGCCGCTGCCAGCGAGGCCGGTCGCCAACTTCGGATCGCTGGCGATGAATTGGTTCAACCAGCCCGGGTTGCTGACCTTCGATACCCGACCGCAGGACGCCAGGCCCGCCGGATGGTATCGCTTCGTTTCCCCGCCAGGATTGCGCGGACTGACCATCGTTGCCCGCGGCAAAGTTCAGGCCTGGGCTGACGGCCAGGAAATGCCGCTCGTCGCAGGCCAACCGCGTGAAGACGGCTTGATTGAGATCAAGGCCACGGTGTTGTCACCCGCCGTCGCGCCGGTGGTCGTTGCGCTGCGAATCGAGCAGGAGCGGGGCGCGTATGGCGGCTCCGCCCTGATCGAGCCAATCAAGCTCGACTGTGGTCGTGGTCAGACCTTGCTCGGCGACTGGACGAAGCAGGGCGTGTTGGAATCCTACTCCGGCGGCGCGTGGTATCGAAAGACGGTGCGACTGACGACCGCGCAGACGCGTGGGCGCATTGAAATGGACTTGGGAAGGCTATCGTCGAGCGCCGAGGTGCGCATCAACGGCCGGCCCGCCGGCATCCGGGTGGCTTCGCCGTGGAAGTTTGATATCACCCAGCTTGTGAAGCCCGGCGAGAACCGCGTGGAGGTGCTGGTCCTCAGCGCCCTGGGAGGCCATTACAGCACCATGCCAACGCGCTATCTCGGTTCTTTAGTTTCAGGGCTGATCGGGCCGGCGAGCATTTCGATCAGGACGGGCACTCCTTGACGCGGAAATTCGCGCACGCGTTCGGGCCAAGTCGCCGCATTGCGGTTCAACCCGCCACGTCCACGGACAGGATTTCACCGTCCGAACACTCGACGGCCACCTCGAAAGGGCGGCAACAGATTTCGCAATCGGTGGTGAACCGTTGTGAACCGCCGCTGGTGTCGATGAGCAATTCAAAGGTTTGTCCGCAAAACGGACATTGAATCGCGGCCGAGGTTTCCATGGAAAAGCAATAGCCTCACGTCACGGTGCGCGCAACCTGATCGGCCCGATGGATAAGCGCAGACCGGCGGGAAAAAGCATTGCTGCCGGGCGGCGCGGTGCCTAGCGTGACGCCACTAATTGATCCCATGAATACGCCCTCCTCCCAACTTTTGTGCTCTCGCCACCGGCTCCCTCTTCTCGGGGTGTGTCTGGTCTTCTTCGGGTTCGCGGATCTGGCTGCCGCGGCGGAAGCGCATGCCGAACGTCTCCTGTTTGACGGCAAGACGCTGCATGGCTGGCGCAAGCCGACCGGCGATTGGGTGGTGGCCGGCGCAGTGACGGGCGAGCCGGCGGATCCCCGGAAGCTGGCCATCACGCCGGGCGTGGGCGTGCTGGTCAACGGTATCAGCGGCAAGACGGTGGATCTGCTCACGGAGTTCGAGCATGGCGACATCGAGGCGCACATCGAGTTTTGCGTCCCGAAGCATTCGAACTCCGGCATCTATTTCATGGGCCGCTACGAGGTGCAGGTGTACGACAGTTTCGGTGTGGAGAAGGACAAGTATCCCGGAATCGAATGCGGCGGGCTTTACCCGCGCTGGACGGCGGAACGCGGGGAGTTTGAGGGGCATTCACCGCGGGTCAACGCGAGCCGCTCGCCGGGTTCGTGGCAGACATTCGACGTGGTGTTTCGCGCGCCCCGCTTTGCTTCCGGCGGTCGCAAAACGGAGAACGCCCGCTTCGTCAAAGTGGTGCATAACGGCGTCGTGGTGCATGAAAATGTGGAGATCGCCGGTCCCACGCGGGCGGCGCATTTTGACGATGAAAAGCCGCTGGGTCCGCTGCAATTCCAGGGCGATCACGGCCCGGTCGCCTACCGGAATCTGAGGGTGAAGGAGACCGGATCGAAGTGAGCTTTCGCGCGTCCCCACATGGGCGGTCGCGGGGGTGAATAAAATCTCTCAAGTTATGGTGTAATGACCAGAGCTTGGGATGGGCTACCCGAAGACGCTTGGTCCCAACACGCACGGGCAGGGCGCGTCTGCCCCCAGCGCGCCGTCGGGTTGGCCGGGAGTGGTTTCGCGGCGCGTTGGGACAGGCGCGCCCCACCCAGTCCGGGTGTCGTCCTTCCCACTGCTTGGGTAGAATGGTGTCAAGCGCCGTAACCGATGGTCGGGATTACCCGGTTTTGGATGGCGTTGCCGCCGTCGTTTTGGCATATCACACAAGTCATCCTCGTCAGGGATGGCAGATCGGATGGCCACCAAGCGGGTGGAAAGGGCTGGTTTGCACGCCCGATCGCAGACTTTGGCAAATTCCTGGCCCGGGCAGTTTTTCGATGGATACGTCGCTGTTCCGCAGAGTGCCGCCGCGCCGGCAGAAATGGAAGAGGTGGGCGCCCTACGGCCTGGCCGTGGGTGCGCCGGCCTGGGCGTTTCTTCTGGCGATGGCGTTGTCCGAACATACCGCGCGAGGTCCGTTCCCCATTTTATATGCGGCCATCTTCATCACCGCCTGGGTGGGGGGATTTCGTCCGGGCCTGCTGGCCACCTTGTTGAGCACTGCGGGCGCGACCTGGCTGTTGCGGCGGTATGAGGTGCCTCCGCTCGATTTCTGGTTCCATCTGATTCTTTTTCTCGCGGCCGGCGGATTGACTTCGTGGCTGCTGGGACGTTTGCAGGTGCAAAAGGCCAAGCTGGTGGAGAAGGAGGGCCAGCTTCAGGATTTCGCGGAGAATGCGCCCATCGGTCTCCAGTGGCTGGGGGAGGACGGGCGCATCCTCTGGGCCAACAAGGCGGAGTTGAGCCTGCTCGGCTACAGCGCAGAGGAGTACCTTGGTCATAATCTCAGCGAGTTCCTGGTTGATTCTGCGACCTGCCTTGACCTGCTCAAACGGCTCCAGGCCGGCGAGGTGATCCTGGATTACGAGGTTCATCTGCGCACGCGCAGTGGCGGCATCAAGACGGTCCGCTTGAATGCGGACGTGTTCCGCCGCGAAGGCCGGTTCATCTATGCCCGGTGTTTCAGCCGCGACGTCACGGCGGAAACCAGTTCGCAGCGCAAACTCGCCGAGTCCGAGCAGCGTTTCCGCCAACTGGCGGAGAACATCAAGGAAGTGTTCTGGATTTGGGAGCCCGCCACCAACCGCTGCATCTACGTCAGCCCGATGTTTGAGGAAATTTGGGGGCGCCCGACCACGTGGATTTATGCCAATCCCGCGGCTTTGTTCGATGCGGTGCATCCAGACGATCTGCCCCGGCTCCGGCACGGCTTCGCCGCCCTCACCGCGGGCACCCCCCACACCGTGGAATACCGCGTCCTGCGGCCCGACGGCACGATGCGCTGGGTGCGCGATTGCGGCTATCCGGTGCGAAACGCACGGGGGGAGGTTTACCGTTTTGCCGGCGTCACCGAGGATATCACCGACCGGCGTACCATGGAGCAATCCCATCTCGAGAATGAGATTAAGTTCCGCGCCGTCTTTGAAAATTCCCTTGATGCCATCGGCGTCGCCTGCGAAGGCCGGCAAGCCTTTGCCAATCCCGCCTTCTTCCGCGTGTTCGGCTACGATGGTCCCGAGGAGCTGGAAGGCAAGCCGGTGACGGAAATCATCGCGCCGTCCTGCCGTCAGCAAATCATGCAGCGCCTGGAACGTCGGATGCGCGGCGAGGCTGAGCCGCATTCCTACGTCACCCGCGGCCGGCGGAAAGATGCCAGCGAGTTTGACATGGATGTGACCATCACCATCTTCGAGATGAACGGGAGGAAGCACGCGCTGGCCATCATGCGCGATGTCACCGCCCGCCGCGTGGCGGAAGAAGCCTTGCGCCAGAGCGAGCGCAAGTATCGCGACATGGTGGAAACCTCGGCCGACATCGTCTGGAAAATCGATGCCGGGGGCTGCCTTACTTACATCAACCCCGCCGCCCGGCAACTCCTTGGATTCGAGCCGGAGGAGATGCTCGGGCGTCCTTTTCTGGATTTCATCGTGGAGAGCCACCGGGCCGGCATCGCCGGTCGCTTCCAGGAGTTGATCCTGGAGGGCAAAACCCACCGAATCGATGCCACCGCCCGGCACAAGGACGGCACGCTGGTTTACCTGCGCTTCACCGGAAAACGGGTCCACGATGAAAGCCACCGGGTGGTGGGTGTGACCGGCACCGCGGCCGACGTGACCGCGGCCAAGCGTTTCGAGGAGGAGCTTGCGGCCGAGCGCAACCTGTTGCGCACGCTCATCGACGCCATCCCCCATTGCATCTACACCAAGGACACGGAAAGCCGATTTATCATCTCGAACCAGGAGAACTTCCGCGTGCTGGGCGTCGAGAACGAGGCGGCGGTGCGCGGCCAGTCCGTGCTGGATTTCTGCCCGCCGGACATCGCGCGTCGCTACCTTGCGGATGACCGCACGGTGCTGCGCTCGGGCGAGGCGCTGGTGGACCGCGAGGAGCCGATTGTGTTGCCCAGCGGCGAAGCGCGCACCCTGCTGACGACCAAGCTCCCGTTGCGCGACAGCGAGGGCCGGATCACCGGCCTGGTGGGCATCAGCCGCGATATCACCGAGCAGAAGCGGGCGGACGAAGCCTTGCGCCGGAGCGAATCCCGCCTGCGTCTGGCCCAGCGCATCGGGCGCATCGGCAGTTGGGAACTGGATCTCGCGGCCCAGACGGTCCTGTGGTCCGAGGAAACCTATCGCATCTTTGGCTTTCGTTCCGGCGAGGTGCTGCCCAGCCAGGAGGCTTTCTTCAACGCGGTGCATCCGGACGACCGCGCCGAGGTGCGGGAGCGCATCGCGCAGGCCATTCTCTCCGAGCATCAGTTGCAGTTCGGTCACCGCATCGTCCGCGCGGATGGTTTGCTCCGCTACATCCACCAGCAGGCGCGCGTCATCCGCGACAGTCGTGGCCATGCCATCAGCCTGCTGGGCACCGTGCAGGACATCACCGAACGCAGCGCGGCCGAGTTGGCGCTCCAGGAGAGCGAACAGCGTTTCCGCACCCTTTTTGACCGTTCGCCCGAGGCGATTTTCCTGACGGATCCGGCCACCACAGAGGTTCAGTTGCCCATCATCGATTGCAACGAGGCGGCCTGCCGGCAATACGGCTACGGCAAAGCGGAACTGGTGGGAAAACCTTTCGCCCTCCTGGCGCCCCGCCTGCGGAACCGCCGCGACATCGAGGCGTTTCGCAAGCGACTGAGCCGGGATCATCCGGTGTTGATCCAGTTCGTCTGCCGCGCGAAGGATGGGCGCATCTTCCCGGCGGAAAGCCGCATTTCGTTGATCACCGTCGGCGGGCGCGAACTCATCCTCGGGCTGCAAAACGACATCACCGAGCGCAGGGCCGCCGAGCGGGCCGTGCGGCGGCTCCATGAGGATCTGGAGATCCGCGTGCGCGAGCGCACGGCGGAATTCGAGCGTGTCAACCTTGAACTGGAGTCTTTCTCCTACTCGATCTCGCACGATCTGCGCGCGCCGCTGCGTGCCATCAACGGTTTTGCCAAGATCCTCCAGGAGGACTACGCCGGGCAGCTTGACACCGAGGCGCTGCGATTGTTCAAGATCATCTCCCAGAACGCGGTGCGCATGGGGCGGCTGATCGATGATCTGCTGTCTTTCTCGCGGCTGGGGCGGCAGGGATTTCAGCAGCGCCCGGTGAAGACCCATGAACTGGTCCGCTCAGTCATCAACGAGTTGACCGTGCTGGAGCCGGAGCGCCGAGAGGCTTTCGTCGTGCGGAACCTGCCGGAGGTGCGCGGTGATGAGGCCATGTTGCGTCAGGTGTTCATCAACCTTCTTTCCAACGCGCTCAAGTTCACCCGGTCGCGGCCGGAGCCGAACGTCCAGATCAGCGCCGACGAGGCGGGCGACGAGGTGGTGTTCTGCGTGCGGGACAACGGCGTGGGATTCGACATGAATTACGCCCACAAGCTCTTCAAGGTCTTTCAGCGCCTGCACAAGGCCGAGGAATACGAAGGCACCGGGGCCGGCCTGGCCATCGTCGATCGCATCGTGCGGCGTCATGGCGGCCGGATTTGGGCCGAGAGCAAGCTCCACGAGGGCGCGACCTTTTTTCTCGCGCTGCCCCGCGCGACCGGCTACCCCGCTTCCCCAAAACTTCCCATACTCAAGGCATGAAGATCCCGACACGCGATTTGAAGATTCTGCTGCTGGAGGACACGGTGGCCGACGCCGAACTCGTCGAGCGTGAACTGCGCAAAGCCGCGGTGACGTTCACCTCCCGCCGGGTGGAGACCCGCGAGGAGTTCGTCGCCGCCCTGCGTGATTTCACCCCGGACATCGTGCTGGCGGATTACGCGATGCCGAGCTTTGGCGCGGTGCTGGCGTTGCGCGAGTTGCGTGCGGCAGGCTCGAACACGCCGCTCATCCTGGTCACCGGCACCAATTCCGAGGAGATCGCGGTGGAGTGCATCAAGGAGGGAGCGCACGACTACATTCTCAAACCCAGCCTGGCACGCCTTCCCCGGGCCATCGCCAACGCGTTGCAGCAGCGTGACGCCGAACGGGCGCGGGCCGAGTCCGAGCGGGCCTTCCGGGAAAGCCAGGCGCAATACCGGCTGATCACCGAAAACACGCACGATCTCATCAGCCTGCTGGATTCCGGATTGAAATTTCTCTACGCCAGCCCGTCGTACGCGCGGGTGCTGGAACAGGTGCCCGCCCAGATGCTCGGCCAGCCCGCCGACGCCCTGGTCCACCCGGGCGACCGGCGGCTTTTTCGTGAGACAATCGACGAGGCGCGCTTTTTCCGCGAGAGCCGCAATCTCGAACTGCGCCTGAAACACGCCCGCGGCAGGGACGAGTGGATCAGCTTCGAGTGTGGCGTCAGCATCATCTTCGACACGGCCGACACGCCGGAGCGCGTGCTGATGGTTTCGCGCGATGTCAGCGAGCGCAAGCAGGCCGAGGACAAGATTCGCAAACTCGCCGCCTTTCCACTGTTCAACCCCAATCCGGTGCTGGAGTTCGACGCCGACGGACGGCTGACGTTTTTCAATGATGCCGCCCTGAAGATGGCGCGGTCGTTCAAGAAGAGCCATCCCGAGGCGTTGCTGCCGCTGAACACCGCCAACATCGTCAAGACGTGTCTGACCAGCGGCCAGAACCGACTTCACATCAGCACCCCCATGGGCGAGCGCCGGCTCACCTGGTCATTTTTTCCGGTGCTGAACAACCGCGTGGTGCATTGCTATGCCGAGGACATCACCGAGAGCCTCAATCTCGAGGCGCAGTTGCGTCAGGCGCAGAAGATGGACTCGATCGGCCAGCTTGCCGCCGGCGTGGCGCACGACTTCAACAACATCCTCACCGTCATCCACGGGCATGCCGGCCTGCTCAAGAGCACTCCGGGGATCGACCCGGACTCGCTCGATTCGGTGCAGCAGATTTCCATCGCCGCGGAGCGCGCCACCAACCTGACCCGCCAGTTGCTGACCTTCAGCCGCAAGACGCTGCTGCAGCCGCAGCTCATCAATCTCAACGACTCCATCGACGAGCTGACCAAGATGCTGCGCTCGCTGCTGGGGGAAACCGTCATCCTCAAGCGCGAGTTGCAGGATGGCCTTCCCTGCGTCCACGCCGATCCTGGCATGATGGAGCAGGTGCTGATCAACCTCGCGGTGAACGCCCGCGATGCGATGCCCAAGGGCGGCGTCCTCACCATCAGCACCTCGCTCATCGAGACCAACGAGGAATATGTCCGTCAGCACCCCGATGCCAGCGCCGGCTTTTTTGTCCGCCTCAGCGTCACCGACATCGGGCACGGCATGGATCCGCAGGTGCTGGCCCACATTTTCGAGCCGTTCTTTACCACCAAGGAAATCGGCAAGGGCACCGGTCTCGGTCTCGCCACCATCTACGGCATCATCAAGCAGCATCATGGCTGGTTGGAGGTGAAGAGCGCCATCGGCCTCGGCACCACCTTCATGGTCCACCTGCCGGTCAGTGCCAAGAGCCCCGACGTGGTCCGCCGGCAGGTCAAAGGCGACGTGCCGGGCGGCCATGAAACCATCCTTCTGGTCGAGGATGAGGAAGCGCTGCGGGAACTGGTTTTTGAAATTCTGGAGAAGAAGGGCTACACCGTCATCCAGGCGGCCAACGGGGTGGAAGCCCTCCGCCTTTGGGCCCAGCACCGCGACACCATCCATCTGGTGCTGACCGACATGATGATGCCCGAAGGCATCTCCGGCCGCGATCTGGCGGAACGGGTGCTCGCCGACCGACCGGAAATCAAGGTCATCTTCAGCACCGGCTACAGCCTCGACGTGCTCGGCTCGGGTCTTACCTTCAAGGAGGGAACGAACTTTCTCCAGAAGCCGTATGATCCGGAGACCTTGGCCCGCACGGTGCGCAATTGCCTCAACGGTTGAGGGCCAGCCGGCTGCGGGGCGCCTCCGCGCACTGTCCCCGGCGCGCGGCCTTGAGGCCGCTTCCGCGTTCGATGAGTGTTGGCGAAACATGGCCGGACGGTCTCTCGAACGAGGAAGCGACGTCAACGTCGCGCTCCAACCCGGTTGCCTTCGGGGGCAGTTTCGAGTTGCGCCCCCGGCTGCGCCGCACCTGTGAAAGCCCTTGCGCGCCCGGCGCGCGTTTTCTAGCTTCGCCCAGATGGAAGACGCGCAATTGATGAACTACGTGCCGGTGCTGATGCTCGGAGCACTCGCGGTGATCTTTGCCTTTGGCATGCTCGGGATTTCCCGGCTGCTCGGCTTCCGCGGCCGGCGATCCAAGATCAAGGATACCGCCTACGAATGCGGCATGCTTCCGGTCGGCGAGGGCACCACGCGCCTGTCGGTGAAGTTCTATCTCGTGGCCATGCTCTTCATTCTTTTCGACATCGAGGTCGTGTTCCTCTACCCGTGGGCCGTCGTCTATAAGTCCATGCTGGCCGACGTGGCGACACGGAATCTGATCCTCGTGGCCATGCTGTCGTTCATCGGCATCCTCTTCGTCGGCTATCTCTACGCGCTCAAGAAACGGGCGTTCGACTGGAAATCCTGAAGACGGCGGAATTCCCTCTCCGGCCATCCTCAAAACCCAAGGCCGAGCTGGCTCTCCGCCGTGGGCGGCGGGGCAGTCAGACATTCCAAAGAATCCACCAGAGGTGAATTGACCAGGGGATTCGCGTCGTGCGCCCGCATCGAGGCGGCGGGAAAAGGCTCCAGCAGGCTCCTCCATCGAGCCGCGCCGGTGGCCGGTTCCATCCATTCATTCCAACGCTCCGGCGGGATCATTGCCGGCATGCGATCATGCACCGTCGAGACGAGTTCATTGGCCCGCGTGGTGATGATGGTGAAGGTCTCCAATCCGCCGCCCTCCGGCCTCACCCAGCGGTCCCACAAACCTGCCAACGCAAAGCCTCCGCCATCCTCCAGCGTGAAGCGCACCGGAAGCTTGAGTTTCCCGGCGCGGCGCCATTCATAAAAGCCATCCGCCGGCACGAGACACCGCCGATGGGCCAGCAACCTTTGCAGCGCGGGCTTGCCGGCGAGGGATTCCGCGCGGGCGTTGATCATCCTGGCGCCTCCCGATTCATCTTTCGCCCAAAACGGCACCAGCCCCCAGCGCAGCAGCGCCAGTTCGCGCCGCGCCTCGACATCAATGATCACGGGGGCAGTTTGTGAAGGCGCAATGTTATATCGGGGAGCGAGAGGAACGAAATCCGGCGGCAGCGCGGCCACTCCGGCCATCATCCCGGCCAGTTTGTCCGGCGGGGAGAGCGAGTAACGTCCGCACATGGTTGGAAAAAATTGGCGGAAGGGACAGGATTCGAACCTGCGGATGGGTTACCCCATCTTCTGATTTCGAGTCAGATGCCTTTAACCACTCAGCCACCCTTCCGCTGTTGCGAGAATATTTTGCCCGCAGCCGCGTTCAGGGCAAGCTCATTCGCAATGCGCTCCCAAGACCGACCAGCCTTTCCTTGTCGAAGGCCCGTGGAGCCATTCGGAGATCAGGTCGCATCCTGTTGGTTCTCACGAACACCGCCGCCACTGGCAGAAAACCGCGCCAGTCCCGCTCTTCCGAAACTCCGACGCCTCAGCCCCGAGTGTCCCTTAGCCGCCCACCTTGGCACCGAGTTCTTCGATCTGCTTTTCCAGTGCGCGCACGCGGCGGATCAACTCGGGCAACTGCAGCGTCGCGATGATCTGCCGCTTGGCCTGCTTCTCAGGTATGGCCGGGATGCCGAGCACTCTTTCGCCGTCCGGGATGTCGCGCATCACCCCTGTCTTCGGACCGATGGTGACCCGGTCGCCGATCTTCAAATGGTCCGAGACCGCGGTCTGCCCCGACACCACGCAGTAATCGCCCAGGCTCGTGCTGCCGGCAAAGCCGGCCTGGCCGATGACGATGCAGTGCCGGCCCAGGACGACGTTGTGGCCGACATGCACGAGGTTGTCGATCTTGGTGCCCTCGCCGATGACCGTCGCGCCGAGCGCCCCGCGGTCGATGGCGGTGTTGGCGCCGATTTCCACGTCGTCGCCGAGGCGCACGATCCCGAGCTGCGGCACTTTGCGATGGCGGCCCTCGTCCAGCACGTAGCCGTAGCCATCCGAGCCGATGACCGTGCCGGCGTGGATGCTGACGCGGTGTCCCACCTGCGATCGGGCATAGAGGACCACGTTGGGAAACAGGCAGACGTCGTCGCCAATCTGGCAGTCGCGGCCCAGGTGATTGCCGCCCATGAGCACGGAGCGGGCACCGATGCGCACCCGTTCGCCCACCGCACAATGCGGTCCGATATGGGCTGTCGGATCAATCTGCGCCGAGGCGGCGATGACGGCGCCGGGATGGATGCCTGGCGCGTGCTGCTCCGGCGGGAAAAAGATCGGGAGCACGCGGGCCATCGCCACGCGCGCGTCCGGCACCCGGATAAGAACCTTCTTCGATGAGGTGAACGCCCCGGTCACGAGAATCGCGCTGGCCAGGCTTTGTTCGGCCACGGCGAAGTAGGCTTCATTTTGGGCGAAGGTCAGGTCGCCGGCCTGGGCGCGGTCGGCGGGCGCGAAGCCGCGGAGTTCGACCGAGCTGTCGCCGAGAACTTCGCCCTGGAGTTGTTCCGCGATTTGCGCAGCAGTGAATGGCATGTGGGTTTTTGGGAGGATGGTTTTGTTTGGAGTTGTCAGAGAAGCTACTGCCAGCGCGTGGAGACGGGCAAGTTGCAAGTGAACGCAAGTGAGCGTCTTCGTGGACGCTCTGCGATTGTGCGGCGAACTCAATAGAACACTCGACAACCCCCGGACGCTCGGGCTAACTCCACCGGACTTTTTCAGTGCCATTTACGAACGTGAAAGACCTCACTCCAGAACAGCTCGCCAAAGCCAAATCGCTCGGGTTTTCCGACAAGCAGATCGCCCATCTCACCGGCACCACCGAGGACGCCGTGCGCGCCCGCCGCAAGGAACTCGGGCTGGTTCCCAGCTACCGCCTGGTGGATACCTGCGCGGCGGAATTCGAGGCGTACACGCCATATTACTACTCGACCTACGACCGGGGCGACGACGAGGTCCGGCCTTCGGAGCGCAGGAAGGTGATGATTCTCGGCGGCGGCCCGAACCGCATCGGGCAGGGCATCGAGTTCGATTACTGCTGCGTCCACGCATCGTTCGCGCTCAAGGAGGACGACTTCGAGACCATCATGGTGAACTCGAATCCCGAAACCGTTTCCACCGACTACGACACGAGCGATCGCCTGTTCTTTGAACCGCTCACGCTGGAAGACGTGCTGCACATTTACGAGCGGGAGAAATGCTGGGGCGCCATTGCCCAATTCGGCGGGCAGACGCCGCTGAATCTCGCGCTCGGCCTGCAAAAGAACGGCGTCAACATCATCGGCACCAGTCCGCAGGAAATCGAAATTGCCGAGGATCGCAAGCTCTTCGCCGCGATGCTGCGCAAGCTGGACATCCCGCAGCCGCCGAACGGCATCGCCACCAATGAAGCCGAGGCGCTCGAAGCCTCGCACAAACTCGGCTACCCGGTGCTCGTGCGGCCCAGTTTCGTGCTCGGCGGACGCGCCATGCAGATCGTCTATTCCGACGCCGAACTGCAGCACTACATGCGTTTCGCCGTCGAGGCCTCGCCGGAGCGCCCGGTGCTGGTGGACAAGTTCCTCGAAGACGCGACCGAAGTGGACGTGGATTGCATCGCCGACGTCGGCCATTTCCAGAATTCCAACGAGGGCACCATCGTCATCGGCGGCATGCTGGAGCACATCGAATTTGCCGGCGTCCACTCCGGTGATGCCGCCATGGTGTTGCCGCCGCACACGCTGTCCGCAGGCGTGATGCAGACCATTCGCCAATACACCCACGCTATGGCGCGCGAACTGAAAGTCATCGGCCTGATGAACGTGCAATACGCCGTCAAGGGCGACACGGTGTACGTGCTCGAAGTGAATCCGCGCGCCTCGCGCACCGTGCCGTTCGTCAGCAAGGCGATTGGCCATCCGCTCGCAAAGCTGGCCGCCAAGGTCATGGCCGGCAAGACGCTCAAGCAACTCGGGTTCACCGAGGAAATCTGGCCGAAATATTGGGCGGTCAAGGAATCGGTCTTTCCGTTCAACCGCTTTCACGGGCAGGACATCCTGCTCTCGCCGGAAATGCGTTCGACGGGCGAAGTCATGGGTCTTGACGCGGACCTGGGCATCGCCTACGCGAAATCGCAGATGGCCGCGGGATCACCGCTGCCGCTCAAAGGGCGCGTGTTCTTCAGCGTGAGCGATGCGCACAAGGCCCAGGCGGCGGAGGTGGCGCGGCAGTTCGTGGATCTCGGCTTCGAGATCACCGCCACCAGCGGTACGGCGGCGGTGTTGGAGCAAGCCGGGCTGAAGGTGGAACGCGTCTTCAAGCTGCAAGAAGGCCGGCCCAACGCGATTGACCTGCTCAAGAACAAGGAAATCCAGCTCGTCATCAACACGCCCGCCGGAGAAAGCCCGCGCGCCGATGAGGTGAAAATTCGCACGACCGCGGTTTATACCGGCACGCCCATCATGACGACTCTCTCCGGCGCCAAAGCCGCCGCGCTCGGCATCGCCGCGCTCAGGAAGCAGGGTTACGAAGTGAAGACGCTGCAGGAGTATCTCTGAGCAGTCGGGAAGGGGCGCGTCGGCCGCGGGCCGGCTGTGCCCGGCGGCTCGCCGGGCACTTCGTCCTCGCCCCAATTTGGGCGTGATTTCGTGACTCCGAAGAGTGAGGCACGAGGTCGTCGCCGAGCCGGCGCCGACGGCACGCGAGCCGCCTGCGCTCCCGGACGGGGCACGCCACGTTTTTCTGTGAATCGCGAATCGTCAGCCACACCCGGTTCGTCCGCTGAACCTGCAAGGACTGACTCGCAGGCGCGGCGTTTGCGCGAACTCGCGGCGGTTTTTCTCAAGCTTGGCTTCATCGGCTTCGGCGGTCCGGCGGCGCACATCGGTTTGCTCGAGGAAGAAACCGTGCGACGGCGCGGCTGGCTCTCTCACGAAAAATTCCTCGAGTATCTCGCCGCCGCCAATCTCATTCCCGGACCGAATTCGACGGAGCTGGCGATTTTCATCGGACGCGAGCGCGCCGGTTTGGCGGGTTTGGTGGTGGCGGGGGCGTGTTTCATCCTGCCGGCCATGCTGATCGTCATGGTGATCGGCTGGAGCTATCAGCGTTACGGGGAACTGCCGGCGGTGGGGGGCGTGCTCTACGGGGTGAAGCCGGTCATCGTCGCGGTGGTGGCGCAGGCCTTGTGGGCGCTGGGGCGAAGCTCGGTGAAGAATTTCCGGCAGGCCGCGTTGCTCGCGGTTTCATTCGCCGCAGTGGCGCTGGGAGCGCATGAACTTGTGGTTCTGTTGGCCGCGGGGTCGGTCGGTCTCGCGTGGCATCTGACCACTACCGGCTGGCGTGCAGGTGGAAGCAATGCGGCGCTGGCACTGCCGTGGTTGCCGGTGCGTGAGGGTCTGCTGGCGGCGGCGGTTCCGGTGACGACCGCCGCCGCGAGCGCGCCGGTGTTTGGTCTGCTCCCGCTGTTCCTGTTTTTCCTGAAGGTGGGCGCGGTTCTTTACGGCAGCGGTTACGTGCTGCTGGCGTTCTTGCGCGCGGATTTGGTGGAGCGCTGGCATTGGTTGACCGAGGGCCAGTTGCTGGATGCCGTCGCGGTGGGGCAGGTGACGCCCGGCCCGTTGTTCACCACGGCTACTTTCATCGGCTATCTGCTGGGCGGATGGTCAGCGGCGCTGGTGGCCACTGCTGGAATTTTTCTGCCCGCGTTTGTCTTCGTGGCGGTGTGCAGTCCGTGGCTGCCGTGGCTGCGTCAATCGAAGCCGGCCAGCGCGTTCCTCGACGGCGTGGTGGTAGCCTCGCTGGCCTTGATGGCGTGGGTGAGCTGGCATCTTGGCCGGGCCGCGCTGGTGGATGTTCCGACGGTGGCGCTTGCGCTGGCGGGCGCGGGGTTGTTGCTCCGCTTCAAGGTCAACTCCGTCTGGCTGGTCTTGGGCGGAGCCATCGCCGGCCTTACATTCACTTGGTTGGCTCGTTAATTTCGGAGGCAAAGTCGGGGCGCGGCTTGGCGGCACGGGGAGCGCACGCCGCTGGCGTGCAGTTTTCGGCGGCTCGCCGAAAACCTCGTCCCACAAACATCTTCGTGTCGAGAGGGGACGGAAACCGTGAGACGAAGCTTTGGGCGAGCCGCCCAAACTGGCACGCGGGCCGCGCGCGGTCCCAATTGCCTTTTGATCATCCGCCCTTCGTTCGACTTGAGCGCGGCTCTAAACCACCGCGCCCAGGATCACGATTTGCACTTTTGCTTCCGGGTTCGTGGTTCTACTGTCCCGGCATGGACAAAGAGCAAGTTTCCGGAATCCTCGAAGAGATTGGCGTTTTGCTGGAGTTGAAAGGCGAGAATCCGTTCAAGACCCGCGCCTACCAGAATGCGGCACGCGCTCTCGATGGCCTCGCCGAGCCGCTGGAAAAGCTCGTGGCGGAAAACCGGCTGGGCGAGATCAAAGGCTTTGGCGAGGCTCTCCAGAAGAAGATCACCGAACTCGTCCAGACGGGAAGGCTGCCGTATTACGAGGAGTTGAAGGCGTCCATCCCCGCGGGATTGATCGATCTGCTGGGCATTCCCGGCCTCGGCCCGAAGAAGGTCAAGAAGTTGCACGATGAGTTGCAGGTTGAGTCCATCGAACAACTCGAAGCCGTGTGCCGGGCAGGCAGGGTGGCGACGCTGGCGGGCTTCGGGGAGAAGACCCAGGCCAAGATCCTCGAAGGAATTCAATTCAAACGCACCTACGCCACCAAGCACCACCTCAGCATGGCGCTCTCCGTGGCTGAGCCGATTCTGGAGTTGCTGCGCGGTCATCCGGACGTGATCCGTTGCAGCACCGCCGGCAGTTTGCGCCGTTGGAAGGAGGTCATCGGGGACATCGACTTCCTCGTTTCCTCACAGAATCCGGCGGCGGTCATCGAGTTCTTCACCACCCAACCGGGAATCCTGAGCGTGAGTGCGCAAGGCGAAACCAAGGCGAGCGTCGTGCTGCCGGGGGGCATCCAGGCGGACCTGCGGGTGGTGAGCGACGCGGAGTATCCGTTCGCGCTGGCCTATTTCACCGGGAGCAAGGAGCACAACATCGTCATGCGCCAGCGGGCCATCGCGCGTGGTCTGCGGCTCAATGAGTATGGGCTGTTCAAGTCCACCGAGGAAACCCGCGATCCGGCGTTGCGCCTGCCGTGCCACTCCGAGGAGGACATTTACGCCGCCCTCGACCTGGCCTGCGTGCCGCCGGAATTGCGCGAGGACCACGGCGAGTTTGCCGCGGCGGAGAAGGGCGAGCTGCCGCGCCTCATCGAGTGGACCGATCTGCGCGGGGCATTGCACAACCACTCGAATTGGAGTGACGGCCGTGACTCGCTCGAAACGATCGCCGCCTTCATGCACGAGCTTGGTCTTGATTATTGGGCCATCACCGATCATTCGAAGTCGTCGTTTCAGGCGCACGGACTGGATCCCGCCCGGCTGCGGGAACAACTCGCGGCCGTGCGCGAAGTGAACCGTAAGTTTGCCGATGAAGGCAGTGATTTCCGTCTGCTCACGGGCAGCGAGGTGGACATCCTTGCTGGAGGCCGGCTCGACTTCGATGACGGATTGCTGGCGGAACTGGACGTGGTCGTGGCCAGCCTTCACGCCGGGTTCTCCCAGGATGAAGCAGAGAACACCCGGCGGCTTATCGCGGCGGCGGAGAATCCCTTTGTCCACATCCTCGGGCACCCGACCGGCCGGTTGCTGCTGGAGCGCGAGCCTTACAAGGTCAACATTCAGGCGGTGATCGACGCCTGCGCCGCGACCGGCACCTGGATTGAGTTGAACTGCAACCCTTACCGGTTCGACCTGGACTGGCGTCACTGGCCTTACGCGAAGAGCAAGGGCGTGAAATGCGTCATCAATCCCGACGCGCACCGCACCGAGCACGCCAATTTCTTGCGCCTCGGCGCCGGCCTGGCGCGCAAGGGCTGGCTGACCAAGGCGGATGTCATCAACACGCTGCCACTCGACCGGCTGATGAAGGAATTGGACAGAAAACGGAAAGCGGATTAAACCCGAACTCCGAAGCTGGATGGGGAGCGCACCCGCCCCGGGTGCTGTTTTCCGCGCCCTCGCGGAAAACCCGGTGGGCGAGAAATAGCGCAGGACGCCTCGCAACAGCGGGAGGCGCAGCGAGCTGGCCGCGCGGCGCGTCCAGCCACACCCGAGGGCGGGTGTGCTCCCCGGCTTCGGAGTTCGGGTTAAAGTCACGCAACCGGCCGGAACCGAGGCGTCTTCGAGACGCTTTGGCCATTCGATCTGGCTCGGGGGTGGGAGTAAGTTGTTAGTATCTTCTCCATAATTCGCCTTGCCTTTTTTCGGATTTGGGAATATGACTTGTGGGGCTGGGAGAGGTCGTGGGGTGAAAACCAAACTCCAAATCCTGATGGTCGAAGACAGCGTGGCTGACGCCCTGCTGATTGAGTACGCGTTGCGGCGGGCGGGGCTTTCCTTCGAGTCAAAGCGGGTCGAGACGCGGGAAGAATTCGTGGGTGAAATCCAGCGTATCCAACCCCACCTCATCCTGTCCGACCACGGACTGCCCACCTTCGACGGTTTCACGGCCCTGGAAATCGCGCAGGAGACCTGTCCGCAGGTTCCGTTCATCTTCGTCACCGGTTCAAACGATCAGGCGATGATGATCGAGATGATCGACAGCGGCGCAACGGATTTCGTTTTCAAGAACCGCCTGGGCGATCTTGTCCCAGCCATTGAGCGCGCGTTGCAGGCTCCCGCGGTGCCCCCGGTCGTCGTCGCCACGCCTTCTCCCGAAAAGACTGAAAAGCAACCGGTCGCCGGGCCGAGCGCCCGCTGGAGCGACGGTTCTCTGCAATTGTGCTGCATCTGCAAGAAGGTGATCAATCCGGCAGGGCAGGGGATCGACCTGGATATTTTTCTCAAGACGTTTCCCGAGGCTACTTTCAAGACCTTTGTCTGCCCGGCGTGCGGAGCGCGGCTGAACTGATCCTCCGCGCTTCCGGTGCCGCCGGCCACTTAGCCTCGATTCTCCGGCCGGAGGACGCTCTGCCGAGACGCCGCTGGAAAGATTCGGGTCGTTTCGACGAGGGTTTGGAGTGCGGTGACTCGTCACCGCTTTGGCCGTTTGGGCGGCTGGTCGCCCAAGCAGGGCCGCGCCCAGCGGCCCGGGAATGCCGATGACCGCTCGCTTTCATTCGACGGCGGCCAGTCGCCTGCGGAAAGCGCGGACAAGTCCGCGTACTCCACATCTCTACGCCGCCTTGAGCAGGGGAGCCGCGACAACCTGCTTCTTCAACCGGCGCGTCTCGGCGGCCTTCCGGCGCCCGGCCAGTTGCCGTGGAGTCGGCAGCACCAGCGACACGATGCCCAACTTCTCCAATTCCTTCTGGCGGTCTCCCAGCGCGACCTTCGCGATCTTGCGGAACCGCGCCATCCACTTGCGCAAGTCGGTGAGGGCTGCCGCCTGTTCCACGCGGGTCTGCTGGGCCGCGCCGCGTTTGTCGTTTTGCGCGGCCAGCGCGGCGGCAAAGCCGTCCACCTTGGCACGCTCCTGGGTCAGTTTAGCTGCCGTGTAGCCGTGTTCGGCCAGTGCTGCGGCCACCTCGGTGGGATAAGCAGCCGAATTGAACAGCGCCTGGGCCGCGCGCAACAGCGGACCGCTGGTGCGTGGCATGGGTTGATTCAGTCCCAGCGATGCCAGCGTGCCGGGCGACTCCAGGAACAACGCCCGCGCCACGCGGGAAAAATCCTGGTAGGCCCTGCTCACCTTGCGGCGCGCGCCGAGCATCCCCTGGGTGGCCGCGCCATACTCGCCGCGGCGCGCGGTGCAGAGCGCGACTTTGCTGGTGGTGCCCTCATGGAGCGTTGCGCCTGCGGAAAGGCGTTCGGCGGTGAAGCCATAATCGCCCAGCACCTCGCTGATGCTGGTGTCGCCCTGCGCATTCGTCAGTGCGATGGTGGCCACCTTGAGCTGATTGCCAATGTTCTGCGAACGATTTTGTTTTGTTTTCATTTTTTTGACTGGTTTTGATTTTGAATGGACACGGGGCAGATCGGCGGCTGGTTTGGTTTCTTGAGGAGAATTTTTGCAGGGGGCGTGGGCGACGTGATCATCATTCGTGCCAAGTGGTCCAACATTTCACTTTTTGCCACCTGCATTCCGGCCTTTTGGCCCAACACTTCACCAAATGACATCAACAGTCGGCCCGATGACGCCAACAGCCGGGCAAATGACATCAACAGACGAAAAAAAACGGCGCAACACCCGGCCGGATGACACTCACAGTCGGCAGGATCATGCCAGCAATCCACATTTTGGACACAACACTCGGCCTGACCAGTGCAACAAACGCTGGAATTGGCCCAGCAATCGAGCGGATCGCCCCCGTAATTGCGCTTGCACGCCTCGCGCTTTGCAGTGCGCGCGACTTGTCGCCGCTTTTCCCCGCCTGGCCGACTCGTCGGCCAGGCAGAGCCGCGTCCAGCGGCTCGATAAATATCGTTGCAAACGTATTCGCTGATAGGGCGCGTCTGTCCCGGCGCGCCGCGACTTCCGAGGGCTAAACACGGCGCGCTGTGGACAGACACGCCCTACCTTTGAGGATTGCGCGGGCGGCGCGCGAACCGACGCAACGACGATTAAACTATCGGGTACCCTCCCCCCTTCGGCGGCGACAAGTCGCCTTGGGCAAAGCGGTGACAAGCCACCGCACTCCAAAAAGGCACGCAAAAAGCAGGCTGAACATTGCCCGAGATCGTACAGCCATCGCTGGCTAATAGACCTTCATAAACAGAATTCATAAATACTCTTGACAGGAGAGAGAGAGAGAGAGAATCTCTTCGGGTGATCCAAGTCCCCGCAGGAGCTGAAGCAGAGGAAGTGGGCTTTTGTATGGCTAGCAAGGCCAATCGTACGGCAGAGGCAGGTCAGGATTGTATCGTCTGGATGGGGAAGTCCTTAGCCTTGGCTTGGCAGGCGGAGGGGCGAGCTACGCGAGGCTCGGCTCAAGTGCCAGGGATTAAAGATCGGGGGGCGAACGAGCGTCAAGGTGCCTTTCCCGAAAGCTTTCTTCAATTCATCAAGTGCTGTAACGCTCGCCTTTCTTGGACGTTACTTGCGCTGCCGCGCACTCTCCTGCGAACCCCATACCGTAGCCGCTTGGTGGCCATGTCGGCTCTTCTTCTTTTAGCTGGATCTTTGATGGCAGCGGAATCGGATGTTCAGTTCTTTAAGGATTTTCTTTCGAGTCCCCGCCGCGTAAAGCACATCAAGTTCTGGAACTATTTTAGTCCTAATTATACAGGCGACTTCGCCAGCACGAATGCATTTACACTTTACGAAGCCGTCTGGGCTCCTGAAGTCATTCGCCTACACTATCACTGGCTGCCTAACGGACTGAGCCTTGATGTCGGTGAACCTTTTATGGTTCTCATTCGGCGCACAAACGACTATTGGCTCCTGAACAAGGAATCTGTCCAGTACTGGCATGATACTGGCACAAGACTACATAGTGCATCCGGTTCCCTGTGGCCCACATTTGAAGGAGTTTACGGCGGAGTCAATCGAGTGTTGAATTTGGGGATAACCTACCAAACGCTGGATACCGTCAGTTGGATTGGGAACGACTTCACTGCCAGGCACGGGACAAACTTAATCCACGGTGCGTTACAGGTTTCGCCTGATGGATTCCCCGAGTCTATCAAGATCGGCTTGGAGGATAAACGAGAATATCTTATCAAGTACGCCTATGAGAGCGCCGCTCTACAAAGGCTCTTACCTTCAAAAATACTCGTCTATGGCTCCAAAGCCACTCAGCAAGGATTGCGCGGCACTCAACAATTACTATATGAGATGCATGGCATAGTAGAGTTCACTAGTTTGGAGGCGGCGGAGCCGCTTCCAGACGTGACCCGTACTGATGAGCTTGCCCCCAATGGACGGCATTCATTCATTTACACGAACGATGGGCGCTATCTGCGCCAGGCCAATGGAACTCTCGAACCGGTAGGTGTTGTGTATTCCAGCCCCAGCAGCATCTCAAAGCGCAAGGTGTTTGTGGCCATCATGATGCTCTTGGCGCTAGGGGCTCCAGCTTTGTGGCTACTGCTCAAGAGGACAGACAGCCGACAAAAAACAAAAAACCAAATGCACATAAAGGATACATATGAAAAGAGCGGTTAAGCTGGGCGCGCTCGCACTTCTCGCGAGCGCAGGGTCACTTCTCGCAGTTTGCTACTTGTACGAGATGCAAGCATGCCAGCAAATACAGACGAAGTCGATTGATTGTGGTGATGATGGCTACGGTGGTAAGCAGAAGGTTGAGGTCACTTTTGTTTACACCGCCGCTTGTACGGTGCAAGCCAATCGGCAGACGGTGGTCAGTGAATCGGGTTGGAGTACTCTGGAAGCGTCCGTACCCCGTCCGTGTTCCACCGGTACAGGGAAGTGGCCCATTTGCACCGTCCCAGCGACCCATACAACCGGCGTTACGGGTGCACCAGTAGTGCCTGCCGGAACGACGACTTGTAACACCCAGATTCCGCAAGTACTGGCGAATAACACCTGCGCCCACGGCGACTGAAGATGAATGTTCTGCCCATCGACCGCCGCGAGGATGGTCGGTGGGGGTTCATGTTATGTGTAATTTTCCAAAGCGGCTCGAGCGATACCATCTGGAGGCGGTAGCTGTCATTTTGATAGTCAGTGGCGTCCTTAAGCTGTTCAGCCTGACGGATGCTTTACCTTTGTTCTCGCAGCGCGACCAGTTCCTCTTGATCCCTACTGGTAAAGTAATGTTTTTGGCTGCAATAATGGAAATGTTGGTTGCGGTTCTTCTGCTTTCGCCCAGCGGTGCCTCGGGAAAGCATGTCATCTTGATGTGGATGGGTGCCAGTTTCTTGACATACAGGCTCCTTGCGGATAGCCCATGCCAGTGCCTTGGTAATGTAATGCAGCGAATTGGTGTAAGCCCAAGAAATGAAAATGTGCTGATCTACATGTTGGATTTATGGTTTCTCTTACCGAGCTTGACCTTCGTGTTGCTGCGGTACCTCCCTCGGCCGATTTTGTCAAAAGCTTCATAAAGCCTATTGGCAACTTGACTGGAGTAAGCGCGGAGGACTTTGTATGCCAATAACGATTAGGACTAATGTGCGTGACACAACCATGACTCGTGAGCGGGTGCCCCTTATGTTTAGAGTCCTAAAACCTTCAGTCCGTTTGGCGCTCAAACAAAACTTGAGCAGAATTCCTGGCGTCCTTCACTGCTTGGCCGCAGTCATCATACTGCTTTTCTCTGCATCCCATTTTGCCTTCCTTGGCATGCATGATATTGAGCATACGCTTCGCAACACTGTTTTCCCGTTTGCGACCAACTGGATAATTTATGTGGTTGCTGCACTCTTTGAACTTGCCATAGGCATTGCTTGTTTGAAACTGCGTGGTCGCGACTCTGCAAATGTCATTATTCTGCTTTTTGTCGGAACGATGGCATGGTACAGATGGGCTTTGTACTACACAGGTGCCTCCAATTGCCACTGTCTGGGCCTTCTCGGCAGACTTCTGCACATCAACCATGCCCAGGAAAAATTTATCTCCATCACTACATTAATTCTGCTGGCACTCACATCAACCCATCCGGTTTTCCGTCTCCTTGAGAAACTGCAGCGGGCTTCTCCACGCCTTGTGCCGACCATTGTTATCGCAATGACGCTTTCAACTCAGATCACTCGCGGCGGCGAATACACCATCGAAATTCACGGCGTCTTGGATGCGGCAAATTACAATCCCCGCACGGGCGAGTTTCATGTCAACACAAAGGCACATAGCACATTTGTCGCTTCTCTTTCAGGAACTAGCTGGAGGGTGTGTATTACGAACCTTGAGCGTGGGATCACATGGTGGGCGGAGCGATTATACGACGGGACAAACACTTACACTGTACGGCCGTCCAACGGTAGCTTCTGGCACACAAATCACCCGCGGGTAGGCATGCAGATGGCAACTATATCTCCGTCTGCCGTTGCAATTACGGTCGATGGCGATAACTTTGGCGCTGGATTGGCGTCTGTTACGTATGGATTGTCGCCGTTGGCGTTCAAGACGAACCGAGAAGGATCGCTCGAAATGCCTTTACCTTGGACTATTGTTCGCCACAATCCCGATGCGTTTGGGTTCAAGTGGCTTATTCAAGCTTCTGACGGCGGTCGGTTTTTGAAGGAGTTTACCGTAGTGCGTAACAAAGCCCTTGATTTGCCTGACCCAATGGAATTACTACGGTTCGAACTGGATTATCCCGAGACACTGGCTCACTACAATGCATATATGAGTGAGCTTCTGAACAGAAAAGCTAGCCCTTCAGGGTATCTGAGGGCCCGCTACGAATGCACCGCGTGGTTTCGGACAAACAACCTACTCATCCCTAAAGCGTCGAGGCTTGAGGTATATTTGCCTGCTAGTAGCGGCCCGAAGCCTGCCCGGATATTTAGCCTTGAAGCGCTAGAATTGAGAATTCGACCAGGAATTGAGGAACTTATACCAGATTTAGGGGCGGAAACGGTTGTAGCAGACTACCGCTATAAGCGATCCGACAAGCACCGGATCTTCAAGTTTGCGGAATATACGCTTAAGGCCGGGGATGTTTGGAGATCTGGCAGCGATGCAGAGCTCCTGGCGAAAGCGGAAGATTGGATGAAACACGGACGTAAGTACACGGATTTTGCCGACAACGGCAAACGTTGGGTTATGTGGCTAATTCTCGTGCTTTTCGCTACGCCGAGTTTGGCCATTTGGCTCATAAAGCGCAAACAACAACAACAAACTAAAACAAAGAACACACAATGAAAATACTAAGTCGCATTTTGGCTACTGTTGCTCTCTTTACAGTAGGAACATTTTTCGCGTTTGGGTACTGTGTTGGCTGGTGCAGCGCAAGTCCGTGCTCAAATGGCACCTGTGTTGGAACTGAAGATTTTGACGGCTGCGTCTGTAAAGACAATATCATAGGCTATTCGTCATCTTGCTATTGTGCCACTGTAGCATAGGCAGCTTGCGGCTGCGATCTCTGCCGGCCTGTGCGGCGGCAGAGTCGAGGTTGACGCCAACTGGTATTAAGCGGCTATAATGTAAAACGCTCGCTACTAGCGATTCCGAGTAGTGTGTGTTGTGCTATACTGGATGGAGCGGGAGTTGGCGCGACACGAAGAGTCTCAACAGGCTCTGTTTTATGCTTCAACTGCTGAGATGCAGGAAAAACCTTTGGATGGGCGCGAAGCGCCCGACGTCTTGGAGCGATTGATTTGGCCCAAACCATATGTCTTCGACCGTTATGACAAAGAGATGATGCAGCCCAACGACACAGAGATGAATGCGGAAAACTTGCAGGGAATTTAGAATTTGCGGCTGTCGTCGAACTTTTTCTGTATGAATGAAATGACTTTTATGTGGATGTGAGAGTGCGCATGAGGGTGGTCAATATAGCAGGCAGAAAGGCTTACGCAATGACCCTGCTTGAATTGCTGGTTGTGATCGGCATCATAGCAGTCCTAGCGGGCCTGCTGCTTCCCTCTTTCGCTAGGAGCAAAGCAAGAGCCCAAGGCATTCGCTGCACCGGAAACTACCGGCAACTTGCCGTGGGCTGGATGCTCTACGCCGGTGACAATGAGGACCGCCTGGCGCCAAATCTGGACAGCATCGACAACTTGGGCGTATCGACAAACTGGGTAGCCGGCCACATGCTCCGCCCAATGGATGCCACTAACGAATGGTTGCTGGTGGATCCGGCTCGCTCACTTCTCGGGGATTACGTGCAGGCACCCAGCCTTTTCAAGTGTCCGAGTGACCGCAGCGCACTGGTGCGGAGCGTGTCGATGAATTGCCGGATGGCGCCAACGCGGCTGCTGGGGCCGCCCAGTTGGGTGGGGGGGGCCGGAACCAACTTCGCCACTTTTTTCCGCCTAGGCGAGATCGATACGCCATCCGAAGTGTTCGTGTTCCTCGATGAGCGCTCTGACACAATCAACGATGCGTCTTTCGCCGTGGATATGAGCAACACGGGTTCGCCTGAGGGAATTGGAACGTCGCGTCCATACTATCTTATTGATTATCCCTCCAGTGCTCATGCGGGCGCCGGGGCGGTGTCGTTTGCGGATGGCCACGCTACAATCCATCGCTGGGTGGAGGCGTCCACGCGCCCGCCGACCGGCCAAGCGCAGCCTCGGCGCTACACATCGGCCCAAGACCGAGACACCCAATGGCTGCAAACGCATTCCACCTACGCGCGGTGAACCCGAGAAACGCTGATGCTTTGGCTGAGGCCGAGGAAGCGCCGCAGGGCGAGGCAGGTGCGCCGGCACCCGGTTTTGCGCTGCGGATGCGAGGTCTAAGCAAACGGTATGTTTTATTCTGCCTCGTCGGTGGGGTCGGACTTTGTGTGGATATGCTGGTGCTGCACTGGGTGTCCTCCCCATCTCTGCTGGGCTGGAGTCTGATCCTAAGTAAAGTGGTGGCGGCGGAGACTGCGCTGCTCCAGAACTTCATTTTGAACGACCTGTGGACGTTTCGCGGTCTGGGCAGAAGTGCTCAGGGGCCGGGCTGGGCTGGCCGGCTGTTGCGCTTCAACCTTATCTGCGCTGCGGGGATTGGGTTGAGTGTGCTGCTTCTCACCTTCCAAGTGAGCGCGTTGCACTGGAATCTCTATGTGGCTAACTTCGTGGCCATTGTGGTGTCGAGCTTTTCGAACTTCCTGTTGAGCCTTCGCTTCGGATGGGGAACCGCGGTCGCTAACTCAACCCCGGAACCACCCCATGTGGAAGAACGGCGCGCAAACTGATCACATGAATTGGCGTCGCATTCTGCTCGGATTGGCCATTTTTAAGGTGGCCTATCTGGTGGTCGTGTTCACCGTGGTGAAGGTGGCGCCCGCGATGGACGCGGAGAAGTTTCACTCGGTCAATGCGCGCTGGCCGCGGGAAGGAGGCCCCACCTTCGGAACTCATTTTACGGCTTGGGATGGAGCACATTATCTATACCTAAGTGAGGTGGGTTATCACCAGGGAGTGCCTTCGTGCGCGTTCTATCCGCTTTGGCCGCTGGCGATGCGCGGGCTGGCGCCGGTGTTCGGGGGCAATCATCTGGTGGCGGGAATGCTGCTCGGGAACTTTTGTTCGCTGGCGGCTTGGGTGATTTTCTGGCAGTTAGTAGCGTGGCGGTATAGTCCTAGTGTGGCAAACTGGTCCTTGGCGTTCCTCGTGGCTTTCCCCGGATCGCTGTTCTACCAGTTTATTTACAGCGAACCATTGTTCTTCCTGCTCTTGATGGTGCTGTGGTGGGGATTGGAGCGCGGGAAGCTGGGCTGGGCTGGCTTGGCGGCGTTCCTTCTGCCGCTGACACGCCCAGTGGGTGTGTTCGCCATGCTGCCGCTGGCCTGGGCGGTGTTCGGAGGCCGGCTGGAGCGCGAATGGGGCACTCGGATCTGGTGCCGGCTGCGGTCAAAGCCGCCTCTTTCGCAGTCGCTTGGAGGGGCCACGCGTGCTTCGGCGGTGGAAGGACGTTACGCCTTGTTGGCGGCTCCCCTCGCAGGATGGGGAGTCTATCTGGCCCTGATGTGGCATTGGACTGGAAACGCGCTGGAGGGATTTCAGGCGCAGCGGTTCTGGGGCGTGCATTCGGTTTTCAATCTGGTGAACATCCCGGCGTTCGTTGGTGGTTTCTTCAGCCCGACGGCGTGGCACGACTTTCGGGGATCGGTCGTGGACCGGATTACCTTTGTTCTGCTGCTTTACACGCTGCCCATCGTCTGGCGGCAAGGAAAGGATCTGCTGGTGTGGGCCTATATTCTGGGCGTATTACCAGCCATGAGTGGTACATTCTGTTCTTTCACGCGTTATGCTGATACGGCGTTTCCGATGTTCATCGCGCTGGCTGCATTCACGGTCCGGGAGGATCGGAAATGGCTTCGTCTGGGGCTTCTGGCGGTATTTGTCGTGGGCCACGTCATTCTGGCGTGGCGCTTCGTCAACTTCCGCTGGGCGGGGTGATGCGACTGCACGTCATGCAGCGTGGCATCTGTCATCGAACCAGTGCCTCTGGAATCCGCGATTCCACAGGGAGATCCACCGGGCCTGGCGCGTTCGGGTCGATGCAGAGTTGGTCCCGTTGTTGATCGCGAGCACTTTTAGATTCCGCCGCGCATGGCGCCCGCCTAACCTCCCTCCATGTCGCGCGACTATGTGCTGCAACCGTTCCACGCCGCGGTCAATTTGCAAATTGACTACGCGAAGGAATTGAACGAGCAGCAGCACGCCGCCGTCACCGCCGAGCCCGGCCCGGCCCTCGTCATCGCCGGCGCTGGTTCGGGCAAGACGCGCGCCCTCACGTATCGCGTGGCCTATCTGCTCGAACAGGGCATCCCGCCGGAACGCATTCTTCTGCTCACCTTCACCAACAAGGCGGCGCGCGAGATGATGCGGCGCGTGGCCGAACTGCTCGGGCGCGATCTGCCGGCGCTGTGGGGCGGTACCTTTCACTCCATCGGCGCCCGCGTGCTGCGCCGTCAGGCTGAACGCCTCGGCTTTCGCCAGGATTTCACCATTCTTGACCGCGAGGATTCGGTGGATTTGATCAAAGCCTGCGTGGCCGACGCCAACATCGACACCAAGGCGACGCGCTTTCCCAAGCCCGACGTGCTGGGCGCGGTCTTCTCGATGGCGCTGAACACGCGCAAGTCCATCGAGGAAACGGTCGCGCAGCAGTATGATTACTTCGCGCAACTCACGCCGCAGTTCGTGGACCTGGCCCGACGCTACGCGGCGCGCAAGCGTGCCGCCAACGTGATGGATTTCGATGATTTGCTCGCGCTCTGGCTCAAGCTTTTGGAGGACGACGCCGAAATCCGCGAACAATATCAGCGCAAGTTCCAGTTCCTGCTGGTGGATGAATACCAGGATACCAATCTGCTCCAGAGCGAACTCATCGATCTGCTGGGCGCGCGCACCCGGAACGTCATGGTGGTCGGCGACGATTCCCAAAGCATCTACGCGTGGCGCGGCGCGAATTTCCGCAACATCCTCGAGTTTCCCAAACGCTATCCGGGCGCGAAGGTTCACAAGATCGAGGTCAACTATCGCAGCACGCCCGAGATACTTTCGCTGGCCAACGCCGCCATCGCCGCCAACGTGCATCAATTCGAAAAGGCGCTCGCGCCTGCCCGCAAATCCGGCGTCAAACCGGTGCTGGTCGCCACGCAGGACGGACACGAGCAGGCCGCATTTGTCGCCCAGCGGATGCTGGAATTGCGCGAGGAAGGTATTCCGCTGGACAAGATGGCCGTGCTGTATCGCTCGCACTTTCACGCGCTGGAGATGCAGCTCGAACTGACCAAGCGCAACATCCCGTTCAGCATCACCAGCGGCATCCGGTTCTTCGAGCAAGCTCACATCAAGGACATCGCGGCCTATCTCAAACTGGTGGCCAACCCGACCGACGAACTCGCCTTCAAGCGCCTGGTGCTGATGCTTCCCGGCGTCGGCGGCAAGGGCGCGGCGAAACTGTGGAGCGCATTCAACGCCGAGTGTGGGGCGCGGAAGGTGGAATGGCGGCCGGTGCAACGGGCCGAGGTGGGAAACCTGGATGATCCCGATTGGTCGGTGGAGCCGGAGCGCCGGCCTCTGGCACGGCGCGATGAATCTTCGCCGCCCGATTCGGAACGCGCCGTGCCGGAGGCCGGCGCTCCAGGGCCCAGGCTCGCGCCACTGCTCCAGGCTTGCGCGAAGTTCGCGCCGAAAAAATCCGCCGTCGCGTGGGCGCAGTTCGTGACGACCATTTCGCAGATCGAGGCCGAGCCGCTGCGCTCGCAACCGGCCGCGGTGATTCGCCACCTGCTGGAAGCCGGGTATGAGGATTATCTTGAAGAGACCTTCGCCAACGCGCGCAACCGTCTCGAAGATGTTGAGCAACTCGCCGCCTTCGCGCAGCAGTTCAAGTCCACCGAGGAATTTCTCACCCAGCTCGCGCTCCTGACCAATATCGAGGCCGAGGACGGGGCGAATGCCAAGGGCGACACGGAACAGGTCCGGCTCTCCACCATTCATCAGGCCAAGGGGCTGGAGTTCGATGTCGTGTTCATCATCATGCTGTGCGACGGACTCTTCCCCTCGTCGCGCTCGGCGGAATCGCCCGAAGGCGAGGAGGAGGAACGGCGGCTGTTCTACGTGGCCATCACGCGGGCGAAGAATGAACTTTATCTCAGCTACCCGCTCATCCGCCTGGCCGGCGCTTACACCGGTGACGTGATGCAAAGCCCCTCCCGCTTCCTCGCGGAGCTGCCGCCTGAACTGCTCGACGAGTGGAATCTTCATTCCTACTCCTCGCACGAATGAACCAGTTGCCACTCGTTGACACTCGCCTTTCGCGAAACTAGCCTTTCGCATCATGACTGCCATCGCCAAGAAACTCGATGCGAAGCTCAAGCGGTTGAGCCCTGAGAAAGCGCGGCAAGTGGAAACCCTGGTCAGCGAACTGTTGGATTTGGTGGGGCAGCCGGTTGTGGCGGCCAAGCCAGCCAATGGGCGGCGCATCTCCCGCCGGGCTGATCCGTTGTTCGCTGACAAGGCGGTGTATCGGGGAAATTCGCCGGCCGACTTGGCGGTGGATCACGACCACTACCTCTACGATTCAGAGGCATGATCTTCATCGATACGGGTGCCTATCTCGCTCGATACCTGGCGCGCGACCAATATCACCGGGCCGCTGTAAAGATGTGGTTGCGGCTCCGCACAGAAAAAGCTCCCATCTTCACGAGCAACTTCGTCTTGGACGAGACTGCCACCCTGTTGGCGCGACGTTCCAGCCCACGCTTTGCCGCCGTGCGCTTGCGCTGCATCTTCGCTTCGAGTGAATTGCGCATTCTTCGTCCGACTCCAGACACCGAAATCGCAGCGCTCGACTTGTTGGAGAAATACGCCGACCAAAACGTAAGCTTCACCGACTGCATCTCATTTGCCTTGATGCGCGAGGCTGGCATCAAGACCGCGTTTTCGTTTGATCAGCATTTTGTGCGCGCCGGATTTGACTTGTGGCAGTAGAGCCGCGTCTCACCTCCCATGCCCACCGATTTCACCTCCTACCAAAAGCTCCTGGCCCGCTCCCGCGAAATCGCGCTGCTCGACGGGGCGGCGAACCTTCTCGGGTGGGATCAGGAAACCTACATGCCGCCCAAGGCGCTCGCGTTTCGCGCCGAGCAACTCGCCCATCTCAGCGGCCTGACCCACCGCCTCTTCACCGCGCCCGAGGTCGGCGGTTGGATTGCCGACTGCGAGAATCACGGCTTCGCCGCCGGGTCGGATGAAGCGGTCAACGTCCGCGAATGGCGTCACAGCTACGATCGCCAGACCAAGCTGCCGCCCGAACTGGTCGAGGAACTGCATCGGACCACTTCGTTGGCGCGCGAGGCGTGGGTCGAAGCGCGGCGACATTCCCGGTTTTCGCTCTTCCAGCCGCACCTTGAAAGGATACTCGAACTCAACCGCCGGATGGCCGACCACTGGGGTTACGATGAATGCCGTTACGACGCGCTGCTCGACGGCTACGAGCGCGGCGCGCGGACGGCGGCACTCAAGGCCGTCTTCGCCGAACTGCGTCCGGCGGTGGTTTCCATCCTCGGCCCGGCGGCGGAACTTGCGCGCGGCATTCCCGCCGATGTGCTGGACGGCGATTATCCGATTGCCGCGCAGCAAGCCTTCAATCGCGAGGTCGCCACCGCCATCGGCTATGACTTCGAGTCGGGCCGCATCGACACCACCGCGCATCCGTTCTGCACCGGACTTGGTCCGGGCGATTGTCGTCTGACCACGCGCTACAACGAGCGCAACTTTGCGCAATCGCTCTACGGCGTTCTCCACGAGGCGGGGCACGGCATGTATGAGCAAGGACTGCCCGTAGCGCATCACGGCACGCCGTTGGGCGCGGCAGTCTCGCTAGGCATTCACGAATCGCAATCGCGCCTCTGGGAAAACCACGTCGGCCGCAGCACGGCCTTCTGGGAACACTGGTTGCCGGTCGCGTGCCGTCACTTTCCCGCGCTGAAGAGATTTTCGCCCGAGCAGATGGTCCGGGCGGTCAGTCGCGTGGCGTCGTCGTTCATTCGTGTCGAGGCGGATGAAGTCACCTACGACCTGCACATCATCCTGCGCTTCGAACTCGAACTGGCGCTTATCGACGGCGCGCTCCGGGTGGCCGATTTGCCGGGTGTGTGGAACCAGGAATTCGAGAAGATGTTCGGCTTGAAGGTTCCTGACGACGCGCACGGCTGCCTGCAGGACATTCATTGGAGCCTCGGCAGCATCGGCTATTTCCCGACCTACACCCTGGGCAATCTGAACGCCTCGCAGCTCATGGACGCCGTGCGCCGGGAGCATCTTTCACTCGACACGGAGCTGGCGCGCGGCAACTACGCGCAGTTGCTGAAATGGCTGCGCGAGAAAATTCACCGGCACGGCCAGCGGTTCATGCCCCTTGACCTGATGAGTCACGCCACAGGGGAACCCACCCGGGCGCGGCATCATTTCGATTATCTGCGACGAAAGTACACTTGAGGCATTTTCAACACCGCGTAGCGGCGTCTCGGCAGAGCGCCGCCATCTTGGAAAACGGATATTTGCGGCGCTCTCCCGAGAGGCCGCTACGGGGGCAAGAACGTCAGTCCGCCTGTCCCACCAATTGAGGTCCCTTCGTCGGGCCAAACGCCACGTTGGCTTCCGAGTCTTGGAACACGCGGTCGCCGTCGAAGCGGAATGTCGTGGTGATGCCGTGCGGTGTTTCGGTGGCGAACAGCTTCACGACGTAGGTGTCGTCCTTCAGCCACGCGCCGCTGGCGGCCACAGCTTCATCCGGCGACGCCGCAAACGGGGCGCGGCCCTCTTTCCACGCGCCATAGCCGCAGGCGATCCGGCTTTCGACTCCCTTGGTTTGGCTGACGAGAACCACTCCGTTGCCACTCGCATCCGGCAAAAGTGTGACGGATTCCAGCTTTTGGTCGTTCGCGGGAAAGACAAACTTCCGTCCCAGGATCTTGCCCGCGAGAGGGGACGTGGCGCGGCCTTCCGCCGTGGGCAACGCCAGACCGGCGAGTTTGGTTTCGAGCTTCTTCTGGCTGACGGCATCGGCGGGCAGCGCCTGCGCTTGCATCGCTGGCAGGAGCTTGTCCCAGATCAGATTCAGCAGCCCCTGCATATCCTTCACGCCACTGGTGATCGCCACCACGGCGTCCTGTTCCGGCAGCACGAGGCAGTATTGTCCGAACGCGCCGTCGCCGCGGTAGGCCCCGTGCCGGGAGCGCCAGAACTGGTAGCCATAGCCTTGGTCCCAATCGCTGTTCGGGTTGCTGCCGTTCGAGGTCTGCTTGGATGTCGCCTCGGCGACCCACGCCGCTGGCAGCAGTTGACGTCCGTTCCACGCGCCTTTTTGCAGGTAAAGCTGCCCAAACTTCGCGACGTCCTCGGTGCGCACGCGCAGCGCGTAACCGCCCAGGGAGATGCCCTGCCAGTTGGTGTTCCAGAAAGGTTGGTTGATGCCGAGCGGTTCGAAGAGTCGCGGACGCAGGTAGTCGAGAACGCTCTGCCCCGTCACTTTTTGCACGATGGCTGAAAGCATAAAAGTCGCGGGCGTGTTGTATTTGAAGTGCGTCCCCGGCTTGTGCGGCACGGGATGATCGAGGAATGCCTTCGCGGAAACTTTGTCGGCGGCGCTGGAGGTTTCGTCCTGATGTCCGGCGGACATGGAGAGAAGGTCGCGCACGCGCATCATCTTGAGGTTGGCGCTGGGCTCGGCTGGAGCATCTTCAGGAAAGAATTTCAACACCAGGTCATCGACGCTCAGCCGGCCCTCGGCCACGGCCAGGCCCACGGCGGTGGAGGTGAAGCTCTTGCTCAACGAGTAAAGCTCGTGGTTGCTCCGCGCGTCATAGGGTGCCCACCAACCTTCCGCGAGCACCTGACCGTGCCGAACCAGCATGAAGCTGTGCATGGCGTCGATCTGCTGATCGGCGGCTTCGATGAAGGCGAGCAGTCCAGCGGACGAAACGCCCTGCGCCTCGGGCGCGCTGCGCGGAAGAGTGGCCGCTGCGGGCGCCGTTTGTCCCGGACTGACGCAGGCGAGGAGGATGAAGAGGACAACAGTGGTCTGGATGAATCGTTTCATAGAGCGGATGAGGTCGATGATGAGGGAATTCGGCCACGGGTGCAATGTCCTCGCGACGCGGCTGACGATCCGGGGCTAACGCTCGTACTTGAACGTTGGCTTGGTCATGGTGGAGGCGTAGAAAGTGTTCGCGTTCGCATCCCAGGCGTAGTTTGGTCCGACGCGTCCCACACTGAAACCAGAGGGCAGCGGCGCGGCGATCTGCCAGGTCCTGCCGCCGTCCTTCGTCTCCTGGAATCCGACCCTGCCCACGACCACGAAATGGTTTTCGTCCTTGCCGAAGAGCGGACCGAAGCTCGCGTCCACCGGCCCGCCGAGTTCCGCCCACGTCACGCCCTTGTCTTTGCTCGCCAGAAGGCCCTTGCCCGTGGCCCAGTAGCCCACGCCCTTGAACACCACCGGCACCGCGGCGGCGGGCGTCTCCGTTGAAACCTGTGTCCACGTCGCGCCGGCGTCGGTGCTGCGGAAGATGCCTTTCTCCTTCGCCTTGGTGGCGACGAACGTCTTGCGGTCAAACACGCCGAGGCCGCTGAAGCCTTTCTCCAAATCCTTCCACGTTGCCCCGCCGTCGTCGCTCGTGGTGAGCAGGCCGCCGCTCTCGTGGCGCAAGGCGAGCAACCGCCTGCCGGTGTCCGCCCAATCCACCGCGCCGAAATCGAGGTGGCTGGTCTTGGACTTCGCCCACGTTTTGCCGCTGTCGGTCGTCAGCGCGCTGCTGCCGTAGATCATGAAACAGAAGAGCCGCTGTCCTGCGGGGTCGGCTTGCAGCGCCCAGCCGGTTTCGCAGCGCCCGCCGATGGCCTGGTCATCGACGCGGGCAAAGGTCTTGCCGTGGTCGCTGCTCTTCCACAGGCCCTGGTCGTTGACCACCATGAAGACATCGCCGGAGACGCGATCCACGACCACCCCGGCCGTGGGGCCGGCATAGCCGGGTTTCACCTGCACGGTGACCGGATCGGAAATGTTTACCCATTCTCCTGCGGAAGCCGCCAGCGAAACGCCGAGAAGTGCAAGTGACAGTCGAGTTTTCATGGTTTGTTTCCAATGCAATAGATGTTTTTGGTGCCGACGAGAAAGATCTTTCCGTTTGCAATGGCGGGTGAGGGATGATTGCCGTCGCCGAGATCATTCACGGCCAGGACGCGAAACTCCGGCCCGGCCTGGATGACGTAGCTCTTGCCGGCGTTGGCGAAATAGAGCCGGCCGTTCTGATCGGCGACCGGGCTGGCCCAGGTGGTCGAGAGCCCCTCCAATCGCTCGGCGTACAGTTGTTTCCCCGTTGTCGTCTCCCAGCACTTGAGAATGCCGGGTGTGTGCAGCCGATACACCTGCTGGCCGATGATGATGGGGGACGCGATGCCTTCGGGCACCTGGCTGACGGTCCACCGGGTGTGTGTTGTTGAGACGTCATCTGAGCCGGTCGGGTCCACGGCAACCCCCAATCCGCCACGGCCACTGTCAAAATAAACCAATCCCGAAGCGTAGGCCGGCGAGGCGGCATCGCCCGCGCCCCGGCACCACCAAAGACTCTTTCCCGTGGCTGGATCGAGACTCTGGAGAGCCTTGCCCGTGGTGCTTCCGCCTGAAGCCAGGATCAGCATTTGCGGTTTCGCGTTCACCGTCACGATCACGGGCGTGCTGTGCCCGAAACCCATCTCCGGAAACTTCTGCCGCCATTTCTCGGCACCAGTGGTCTTGTCAAAGGCAATGACACACGAGTCGGCGGCTTTGGCCATGGCGCAGAGGAGAATGACTGTGTCCTCGTAAAGGATCGGGCTGCTGCCCACCGTCACGTCAAAACTCGCGGGAACAATTTCCTTTCGCCAAACGATCTTTCCCTGGAAATCCAGCGCAGCCAGGACGGATGATCCGAAAGCCACGAACACCAGGTTGCCGTCGGTGGCGGGCGTGGGCGCGGCGTAGCCTCCGCCGGGTCCGCTGCGAAAATCCTTCCGCACCCACGGTCCCGGTGGCACCAGCGTGTCCCACCGCACCTTTCCATCTGCAGCCTGATAGCTGGTGACGTGGTGTTCGGGGATCACCTGCTCGCGCGCGGCGCTCGGCACATTCGTGGGCCAGAATGCGGTGCAGACAAACACCGCGTCGCCCCAGACAACGGGACTGGCGTGGCCCTGGCCGGGCAGGGGGGATTTCCATAGAACATTCTCGCCCGTCTTGGCGTTCCAGGTCAGCGGCAGATTGGTTTCCCTGGTGTAGCCCAGTCCGGTGGGGCCGCGAAACTGCGGCCAGTGAGCTGCGCCGACGTTGTGCGCCAGTGCCAGGCAACCAGCCAGGAAAACCAACCCGCGTTGCACAGAGAGATTGCGTTCTGCATTCATGGTCATTCAGGTGAAAAGAATTCTGTCCGACGTCGTTCTCAGCGTGAACTGGCAAGAGGCAGGAGAACAGCCGGGTAGTGCCTCCGTCAGCATTGTCATTCTGCTCGAAGCACCTCCCACAGGGGTTCCAGGTCGCGATCTTCCAAAGCCATCCGCTTGAGCTCACTTTTCTCGTCCAGTGCAAACGCCTCACCAAGCCAGATTTTCGCGACGTCCAGCATCCCGAGCTGACATGCGTAACAACCCAGATTGTAGCGCAGGATGGCGTTCCTTGGAAAACGAGGCGTCATGGCGCTGACCTGATCGAAAGCTTCCCGGGTGCGGCCACTGAAATACAGGGAGTTTCCCAGATTGACCAGGGATTGCTCGTCGGCCGGCATCATCTTGGTCAAGGTCGAGGCGATTTCGACACACCTGTCCCACTTCTTCGCCTGAGCGTTAAGCCTCCAGCGCATTTGCAGGACGGCGGGATGCGCCTGGAGCTGAGGCGTGATCGCATCCAGTTCAGCGTCCGCTTCGCGGGAATCCCCCAATTCCAGCCACCCTTCAGCGGCATTCAAACGATGCCGATCCGCAGACTCAATTTTCTTCATCACGGCTTGGGTTCGACGATGGGGATGACATGAATATCAGGGCAAAAGCGCTCCAACGCCTCACCATTTCTCGTGATGCACATGGTGTGCGTTGAAGCGGGTGCGCGGTTCCTTTGGCTCGCCGGGACGGCCAATCGCGATGCACGCCACTGGCAGCACAGACGGCGGGAGCTGCAGGATGTCCGTCAGCCGGCGCACCCGGTTCTCACGCGGATGCACTCCCAACCAGCAGGCGCCCAGACCGAGGATATGCGCGGCCAGCAGGAGATTTTCGGTGGCGGCCGAACAATCCTGCAACAGATAGCTGAGTTGCTGGTCGTGAGCCGCATCCAGATCGCCACAGACCGCTATGCCCAACGGTGCCTGGCGGAGCATCTGGCCGTGAGGCAGGGCGTCCGCAATGGCGTTCCGCGTCTGCGCGGAGCGGATGACCACGAATCGCCACGGATCTTTCGCCACGGCCGAGGGGGCGGCCATCGCCGCCTTCAGCAGGAGCGTGACCGATTCGTCGTCCACATCGCCCGGTGCAAACTCCCGGATGCTGCGTCGGCCAAAGATGAAATCGAGAGGCTGCGCGTCGTTAGTTTCCATAGCTGAGGATTTGTTTGCCTGCGTGGAGGGCCAACGTCGATCACAATCTTGGCTGCCGCCCCATCAGACCTGCATCGCTTCCTGGCCTGGCCGGAGCCGGCTGCGGGCGCATCCGCGCACTGCCCCCGGCGCGCGGCCTTGAGGCCGCTTCAGCGTTCGATGGGTGTTGGCGAAACCTGGCCGGACGGTCTCTCGAACGATTAAGCGACGACAACGTCGCGCTCCACCCCGGCTGCCTGGGGGGGCAGTGCGAGATGCGCCCGCCGGCTGCGTTCCGGGGAGAGAAGGATTGCCCGGCTGGCATCGATGCAGGTAATCTGAACCCATCATGAAATCCTGCTCCATCGTCTCCCGGATCACCGTTGCCGCGTTGCTTGGCCTGACCAGCCTGACTGCACCCGCCCTGAACCTGCCGCGTGTGTTTTCCGACAACATGGTTTTGCAGCGGGAAATTCCGGTGAAAGTCTGGGGCTGGGCTGAACCCGGCCAGAGTGTTGAAGTCGCCTTCGCCGGACAACAGAAGATCGCCAACGCGGGGCCGGACGGAAAATGGACTGTCACCCTGGCGCCGCTGGCGGCCAACGCCGAACCGGCCAGACTCAGCATCACGGCGGGCGGAAAGACGATCGCGATCACGAACGTCCTCGTCGGCGAGGTCTGGATTTGTTCGGGGCAATCCAACATGGAGTTCACCCTCGGCGGCAGCCACAACGCCAAGGAGATGATCGCTGCGGCCAACCTTCCCCAGATCCGGCAGTTCAAGGTGCAACTGACGACGAATCCCAAGCCGCAGCGCGATTTGAAGGGTGAGTGGACGGTGTGTTCCCCGGCCACGGCCGCCAACTTCACCGCCGTTGGCTTTCACTTCGGCCGGCAGCTTTACCAGAAGCTCAACGTGCCCATCGGCCTCATCAACACCTCCTGGGGCGGCACGCGGATTGAGCCGTGGACCGACCCGGCGGGCTTCGCACTGTCGCCGAAATTGCAGGACATCTCTGCGCTCATCGCCAATGCGGACCAGGTCCGTCGTCAGAACCAGGCCGCCAAGCTGGACCAGATCGACATCTGGATTAAGCAATGCCGCGAGGCGCTGGAGAAGCAGGCGGAACTCCCCGCATCTCCGGGCGCGATGCCGGACCATCCCTTGAGCAAGCCCGATCGTCCGACTGCGATTTACAATGCGATGGTCGCGCCGCTGGTCGGCTACGGCTTCCGCGGCGCGCTGTGGTATCAGGGCGAAAGCAACAACGGCGAGGGCATGCTTTATTTCGAAAAGATGAAGGCGCTCATCGGCTCGTGGCGTCAGCTCTGGAGCCAGGGCGATTTTCCGTTCCTCTACGTCCAGCTCGCTCCTTACCGCTACAACAATCCGGCGGCGCTCCCGGGCATCTGGGAGGCGCAGCGCGCGGCGCTCACTATCACGAACACGGGCATGGCGGTCATCACGGATGTCGGCAATGTGAGTGACATTCACCCGGGCAACAAGGAGGCGGTCGGACAACGGCTGTCGCTCTGGGCGCTGGCCAAGACGTACGGCGTGTCGGGTTTGGAATACTCGGGTCCGAACTACCAGTCGATGAAGGTCGAAGGATCGCAGGCAATCCTGACCTTCGATCACGCGGACGGACTCAAGTCGCTGGATGGGAAGCCGCTCACCTGGTTCAGCATCGCTGGCGAGGACAAGCAATTCGTCGAGGCCAGGGCGGAGATTGTCGGCCGCACGGTGGTGGTCCGCAGCGATGCGGTGTCGAACCCGGTGGCGGTTCGCTTCGGCTGGCACGAAACCGCCGAGCCCAATCTTGGCAACGGCGCCGGGCTGCCCGCCTCACCCTTCCGCACCGATCGGTGGTAAATGGAGCAGAACCACCTGCTAGCCCCAGCAAGTTGGAGCTGACTCTGGCCGGCAGCGAGCGTTCGCCGGTGTTGAATCGCGCGCGGAAAGGAGTTTCGTTGCGGCCACCGGCGAACACTTTAAGGCACCGATTTGATTGTGTGGTTCCAGGCCGAGATCTGGAATTCGCTCCCTCTGCTCATCGAACCTCAGTGATCATTTGACTTGATTGGAGACCGGCAGGGGAATCGGCGTTTGGATGGGTTCTGGGTTGCTTTTGCTAAAGGGCTCCAATGGCGGAAAGGCGCTTTTCCAGTTCAGGGATGCGGCCACCCTTGGATTTCACTTCGGCTTCCAACTTCGGATTCAATCCTTGGCTTTCCGCCAGCGCCGCGCCATCGGCATCGACTGCGGCGATGTAGCACTCGTCCGCTGTCCCGGCGGAAGGCCGCATGAAAACCATAGGCATTGGGCCGGCGCAGGGCGTGGCCGTGCTGGAAGCTGGCTGTCCGACCAGGATTCGAACCTGGACTAAGGGCTCCAAAGACCCCTGTGCTACCTTTACACCATCGGACAGAACGGTATAAAACCTAGTCATCGCGGAGCAGGGTGCAAAGGATTTTTTCGCTTGATACGCAAAACCATCCATTCAGTCTCCGGGCGTTTCTTCCGTTTATAATGTTTATGGGATCGATTGTTTTGCGAGGACGAATGATTGGGGCGGGGGTGGCGCGAAAAGCCGGAGTGGGCGTCTTCCTTTGGCTCGCGTTTGCCGGATCGGTCTTCGCGCAACGCGCCTGCGATGCCTGCTCCACCGAGGGGCGGAACTTCAGTGTGTTCGATGACAAATTCCATCATCGGAACCAGTTTATCTGCGACAAATGCCTCGAACTCACCACCCGCTGCCTGATTTGCGATGTTTTCGTCCGTCCCGAACGCGGCCTGGTCCTGCCCGATGGCCGGGTGTTTTGCCGCGAAGATTCGAAGGACATTGTGATGGACGAAACCCGGGCCCGGGAGCTTTTCGCCGAAGCGCGCCAGGAAATTCAAGCCATGCTCAAGGATTATCCGCCGGTGCCGGACAAGAACATGGAGGTTCATCTTGTCACCCGCGAGGAGTTCAACAAGGAGTACCGCCGGACGCCTTCCATCGATGACCCCAGCCGCCTTCTCGGACTCACGATCTCGCGCCTCGACGACGACAAAGCATGGATCCACGAGGTGTATCTTTTGCACGGACTGACGCGCGACGAGTTTCTCGCGGTATCCGCCCACGAGTACACCCACACCTGGATGTCGGAGCGCAATAAAAAGTACCGGCAATTGCACAAAGACACCCAGGAGGGATTTTGCGAACTGATGGCGCACAAGTTCACCAGCCGGGCGAAATTCACCAACGCCACCGAACGGATCCTCGACAACGATTACACGCACGGGCAGATCCATGCGCTCATCGCGGCTGAGGAAAAAATCCGTTTCCACCGCCTGGTTGACTGGCTGACGGACGGCGTGGATAGCTGGGTGGACATAGATAAACTGGAGCGGCTGCTGGAACTGCGCGGGGAAACGGAAGCACAGCCGCCGTTGGCCTTCAACGTGCCGTCGCAAGCGCCGACTCCGGTGCCTGACACCCTCGTGCTCAAAGGCATCTCCGGGTCGGGCCGGCGCCGGTTTGCCTTGGTCAACCACGCGACCTTCCAGGAGGGCGAAGAGGCCCGGGTGCGGGTGGGGACTTCCAACATTCTGGTGCGCTGTCTGGCCGTGCTCGACGACCGCGTCCGGCTGCAACTCCCCGGCCAGACCAATGCGGTGGAATTGCGCCTCGGTGGCAAGTGAACCCTGCCGAATGCAGCGAGAGTGCCTTGGTGGCCGCCCTGACTGCCAAGGGGAGGCCCGTTCCCGGCTCCGCTTCGCCGTTGGCTGGAGGAGTGCGCGCGACATTGACGAGAGCGGGATTTGGTGTAGTTCTTTCCCGTGCTCAAGCTCAGGTTATTTTCACCATTCGGTCCGTCCCGGTTGTTTGCGCCGGCCGGCGTTGTATTTGCCCTCCTCTGCGGCACCCTCGCGGTGCAGGCGCAGAAAGTGCCGGTAATCGAGGCCCAACTCACCAATGGCATGCGGGTGCTGATGGTCGAGCGCCACGATGATCCCACCGTCGCCGGCGGCTGGGTGGCGCACGTCGGCAGCGCCAACGAACGCCCCGGCATGACCGGCATCGCGCATCTCTTCGAGCACATGATGTTCAAGGGCACGCGCGCCCTCGGCACCAAGGACTACGAGCGCGACCAGAAGATCATCCAGGAACAGGAACGCGTTCGCGGTGAGATTCGCAAAGAGGAGGCGCAATTGCGGGCCGCCTTCCGCCGCGGGGAGATTGACGATCTGCAAAAGCCAGAAAACAAGACGCCGCGCCTCATGGAGCTGGAGAAGGAATTTGCCAGGCTCGTCCAGGATCAGCGCGAGATTCTGGTCAAAAACGAGTTTGATCGCATTTATACCACGGCGGGCGCTTCCGGCATGAACGCCTTCACCAGCACCGACCTGACCGGCTATTTCATCACCGTCCCCGCCAACAAGCTGGAGCTGTGGAGTTGGATGGAATCGGAGCGCCTCTTCAATCCGGTCTTTCGCGAATTCTATGCTGAGCGCGATGTGGTCTTCGAGGAGCGCCGCATGCGCACCGACTCCACGCCGCTGGGCAAGTTCGACGAGTCGTTCGAAGCGATGGTCTGGACGTCGCATCCGTATCACTGGCCCATCGTCGGCTGGCCGTCGGACATCCCGGCCATCACCAAGGCGCAGGCCGACGAGTTCTTCGGCACGTTTTATTCGCCGCAGAACATCACTCTGATCCTGGTGGGCGACTTCAACACCAACACCGCGCTGCCGCTGCTCGAAAAATACTTCGGCCGCATCCCGCGCAGCGCGGTAGAACCTCCCGACCTGATCACGCTGGAGATGCCGCAGATTGCCGAGAAGCGCCTCAACGGCGAGGCCGAGGCGAATCCGCGCGTCGAGATCGTCTGGCACACGGTGCCGTTCGGCCACAAGGATTCCTTTGCGCTGAACATCCTGGCGCAGATTCTCTCCACCCGCACCGGCCGGCTGCACAAGGGCCTCGTGCTCGGCTCGCAGGTGGCGACGGAGTCCGAGGCATACGCCAACCATCGCAAGTGGGCCGGGCTGTTCCTGGTGGCTGCCGAGGTGCGCGACGGCAAGACGCCGGCGGAAGCCGAGCAGGCGATTTACGCCGAGCTCGACATGCTCAAGAACACGCCGGTCCCGCCCGGGGAATTGCAGAAGGTGAAGAACAATTTCGCCGCGAGCGAATACCGCCGCCTCGCCTCGAACATGTCGATCCTCTATCAGCTCATCAACAACGACGGCCTCGGCGACTGGCGCGAGATCAACACCGCCGGACCGAAATACCAGGCCGTGACCGCCGCCGACATCGAGCGCGTGGCGAAGAAGTATTTCACCAAGGAGAACCGCAGCGTGGCCACTTACACCCGCAAGGCCGAAGCCAAAGCCGAATCGAAGGAGAAGCAATGAAATTGTCCCGCATCCTGTCCAACGCCTTGCTGTCCGGCCTGGCCGCCACCGTGCTGAACGCGCCGCCGGCCCGCGGTGCCGCCATTCCCGACCGTCCAGAGAAACTGAGCTTTCCACCGTTGCAGTACGAGGCGCCGAACCCGGCGGATTTCCGCGTGACGCTGAAGAGCGGGCCGGTGGCCTACGTGGCGTCCGACCGGGAATTGCCGCTCGTCAACATCGTGGTGCTGGTGCGCACTGGCAGCCATGTCGAACCGAAGGGCAAAGCCGGACTGTCCGGCCTGACCGGCTACCTGCTGACCCGCGGTGGCACCAAATCGAAGACCGCCGAAGAACTCGAGGAGCGGCTCGCCTTTCTCGCGGCCCAGCTTGGCTCGGGCGTGAGCGAGGTGCAGGGCAGCGTGAGCCTCAACCTGCTCTCCAAGGACCTCGACGAGGGCCTGGATATTCTGCGCGAGGCGCTCACCGCGCCGCGCTTCCAGGAGGACAAGCTGGCGCTGCTCAAGCAGCAGACGTTGCAGGCGATGAAACAGCGCAATGACGACTCTGCTGAAATCGAGGGACGCGAACGCAAGTTCCTGGCCTACGGCGAGAAGTTCTTCGCCAATGACTACGACACCGAGGCGACCCTCAACGCCATTACGCGCGAAGACCTCCAGGCGTTTCACCAGAAATGGTTTCACCCGGCGAATTTTGTCATTGCCGCCAGCGGTGATTTCGACCGCGCGGAGATGCTGCAGAAGCTGGAAAAGCTGTTCGCCAACTGGCCGTTCATCGGCGAGGCGGCCCGGCCGATTCCCGACAATCCGCAGTTCGCCCAACCCGGCGCGTATCTGGTCAACAAGGACGTCAATCAAGGCCGCGTCGCCGTGATGCTCCCCGGAGTGATGCGCGACGCGCCGGACTTCCCGGCCATCATGGTGATGAACCGCATCCTGGGCGGCGGCGGCTTCACCTCGCGCATCGTCAACCGCGTGCGCTCGGATGAAGGGCTGGCTTACTCGGCCTCCTCCGCGTTTCCCGCGAGCGTCTATTATGCGCAACCGTTCATGGCGGGCTTCCAGTCCAAGTCGCGCACCGTGGCCTATGCCACCTCGATTGTGATCGAGGAAATCAAACGCATCGCCAGCGTGCCGGTGTCCGAGGAGGAATTGAACACCTCGAAGCGCTCGTTCATCGACACCTTCCCGCGCATGTTCGACAGCAAGGGGAAGATCGTGAACACCTTTGCCGCGGATGAATTCACCGGGCGGTATGCGAAGCAGCCGCAGTTCTGGAAGAACTACCGCTCGCGCATCGACGCCGTGACCATTGCCGACGTGCAGCGCGCGGCGCAGCAGCATCTTGATCCTGCCAAGACAGTGATCCTCGTCGTCGGGCAGAAGGAGGAAATCCTCAAAGGCCATCCGAACCATGCCGTGTCCCTGCGCGAGTTGGGTCACGATCGCCTGGTGGACGTGCCGCTGCGCAATCCGATGACAATGGAACCGATGAAGAACTGAGCCGGAGCGCTGCGGTCAGGTTCAGTCTCGCCAGGGCGAACAGGTCTGGTGCGGTGTCAGGAGGAATCCGGCGGCACGATGTGACTGGCGCTCACCCGGGCGCATCTCGACACTGCCCCCGAAGGCAGCCGGGTTGGAGCGCGACGTTTACGTCGCTTCCTCGTTCGAGAGACCGTCCGGCAATGTTTCGCCAACACCCATCGAACGCGGAAGCGGCCTCAAGGCCGCGCGCCGGGGGCAGTGCGCGGACGCGCTCTGCTCACCCCGCCGGTGAGCAACGCGCTTTACGCCCGGCCGCTCGGTCTGATACAACCCGCGCACATCAGAATGAAACAATTCGCCACCATCACCGTCATTGGCCGGGACAAGACCGGTGTCATTGCGCGCGTCACCAATTTCCTCTTTGAAGCCGGCGCCAACATCGAGGCCCTCGAGGAGCAGGTCACGCGCGGGCAATTCAGCATGACGCTCCAGGCGTCGTGGAAGGCGGTGCATTTCGATGCCGGGAAGCTGCGCGCCGGCCTCGCGGAGTTGGGGCGGCAAATCGGCATGGAGATCAATCTGCGCTTCACGCCGCTGCGCCAGCGGCAGCGCTTCGCCATGATGGTCACCCGCGAAACGCATTGCTTCGACGCCGTCTTGAAGGGTGTCCGCTCAGGTCGCCTCAAAGCCGAGCCGGCGCTCGTGCTGGGCAACCGCTCTGAGTTCGCGCCGCTCGCGCAGAAGGCCGGGCTGCCGTTCGTCCACTTGCCGTGGCTGGAGCGCGAGAAGGCCGAGGCCGAGGCGTTGCGCGTGCTGGCGGAGCATGGAGTTGATTTCGTGGTGCTGGCGCGCTTCATGAAGATTCTCTCGCCGAACTTCGTGTGGCGGTACAAGAACAAGATCATCAACATCCATCCGTCGCTGCTGCCGAGCTTTCCGGGCGCGCAAGCCTACCGGCAGGCCTACGAGCGCGGCGTGAAGATCGTGGGCGTCACCGGGCACTTCGTCACCATGCACCTCGATGAAGGCCCGATCATCGCGCAGGACAGCTTCCGGGTGCGGGCGAACATGACCTTGAAGGACATCGTGGCGGCCGGCCAGGCGCTGGAAGCGAGGGTGCTGGTCAAGGCGGTGCAGCTTTATCTCACCAAGCGGCTCGATGTGTTCTGGGGAATCGTGAAGGAGGTTTGAGGTGTGCCGGGCGGTCTGTTCCCTCCACGAGGCAGTTCCTCACTGCTCCACTTTCTCCGTGTAGGCGTCGATCGATCCTACCTGCGCCAGCTTGGCGGCGTCGATGACCTTGATGACCTCGCCGAAGGGCGCGCGTTTGTCGGCGCGGATGGCCACACGCAGATTGGGATTGGCCTTTGCCCCGGTGTTCAACTCCGCCTGGATGCGTTCGATGGTGACCGGCGTGCTACCCAGGAACAGATACGGCGCGTTAGTGGTGATGCTGATGACCAGCGGCGGCTTGGTTTCAGCCGCGCCGGCCTTCGAGATCTTGGATTCGGGCAGGGCCAGCTTGAGCGCGGCCTGCTCCTTCTTGAACGCCGTGGTCGCCATCAGGAATATCAGCACCACCAGCAACACGTCGATGAGCGAGACGATGATGACGCTGGGCGCGCGGCGGCGCTTGTAATTGGAGAATTGCATGGCGTCACTTCACCCTGGCCGCCGCCGCCTTCGCGCGCTTGGGCGTTTCCACCGAGCGGTAGTGTTTGCGCATGAACTCGTCGCAGAGCGTGGCCATTTCCACGGAGAGGTTCTCCACCTTCTTGCTGAAGTAGCTCCACGCGATCAGCGCCGGGATGGCCACCAGCAGGCCGAGCAGCGTCGCGTAAAGCGCGGTGCTGATGCCCTGGGCGAACTCGCCGCTCTTCACGTTGCCCGCCATGTCCATGCTGCCGAACAAGGTGATGAGACCGTAGATCGTGCCCACCAGGCCGAGCAGCGGGGCGATGCCGACGATGATCTCCAGCACGACCAGGCCACGTTCCAGCCGGCTGATTTCGTGACGGGCGCGGGTCTCGATGATCTCCACATTCTCGTCCTTCGGCCAGTCGGCGTGCTCGCCGGCGAAGAGGAGCAGCCGGGAGATCGGGGACGGATTCTGCTCGCAGAGGCTGATCAGCGATGGCAGATCGGCCGCAGTACGGTAGTTGGCGACCATCTGCGCGACGGCGTCGGGGATGATGCGGGTCCATTTGAGCGCGAGAGCCCGTTCGACGATGACGGCCACCGCCACAATCGAAGTGGCGAGCAGAATCACAATGAAAAACGTGTGCATCATAGGTGCGCGGTCATCCTAACGGCGGCTCAATTGTAGTAAAAGGTGAATGTCACTTCGCGGAAAGTGTCGCCGATCATCCTCCGCATATCCGAGGGCCACGGCGCGTAAGGCGACGGTTCCTTGATGGCGCGCTGGCAGAACAACGACTGCAATTCGCCCACCGTGTCCTCCTTTACCTTCAGCTCAAGAATGCGTCCGTCCTGCATCAGCTTGAAATGCAGCACCACCTTGCCTGAGCGCAACGCGTACGGGTAGGCGTCGAGAACGGTGTACCAGCGATCTTGCACCGCGGCGATGAAAGCGGCATCGTAGGCGCCGAACGCGGTGGCCTTCACGTCGAGCGAGACGCTGCCCATGTTGCGCACGCCGCCTTGCTGCTTCATGCGCTCTCCCACGGTCATGTTTCGCTTCGCCTTCGCTTCCTGAACGGTGCGCGGTCGGGTGTGCTCCCGGGCTTCGCTGGCGCCGGGATCCTCGACCTTGCGCTCATCGGGTCGTCGCATCGCCAGGTCGCCGGGCGTGTCGGCGGGGCGGGGCTTGGGCTTCGCTTCTTCAGCAGGCTTGGCCTTATCGGGCGGCGGCACGGCGGGCGCCAGCGGAAACTTGTCCTTCTGCTCGCGCGGCACGGTTTCCATCCGCTCGATCTTGGTCTGGTTGCCGTCGATTTTGGGGACGAGCCTTTCCGCGGGATTGGGATTGGCCGCCCGGGAGTTGGCCGCACCGTAATACTTCGCGTCCTTCGGTGGTTCGGGCGCAACGCGATCTGGCGGGACTTCCATGAAACTCATCAGGATTTCGCGTCGCTTCTGCTCCTCGGCCGCCTGCATCTGCATCTTCTTCTGTGCGGCGAGATCCTTGGCCGATGGCTTTCTCTTGAGCAGTTGCGCGATCCACGACGGTTGATAATCCCACCAGCCGAACCGCTTCGAGATGCGGTAGCCCTGGTAAAGGCAGAGGTGAATGATCAGCGAAAGAACGAACGCCGCGGGCAACGGATAACGCACCACGAGGTCGCGGACGCCCTTGATATTGGGCGTGGGCCACCGGACCAGCATGTTGTGTATTCGTATGTTCAAATTGTTTGGCGCGTCGCCGCAGAGTTCATCGGCGAAGCAATGACTGGCTTGATATAGTTTAAAGGCCTGACTGGATCAACCGCCGCACCGATTTTGTCACAGCCGAGCATCTGACGGAGAAATATCCTCCGGCGCTCAGTAATTTCTGAACCAAATGCTCGTGAACAGGCCAGTCGCGTGCAGGCGCATTCTGAGTGCAGGCAAGGTCGAACACATCGCAACGCGGATGTTTCACCGACATGCAGCGTGCGGGCGGTGCCTCTTTTGCAGAGCAGGTTTACCAACCTGCGGTGTCGCGGATTTCCAATCCGCTGGTCGTGGAGGGATGCCGATCCCGCCGGCTTTCGATGGTCTGCCGAATGGAAATCAGCGAAAACGCAGATCGAAGTGTTGCGCCACGCGGCGCTGAGCATTGGGTCTCGATGCAGCCATTTCGCCTGCGGTCAGTGTCCCTCGCCCGGCTTCTTCATCATGGCGCGGTTGCAATCGTCATCCGGCCGTTCTTGAACGGTCCCAGCACAACGCCCCCGCCGGCATTGTATCCCTGGAGCACCGCACCCTTGATGGGCGTGGTGCTGCTGGCTCCGGGTATCAGCACCGTGCCGGAGAAAAGCCCGTTGGCCGGCTGAATGGTGAGCGTCAGCTTGTTGGCGCTGAAGTTGGTGGCCACACCGCGCGGCGAAAGGGTGAACCCATTCGTGAATGCCAACAAAATCGGCCCACCGCCGAACACCGCCCGTCCGGATTCGAGCGGGAGAACGCGGTCGGTGCGGGACACCGGCGCCACGTAGGCCGATCCGGTGAAGGTGCTGATGTTGGTGAAACCGCGTGCATGCCAGACCACGTTGGAGTTGGCCGGACGAATCCAGTGGGCGGATCCGCCAAAACCCGCGGGCGAATTGGTGTGAAACTCCAGCCAGCCAAGCAGGCAACCGCGTCCGCCGTAAAGCGATTGATAGAGCGGCCACGTTCCGGCGCGCAACAAGGGTGCGGTCAGCGTCACCGCGGAGTTGTCTGCCAGCGTTCCCGACAGGACGGCGGAACCGTCGCGCGTGGTGGTGACTGTCCCGAAACCATCACCCCCACCAGCCAGGGCCGGATCGGTCGCGCCCCGCACGAGAAAAGTTTGGCGCGGTGCAAACGGCGCGGGGTTCGACCGGCTGTTGAAGACGGCGCGTTCCGCCAGCAGCTCCGCCTCCCATCCGGAACGTCTGACCGTGCCAGAGATCTGGTTGACGCCGTCATCAAGGGCCAGCGTGAGGTCGATCTGCCATTGGTTGGAACCCGCATTTTCCACGGCGAGATGAGCTTGCCCGGCGGCATCGAAGCGGCCGGTGAAGGGCCAGAGCTGGCCGGCACTCCGCAGCGCGCCAGAAAACGCGCCCGATCCCGCGAGCGTCAGCGACAGCGATCCGCTGCTCTCAGGTCGAATGACCGGAGATTCGCTGAACAAGCCACGGTAAATGCCGGCCAGGGGTGGATACGGATTTGGCACAAAAAGCGCGGTGAGCACGAGGTTCTCCTCCTGCATAAACCGCACCCTGGCACTGCTGGTTTCGGCGCCGCCGGTCCAGCCGGCGGAGATCCAGCCGCTGGCGGGAATGGCAGTCATGGTGTAATTGCGGCCGATCTCCAGCCAGCGGCCATTCAAATTCGGCTGAAAGCTGCCCCGCCCGTCCGCATTGACCACGAGCCGTGTCGGGACGGCGTAAAACACGGTGCGCGAAACCGACGTGGACGCAAAGTCAGCCTGATCCCAGGCTTGCGCGAGGAGAACATTGGTTCCCGGAACCAGGGTCGCAAAGGTTGACCATTTGTTGGTCCCGCTCGCCTGCACCACGGATTCCAAATTGACACTGAGATTGACTTTAACCACGGCCACATTGTCGGTCGCGGTGCCGGCCACCCTGACGATGTTGGTGGTCACCCGCTGGGCGGGAAGCGGCGCGGTAAACGCCACCGTGGGCCGGCTCAGATCGGCGACCTCGATCCTCGCCTCACGGCTCGTGACCGAGCCGGCGAAATTGCGCACCAAGACCGAATAAGCGCCGGCATCACTGCTCCCGATGCGGCGAAGAACGAGGCTGGAATTGGTCGCGCCCGGGATGGCGGCGCCGTTGCGGCGCCACTGGAATTGGGGGCATGGACCGGTGGCCGTGACCGTCACGGTAACATTGCTGCCCAGGCCGGCGATCCGGTCGGACGGCTCCTGCGAGATTGCGGGGGCCTGTTGTGCGGGACCGCCCCGCCAGGCGGATGTGCTGTTGATATCGAGACTGAAGGCGGTTCCGCGAACGAAGCCGGCGGCATGACCGATGCAGGTGAAAACAATCTGGTCGTCTTTCAGCCTGCCAGAACAGATGAGCCAGTTCGTGGAATAGACGAGGCCGGTGGCGACAAGGCCGGCGGGTCCCTGGTAGTAAACTTCGGCGCAGGAGACTGAGCCGGTTCGGTCGAGAGTCGTGGTGTTTCCGGTCTGGGGGTCCACCGCGGTGGATTTGAAGGAAAACGAGCAGTTGCTGTTGGTCGCCATTGTGACCAGCACCGTTGTTTCTCCGCCATGGATGCTGGTCTCACATTTTCCGGCGGAACAGTACTTCAGGAAAACATTCTCGTACACAGACCAGGTGCCGCCAAGTTTTGCGCAGTCCTGCGCGGCAGCGGGCAGCAGCGAGCCAACGACGAGCATGAGTTTGAGGAGGTAAACGGTTTTCATGGCTGCTCCTTGGCGAATATTTGGTAACGACTAGGCTTAAATCGGATTTGGATGCGTGTCTCGTCGGCAACCGCGATGCGAAGATGCTGTTCGCGCCTCCGGTCGTATTCAAGCCGCAATTCCACGTATTCACCACCGGCGAAACAGATTAGTTGCGACGGCGCCGACGACAGGGCGGCGCGCCAGCGAACAAGCCGTGGCATAGGATGCCGAACCCATGTCAGGCCATTCGGCCGCCCGGCCGGATCAGGATTGAAACTGCAACTCGTACAGCCGGCGATAGATCCCGTCGCGCTGGAGAAGCTCCTCGTGGCGGCCTTGCTCAACGATGCGGCCCTGATCGAGCACGACGATGAGATCGGCCTTTTGCACGGTCGAAAGACGGTGGGCAATGCAAATGGTCGTGCGGCCGACCATCAATTCGTCAAGCGCATCCTGCACGCCGCGCTCCGCTTCGGTGTCGAGCGAACTGGTGGCTTCATCGAGGATCAGGATGGGTGCATTGCGCAAGACGGCGCGCGCGATCGCCAGACGCTGGCGCTGACCGCCAGAAAGCCGGGTGCCGCGCTCGCCGATGGCAGCCTCGTAGCCGCCGGGTTTATCGAGGATGAACTCATGCGCGTGGGCGTGGCGGGCGGCGGTTTCGATGTCCGCGTCGGCCGCGCCAATGCGCCCGAGCTCGATGTTCCGGCGGACGGTGCCGTTGAACAGGATGATTTCCTGCGTCACCACCGCCATCTGGGCGCGCAGATCGTGGGAGGTGACATCACGAATGTCGGTGCCACCGATGAGCACCCGGCCCTGCTGCGGATCGTAGAAGCGCAGCAGCAGATTGGTGAGCGTGGTTTTGCCGGAGCCGCTGCGGCCGACCAGCGCCACCATGGTGCCGGCCTTGACCGTCAGACTCAGGTCGCGCAGCACGGGCTTCTCACCGTAGTTGAAGCTGACATGCTCGAAATGGATGTCGGCGCCCGCGGCCTGCAGTTTTTTCGGATTGGCCGGCTCGGGCACATCGGTGGTGGTCTTGAGCAATTCGTCGATGCGTTCGCCGATGACCCGCGCCGCCTCGACGTGCGAGTTCAGGCGGCCGATGTTTTTGATCGGGGGATAAATGAGGAACACGCTGATGATGAAGTAGAGGAGCGCCTCGGGACCGGTGTTGTCGGTGGAGAAGAGCGCGAAGTAGGCGAGAAATAGCGACACGCCGACTGCCCCCACCACCTCGATGAGCGGTCCGGGGATCTCCTGCGCGCGCAACAACCGCATGGCGTAGCCCACCGCCTTGTTGGTGTTGTCGCGGAACTGTTCATAGACGACTTTCTCCAGATTGTAGGCGCGGATGATGCGGCTCCCGGCGAAGGCGTCCACCATCACCTTGGTGAGGTCCACCGAGTTGGCCACCTGGGCTTTGGTATTCTTCCGGATTTTTCGCCCGTAAATGATGATTGGCAGCAGGCAGAGGGGAAAGATGAGGAAGGTGAGCAGGGTGAGCTTGGGCTGTTGATAGACCAAAAAACCGAGCAGACAGATCACCGAGATGGGATCGCGCACGATGATCGAAACCGTGTTGGTAATGGTGGCCTGGAGCAACCAGACTTCACCGAGGCGCGTCAGCAGTTCGCCGGTGCTGGTGCGGCCAAAATAACTCATCGGCAGGCGCATGAGATGGTCGAAAATCTTGAGGCGCAAATTCTGCAGCGCGCGCACGCCCACCCAGCTCATAAGGTACAGGTTGAGATAGCCCAATAGATTGCGCGTCAGCATCACCAGGGGCACCAAACAGATGGCCAGCAAGATCATCATTTTGCTGGCCTGGCCCGTTGGTGTCAGCTTTTCGAGCCAGGGTTTGAGGAAATCCAACTGCGTCGGAAGTTTCCCGAGCACCGAGGTGGGGAGCAAGGTGAGCGGAGCATTGGTTGTGGTCGCGACCTGATTTGTGGCGGTGGCGGTCGCGTCGGTGCCCGATGCTGGAGGCGCGATGGGTTGATACCGCGAACTGAACACGACCAGGACGACGTACTTGGCCACGAACGGCAGCGCGGGCGCGAACATTCCCGAAAGGACACCGCACAAAATGCCCAAGATGAAGCGCGTCTTGTACGGACGCACCATGCTGAGAATCAATCGAGCGAAGTCGAGCTTTGACACGGGCGCGAGTATGCGGAGGCGCTCAGGGCAACGCTAGGAATTTTGGGAACGCCTACCAAGACGCGCGGGAATCGCACACAATGAAAAAAGGCGGCAATTCACCGGCACGTTTCTGTCCGCAACTCCGCAGTCCACGGCTTCAGTCGCGGTCGCGTGAGAGCATCACGAGGTGGAGCAATTGCATCACGGACGACACCATTGCGGCCACGTAGGTCATGGCCGCGGCGTTCAGCACTTTTGACACGCCCCCGGTTTCCTGCGGCGAGATCAGGCCGAGCCTGAGCAATTGCTGCTTGGCCCGCTTGCTGGCGTCGAACTCGACCGGCAGCGTCACGATCTGGAACAAGGTCAGCACCGCAAAGATGCCGATGGCGATGCCGAGGAACTTGTGGAAGAAGGCGCCACCGAGAATCATTCCCAACACGGTGATGCCCATCCACGCCCAACTCGCAAACTGGGTCGCCGGCACCATCATCATGCGGAACTTGAGGGGCGCATAATGGGTCTGATGCTGGAGCGCATGACCGGCTTCATGTGCGGCGACGCCAACCGCCGCCAGCGACTGGCCGTGAAAGTTCTCGGAGGAGAGGAAAAGCGCCCTCTTCAGCGGGTCGTAGTGGTCGGAAAGGTGACCGCCAACCTCGTGAATTGGCATGTTCCGCAAACCCGCTTGATCGAGTATCTCCCGCGCCGCCTGCGCGCCGGTGAGACCCTGCTCGTTTGGCACCTTAACAAAGTGGTTGTAGGTGGACGAAAGCTTCATCTGCGCGTAAAAGCCCAGAATCAATCCAGGGATGGCAAACCAGAGCCAGTATTCGCTGAAAATCATAGTTAACTTTTTGTTGATCGTTTTCGTCTGCGGCACGCCGCTCATTTTTCTGAGCCGTGCGACGCCCATTCGCTTGCTGGCGTTGTGCCGGGGAACAATATCGACAATTTGCTGCGGCGCAACCCCTGACCTCGCCGCTGGAGCGCGACGTTGACGTCGCTTCATCGTTCGAGAGACCGTCCGGCAATGTTTCGCCAACACCCATCGAACGCGGAAGCGGCCTCAAGGCCGCGCGCCGGGGGGCAGTGCGCGGATGCGCCCGGGTGCGACCCGCGGATTCGGGATGTCCCATCCGGGTCACGATGACACAGCGGGGCAATTGTTACGCAGGCGGATTAATTCTCAAATTTATGAAGTTGAATGTTGAGCCGTCACGGGCGCTCTCGCTAAAGTCGCCCTCATGAATGCTGCCGGAAACGGATCGCAACGCCTGACCGCCACCCATTGGCTGATCTGCATCATGGCTGCGATCGGCTTCGCCTTCGACATCTATGAACTGCTGATGCTGCCGTTGATCATCAAGCCGGCCATTGCCGCTTTGAGCGCGCCCCTCGTGCAGGAACTGGTGGCGGCGGGGCGTCCGCTGGCCGAGGCCCAGGCGCTTTACCAGCCGGGTGGAGCGGAGTTTGTCAAATGGGCGCGCACCATGTTCTTCGCGCCGGCCATCTTCGGCGGGATTTTCGGTTTGATCGGCGGCTATCTCACTGATCGCCTCGGGCGGCGGCGGGTGCTGACCTTCAGCATCCTGCTTTACGGTGGAGCGGCCTTCGCCTCGGGTTTTGCGACGACGCTTCCGCAATTATTGGTGCTGCGCTGCCTGGTGTTCGTCGGCGTGTGCGTTGAATTCGTGGCCGCGGTGGCGTGGCTGGCGGAGATTTTTCCGGACCCGCTGCGGCGGGAGAAAGTGCTCGGTTACACGCAGGCATTCTCGTCCATAGGAGGCTTGCTGGTGGCGGTCGCCAATTCGTGGTGCGTCAGCCTGGCAGTGACGCTGCCGGCGATTCACGGAGTGCATGAAGCGTGGCGTTATACGCTCATTTCCGGGTTGATTCCCGCCATTCCGCTCATTCTGATCCGGCCGTTTCTGCCGGAGTCGCCCGTGTGGCAGAAGAAGAAAGCCGAGGGAAGGCTCAAACGCCCGAGTTTCCTGGAATTGTTCCGGCCTGAATTTGCCCGCACCACCCTCGTCACGGCGGCGCTCTTTGCGGCCAGCTACGGCATCGCGTTTGGCGCGATTCAACATTTGCCCCAAATTGTCCCCGGTCTCGCCGACGTGAAAGTTCAGGCCAAGGCGGCTCAGGACAAATTCGTGGCGGAGGCGCAGGCTGCCGGCAAACCGGCGCCCGCGTCGAAGGCAGTGGTCGCCGCGGGCAAACAGGTCGAGGAAGGCATCGCGGCCCGCGTCCAGAAATGGCAGGAGATCGGTGGGTTGGTGGGGCGGGTTCTGCTGGCAATCCTGGCGGTCCGGATTTTGAGCCGGCGCACGTTGTTCCGCATTTTCCAGATTCCAGCGATGATTTATGTGCCGCTGTTGTTCTGGTGGATATCGCAGAATCTCGGCCAGAGCGGGTCGCTCGGATTGGTGCAATGGGGCGTATTTTTCGCCGGGATGGTCACGGTGGCGCAGTTCAGTTTCTGGGGAAATTATCTTCCGCTCGTCTATCCGCTCCATTTGCGAGGAACGGGGGAGAGCTTTGCGGCGAACATCGGCGGGCGCGTCCTCGGCACCTCGGCGGCGTGGTTCACTTTCACGTTTTCTGCGAGCATGCCACCCAGTCCGGCGAAGATCGCCCTGACGGCCGCGATCGTTGCGTTTTCCTTCGCCATTGTTGGCACGTTGCTGACGCACTGGCTGCCGGAACCGAAGGAGCAGATTTCTGAGGATTGAGGATTGCCAAAGTGCGCTGAAGTTTTCGGTTGAAGCCTTGGTGCATAGAAGGCGATCGGCCGTTTTCAACACGAGGACGTGATTCGCGCCGGCGCGCATTCGTTTCTCACCCAACCGGTTTGGCTCGTTCCCAGAACCAGCCACAACTAATTGTGTTTTCCGGCAAAAGAATGCGGAGAAACTCATTGTGTGGCAGAGCCTGTTTTTCTATTCTTTCGGGGTCAATTCTCGGGTGCCGCGAAGGCGGTTTTCCCTCACTGTTTATGGCGAACGAAGACGCAATTCCAGAGCAGCCCCCGGCATCGGAACAAATGATTCCGGCCGAGACCTATAATGCCGACAAACTCGGCAAATTGGAGGGCCTCGAAGCGGTCCGCAAAAAGCCCGGCATGTACATCGGCGGCACCGATGAACGGGCGCTGCATCATTGCGTTTCCGAGGTGCTCGACAACTCCGTGGACGAACATCTGGCCGGTCATTGCCTGCGCATCGACGTGATCATTCATGTGGATGGTTCGATCTCCATCCGCGACGACGGCCGCGGCATTCCGGTGGATATTCATCCGCAATACAAGATTCCTGGCGTGGAGATGGTGCTGACCACGCTGCATTCCGGCGGCAAGTACGGCCAGGGCGGCTACAAGTTTTCTGGCGGCACGCACGGCGTCGGCGCGAAGTGCGTCAACGCGGTCAGCGAATGGTTCGAGGTCGAGGTGTCGCGCGATGGCAAGGTGCATCACATGGAATTCGAGCGCGGCAAGACGGTGAAGAAACTCGAAGTCATCGGCAAAGCCAAGGGCACCGGCACGCTCATCACGTTCAAACCGGACGCGGAGATTTTCCGCGAAACCACCGAGTTCAAGGTGGACCACATCAGCCAGCGCCTGCGTGAACTCGCGTTCCTCAATTCCGGTCTCGAGATTGTTTTTGTGGATGAGCGCCAGGCCGAGGGGAAGCAGGAGACATTTTACTACAAGGACGGCATTGAGGAGTTCGTCAAGCAGTTGAACAAGGGCAAGACCCCGCTGCATCCCAAGCCCATCCTGTTCCGCAAGGAAATCAAGGAGCGCAATGACGACAAGGACATCGAGGTGCATGTCGAGGTCGTGCTGCAATACAACGACAGCTACACCGACCAGGTACTCTGCTACACCAACACCGTGCATAATCCGGATGGCGGTGCGCACCTGTCCGGCTTCCGCAGCGCGCTCACCCGGGCCATCAATCAATACGCCAAGTCGAACGAATTGTTGAAAGAGAAAGACCCGCAGATTACTGGCGACGACGTGCGCGAGGGATTGGCTGCAGTCATCTCGGTGAAGCACAGCGATCCGAAGTTTGAGTCGCAGACGAAGGTCAAGCTGCTCTCGCCTGAAGTCGAAAGCATCGTCGGTTCCGCCGCGTACGAAGGACTGATGAATTACTTCGACGGCAATCCGGCCGTCGCCAAGAGGATCGTGGACAAGGGCTTGAACGCGGCGCGCGCCCGTGAAGCCGCGCGCAAGGCCCGCGAAGCCGTCCGCAAGAGTGCGCTTACCGGAGGAGGACTCCCGGGCAAACTGGCGGACTGTTCGGATCGCGATCCGGCCAACACCGAGCTTTACATCGTCGAAGGCGACTCCGCCGGTGGCTCGGCCAAGCAGGGGCGCGACCGGAAGTTCCAGGCGATTCTTCCGATCCGCGGCAAGCTGATCAACGTGGAGAAAGCTCGGCTCGACAAGGTTCTGCAGAATAACGAAATCCGGACCATGATCACCGCCATCGGCACCGGCATCGGCGACGGCGAGGGCGAGGGCGCGTTCAATCTCGAAAAACTGCGCTACCACAAGATCATCATCATGACCGACGCCGACGTGGACGGCTCACACATCCGCACGTTGTTGCTCACCTTCTTCTACCGGCAGATGCCACAACTTGTGAAGCAGGGCTTCGTCTATATTGCGCAACCACCTCTCTACAGCATGACGCGCAAGAAGCGCACCGATTACGTGGATGACGACCAGCAACTCAATCGCATCCTGCTCCAAAACGGAACCGAGGAAGTGCGGCTCAAAAATCTCGCCGATGGTCTCGAACTGACTCCCAAGCAACTGGAGGAAATTCTCACGCTGCTGGAATCCCTCGACAAGCACGCCACCTACATTCGGCGCCAGGGCGGCGACTTCGCCGACTACGTGGAGATGCGCGCCGCCGACGGCACGCTGCCGCAGCACATGGTCAAGGTGCGCGAGGGCAACGATGAGACGGTGAATTACTTCGTCACCAACGAGGCCTTCGAGCAGTTCAAGAGCGCACGTCCCGACCTGTTCGGCGGCGACACGGAAGTTGTCGAGCGCAAGAAGGACGGTCCGACGCGGCGCGCCGCCACTTTTGATCTGCACCTCGAAAGCAAGGCCATCAGCGATCTACTGGGCAAATTGTCGAAGACCGGCTTGGCGGTGGATCATTACGCGGCGCAGGACAAGCCGCTGTTCGAACTGATCGAGGGGGAAGGCGAACGGGCCACAGTCACGCCGCTGTTCTCGATTCCCGAGATCCTCAGCAGCGTGAAGGCGGTCGGGAAGAAGGGTATCCAGATTTACCGCTTCAAGGGACTGGGCGAAATGGACGCCAAAGAGCTCTTTGAAACCACGATGAATCCCACGAAGCGCAAGCTCCTGCGCATCGACCTCACCGACGCCGTCGAGGCTGAGGAGATGTTCGTGAAGCTCATGGGTGACGAAGTGGAGCCACGGCGCCAGTTCATTGAGGACAACGCGCTCAATGTCCGCAACCTGGACGTTTGAAGATAAGAATTGACGCATGTAGTCACAAGTGACTACATTGACTCCGTGAAGACGAAAACAATCAAATACAACTCGAGCAAGGCAACGGAACCGGCCGTCTTGAAAGAGGTCGCGGCGGCGCCTGGGATCGGCCCGATCATCAGCGTGCGGTCGGCGAAAGCCCACCTCTCGGCCCTGCTGGACCTCGTGGCCGGCGGGCAGGCGATTACCATCACCAGCGACGGCAAGCCCAAGGCTGTGTTGTCGCCGGTGGGGAAACGCGAGGAGCGGAAGGTTTTCACCGGAACAAGGGCACACCTCAAGAAGATGCCTCCGTGGCGCGGCGGGCCGACGGCGGAGGAGATCATTCGTGAAGACCGCGATGGGCGGGGTTGGTAACTCATGTATCTGGACTCCTGCATCATCGTTAAACTGCTTGTCATGGAGCCCGACAGCGAGTTCTTCATCGACTCGCTGGAAGGCCAATCGCTGGTCACCTCCGAACTGGCGCAAACCGAAGTTTTCTCGGCGCTGCTCGTCCGCGAGCGTGCCGGGAAAATCTCCTCAGCCGACCGTCGCCGCGCTTGGAAGGAATTTGAGGCGCGCATCAAAGCCGGGGAAATCCGGATCGAGTCGCTGAATTCAACCGTGCTGCGCAAGGCCAATCACCTGCTGGAGCGATGTCATCCGCAGGTGCCGTTGCGCACGCTGGACGCATTGCATCTTGCCGCCGCGGATTTGTGCCAGGATTTCCCCATGACCACCACGGATGGTCGTCTGCGGGACGCCGCCACCTTGCTGGGAATCGAACTTTTTCCGCCGCCCCCGGATGGCCAGACCAGTTGACCTTTACCAACATGCCCGACGAAACCGATTCCAATCCACTTCCGCCAGCCAATCCTGGACCTGCCGCGCCCGGCGGGGCTTACTCCATCGGCGAGAAGATTTCCAAAATCAACGTCGCCGAGGAGATCAAGGCGTCGTTCCTCGACTATTCGATGTCGGTCATCATCTCTCGCGCCCTCCCGGATGTGCGTGACGGACTCAAGCCCTCGCAGCGCCGCATCCTGTACGCGATGCACGATCTGTCGCTCTATCCGGGACGCAAGCACATGAAGTGCGCCAAGATTTGCGGGCAGACCTCGGGTGACTACCATCCGCACGGGGAAGCCGTGATTTACCCGACTCTCGTCCACATGGCCCAACGCTGGGTGATGCGTGAGAAGCTCGTGGACGGCAAGGGCAACTTCGGTTCCATCGAAGATGACCCGCCCGCGGCGATGCGTTACACCGAAGCGCGCCTGACCCATCTCGGCGCGGCGCTCATGCAGGATATGGACCGGGACACGGTGGACTTCGTCCCGAATTACGACGAACGCCTCACCGAGCCCTCCGTTCTGCCGGCGGCGTTCCCGAACCTGCTCGTCAATGGTGGCACTGGCATCGCCGTCGGCATGGCCACCAACATGGCCCCGCACAATCTCGGTGAGGTCATCGACGGCATCTGCGCGCAAATTGACCGACCGGAGATAACCGTCCCGGAGTTGATGCAGTTCATCAAGGGACCGGATTTCCCGACGGGCGGGATGATCTGTGGCATCGAGGGGATTCGGAATTATTTCGAAACCGGCCGCGGCAGCATCAAACTTCGCGGGACGATCGGGATTGAGGAACTGAAGGGCAGCCGCGAGCAACTCGTCATCACGGAGATTCCCTTCAACGTCAACCGGGCCGCGCTCGAGCAGCAGATCGCGAATCTGGTCAACGAAAAGGTCATCACCGAAATCTCGGCGATGCGCAACGAGTCCGACGAGAACACCCGGCTCGTGATGGAACTCAAACGCGACGCCTTGTCGAAGGTGGTCATCAACAACCTCTACAAGCACACGCAGCTCGGGGTTTCCTTCAGCGTCAACGCGCTGGCCATCGATCACGGCCGGCCCAAGACGCTCAATCTCAAGGCCCTCATCCAGTGCTACATCGAGCACCGGCGCGAGGTCATCCTGCGCCGGACGCGCTTCGAGTTGCGCAAGGCCGAGGAGCGCGCTGAATTGCTCGAAGGCTACCTCATCGCGCTGGCCAACCTCGACGAATTCATCCACATCATCCGCTCCAGCGCCAATCGCGACGAGGCGCGCGTGAAGCTGCTGGCCTTCGAGTGGACCCGTGAGCAGGTCGAGCGCTGGGCGGTGCTCATCCGCAGCGAATCCCGCCTGGTCAACAATCGCTACGCGCTCACCGAGCGCCAGGTGGACGCCATTCTCGAACTGCGCCTCTACCAGCTCACCGGACTCGAGATCGACAAGGTCGAGGGCGAATACAAGGCGCTGCTTGAAGCCATCAAGGATCTGCTCGACATCCTCGCGCGGGAGTCGCGCGTGATGGACATCATCAAGAACGAGCTGAAGGCCATCAAGGAGAAGCACGCCACCCCGCGCCTGACCCAGATTGTTCCCGATGAAGGCGAGATGGCCATCGAGGATCTCATCGCCAACGAGGGCGTCATCATCACGCTCACGCACCAGGGGTTGATCAAGCGCACCGCCGTGAGCGCCTACCGGGCGCAGCGCCGCGGCGGCAAAGGCGTCATCGGGATGGCCACGCGCGAAGCCGACGCGCTGGAGGAGGCTGATTTCATCGAGCATCTCTTCACCGCCAGCGCGCACGACTACCTGATGTTCTTCACCAACACCGGGCGCGTCTATGTCGAGCGGGTGCATGAAATCCCGGACATGGGCCGCGCCTCGAAGGGCCGCAGCATTGCGAATCTGCTCGAGTTGCAGGCCAACGAAAAGGTGGCCGCGCTGATCCGCATCATCTCCAAATCCGACGAGAACAAAGAGGACGTGACCTGGCAGCAGCCCGGCGAGCTGTTCTTCGCCACGCTCCTGGGGACCGTGAAGAAAACATCTCTGAACGAGTTCGCCTACGTCCGCAAGGGCGGCATCATCGCCATCGGCATCGAGCCAGAGGACACGCTCATCGAGGTGAAGCTGACCCGTGGCAGCGTGGTGGAAGGTGACGAAGTCAAGGATCCGGGCGACGATGTGGTGCTCATCACCAAGGAGGGCATGAGCATCCGCTTCAGCGAGGCCAATGTTCGCTCCATGGGACGCTCCGCCACAGGCGTGCGCGGCATCACGCTGGACAAAGGCGACGCAGTCGTGGCTGCCGCGATTGTGGTTCCCGACGCCACCCTTCTGGTCGCCAGCGAGAATGGCATCGGCAAGCGCACCGACTTCGGCGAATACCGCGTTCAAACCCGCGGAGGCAAGGGCATCATCACCATGAAGACGGGCGACAAGACCGGCAGCGTGGTGGGTGCCCTCACTGTTCGCGATACGGACGAGATCATGCTGATTACGACGGCTGGCCAGATGGTCCGCACTTTCGTTGAACACATCCGCGAAGCCGGCCGCAATACGATGGGCGTGAAACTCGTCAACCTCGATCCCGGCGACAAGCTGCAAGGCATCGCCCCGGTGATCAGCGAGGAGCGCGAGGAGGAGGAACCCGCCCCGGAGTCCGCACCGGCAGCGGAATGAAGGCGCGGCTCGACGCATCGTGAAAATGAAAAAGGCGGGGGATTGCCCCCGCCTTTCTGGCATGGAAATGGAATCTTACTTCGCCTCGTTCTTGGCCTTGATACGTGACTCCATCAAGCGGACGTTATTCTCGTAGGTGCCGCGCAGGCGCTCATCCTTGACCAGTTCGACGACCTTCTTCGCCATCGCCAGCCCTTCCTCCAGTTTTCCAGATTCGAAAACGACGATGGCGCGAATGTTCGCGAGGTCGGCGTTGTTCTTGCCGGCCTTCTTCTCGGCAAGGTCGAGAGCTTCATTCGCGAGCCCAAAGTCGCGGTGTTCGTTGCGGCCGTCGGCAGTGATGGAAAACGCGAACTGTCCGAGCGTCTCGGGATCTTCTCCGACGGACTTCAGCACCTCGCGCCCGAGTTGCTTTGCCTTCTCATCGCCCGCGGCGGAGAGCTTGTGATATTCGTCCATCGTGGCGCGGATCTGGTTGCGTTTCTGCGCGGCGGCGAGATCGTATTTGCCGGCCAGGATGGCCTCGATCGTTTCCTCCATCGCATCCATGGGGCTGCCGAACCAGAGCACCTTGCCGTCTTTGCCGACGATGAAGGCGGTGGGAATTCCCTCCTGGCCGTAGGCGGCCATATAGCCGTCGGAAGTCTTGCGGTCATCATCGCAAGCCACGACGTAATCCATCTCGTTGCCCATCCTTTCGACGAACGGCTTCACCTTTTCTGCCGGTTCATCGCTGATTCCGACAAACACCACGCCCTTGTCCTGGTATTTCTTTTGCAGTTCGGTGAGACGCGGAATGGTCATGCGGCACGGACCGCACCAGGTGGCCCAGAACTCGACCACGTAGAGGTTCTTGCCGTTCTTGACGTCCACCGGCTTGCCCTTGACCCAGTTTAAAATCGACAGCGGCGCGGCTGGATCGCCGAGCTTGGCGGCGGACGAATTGATGGCCACACCCGTCAGCAGTGCTGCACCGAGAAAAATTGCTCTATTCATTATGTGGATAAGATGGAGCAATTCCGCACCCGCGGCAAGCGGCAAAAAATGGGCTGCTGCGCAGCGATGGGTCGCCTTGAAGTTGTCGTGGCGCTCCGTGGCTCATGCTGACGGCGCGCGCCGCGCGGCACCCTTTGAATTCTTCCGATAGAAAACCTTCCAAAGCACCAGTCCGTGGGCGGGAGCGGTCATGCCGGCAATGCGCCGGTCGCGGCCCGCGAGAATCGCCGGGATCTCCTCCGCGGTTATCTTGGCTTCGCCCACCTGCACCAGCGTGCCCACGATGCCCCGGCACATTTTGTAGAGAAACCCGTCTCCCTCGATGATGAAGCTGAGCAGCGGTCCGCTGCGGCGCAGATCGAGCCGGGTCAGGTTTCGCACCGTCGAGTCGGTGTCGTAGTTTGGGTTGGCGCGGAAGGAGCGAAAATCGTGGCGGCCGACAAATCCGCGCGCCGCCCGGCGCATCGCCGCTACATCAAGCGGACGGCGCACATGCCAGGCTTGCGCGCGCCGCAGTGGATTCATCGCGGGATGATTCCAGACGAAGTAACGGTATTGTTTGCCGGAAGCATCGAAGCGCGCATGGAAACTCCCCGGCACGCGCTGGGCCGAAAGCACGCGGATATCCTCCGGCAGCCAGGCATTGAGCGCGAGCGGCAGCTTGCGTGCGGGCAGGCGGCATTCGGCCTTCGGCACCGCCAGTTCCGCGACCATGCCGAGCGCATGCACGCCCGTGTCGGTGCGGCTTGAACTGCGGATGCGTTTGACTGACGGGAAGAGTTTCGCGACCGCCTGCTCGACGATTTCCTGCACGCCCGTGCCGATCTTCTGCACCTGCCAGCCCTGGTAGCGGGTGCCGTCGAAGGCGATCGTCAGCTTGAACTTCACCGTGTCCATGCGCGTCACGACGGGCTTTGCGCGTCGAGGTAGCCTTGCAGCAAAATCGCCGCCGACATCATGTCCACCTTTTCCTTGCGCTGGTCGCGCCGGACGTTGCCCTGCACGAGAACGCGGTTGGCCATTGCGGAGGTGAGGCGCTCGTCCCATGTCCGCACCGGCACGGTGACGACCTCCTGCAACGCGGTCACGAAGGCGCGCACCTTTTCCGCCGCCGGTCCGTAGGAGCCGTCCATGTTGCGCGGCAGTCCGACCAGAATCATCCCGACCTCCTTTTCGCGGAGCAATTGCGTCAGGCGCGTGAAGAATTCCGCGAGCGGTTCGGCCGGGATGTATTCCAGCGGCGAGGCAATTATCTGCAATTCGTCGCTGAGGGCGACGCCGATGCGTTTGGTTCCGTGATCGAGGGCGAGGATGCGCACGGGGAAATTCACGCAGAAATCCGGCGCGGTTCAAGCATCGCGTGGCGGAATCATTGTTGCCAGGCCGGGATAATTCATTGCGTCGCGCCGACAGGCTTCACGTTTTTGGAGAACCAGTCGCGCAACAATTGCTCGCGATCCGTCCGCGTCGGGCTGCGCTTCCTCTCGCTCTTGTCGGGTCCGTGCTCGACGCTCCAGCCGTCCCACTCCCGGAAGGCGTGATACGCCCAATCCCATTCGTGCTCTTCCATCAGATCGATGACGTCGCGCAGCCAGCGATGCGCGCTGCCGTCTGGCGCCCAGCGGATGGCGCTGAACTCGCCGATGTAAATGTGCGCGCCGGTAGCCCGCTGAAAATCCACCACCGGCTGCCAGGCGCGGCGCAGGCGATTCTTGTCCCAGCGCTGACCATCGATGGTGCCGGGGTACACCAAACCGGTGGGATTTTCATAAACGCCTTGATGCGTGAATTTGTGCGGCAGGTAAAAGTGGACGCTGTAAACCACGCCCGGCACCGGTATCGGTTCCAGATTCTCAATCGCCTCCGGCCCGCCCCACGGTGCCGGTTCGATGACAATGGCATGCTCGGGATCAATCGAGCGCACCCGCTTCGCCGTCGCGGTGGCCAGCGCCTGCCAGTCCAGACAACCCTCGCCGATCGTGCCTTCGCAGGGTTCGTTGACGAGGTCGTAGCCCCACACCGTGGGTTGGTCGCGGTAGCGCCGCGCGATCTTCTCCCACACCTCCAAGAACTTCTGCTGGAAACGCGCCTCGTGAAAAAGGCGGCAGTCCTTTGCCTCGTCGCGGCCACCGGGCGGCGTGTGCAGATCGATCAACACCAGCAAGCCTGCCTCGCGGCACACCGGCAACAGGCGATCAAGTCGCACCAGTTCGCTCTCCAGCCACCGATCATACGCCGGCAGATCGCCCTTATCCGCCGGGCTGTGCGGAAAACCGTTCCAGATGAGCTGCCAGCGGACGTGGTTCGCGCCCCACTCGCGGCCGAATTGGCGAAGGTCGTTCGTGTCCACCTGCTGGCCGATCATTGCGCCGCGCAATCGCGGCAGTGCGTGACCTTTATAAGGCGGCCCCTCTTGGATTCGGGCGAGCGGCACGCGCGCCGCCGCGGCGACGACCAACTCGATGTCATCAAACCACGCGCGACCGGAAGTGTTCTCCAGTCCGAGGATCAACTCCGCGCTGGTCGCATCCTTGGGAATCAGCGTCGTGAACTCGACCGGTTTCCAATCGAACGTGCCGAAGACGCCGTTCCGCTGCTCCCAACGCTGGCCCGCTGGCGAGACGATGTGGAGCATCACCTTGATGCCGTTCCACGGGTTGGGAGGTTCGGTGACGCGCTCCGCCTTCACCATCGCCCGGCAGCGGAGCTTCGCGCCACGCAGGCCATCGAGACTCAGCGTCCGGCGCATCATGGCCGCGCCATTCGTGCCGAGCGCGACCTCCCAGGCCGTCGAGTTGGTTTGCCCGGAGGCGAGTTGCATGGACTGCGGATTCACGCCCTGCCAGTTCTGCAACGGCGCGGTGCCGTTGAAATTCTCGCGGAGGATGACTTCGCCGCGCGGTCGGGCGTTGGCGGACGGAGTGGGTTCCGCCGCGGTCGCCGATCCGGCCAATAGCAAAGCCAGCAGGGCAGCCAAGCGGGAGACGTTGCGTGAAAATGCGCGGTGCTTCATGGGCCGATGCTGAAACGGCGGACCGTCGCGGGCAAGGGCATTCCCGCGCGACGGAGATGGGAGCGCCGCCCCCATTCTATTCTCCACGTTCAGAACCGAATAGAATTCGATTCATGAAGCGCCTCTGAATTCGGGAAGAATTGGGGACCGAGTGGAATCGGTCCTTACCGCGCCTCCGCGTCTCGTTGCCGGCGAAAGTAGCGCAGGCGTCCCGCCTGCATGAGCCAGCCCGCCTTTGTTCCGCGCAGAAGATGTGACCCATGCAGCCGGGACGGCTGTGCGACTTTGAGCGGCGCTTCCCCGATGCCCGCTGAACATCCGACCCGACTTCGCCGTCAAGATTCCCGTGAAAGCCCTGATGCTCGTTGGCCGACGGCAGGCCATTCTAATCCTCGCCCTCGCAGTCCTCTATTTGGCACTGAACGGGCCCGCGTGGTCCGCCGATTTCGAGGGCGCGAAATGGATCTGGTATTCGCGCGAGCCGATGCCGAATTCGATCAACTTTCCCGGCGGTGTGAACTGCTTCCGGCGCGCGTTCACGCTACCCTCGGACGCTTCCGTGAAGTCGGCGGAGTTGCTCCTGACCGCGGACAATCTCTACAGCTTTGATCTCAACGGAAAGGTCGCGGGGGAGGGCCATCCCGATCCGAATGTCTGGAGCCAGCCGAAGCGTTTCAATGTGACCGACCTCCTCGCCGGCGGCCGGAATGTTCTCGCGATTGAAGCGATCAACACGGTCGCTGGGCCAGCTGGATTGATCGTGAAACTCACCGTTCAACTCTCGGACGGCCGCACGGTGCTGGTGGCCAGCGACGAGAACTGGCGCTGCAGCGACAACGGAGTGCCGCGCTGGTCCGAGCCGGGCTTCGATGATCAACGCTGGCAGGCGGCGCACGTTGTTGGTGTTTTTGGCATGGCGCCGTGGGGACGCATCGCAGCGCCGGCTTCGGTGCAGCGCGCCGGCGGTCCACTCGACGAGGCCCGCCAGCGCGTGCGGGCGACGCTGGAAGAGTTGAAGGAGGATGCCCGTCACGGTGGCATTTCCGGCCCGCGCGCGGTCGCTGAGTCGGTTCCGCCCGCAGACTATTCATGGCCCGCGGCGGTGGTTTTCCTCAGCGATGATTGCAGCCTGTATCGGCCGTCGGCCCACAGCGGCACGAGCTACGACAGCCTCTCGGTCACTACGTTCAATCCACATCACACGCGGGCGTTCCCCGAGCATGATCTCCCGGCGCCGGTCAAGGTGGCCCGCAAGCTCTGCGTCCTTAAACCCGCCAAAGCCGGCACCACGCCGCGCGTGTTGTTGAATGCGGGCCAGGGCGGCATCGGCTCACCCTCGGCATCGTTTGATGGGCAGAGGATTTATTTCTCGATGGCGCGCGAAGGTGATGCCTTCTTCCATCTCTACCGGTTGCCGGCCGAGGGCGGATCGCCGCAACAACTCACCACGGGGCCGTTCCACGACATCGATCCGGTCGAATTGCCCGATGGACGAATCGCCTTCACTTCGACGCGCATCGGCACCTTTGAGGAATATCACAATCCGCCCTCTCGCTCGCTCTTCACGATGAACGCCGAGGGTCGCGAAATTCGCCCACTGACCTACACTTTCATCTTCGACAACGAGCCTGAAGTGATGGCCGATGGACGGATTCTCATGCTGCGCTCGGACAATTTCTTCGATCGCGGCAAGGTCGAGACGCTGCTCCACGCGATTCATCCCGATGGCACCGAGGGCTACACGGAATTCGGCCTCGACCTGGGACCGGAATACGGCGGGCGCCTGCGCGCCTTCAACGTCGGCAGTCCTGCGCCGCTGCCGGATGGGCGCGTCGCGTTTGTCACCGGCTCCAGCATCACGGTCGGCCGGCCGGGATCGGCCATGCGTGAATGGCGCAATCTGCGCGTGGAAGCCGGCGACGTCGCCGCGCTGCCGGATGGACGCCTGCTCTGCACCGTGCCACGAAGAATGTCTGCCACCAACTCCGCCGCGAAACCCAGGCGCGTCACCGGCGATTTCGATTACACCAAACTGGCGGTCATCGATCCCGATCAGCGTCGCGAGCAAGTGGTGGTGCTGTTTGATTCGCCGGAGGAGACGATTCACTCGCCGGTGTATCTCGGCGCGCGCGTGAAGCCGCCGATCCTCGTTCAGAAAGTCGAGCCGAAGAAGGCCGAGGAACTCGGCGCGACGGGCGTGTTGTTCTGTCAGGATGCGCGCTTCACCAAGAACACCACCGCCGGCTGGCCGCAGGTAAAGGCCATTCGCGTCCTCGCGGGCAAAGGCCTGACCATGCGTTCCTCGCATTCCTACATCGTCCACGCCGGCAGCGACGTGACCGAACTGGGCACCGTGCCGCTGGCGCCGGATGGCTCCTTTGCCGTCGAAGTGCCCGCCGACACCGCCATCGCGTTTCAGGCGGTGGATGCCGAGGGGCGCTCCGAGTTGAACGAGATGTCGTGGATTTACGTGCGCCCGGGCGAGACGCGCGGCTGCGTGGGCTGCCATCAGCCGCGCCAGTCGGCTCCGCCAGCAGGTCAGGCGTTGACGATTCAAGCGATGCACACGAAGCCCTTGAAGTTGCTGGGGCAGGGACGACCGCATCGCTTTCGCGGCAACAACGCGGCGGTCACAGGCATGATGGAGCTTCAGTTCGATCGCTATCGCGAAGTGGCGGGCATCAATCGTCACAGCGAAACCGCCGACTCGCTAAGCACCGGCGCGCAGGAAATCGCCGCGCTGATCAAACAGTTGAAGGCGGACGAAGCGCCGATGCGCATGACCGCCGCGCAGAGTCTCGGACTTGCGCGCGAACAAGCAGCGGCTCCTGCGCTGGCTGGACAGTTGAACGACAGCGACCGCGAAGTGCGCGTCGCCGTGGCGATGGCGCTCGCGGCCTGCGGCACGCGCGAGTCCGTCGATCCGCTGCTGAACGCGCTGAAGGATCCGGCGCCGTTGGTGGCGCAATCCGCCGCGACGGCCTTGGAGAATCTCACCGGACGGGAAGCGTCGTTCAACGCCTTCGGCAGTGCAACGGAGCGCGAGCAACAGGCGCAGGCATGGCGCGAATGGCTTCGGCAGAATGCGTGGAGTGCAATTGAGGCGAGTCTCGTCCAGCGCCTGAGCAACACGAATCGCGATGAGGTCCGCCGCGCGGCCGTGGCTTTGGGACACATTGGCGGCGACGCTGCGCGCAGCGCCCTGCGCGAATACGTGGCACGGGCGCGAGAGAACAATCCGTTTCCGGAATGGCGCAAGGACGGCAGTCGTCGTGGCGATGGCGCGATGTTCAATTCCCTGGCCGCGGTCAATCCACGCGCCTTGCAGGCGGCTACCCGCTCGCTCGGTCATCTGCGCGACACCGCGGCTGTTTCGATGCTGACGGACACCGTGGCGCGATTCAGCGATCCGGAGCGCGGCAATCTGTTTCTCGTCGAGGCCGCCGTGGAATCGCTCGGTCGCATCGGCACGCCGGAGGCGGAGTCCGCGCTCACCAATGCGCTGGCGCGGCTCAAGGACTATCCCGAGTTCACCCGCTGGTATGGCGACCACGACGCGCTCATCGCCTGCCACGCTTCGCCCGTGCATTACCTCATCACCGAGGCGCTGGACGCGATGGGGTCAACCAACGTGGCGGCCATCCTGCCGGCGCTCATTCGCTCCGTGCCCACCGATCCGGATCGCGCGCTCCTGCCGGGCAACGACGATTGCGAAACGCTCGTGGGCCGCGTCATCCGCCGTGGCGGCATGGAGGAAACGGTCGTGGAAACCTGCCTCGCGATCCTCGGCGATCCATCGGCCAGGCGGACGAAAGCCATCGAGGCCGCCATCGCGGCGACGCATCAGGCATGGGGCGGCAAGCCGGACCCGGAGAATCGCGCGGCGCAAATCCTCTCGCTGGTCTGCCGCGACCCGCGCTTCGAGCCGCGCGTCCGCGCTGCGCTCGTGCATTATCAGGCCCGACCGGTGGATATTCCGCGCGTCTTCGACACGGGCATCCCGGTGGTGACGCAACTGCCGGTGCGCCACTGGGTGTGCTTCTTCCTGGCACGCTCCCTCGGCAATCTGCGCGCGACGGAGTCGGTCGAGGCGCTGGTGGCGGTGCTGCGAAACTCGCCGACCGAAGCGGCGTCCGGTCGTCCCGACCCGCTGGGGCCGGGCGTGTTGTTTATCCACAACGATCTGACTCCCTGCTGGCGCGCGGCGGTGGCGTGGGCGCTGGGACAAATCGGTGACGCGCGCGCGACGCCGGTCCTGCTCAAGACCGTGGGCAACCTCGACAACGCCACCGACACGCGTTATGCCGCTGCCGAGGCACTGGGTCGAATCGCAGACCGCGCAAGCTTGAGCGTGACGCGCAAACTGGCGGAGGACTATCCGGAAATCTCGGTGCGCCGGGCCTTGCGTGAAAGCTGCCGGGCGATGGAGGCGGGGGCGGGGAATGTGGCGCGGGGTGGGGAGTGAAATAAGCTCCCCGCCGCCGCCTCACGCTTTGCCCATTTCCCGACGACGTTTACGAACATCCTTCAGCCAGTTGTCTATCGGCTGGCGAATGTCCGAGAGGTCGGGAATACCATCAAAGGTCGCAACCCGATTCCCGAAATAGTTACGGAGGTAGGTCTTGCCGATGCCGTTCCGAGTCCGGAGTGTCAAACTCCAGTCGGTCCCGGCGCGACCGTCCAATTCCGCTGCGACTTCCAGAATAGTTTGCGAACAAAGCGTTGCTCGGCTCTTCAACTCATCGTTTGACAAGGGATTTCTGCGAACTTGGCAAGTAATACCAGACTCTTCAAACTTTTCCGAGGGTGTGATGTGCCGAAGACCTCTTAGCGGATGATCTAAATCCGGCTTGCGGCTTCCGAGCATGGTGTCGGCAGACTCAAACCAGATTCCGGCAGCGAGCGCTTCCACGAATTGATCGTGAAAGCTGAATATGTAGTGGAAAAACTCGGTCCGCATCTCCTCGACGTTTCCGCCAAAATTATAGGAGCTGCCGTAGTACCTTTTCTCGTATTCGTAACGCTCTTGAAGCCATAGCGAGTTCGAGATGGTGGTCACCCAATGGTATTCAGCCTCGTTTGTTGGTGCTGGCGGGAATGGTTCATACTCGCCACGAGAGACTTTGATGGAATCAAGTTGTTCAAAGGTGACTCGTCCCCAACGTCCGTCACTTGTGGTGAAATGAATCGCGGTCATCTCTCCACCATACTGCACGATAGGCGCGTCAACAGAGTCGGCTTTCAGCGACACGTCAAGGCCGTGGGCTAACTGTTTCAATTCTGGCATGGAATCGGTTGCCGTTTACTTTTCAGGCCGGCAGGTTCGTAGATTGCCGCCGCGGTCGCTCAAATGCTGAAGTGGTTCTATTGAAAACCATTCCCCGAGTCCAGCCGTGAACCTCTCGACGACCATTTCGCAAACGATCGTCTCACCATCGCCCCGCCCGGCAGGGACGCGTTCCATCCGCGTCCCCATTCTCTCCGCCACATTCGGAGCCGGGTGAATTCAACATCCTGACGCGTCGCGCAATTACCGAAAAATTGGGGACCGATTGGAATCGTTCCCTGCCAGATTATCGCGGGCCGTTGCCGCGAGAGTCGCACCGAACGAGTTGAATTCTCACTCTCCAGCAAGTTGAAGCACATGGCTTCGCAGCGAAGGAGCGATCCAAAACCCCGCCTCCTGTTCGAGACGATCTAGCACCGGTGCGATGTTCGGAATCACGCCCCGGGCGCGGGCCTGAAGTAGGATGCCGAGAATGCCAATGGTGCGCAGACCCAAGCCAGCCGCGACGGCGCGCCCCAGCGTTTCGTCAATCAGCAGCGCATCGGCGGTTTGCCCGAGGCACAGTGCGATGGCGGCCGCTTCGCCAGGGTCCAGGTTCGCGGCGGCCACCACCGGGGGCAGGGGCGGCGCGGGCGTGACTTCAATCCACGCAGGAAGTTTCAATGCGGCGAAACGCGGATCGACGCCGGCCAGGCGCTGAAATTCCGAAACCACCTCCACTGGCACCAGCACGCGGCCAAACAGCGTTCGTAGCAGGGTGACGTGTTCGACACGACACAGGTTGAGAACGACGGACGTGTCAGCGACGACGATCACTGCGGAGGGAGTTCGCGAAGTGCGACGAGATCCTGTTCGAGGGCGGCTTCGTCGTAGTGCTGGGGGATATGCCGGTCGCGCAGCAGCGCCTGAAACTCGAACAGGCTGGCGCCCGCGGTGTCCGCCGCCTGCACCAAGGTCAGTTTGCGCGCCGCATAAAGCGCAACGGCCAGTTCGCGTCTCAGTTCTTCCTCACCCATGCGTTCGAGCGCTGGGACATCGTCTGGTAGCGTGACCTGCATGGCGGCAAGGTAGCATTCAAAGTGATGAGGCGACAATGTTGAACGCAAATCTTCACCGCCCTGGGCGCATCTTGAGCCGGTTGAATTGTTCCAGCAACGCCGCGCGGTCGGCATCGCGGTAGCGCTCGGGGAGATAGCGTCGGTCCGAGCAGGCAAGCACTGCGGCCAGTTCCTGCAAGGCGAGCAGGTTCGGGTCGAGCGGGTCGATGAACGATTGCACCGCTTCCTCCAGATCGCCCACCTGCACGTCGTCGTCGCGCTGGGCGAGGACGGCGCGTTCCTTGGCGCGCGTGAGAATCGCCTCGATGTCGCTGCCGGTGAGCGGACGGCTGCCGAGTTGCTCGCGGACGTAAGCCTTGCTCGCGTCGTTCAGCGAAATCTTCTTCACCTTCGCCACCACGGTGAACAGTTCCACCACATCGTCCGCGCCCTGTGCCGGGAAGAGCGGCACGCAGAGGCCGAAGCGCCCCTGGCGTTTCATGTCGATGGCCAGCAGGTCCGGGCGCGAGGTCATCGCCACCCAGACTTCACGGCCGCGCAACGTCGAGTCGCCGATGTGCGCGGCAAAGGCGGCGAAGACGCGTCCCGACACGCCGCTGTCGCCGTCGCCTTCGCGCGTGCCGAAGACCGCATCCGCCTCGTCCACCACCACGATCACCGGGCCGAGCGCGCGGATGGTCATGAGAATGCGCGCCTGCTGGCGCTCGGTGTCGCCGACCCATTTCGAGCGGAACTCGCCGATCTCCATCACGGGCAGTCCGCATTCGCTGGCGAAGCAATCGATGAGAAACGATTTGCCCACGCCCACGCGGCCGGGCACGAGGATGCCGCGTTCGAGCACGTCGCCCTTGTTGTTTTTGATCAGCCACGCCAGCTCGCGCAGCTTCTTTTTCGCGGCGGTGTGCGTGGCCACGCGGTCGAGATTGACGCCGGGCTTCGGATCCTTGAAGCGCACCAGGCCCTGGCAGAATTCCTCGATCAGCCGCTTCTTGCCGGCGGCGACATGCTCTGCCGTGACGCGGGCGCCGTTGCGCGCGGCTTCCGCGAGGAGATGCTGAGTGCGCAGCAGATTTAACCCCGCAGTGCGCGAGGCGAGTTCCTCGGCGGCGAAATCGCTCCATTCCTTGAGCGGCTTGCCGTTGGCCATCTGCTCGGGCCAGCCGGATTGCAGGAAGCGCAGACGTTCCTCGGCATCCGGCAAGTCGATGCGCACCTGCGCGACGTGCGGGTTTTGTAGCAGGTCGGCATGAACCTTGGAGGCGGACTCGGTGACGAGCAGCACGCCGACGTCGATCTGGCGCAGCTCGGGCGACGCGGCCCACTTGAGCAGCGTGACGAGATTCATCCGCTCATCGGTGCTCGCGCCGGCTTCGTCGGTGGGCGGAACGAGCTTCTCCGGAAAATCCACGATGAGCGTGATGCCGTTCCAATCCTTGTCATCCTGCTCGACGCGGACGAAGAACCGGCGCAGCAGCGGCGCGAGGCGCAGCAAATCGCGGGGCGGCCCCTGCTGATGGAAGTTGGTCTGCTCGACCTCGTCGTAAACCTCCAGCCATTTGAAAAACCGTTTCTGCATCTCGGGTGCGCCAAACGTCAGGCCGTCGGCGATGTCGTAGAAGAGGAGGAACTCGCGCTCGGCGAAGAGCCGCCGGGCGAGGAAGGTCTTGAGCGGGACGTAGCTCAGGTCGTTGCCGTCCTGCACCGGGAACACGTCGAAGATATTTCCGTGCAGCACGAACATCGAGTAGGTGCCGGCGTTCCAGCGCCGGGCGAGTTCGAGCGCCCAACCGCGGAGGGGCAGTCTTGAAGTTCTGGCAACTGAACTTGATGTTGCGAGGTCAGTTGCTTTCGAAGGCTGCTTGGACATGTGGATCACTCAGTCAACCTGAATTCACTCTCACCACGGCCGATCACAGGGGCTTCGGCCGGTATCCAGCCGGCAATCGGTCGTGGTCTGGCGGTTCGACATCGGGCACCTGCTGCAGGGCATCGGCGAAACGTTCGCGGCTGGCGCGTTTTGCACGTGTGGCGAGATAGCTTTCGTTGCTCCACACTCCAACCGCCTGGGTCACGGCAAGGCTGATGATCTGTTCAAGTGGGATCTTCTCCCGGTCAGCCAGGGCTTGAGCCTGTCTGAGCACGGGCTCGGGGATTCGGGCTTCAATGGTGGTCATGATGTCTGGTCCAGTTTTAGCAACAGTTGCGCCGGGGTGATGACTTCCACGCCAAAAACCCCGGCCTCGACAAAGTCGCGGACGTTGTGGGTGACAATGTAGCGGGCTTCGGACGCGATGGCGAGTTCGAGGAGGAAATCATCGTCGGGATCCCGGAGAGCGGGTCGCCAACGAAAGCTGATAGCATGCTCCACGCCTTGAGCGCACAGAAAATCGAGAATGCTTTCGACCAGCTCAGGCTTCGCCCAAAATTGCTGCGCTTCACGGCGGGCCACTTCCTCATATTCCAGCAACAGCGCCGTGGAAAGGTGCAGCCGCCACCGGGTATCGCCCACGAGACGCAACAACTCGAAGGACGCTCCCCGGCGCGAACGCAAGGCGGCGACGAGCACGCTGGTGTCCAGAACCACGTCGATCATGGCCATCCCCTTCTTGTTACGGCTCCCCGCCGCATGAGATCGAGCGCCCAGCCGCGCAACGGGAGGCGGGAGGAAGCTTTGGCGGCGTCGGGTTTTTCGGGGGTGGGCTTGGGCATGGGGAGGCGAAACAATGATCGACGGCGCGAACGTCAAAGACGAGCCACGCCGGGTTCTGGCGCGAGGCGTACGCCAGCACGATTAGTGACAGCTCCCGGCGTTGGCTCTAGCGCCCCTTCTCGAATCGCGACTTGAACACGGAATGGATCGAGTAGCGGTATATTCTTCGCCGAAAACTGCAATCCCCACTCGGGAGCGCTCTTCTTGCCGACGTAAGGCCGATCAACGAAGAGCGCATTCGGCTTCTCCCACGCGCGAGACGGAATCAAATACATCTGCGGCTCCTCTTGCGCCTCATCGACGAACAAAAGCAAGCAAAGGTATCGTGCATCACTGACTGGAAACTTGGTCTTCGCCACGAACCAATAATTGAGTTGCCGAACCGCCTTACACTGGATCTCGAAAAAATGTCCGTGAGGTGAACGCACCACGAAATCGATACCCTTGTCGTCGATCTCGGGCAGATAAACATCCATGCCGCTTCTCGCGAAGAGAAGGCGCGAGAGATACTCGCCGTAGCGGCCTAGCTGCGCGGTAGAGAGGGAACGCCAGTAGGACATTGTCTTGGCTAACGATCCGAGTGAGCGACCGCCGCTGACCGCGCACTCAAGCTGAGTCGGATGATGTTCATAAATCCAATCGTGTCAAACTGAGACGCTCAGCGGCGGTTCGCTCGACTCGCTGGTTAGACCGTTTTCAGGGCCTCGTGTCTCTCGACAAGCTTCTGGTACCGAGTATCGCTGCCATCCTGCCAATGCGCGTCCTTGAACTCCTGGAAAACCCCGTGCTGTTGGAATAGTTTTATGATCAGCCCACGGCGCGTCGAGCTGGCCCGGTCTCCTCTGATCCTCGCCTTGCGGATCGTGTCTATCTGATCTCTAAGGCCTTTTGATCCGCCGAATGGATACGCATCCTTTAGCGGTAGATGCCGGTCGTATCTAGTGCTCATGGTTGTGTATGTTTCTTCTGAGCCTGTCTTGCTGCAACATCAATTCCAACGATGCGCGGAAAACTTCATTGTCGGTCTAACAGAGTATTAAACCGCAACCGTTGCGGTGTTATTGTTGACTGCGGTTTTATTGGCAACCATCTCGCGTCCCTTTCCCTCAATTCGCCGGCCCGCGCGCCGCTGCCTTTCCAGCGGACCCGCCCGCGCCCTGAACCGTAGCGGCGTGTCGGCAGAGCGCCGCCATTCCATCTGCCAGAAATTTGCGGCGCTCTCCCGAGACGCCGCTACGCCGAGATTCATGGTCGCGTCTTGAATTTCGGCCGACTCTTCCCGATTGCCGTCACCCGGTCAAGCCGTGCGGCGCACTGGTTCCCGAACCTGTCCCATCTCACATTCCTGCAACCATGTTGCCAGCGAATGGGGAGCGCACGCGCCTCGCGTGCCGCCGACGGCGCCTCGCCGTCGGCACGATGCGCGCCATCGCGCGTCGAATCAGGCGCGGAGGCGCCCGCAGGCGGTTGACGCGGGCGTCAACCGCCACACCCGAGGGCGGGTGCGCTCGTGCGCCTGAGAAGGCGGGAAGACGGAGCGGTGCAAGTCCGCTCCTGTGCGGCGAAGAGCCGTGCGGTATCGAACCGGAACGGCGTCGCCGCAAGGCGGGGTGGAGAGCACCGGAACGAGAACGACCAGTCCGTAACACAGGTTGTCCAGCGGGACGACCGCGGTGAACTCGATTCGGTCGGCGTGGACGGGCGAGCCTTCGAGCAACT
>JBBRWD010000012.1:0-108857 GCA_038249465.1 Limisphaerales bacterium | reverse complement strand
GGCTGGGTAGGGCGCGTCTGTCCCAGCGCGCCGCGAACCACTCCCGGCCAACCCGACGGCGCGCTGGGGACAGACGCGCCCTACCCGTGCGGGTTGGGACCAAGCGTCTTCTGGTAGCCCATCCCAAGGTCTTGTCAGTAAGTAGCGGCAAATCTGCGCACTCCCGAACGCTGCGTTGGGGGCGTCAGGCCGATCGGGCAATCGAAGAAATGGAGGGGGACGACTTGGCGCGCTTCAGTGTGATCCGCTGCTGCTCGCGCCATTCCGAAGGCGTCATGCCGAATTGCCGTTTAAACATGGCGTTGAACAATCCGAGATGACGATAGCCGGCGGCGAGGGCCACGGTCATCACCTTCTCGTTGGTATCGGCCAGCAACTGGCGGGCTTTGAGCAACCGCATCTGCGTCTGCTTGGAGCGGATGGAAATCCCGAGATGCCGCCGAAACAGTCGGCTGAAGTGCCGCTGGCTGCAGCCGCACCGCGCCGCCAGTTCCTCCGGACGATGGTCGAGGAACTCCGCCTCGGTCATCTGCTGGATCAAATCGCGGAACCGGTCGCGGGCAGAGGCGATTCGCTGGCGGCGTGGCCCGCGTGTGCGGAGTTCTTCCGCAAAGATGGCCCCCGCCAATTCGAGCAACTGGCAGCGCCGCGCGAGGCTGTTGGCCGGGGCTTTGGTCGCGCACGTGGCCACGAAATGCCGTGCCAGCGTCGAATCGGGGGGCAGGTGCAAGAGCGGCGGGGCGGCCGATCCAGCCTTGGTTTCGAGTTGGCGCCGTTCCGACAAGGTCAACAGACCGGTGAGCAGGTCCGGCAGCACATGGAAGTGCGCCAGGGTCATCTCACCAATCTGGCTGGCCCGAAACACCGCCTCAGCCCGCGGCGACAACACCAGCACGTCCCCAGGGCTGAGTGATTTGGTCTCCGGTCGCGCGAAAAGATAACCCTGCCCCTGCTGGACCAGCGCAAAGCTCCAGCCCGGGGCACCGATCGTCAGTTCCGCGGAGGGCGGCACGACGGTCAGTTCGAGGAACAAGTGGCTTTCCCGGCGCATCGGCAAAAGTTTGTGGAGCCTGTGTTACGCTTTGATGACGTTGGTGAAAAAACAGCGCGACGATCTGGTGACGATGCCAGCCGGCGTGTCCGCGCCTGCCATTCAGCGCGGCGGTCCCGAGCCCAGAGGCAGCTTGCGGCGTTTGGCCGGCTGCGGATCAAAGATGTCAACTGCCGCCGCGCCGGGCACCGGCATGGACGCGAGAGTGGATTCCGTCCCCGGAGCGCTGGTGCGAAAGGCGAAGAGGGTCGGAAGTCCATTGCGCCAGACGCGGCCGCCGATGGCCGTGTCGCTTTCCATCATCTTGAATCCCGTGCCGCCTTTCCTGCCTGGCGCGTGGGGGATGACCAGCGTCAGCACGCGAAGCTGGCGCAGCAGATTGGTCGCTCCCGCCTGGAAGACCGTCGCGCCGTCGAGCGTGTTCGATTGCCATGGCCCAAAATCCTTCTGCATCGGCGTAAAGACATGTGCCGTCATACCGGCTTCGGCCGACTCCAGCCGGAAGTCGAGCGAGGTCAAATCGCGCATCAGCGGACCAGAGGCGCCGAGTTGAATCCGCGGGCGCGCCGCCTGGGTCAGGTCGGCATCATCGTAGATGACGAACAAATCCGGCGCGGCGAACAGCAGGTGCCGGTGCCAGCGGGTGTGCTCCGGGCCAGCCGCCAGGGTGAGGTCCACCAGCACGTATTCCCACTGGTTGGATGAGATGGTTTCCAGCACTCTCAGCGGCGCCTCGGAGTAGTTCACGGCCTTGGACCACGCCCAGCGATCCGTGAGTAGAGATTTGCCAAAGGCGCTGACTTCATACGTTCCGGCCGGCGGCGCGCCATTGGTTGATCCGGAGAGGTAAACGCCGAGGCGCATTTGATTGGTGCCTCTCTGCGGCAGAGTAATTGACGGTTGCCCAGTTGCAGCCTGGGAAGCTAGCAGGAGGCAGGTTGCCGCGAGAGCAAGCGTCCTCCCACCGAGGTCGCGCGCCGCGGACCAGGTAACGATATTCGCAATAGACAGGAAATCTTGGGACTGGCGACATGACGATGTTTGGCCGCAAACCTCACTGGGTAGGGCGCGTCTGTCCTCAGCGCGCCGCTGACCGTGCCCGGCAATCGGACGGCGCGCTGAGGACAGACGCGCCCTACCAGGCCCTGTTCTCGCCCGTCCCGCCGTCTTCTCGGTAAAAATACTCATGTCGTATGCTGGCTGCTGGCTCATCGCTCCGGCGCCTTGGTCAGAACTCACCGGAAAGCGAGATCCCGAACGTGGTGCCCACGGTGGATGAACTGTAGATGAAATCGGAATCCTTGCCGTAGGTCCGCTTCAACTCCGGGTTGAGCAGGTTCCTCGCGGTGAAACGCAGGCTGAGATGGCGCGTCAGGCGCTGGCTGATGACGAAGTCCAGCAGCGGTGCGGGTTGCAGGTAAACGTCCTCCGTGTTCAGGCTGGCGATGGTGACGCGTGGGCCCGCCACGTTGTAATTGAGGGAGACGGTGGTTCCGATGCCCGGATTGTCGTAGCTGAGTTCGAGGTTGAGCACGTAGGGGGCTTGATCGTACAACGGACGCGTGCTCGAAGCCCCCGGCACCGCCTCCAACTTCGAGGCCAGATCGTCCGGCGAGAGTTTCACTTCAGATTGGATCAGCGAAAGATTACCGCCGAGACCGACATGGCGCAGCGAGGGGTGGATGAAATCGAGGGTCTTGCGGCCCTCAAACTCGATGCCATACACCTGCGCTTCCGGGCGGTTCTCAAACGTGATGATGTCGCCGGATCGGGTGATGAAGCTGCGCTCGATGGGTTGCCTCAGATCCTTGGCAAAAACGCTGACGCCGAGCAGTTCGCCGGGCCGCGGAAACCATTCCCAGCGGACGTCGTAGTTGTTGACCTCGGTGATCTGGAGGTTGGGATTGCCTTCGAGCAGGGTGTCGAGGATGGGATCATAGCTGCGAATGGCCGCCAGTTCACGAAACGACGGGCGGGCAATGGTCTGGCTGTAGTGCAGGCGCAGATTCATGTTGGTCTGGATCGCCCAGATCAAGCCGACGGCCGGCAGTGGAATTTTCTGGGTCAGGACTGTGTCGTTGTTGGCCTTGCCGGTAACGCTGCTGAGTTGATAACTGCGCGAGGTGACATTGATGTCGGTCAGTTCGTAGCGCAGACCGCCCACCAGACGGACCTTTTCAACAATCGGCAGGTCGAGCATCGCATAGCCGGCGTAGATGCCATAGGTGCCGTCGTAAGCACTCTGGCGTTGCTGGATATAGCGATGCCAGTCGTAACGAATGGCCCCGTTGGGGCGGACCGTGGATAGGTAACCAAGATTGTTGGGCGTCAGATAGTCGTTGGGATTGCCGTTCCACGCCGCACCGCCCTGATAGTAAAACTCCTGGTCAAGGTAGCTGCGGTCGGACTGGCTGCTGAACAGACCCACCTTGAACTCTGTCGGCGTGCTGGTGAGCAACTGGAGCGGCGTGGTGATATCGATCTTGTAGTTGAGATTGTTCTCATCCAGCGCCCGCCAGTACCTCGTCGGAAAGCGGGGCTCGGGCAGGTAGTTTCCACCCAATTCGGGTCCGCTGCCGGTGTCGCCGAAATTGAAGAAGCGGGTATCCGGCTCGTCCTGGGTGGTGCCGGAGAGCGCTGTCAGCCAGTTCAACTTGATATCCGCCAGATCCGGGAAGAGGCTTTCACCCTTGAACTGGTAGGTCTTGAGGTTTCGCTCGGTGAACTGAAGGCGGTTGGCGACGACTTTCGCGTCGGAATTCTCGGACAATTTGCCCTTCTGCACGCGCGCGAGGTCATTGCCATTCTGGTTGAAGAGAAACGTGAAACCGGCCTGGTGTTCGGGAAGAAACTGATAGGCGAGATTGACCATCGCCGACCAGTTGACCACTGAGACGGCAACGGTGTCATTAAAGCTCTCCCGCTCCTCGGGCTCCCCGCCCTTGCCCGTGCCGTAGCGGCGCTGGATGCCATCGTCGAAGAACCGGAAATCCTGCTTGTAGCTCATGCTGGCAAACATGCCCAGCGGTTGCATGAAGAGACGGGTGGTGTCGCCCATCGCGAACGACAGATTTTGATCGGGTGGCGGCGCGGATTTGGTCGGTGCGAACTGCGCGATGCCCAGGAGGTGCGTCTGGTCGGAAACCGTGTTGGCGTCGTTGACGGCTTTCTGGTAGTCCGTCGGTTTTGTTCGCGGATTGGGTGTGACAGGCGGAGCATTCGGAACCTCGACCGTTGGCCCGGTCATGGTCGGCGGAAGCGCGCGGGTGCCGTCGTCCATGCCAAGCCAGTCCGTCGATCCGCCTTTGTAGGTGAGGAAGTTCTCGTTGCCGGTGGCTTGAGTGTTGAAGGCCGCCCCACCTGAAAAGGAAACGAATGCCTTCTCAGGAAATGACTTGGTCACGATGTTGATGCCACCACCGGTGTAGGCACCCTGTTGGTCCGGGGTGAAGGTCTTCGAAACCACCACCCGGTCGATGATCTGCGCCGGGAACAGATCGAGACCCGCCGAGCGGCGGTAAGGATCAGCCGAGGGGATCTCCGCGCCATTCAACTCCGTGGTCACGTAGCGATCACTCAGGCCGCGGATCACGGCGAACTTGCCATCCACAATCGTAGCACCTGCGATCTTGTTCACGATGGCTCCGGCGTCGGAAACACCAGTTTTGGAGATCTGCTCGGTCCCAAATGATTCGGTGGACGCCGCCGCCTTGGAGCGTTCGGCATGAAGCTGACTCACGGTGCTCTTCTTCGGCGCGGCAAACAGCGGCTTCGGGGGTGGGGGAAGCGCGAGAATGATTTTGGGCTGGGCGGTGTTGGTGCCGCCTTTGGCGCCACCGCCGCCCGTGGAGGGGCCGCCAGCCTGGGAGCGGGTGTCGGCAAAGAAGCTGTCACCGCCGGTCGCGGCCGGAGCATCCTCCGCTACGGCGCGACGCGTGCCGCCGCCGGCTGGCGGGGTGTAGCCCTGGTTGATCGGGGGAAGCTTGGCCGGGGGCGGGGCCTTTGTCTGGATGGGTTTGACTTCCTCCCCGGACTTCTTCTTGTCGCCCTGCGCCAGTTTGAGAATGGTTTCCTTGATTGCATCCAAGGCTCCGCTCTTCTGCATCCAATAACCAATGGCCCCAATCAAAAGAGCGTGAAACACCAGCGAGATGATCAGGCTGGTGCGATCCTTCTTTGGTTTTGGAGCTTCGGCCATGAGCTAGACGTCCGATGATTGGTCGGCATTTTCCCGGCAGGTGACCCGGCTCGCGTTGGCTGGCATGGATGGGATGACTGTGCCGGACAAAGTCAGCGCCCGACGGTTTCCGTGGCCAGCCCCACCTTCTCGATGCGGGCCGACACCAGCACGTCGAGCACGCTGATGATCTTCTGGAACTGGATGCGCGAGTCGCCGCGGACCACGACGTTGATATCCGGATCCTGTTTGCGAAATTCCACCAGCGTCCGCAGAAGCTGGTCATCGTTCATCGGAACGGCGTTGAGGAAGATTTTGCCCGCGTTGTCCACCGTCACATAGTTGGGACTCTTGGGCGGCTCCTTGGGGCGGCTGGTGGCGGTGGGCAGGGCGATGTTGATGTCGTTCACCGGCGGCGCGGTGGTGATGATGAAGATGACCAGCAGCACGAACGCGAGATCGAGCAGCGGCGTGATGTTCAACTCGGTCAGCGTGTGGTGCTTGTTGGCGGAATACTTCTTCATGATCAGGGCGGCGTGCGTGGATCAGACGACGGCTTCCTCGCGTCGAGCCGGATTCTCTTCCTGGCGCAGCTTGCGCAGCGCATCCGCAATCTCCTCCGAAACCGGCCGGTTATCCACATAGGTGTGCTCGATGGCGGTGGCATACTCGGTGGTGAAGTTATCCAGCTCCTGCGTGATCGAGCGGATGGTGGTGATCATGTAGTTATAGGCGAACATCGCCGGGATGGCCACGAAGAGACCGACCACCGTCGCAATCAGCGCGCCCGCGACACCTGGCGCCATGGCCAGCAAGCTGGCCGCCTGTTGCTTGGCGATTCCTGAGAAGGTTTCCATCACACCCCACACCGTGCCAAGCAGGCCAATGAATGGTCCGCCGGCCACGGCGGTGGAAAGGATGATCATGCCCTTTTCGAGCGACATGGCCTGGGCGCTGACGGCACGTTCGAGCGACACCTTAACCGACTCAAAGGACGGATGGCTGACCTTCGTGCTGATCGCGCGGGCCAGCAGATCCGTTTTTACTCCGTCCACTGCCGGGCCGCCGGCGGGCGCCACGGATTCGGTCCGGATGATCTGCACCGGGTTGTTCTTGAGATGATAGGCGAGTTCCTCGGCGCCGGTGAAATAGACATCGTAGGCTGGCGCGCCGATGAACTCATCCTTCTTGCGATAGATGTCGAGCGGGTCGCGAGTGCCCCGGTAGGCGGCGTAGAACTTTTTTGATTTCGAACTCGCGCGAATGAGCTGCCGCGCCTTGTTGATGATCACTGTCCAGCTAAACAGCGAGACGATCGCCAGCAACACGATGGTAAGCTTGCCCTCGGTGGTCGCCTTCTGGAAGGCAAACTCCAGGGCGTTGGCGAACAGGGGATTTAACAGGACGTCGTGCATATCAATGGCTCGTCATTCAGCGGCAGTCGTTCACGTTCAGATTGCATGTCTGTCCGGCGGAGAGGCTGCGGACAACGCGGTCAGATTCTCCGCGCCAAGTGACGGGCCGATGGCGGCCTTGTTACGATTGCGTGAGCAAATCCTTCCGGAATTTGGACCTCACAATGTTAATTTTGTGCAACGGAACCATCTTGGTTTTGACTTCGCAGCCGGCGTTGCTTAGTAAGCTCAGTGGTTATGAAAAAACTGTTTCTGTTGCTCCTCTCGATGGCCCTGGCCGGATGCACCGGCGCCCGTAAAACCTCGAAATACGATGCGTTCGAGGATGTGCGCGTGGATCAGATGACCGGCAATGTGATCTCCGGTCGAATCTTCGGTAAAACCAGCCTATGTCTCAGCGCACGGCGCGAGTCGCACCTTGTGACCGCGCTCACCAACACTTCTGTCATTTCGGTGACAAACAGCGAGGTGATCTACCAGACCAACGTCACGAGCACCGCGTTGACCAACCTGCTCCTTTCCGCGGCCACCAATGCGGTGGCCGCGCCTTCCACCGACTCCACCAACGCGCCCGGCATTGGCGAGGCTGTCCCGGCCATCGTGCTGGCCAACCTCGCCTCACCTGGATCCACCAATGTTATGCTTACCAGTTCGGGCAATCATGGCGTCACCCGCGCGAACAACCAGACCACCATCACCGCCCAACTAACCACGCAGTATAATAATCAGGTTTCTGCCACCTCCAACAACGTAACCATCACCACCCAGTTCAGCCGTAACATCACCGCGGAGACCAACCTGTTGATCACTGTTTCCACCAATCAGTCAATCATCCCGATGACCAACGTGGCCATCCTGAGCACGAATCTGGTGGTGCGCGATTACTTCCTGCTTGTCGAGTTGCTGCCGCCGCCGGATTTCACCCTTCAGTCCGGGGATTCGCTGGTGTTGTTGGTGGACGGACATCGTCAAGCGTTTGTCCCCGCGAGTCCGCAGAGCGTCTATGTCGCGCGCAAGGGTTACGTTTCCACCTTCTACCGGACCACGGCCGAGACGCTGCTGGCGATGGCCAATGCCAGGGAGGTGCGCATCCGGCTCAAGGGCGTCAACAATGTCATCGAACGCACCATGCCCAGGAGCGCCCAGAATAACTTCCGGAAGTTTCTGTTGAAGAACTTCAAGAACCAGGCAGTCGCCTCCCCTGCTGGAAGACCGGCGACCGTAGCCATGACCACCTCCGAGGTGGCCACTCTCGAATAGATTCCATGAAACAAAACCAACTCATTCCCCTCTCCCTCGTCGCCGCTTGCATGCTGGCTGGCATTTTCACCGCTGGCTGCGGTGGCGGGCAGGAATTGGAAGCCGCCCGTGCCGAGGCCACCACGTTCTCCAACAAGCTCGCGCAGGCCGAGAGCCGCACCGGGGAATTGGAGCGCACGGTACAAACCGCGCTGACCAATCTGGCTTTGGCCAACCAGGACTTTGCGGCGCTCTCGAACCGCTTCGTCCATCTGAAGGCGCAATTGAGCGAGGCGGAAGGCCGCGGCAGCATTGCCGAGGTCAACGCCAGTCAACGGGCCGCGCGCATCACCGAGATGGAAGCGCACCAAGCGGAGTCAGTGAACTTGATCAACGAACTGCGCGCGGATACCGCGAGAATCACCGCGCAGGCCGACGAGTCCCGCAAGCAGATTGCCGGGGCCAATGCTCGCACGCAAACTGCGGTCAACGAGCGAGAGCTTCTCAAAGCCAGAATTGCGATGATGGAAGCGTTGATGGACAATCCCGACTGGCTGCGCGCCCAACTTGCGCGCGCCCGAGCCGCGGGAAAAGCGTCGTCGTGGGTGCCGTCTCTGGTGGATGCCTCCCGCGCACCAACATCTTCGCCGAAGGCGGATGGCGCCATGGCGGCCAGCAAATCCGAGCCGTCATCCGTCAAAATGCGCACGTCCTCCAAAGGGCCTCTGGAAATGCTGCCCGATGGCAGCGTGCGACCGGCTGCCAACTAAATCCTCAATCAGAGCGAAGCGCCACGCCTTCAGTGCCAGGCCAGAATGTTCGTTGCGCGCAAGGAGTCGTCTGGCTGACATTGTGGCCATGAGAAAGCTCACTCCCGCCGAAATCAGAACCGCCTCTGCCGGCCTGCCGCAGTGGCGCCGGAAAGGCGCTGCCCTATCGCGCGACTTCGAGTTTGATGACTTTGTCGCCGCGATGAAATTCGTCAACGCCGTGGCCCGCGCTGCCGAGAAAGCCTGCCATCATCCCGACATCGACATCCGCTGGAACAAAGTCACGCTCACGCTTTCGACGCACGATGCCGGTGGCCTGACGGCGAAGGATTTTGCGCTCGCCGCGAAGTGTGACGCGCTGGCGTGAGCGCCGCGTATCACGCCGGTTTGCGCTGCGCCCACTTGCGCCCGGAGAAACAGAGCAGGTTCCACTTGACGGCCTTGGCGAGATCCGGCTCCCAGGTCAGGACCACTCGCGCACCTGCTCCGCCAGCGGACTCGAGGGCTGCTTTCAATCCACTCGATGGGGGGCTCTGGTTTTAGCGCGGGAGCAATCCACGAAATCATCTCCCGAAGCGCGGTTCGCCGTACAGAATGGACGCGACGCCTCCGCTCACGATGTAGCGCAAACCCAGCTTGTTCAGCGGACTCAGAAACGGCGGGGAAAGCTCAGAATTGGGCATGGCTGATGATCCGCGTCACCTCGGTCTCAATTTGCTGCCCGGTCCAATCGGGGTGCTGCGCTTTGAGTCCCGCATGTTTCAATCTCCGCGCCAACCAGTAAAGCTGCTCGGCTATTTCCAGGCGGCGTCCGGGTGTCATTCGGCGGTAGATTTCGATCTGTTCGGGGCTCGGACCCTCCTCAACCATGCGACGCGACGATGGGAGTGCATCACGCAACTCGCCAGCCGCGCCTAATTGCGCTTCAGGATACTCCGCGTTTTGCTGGCTTGCGCTCACGATGCAACGCTAGCGGCACGGCGGATGACCGTCAATTCCGCGCGTCAGCCGAGCAAACTCTTCGCCTTGGCCAGCGCCTCGTCCAGCTTCGCCACGTCCTTGCCGCCGCCGCGGGCCGCGTCGGGCTTGCCGCCGCCTTTGCCGCCGACGATGGGGGCGATCTGCTGGATGACCTTTCCGGCCTGCACCTTCGCGGTGAATTCCGGTGACACCGCGGCGATGAGCGCCACGGCGCTGTTGGCCGCGCCGCCCAGGACGATCACGCCTTTGAACTGACCCTTCAGTTCGTTGACCATGCCTTGCAGCGTGTCTCCATCGGCGTCGAAGCGCTCGATGATCGCGGGAACGCCGTTCAGTGTGGCGGCTTTCGCGAGCAGGTCTTTAGCGGCGCCGGCGGCTTCCTTCTGCTGCATCGCCTTGAGCTGTTTCTCGAGCGCCTTCTGCTGTTCGAGCAGCGACTCGATCTTCTTCTCCAGTTCGCCAACGGGCGAGTTCACCTTGCCGGCGACGGTGCGAATCAATTCGCGGTCGAGGCGGGCGACGTCGTAGGCGGTAAGGCCGGCGATGGCTTCAATGCGGCGCACGCCGGCGGCGATGGCGTTCTCGCCGGTGATGCGGAAGAGGCCGATCTCACCGGTGGCGCGGGTGTGTGTGCCGCCGCACAGCTCCATCGAATAACCGTCGAGGCCGGTGGGCTTGCCGCCGATTTGCACCACGCGGACGCACTCGCCGTATTTGTCGCCGAAGAACTGCATCACGTCGGGGCGACCCTTCACGTGGTCATACTTTATCTCGGTCCAGGAGACGGGTGCGTTTTCGAGGATGCGTTCGTTGACGAGTTTCTCGACATCGGCGACCTGCTGCGGCGTGAGCGGGGCGTGATTGAAGTCGAAGGTCAGCTTGTCGGGACCGACGAAGGAACCTTTCTGCGAGGCGTCATTGCTGACGACTTCGTGCAACGCCCAGTGCAGCAGATGCGTGACGGTGTGGTGGCGTTGGATGGCGTTGCGGCGGGCGCGATCGACGAAGAGCGTGACGATGTTCCCTGGAATGGGGAGCGCACGCGCCTCGCGTGCGGCGGCGGACGCCTCGTCCGCCGCATCTGCCTCCGCGCGTGGGGGCGACGCGCGATGGCGCGCGTCGGTCCCGACCGCGAGGGCGCGGTCGGGCACACGCGAGGGCGCGTGTGCTCCCCCGTCGTCGAGGAGGTGCAGCCAGGTATTGCCGCTCTTCTGCGTGTTGGTGATGCGCCAGAGCTGGCCGCTGCCGCTCAACTCGCCGGTGTCGCCGACTTGGCCGCCCATCTCGGCGTAGCAGGCGCTGGTGTCGAGGATGACGGCGGTCTTGTCCTTGAGCTGCACGACTTCGAGCACCTTGGCGGGCGTCTCCAACTTGTCGTAGCCGACGAAGGCGGTGGGCGTCTGCGTTTCGATCTGGGAAAGCTCGATGACGGTTTTCTTCTGGGCGGCGCGGGCGCGGGCCTTCTGCTCCTCCATCAATTTGTCGAAGCCGGCAACATCCACGGTCAATCCGCGCTCCCGGGCCATCAACTCGGTGAGATCGAGGGGGAAGCCGTAGGTGTCGTAAAGCAAGAACGCAGACTCACTAGGGAACGCCCCAATCCATTCGGCTTTCCAAGTTGGATTGATGTTCTTAACTGATCGACTGGTGTCGTCGAACGTCATGCTCTTTACCTCCTCGACCAACTTTAACAAATTGCCCGTCAACTCGACGGTTTTGGAATCTGTCGTCCCCTTCAGAGCACTGTTAACCAAAAGTTCCTTCGACAATCTTTCAAAGAGCGCGAGGCCAGTATCCAACGTCTTGTTAAACGCCTCTTCCTCGCGCTGGATGACTTCCTCGACGTGATTCTTCTTCGCGCGGATTTCCGGGAACACATCGCCCATCGTGTCGGCGAGCACGTCCACTAGTTTGTAGAAGAATGGTTCGTGGAAACCGAGCGTGCGGCCATAGCGCACCGCGCGGCGCAGGATGCGGCGCAGGACGTAGTTGCGGTCCGTGTTGCCCGGCTGGATGCCGTCCGCGATGGCGAAGCTCAGCGTGCGGATGTGGTCCGCGATGACGCGGAAGGCGATGTCTATCTGGATCTGCCCGGTAGTAGCACAGGCATCCTGCCTGTGAAGTAGCGCGGGCATCCTGCCTGCGCTGCCAGCCGCCTGCCCCGGCGACAGGCTGGAAGCCTGTTCTACAGCCACAGGCTGGAAGCCTGTGCTACTGCTGCTGGGCAGCGTGGCGCCGTATTTCTTGCCGCTCAACTTCTCCAACTTGTCGAAGAGCGGGCGGAAGATGTCGGTCTCGTAGTTCGAGATGACGCGGGTGAAGTCGGTGAAGTTTTTGGTGTTCTGGATGATTCCCGTGACGCGCTCGAAGCCCATGCCGGTATCGACGCTCTTGGCCGGGAGCGGCGAGTAGGTGCCGTCCGGGTTGGCGTTGAACTGCATGAAGACGAGGTTCCAGATTTCGATGCACTCGGCGCTGCCCTTGTTGACGAGCGCGCCGCGGGTGTCGCCCTGCGGCGTGAGATCAACGTGCAACTCGGAGCACGGGCCGCACGGGCCGGTCTCGCCCATCATCCAGAAATTGTCCTTCTTGTTGCCGTTGACGATGTGGACGGCGGGGTCGAGTCCGACGCTGCGGAACTTCTCCGCCCAGAAATTCCAGGCTTCCTCGTCACGCTCGGAGGGATCGCCATTGGCTTTGTCAGGATTGTAGATCGTGGCATAGAGGCGCTGCGGCGGGAACTTCCAGACTTCGATGACGAGTTCCCAGGCCCAGGCGATGGCGTCCTTCTTGAAATAATCGCCGAAGGACCAGTTGCCGAGCATCTCGAAGAACGTGTGATGATACGTATCGAGCCCGACGTCTTCGAGGTCGTTGTGCTTGCCGCCGGCGCGAATGCACTTCTGGGTGTCGGCGGCGCGGCCCGGCGTGTAGGGGCACTTGGTCTGTCCGAGGAAGATGGGCACGAACTGGTTCATGCCGGCGTTGGTGAACAGGAGGTTCGGCGAGTCGGGCATGAGGGAACTCGACCGGACGATGGTGTGTTGCTTCGACTGGAAGAAGTCGAGGAACGACTGGCGGATTTCGGTGCTGGTCATACGTAAAAGCTTGGCCACAAAAAAGGCGCAAAAGGCGCAAATCAATCCAGGCAGGGACGGGCTCCCTATCCGCCCACGAACTGCGCGAGCGAGCCCGAAAAAATCAGGGACGCGGTAGAATGCGTCCCTGCCAGAAACAGGGCGCGAGGATACAAAAGGACTCCGGGAAGGCGAGCGGAAGTTTTCACCTTGCGCGGGTCGGGGCGCATCCGCGCACTGCTGCCGCCGCGCGGCCTTCAGGCCGCTTCAGCGTCCGAAGCGCAATCGAGCAATGACTGGCGTAGGGGCTTCCGAACGATGAAGCGACGTAAAACGTCGCGCCCCAACGCAGTTGCATCCTGGGGGCAGCGCCGAGATGCGCCCGTGCGGATCAGGCGCAAATCAGCTATTGGCAACCTTATGGGGGGCTGGGAGGGCACCGCAGTTTCAGTCCCTGAGGGACAATTTGCGCCCTCCGGGGCTGGGGGGCTTCTTGGTGTGCCGTGCTAAAACATTGCGTTGCTCCGGGACAGACGCCGGCCTCACACCGTCCAAAACTGATTTGCGGCCACCTCCGCTTGTTCGAGCTTCGTCACTTGCCCGGCGGGGTGGTTTCGCACAATCTCTGGCCATGCTGAAATCCCTGATGCTTCTCGCCCTGGCCTGCCTTGCCGTGGTCGCTCCCCTTCACGCTGCCGACGTGCTGATCGTCGCCGATGAGTTTCCCGCCATGCAGGTGCTGGCTGACCAATTGAAGGCGGAGGAAGGTCTTGCCTGCCGCATCGTCAAGCAGACCGAGATGCCACGCGACCTCGCGCCGTTCCAGGCAGTCATCGTTTACATCCATCGCGCGCTCAATGCCCCGGCCGAGAAGGCGATGCTGGACTATCTCAACCACGGCGGCCGGCTGGTGGCGCTGCATCACTCCATCAGCTCCGGCAAGCGCACCAACGAAAACTGGTTTGCCACGTTCGGGGTGGATCTGCCCAAAGGCGACGTGACCAATGGCGGCTACCAGTGGATCGAAGGCGTCACCATCGAAGTGGCGAACCTGGCGCCCGACCAGTTTGTCACCACCAACAAAGTCCATTACCCCGACATGGTGGTGCCCGCCGCGCAGACCGGCGGGGCGACCGCCGCGCCGCTGCCCGGAATCCGCCTGCCCGAGTCGGAGGTCTATTTGAACCACGTCCTCACTGGCGAGCGCACGACCTTGCTCGCCCTGAAATACACCGACGCGAAATCAGGCCGCACCTGGCTGCAACGGACGGCCGGCTGGACCAGGCCGGTGGGGCGGGGGCGGCTCTATTACTTCATGCCCGGGCACAGCGTGCGCGACTTCGAGAATCCTGCCTACACGCGCATCGTGATGAACGCAGTGATCGTGAAGTAATCGTATCGGCGCGCGGCGGAGGTTGGAAAGCGTTGCGCGCCCCCGGACGCGATGACGGTGGCGCGTCGTGGCGCGTGTGCTGCGGGATCGGTGACGATCGGGATCTGCTGGCGTCAGCCCGTCTTCGGCGGTTCGGAAGAACGTTGTTTTGATGCGCCGGGATTGGCGGATTTCAAGCCCCGGTTATCTGCACTCCATTTTCGATGGCATTCCCCACGGTCCGGCTTTGTTCGGGCAGATGAAGACCCAGGCGTTGCAGTAACTCTGCCACCAACCGTTCCGCGCGCGCCACCGTGCGCAGCCGCAGTCCAAATTATCACTCGGCTCCCATCTGTGTGCCTCGGTGTGTATCCGTGGTTCACCCTCTTCTGTTTCGGGATGCGGGTTCAAGGAATTCCAGCGCGGTGAAAATGGCGCAGGAGCAAGAGCATTGTCTCGCGGCAGGCCGCTCTCCTGGCGTTCCCAGGACGTGTTGGCCAATCAAGCGGCTTGTCACGCCGAGGTGGCTTCGTATGATGCCGGCCTGTGAACGGGAAAAGGCATTTGTGGCTGCCGGTGCTGCTGATGCTGGCGCTGGCCTTGACGCGCTGGCCGGGCATGCTGCCGCAAAATTTCAGCGCGGTTTACGCGCTGGCTTTTTGCGCCGGCGTGTATTTCCCCGGCCGGATGGCGTGGTGGCTGCCCATGGCGACGCTCGCGGTGACCGACGTGTTGCTCAACGTGTTTTACTATCACTTCCCGGTTTTCAACGGGCACTTCGTGGCCAGCCTGACCGGCTTTGTGGCGCTCATCGCGCTGGGCCGCGGCTTCAATCCACGCTCCAGTTGGCTCAAACTCCTCGGTGGCGGACTGCTGGGCGCCATCATTTTCTATCTGATCACCAACAGCGCTTCGTGGCTTTCTGATCCCGGATACGCCAAGACCCTGGCCGGCTGGATTCAAGCGCTGACCGTCGGCCTGCCCGGTTTTCCGCCCACCTGGGAGTTTCTCCTGCGCACCTTGTTTAGCGCGGGGCTGTTCACCGGGCTGTTCGCCGGGGCGATGAAGCTCTGCGAAGCGGCGGAATCCGCACGCGAGAAGGAAGCGCCACCTGTCCCCGAGGAAGAGGAAGCCGGCGAGCCTTCGGGTCATCCCGAAGAAAGCCAGGCCTGAAGGCTTTGGTGCCCGACTCCCAATCATGAGGGTGAACTGGATGCTGCTCTGTCCGCGTTTTTTAATATTAAGATGGCGAACACGATGATGACGGGGAACACGGCGGACTGGCTGAACTGAATCGACACCATGCTTATCGGAGTGATTTCTGACACCCACGGTTTTCTCGATCCGCGCGTGCCTGCGCTGTTCGCGGGCGTCGAGCATATCCTGCACGCGGGTGACGTCGGGCCGGCAAGCCTTCTTCAGGAGCTGGAACAAATTGCGCCCGTCACGGCGGTGATGGGCAACACGGATTCCTTCCTCGCGCTGCGCGATTCCGAACGCGTCGAGTTGGCCGGCGGCAAGTTCCTCGTGCAGCACATCGTCAATCCGCAACGGCCCGACGAGGTGCTCGCCCGCCGCATCGAGCGCGCGCGACCCGATCTCGTGGTTTACGGACATACGCATCTCGCGTTCTGGGGCATGGTCGGCGCAACGCGATTCCTGAATCCCGGCTACGCGGGCCGCCAACGCTTCCAAGCCCATCGCAGCGTGGCCCTGTTGCGCTGCGACGATGGCGCCTTGTCCGTCGAGTTCAAGAAGCTGGCAGACTGAAACCATACCTGCCAGCCAGCGGGTCAGTTTTGGCGATCTTACTTCGCGACTTTACGCGGCGCGGATTTCTCCTCTAACCTCGCGCCGTGTCGCGGCCCTGCCGTGACCACCTCAATCGTTATGACCCGGATTATCATCGTCGGATCAAAGGGCCGCATGGGCCAGGCGCTCATCGCTGGCGCCGAACGCAACCCGCAACTGCAAATCGCCGGCCTCGTTGACGAGAACGACGATCTTCGCGCGGTGGTCGCCAGGGGGGACGTGGTGATCGACTTCAGCTTCCATGATGTCACGCCGACCGTCGTCGGAATCAGCGCCGCGCACGGCAAACCCCTCGTCATCGGCACCACCGGCCACAGCGAGGCCGAGAAGCAACAAATCCTTGCGGCGAAAACGCAGATTCCGATGGTGTGGGCGTCCAACTTTTCCACCGGCGTCAACACGTTGTTCTGGCTCACGCGCAAGGCGGCGGAAATCCTCGGCCCGTCCTACGATCTTGAAATCACCGAGATGCATCACCGCCTCAAGAAGGACGCGCCCAGCGGCACCGCCACCACCCTGGCTGAGATCCTTGCGGCTGTTCGCAAACAGCAACTCGCCGAGGTCATCCGCCACGGGCGCGAAGGCATCACCGGCGAGCGCACCGCCGCCGAGATCGGCATGCACTCGATCCGGGGCGGGGATGTAGTGGGGGATCATACGGTGATTTTCGCCACGACGGGCGAGCGGGTCGAACTCACCCATAAGGCCTCGAGCCGCGAGACCCTCGCCAACGGTGCGTTGCGCGCGGCGCAATGGCTCGTCGGCCGCGCGCCGGGCGTTTACGACATGCAGGACGTGCTCGGCCTCAAGTGAGTGGCGAACCGAAAAGCGGGGGAGGGGCGAAGGCATCCCGCCGGGAACCTTCTCCGACACGGCTCGCCTTCGTTGCCCTCGGATCGAATCTCGGCGATTCCGCTGGCAACGTCCGGCGCGCACTCGATCGGTTGCAGGCACTTTCCGACCAACCGCCCGGCGCCTCCTCGCTCTGGGAAAGCACGCCGGTGGATTGCCCGCCTGGTTCACCACGATTCATCAATGCGATGGCGTCCCTGCATCCGCGCGGCGGAGAAACACCGGAGAGCCTTCTCGAAAAACTCCAGGCGCTGGAAATCGAGTTCGGGCGTCGTCGCAAACATGTTCTGAATGAGCCGCGCCCGCTCGATCTCGATCTCATCGCGTTCGGTGCCGAGATTCGCGCCACGTCCGCCCTCATTCTGCCGCACCCGCGCGCTCACCAGCGACGCTTTGTCCTGGCACCGCTCGCCGAGATCGCTCCCGAACTGGTGCTGCCCGGCCAGACGCGCACGGTGCGGGAGCTTCTGGCGAGCCTGTCGTCCGGCGAGGTGGTGACGCGGCTGGGAGCGTGATCCCTTGGCGGCGTCACGGCAGAGCGCGCATTCTTTACCGGACCTTCGAGAGGGCGGCGGTCTGCCGGCGCGCCGCCACGCCGGTGCGCCGGCCAAGTCGCCGGCACGCGCGCGGGATATCCCAATCGACCCGCTCCAGCGCGGCCTGAGCCGCCTCGTAAACGGCACCGGTCAATTCACCGGTGATGCGGACAGCGCGGTCGCGCAATTTCACATTCGACGCTTTTACATCCACCATCAGGTTGCTCCTCACCTTGCCCAACCGGACCATGGCCAGCGTGGTGAAAATATTGAGCACGATCTTGGTGGCGGTGCCGGCCTTCAGCCGCGTCGAGCCGGTCAGCACTTCCGGCCCGATTCGAGGCGCGATGATCACCGACGGCCGATCCGCGCGCGGAATGACGAGGTGCGGATTGAAGCAAATGAGCACGGTGGCCGCTCCGCGCTGTTTCGCCTCGCGCAATGCGCCCCACACAAAGGGCGTCCGCCCGCTGGCCGCGATGCCCACCACCACATCGCGTCGCGTGACGCCACGAAAGCCCAGCGCGCGCGCCCCGGCGTCCGCATCGTCCTCCGCGCCTTCCAACGAGGTCCAGAGCGCGGATTGTCCGCCGGCGATGATGCCCTGCACCATTTCTGGATCGGTGCGGAAGGTGGGCGGACACTCGCTCGCATCGAGCACCCCAAGGCGTCCGCTGGTGCCAGCGCCAACATAGAACAGTCGCCCGCCGCCACGCAGCGCCTTCACGATGAGCCGGAGCGCCCGTTCGACGGCCGGTTTTTCCGCGAGGATGGCGGCCGGAATCTTTGCGTCCTCGGACAGCATCAGGTCGATGGCCGCGCTGGGGGAAAGTTTGTCGAGGCGCAGCGACGACGGATTCCTTTGCTCGGTGGGCGAGAGTTCCTTCGTGCGAATGGGATTCGCCGCGAGCGCGCCCGCCACGCGGGACGCTGCCGCGGTCGGTGAAGGAGATTTGCCCGGGGTAATTTTCGCCGTCACGCGGCGGGTGAGATCGAGGCGTCGCGCGAGTTCGACCGCGCCCCACACGCTTTCGCGCGGCAACGGAGCAACCCTCGCCTTGGGCCACCGCTTGCGAATTTGCGCGCTGACCTGCCGGGCGAAGACCGCCTGTTTCAGCAGCACGCCACCGGCGAGGACGAAGTGCGCCGGCCAGCCCGGTCGCGCGAGACGTGTTGCGCAAGCCACGGCGTCGGTGGCCAGTTCGTCCGCGGCCTGCGCGAGGATGCGGCACGCGAGGCGGTCACGCTGCTGGGCAGCGGCAAAGACTTCGACGGTCAGCGCGGCGATGGCGGATTTTCCGGCGCGCAGCGCCCAGGGCAGGAGTTCCTCCGGCTCATTCAACAACAGCGCCCGCAGCAGTCGCGCACCCAGAGCAGGCCAGCGCCCGGTGCGGTCAAGTTGCCGCACCACCGCCCGCAAAGCGCGCATGCCGAGGTCATATCCGCTGCCCTGGTCGCCGAGGATATGGCCCCACCCGCCCACCCGGACCGTGGCGCCATCGCGCGCGCGCCCGAAGCAACACGAGCCGGTGCCGCTGAGGACAAGGATGCGCGGCGCCTCTTCCTTCCGCGCGGATGCCGCAGCCATGATCGCGGTTTCGAGATCGTTGGTCGCATGGCACGGAACGCCCGGCCACACATGTTCAGCCGCGGCGCGAATGCGGGCGCGGTCGGCTTCGGTGCGGGCGCCCGCCAGGCCAATCCCGAGCGCGTCGGGGCGTGGCGCGATGGCGGCGATGTCACGGAAGAGTTGCGCGAGCGCCGGTTCGTCGAGCAGCCGGATATTTGCCGGGCCGAGGCGATGATCGGCGAGGATCGCGTCGGTGGCATCGACAAGGAGCGCGCGGGTTTGCGTGCCTCCGCCTTCGATGCCGAGGGCGATGGGACGGACGGGCTCGGGCAGATGCGATTGCATGGCGGCATGATTTTCGCGCGCGGACGATTGGCAATGATTAAATCCCGCGATGCTCGGCCATGAATGGACCGAAGCTTGTTGGTGACGAGACCCGGCTTAGATGGTATCTAATCGCAGCTTATTGAAACTCAGGTGAACCTCGTGATATCAATCTTCTCCGCCTGCCTTCGTTGTTTCCAACCGACGAGGCGGCACCGCCCCGCTCAACCTTTGTCGCTATTTCGCGCCCTTGTCTGGCTGACGCTCGCCGTCAGCCTTGGCGCGACGACGCGCGCGGCCAGCGAGAATTTCTGGCAGCTTAATTTCAGCTATACCGCGAAGGGTCTCGCGCTGATGAAGGCGGCGCCCATTCCGCCCACGGTCAAGAACGTGCGCCCGCCGGGCCTTGAAGGGGCCATCGTCAAGCTCGACTACGAGATCGAATGGCTCGATGCCGCCGGTGCGGTGCTGGGCCGCGTGCCTGTCATCGTGCCGGTGGGCACGCGGGTCGCGCTCACCGCGGAGGGCGATCCACGGGTGCATGGAGGTTGCCTGCCAGACGAAGGCGGTTTTGTGCTGCGCGTGCCGGGACCGGTGGGTGCGCCCGCGGAATCGGTGCGACTGGTCAGGCGTGGCGCCGGCGGGTTGGCTGCCGCCGCATTGGGCCAGCCGCTGCCGCCGCAGCAGGAACTGCCGATCGCGTTCGCGCCGGCGGAGCAGACTTTTTCCTTGGTCAATGCGACACCGCTGGTCGCCGCCGCGCCGACGCCGGCCGGGCCGATCGGCGTGCGCAAGGTGTGCGACACCGGACCGGATGACAACCGCCTGGTCATCGTGATGATGGGCGACGGCTACACGATCACGAATCTCAACGCCGGCTCCTTTTCCAACAAGGTGGCGAGTTTCATCAATGTCATGTTCGGCATCAGCCCGTGGGACGCCTACCAGAACGCGGCCAACGTGTATCGCGTGGATATCGTGAGCAACCAGCAGGGTGCGGATTACGAGGACAATTCGCCGGCAAACGGCGGCACGCTCAAGGACACCTATCTGAGCAGCGGTTTCTGGGTGGGCGACACGGAACGTTGCTGTTTCCTCAGGAGCGACGGCGTCACGCGCGCGTTTGCCGCAGCGGACGATTTGGTGGGCATCGGCGTGTGGGATGAGATTCTCGTGTTCGTCAATTCGACCAAATACGGCGGGTGCGGCGGTTCGGTGGGCGTGTCGAGTGTGAATTCCTCCTCCGACGAAGTGCAGGTGCATGAGTTTGGCCATTCGTTCGCCGGGCTGGCGGATGAATACGACTACGGCAGTTCGAACACCAACTGCCCCGGTTCGCTGGCGGCCAACGCGGAGTGCGGCCTCAATTTTCCCAGCGTCAAATGGGACGCGTGGGTCACGCCCGGCACCCCGATGCCGACGCCGGACACCTCCACTTACAGCAGCGCGGTCGGCGCGTTCGAGGGCGCCGCTTATCAGGTCAAGGGCGTGTTCCGTCCAATGCGCAACTGCCGCATGCGCTCGCTCGGCGCGAGCTTCTGTCCCATCTGCAAGCAGCAACACATTGTCAAACTCTTCAACCAGGTCAGCATTGCCGACGGAGCCACGCCTCCTTTCGGGAACGCCGAGGTGCCGGACGGTGGCGCGAGGCAGTTCAGTGTCGCCGCGGTGAATGTCGGCGGCATGAACTACCAATGGCTGCTCGGCGGCGCGGTGCTTGCCGATGCAACCAGCAGCACCGTGACCCTGGCCAGCACCGACGTGCCGGCGCCGGACACCGAGTTGCGGGTCATCATCACGCACACCAACGCGATGGTCCGCGGACCAGTCATTCAGGACACCTACTCGTGGCGCCTGAGCGTAGCGGCCTTGCCATCGTTTACGGTGGCCGATGTCACGCTGCCCGAGGGCGATGGCGGGATGTCGAACGCACTCTTCAAGATCGTGCTTTCTTACCCGTTCGCGCAGGAGGTGAGCGTGGATTTCACCACCGTGGATGGCACCGCGCGCGACGACTGGGACTACACGAGCGTGGCCGGCACCCTGACGTTTGCGCCGCTGCAAACCACCCAGACAGTCGTCGTGCCGGTGCTGGGCGACACGCTGCCCGAGCCGTCTGAAGTTTTTTTTCTGCAGTTGAGCAACCCATCCAGTGCGACGATGGCTGATGCGCAAGGCGCGTGCCTGATCCAGGACGACGACAGCGCGCCGCTCATTGCGCTCTCCGCACCGACGAATGGCGCAACCTTCATTGCGGGGAATACCGTGACGCTGACGGCCGACGCCAATGATGCCGATGGCCACATCGCGCTGGTGGAATTTTTCGCCGACGGCGTGAAGGTGGGCGAAGACAACTTCACGCCCTTCTCGGCGACGTGGGTGCCGCTCGCAGCCGGCCCGCATTCCCTGACGGCGATCGCGCTGGACAACGCCGGCCGCACCGGCACGTCGGCGCCGGTGCGCATCATCGTGACTCCGGCGGCGGCCACGCGTCTCGTGCTCCTTGCAGCCACCAACGCCTGGCGTTACGACGCCACCACCAACGAATATGGAACGGCCTGGAAGAATCCGGGCTACGACGACAGCACCTGGGACGGGCCGTCCAATGCGGTCTTCTACAACGAGAGCGCCGCGCTGCCGGAGGGGAAGAACACACTGTTGCCGCTGACGAACAACGGGGCGCGCCTGCGCAGCTATTACTTCCGCACGCACTTCAATTATCCCTCCGCTCCGACGCCCGGGCTGACGCTGACAACCTCGAATCTCGTCGATGATGGCGCGGTGTTCCACCTGAACGGCGCCGAGCTTGGGCGCCTGCGCATGGCGGCGGGCAACATCTATCGCACCAGCATGGCGACGAGCACCCCGCCGTTCAACGGTGATGCCACGAGCTATGAAGTGCTCAGCTTTCCCGCCACCCATCTCGTTGCCGGCGACAACCTGCTCGCGGTCGAAGTGCATCAACAGGGCGACACCAGTTCCGACGTGGTGTTCGCGATGTCGCTGACGGCGGAGTCGGGCCAGGCGCCAATGATTGTGGATGACACCACCCTGACCAATCGCGTGGTCCAGCAAGGCCGCTCGACGTCGCTGAGCATCGTGGCCGTCGGTTCACCGGCGGTGAGCCATCAATGGTACCGCAGCGGCACGGCGATCTCGGGGGCCACAGGATCCAGTTATTCCATCGCCAACATGAATGCCGCGCTGGCCGGAAATTATTTCTGCCGCGTCAGCAATGCGTTGGACGTGGCGGACAGCCGCGTGGCCGAGGTGGCTTACCTCGCCGACACGCAACGGCCGCGGGTGATTTCGGCGGTGCGCCATCTCAATCTTACCAACATCACCGTCGCCTTCTCCGAGCCGCTCAGATCGGCCGGCGTCAGCACACTGGCGAATTACGCCGTCACTCCCCTCACGGACGGCGGCGCGTTGACAGTGGAGAAGGCTGCGCTTTCGCAAGTCACGAACATTGTTCTCACCACCAGCCCGGCCGACCCGGGCGTCAACTATCTGCTGACCCTCGGCGGCGTGAGTGATGTCTATGGCAACGCGTTGCTGCCCGACACGGTGGTGTCGGTGGCGTCGGAGGTGTTGCTCCTGGCGGGGGATCTCCAGCCGTGGCGGCACTTTGAATCGGATGGCGATCCCGGCGTGGGCTGGTGGGCGGCCGGTTACGATGACACGCAGGCGGGTTGGGCATCTGGCACGGGACTCTTCGACGCCAAACGCCCGGCGGGCCGCACCACGGTTGGACCGGCCAATGTCGCCGTGCGCACCTCGCTCAATCTGACCAATCCGCCCGGCGCGGGCAGCATCACGCTGACCTATTATTATCGGACTCACTTCCCGGTGCCCGGCACGCCGGCGGGCACGCGCCTGCAATTGCGGACCTTGGTGGATGACGGCGCGGCGTTCTATCTGAACGGCGTCGAGGTGTTCCGCCTCGGCATGCCGGCGTATCCGGAGGCGCTGGTTTACGGCACGGCCGCGGCAAGGTCGGCGAGTGATTCGCAGAATGTGTTTGAGGGGCCGTTCGAACTGCCGGCCACCAACCTCGTGGAGGGCGACAATGTGCTGGCGGTGGAGGTGCATCAGCGCGACAGCGCGAGTTCCGACATGAGTTTCACCGCGCAATTGGTGGCGATCGTGCCGGGGATTTACGGCCCGCCCGAACTCAGCATGGCCCGCACCAACGACACCGTGGTGTTATCGTGGAGCAATCCCGCCGCGCGGCTGCAATACGCCGATGAACTTTCGGGCTTATGGCAGGACGTGACGCCGCCTCCGACCAACACCTTTCTCTTTATCACCGATCAGCCGGCGCGGTTTTACCGCCTCCTGGTGGATTGAGCGGCGAACTCCGAGGTCGAAGCCTGGCGCGGATCGACCGCATGAGGAATACACGCCTCCAACGAGCGGGTTTCGGCGGTTCGCCGAAAACGTCGTCCCACCAACTTTCTCGCGCCGAACAAGAAGCGAAAATGTGCGGCGAAGGTTTGGGCGAGCCGCCCAAACCAGCCCGTTGGCCGCGTGCGGTCCCCATTCCCATCGCGGAAGTCGGTTTAACCCGAACTCCGCAGTCGGGGAGCACACCCGCCCTCGGGTGTGGCTGGACGCGCCTCGCGGCCAGCACGCTGCGCCTCCCGCTGTTCCGCGGCGTCCTGCACTATTTCACGCTCACCGGGTTTTCCGCGAGGGCGCGGAAAACAGCACCCGGGGCGGGTGCGCTCCCCATTCAACTTCGGAGTTCGGGCTTAATGGCGGCGTGACACCTTCCGGTCGGGTCTGTCCAATCGGGCGTCATCGCATTAACTCATCATGAATGAATTACCGCCGGTCCAGTCGCCCGAACGCCCGCGTCGCCGCAGACTTCTGTGGGTGGTGCTGGGCATCTTGGCGTTTCTCATCCTTGCGCCCATCCTCGCGCTCGTCGTCTGGCGTGCCAGCCTGACGGCGAAGATCGATCGTGAACTCATAACCATTCGCGCCGCAGGGCTGCCGACGAATCCGGTGGAACTGGACGCGTTTTATCTTCAGGTGCCCGATGCTGAGAACGCCGCGCTCTTGTTTGCCGAAGCAGGTGAGATGGCGCCGAAGCAGGTGGATCGCGAGGAACAGAAGCTCCAGACGCAGTTCGAACAACTCGGCCGCACCGAGCCCTTGCCGCCGGAGATCACCAATTACCTGGCGCAGCGCCTGAGCGAGAACAAGGACGCGCTGGAGATTCTCCATCGCGCCGCCAATCTGACCAACAGCCGGTATCCGGTGGATTTGAGTCCCGGCTTCAGCGCCTTGCTGCCGCACCTGGCCAAGGTGAAAGGAGCCTCCCGTTTGCTGCGCGAAGAGGCTGTTCAGGAAGCCGCCGCCGGACATGCCGATCGCGCCACGGAATCCGTCCTTGCGGGCTACGCGGCCGCACGCTCGCTCGCCGGTGAGCCGCTGCTCATCTCGCACTTGGTGGGAATTTCGATGAACACCATCGCTGGTTCTGGACTGGAGCAGGTGGTCAACCGCGTGGCGCTGAAAGAGGCGCAGTTGCAGCGATTGCAGAAGATGATCCTGGCGGGCGACAACACCAACGCCCTCCCGCGGGTGCTGGCGGGAGAGCGCGGAAGCGCCATCGAGGTCTTCCGGAATCCGGGCGCAATTGCCGCCGCGATGAACAATGGCGGGGGCGGCGGAGCCAGTCCCGGCGTGGCCCAGGCGGGGCCGAAGGTGTTGAACCGGCTGACCGGATTCTTCGATCGTGATTTGCTGTTCTACCTGAAATCGATGCAGCAGTTCATCGATGCCAGCCGCCTTCCACCGCCGACGCGTTTTGATGCGCTCAAGTCCTTCGACGGCGACATGATCAAGGCCCGGCGGAAACTGTATGTGTTGACGGCCATGCTCATGCCGGCGCTGGGGAAATGCGTGGATCGCGATGCGGAGAATTCCGCACGCCTGCGCACCGCTGCCACGGCGCTGGCCATCGAGCGGTTTCGGATCGAGTACGGAGGAAACCTGCCGGAGGGCTTGCACGGGTTGGCACCGGATATTCTTCCGGCGGTGCCGATCGATCCGTTCACCGGCGAAGTGCTGCGCTATCGGAAATTGGCGAAGGGATTCGTTGTTTACAGCGTGGGCGCGGATCGTCAGGACGATGGCGGTATTGCGACCACGGCAAAAAAAAGAGGCGCCAGCGGCGCCTCTCCTGCGGACATTTGTTTCACCGTCGAGCGGTGAGGGGATGTGTGTTCTTATCGCGAAACTCGAAACGCGAACCTCAGTTCAAGGACACGCCGCGGCGCAGGTAGGTCGGCAGATCCAGATCCTGGCCGGCGTGAATGGTGGGCTTGCTGTTCTCGAAACGGCCTTTCGACACGATCTCCAGCGGCAACAGTCCCTGGCGCGGACGCGATTGGTTCCGGCGGCGCGATCCGTGGCCCCCTTGCTGCCGCACCAGTTGCTCGGTCACTTCGGGCGTGATAGCGGGCGGCGGCGGGAGGCAGCGCGACGAGGCGCGTGACGGTGCCGAGGTGTCGATCATCTGCTGCATGAGATCGTTCTCAAGGGAGGCGCAGGCCGGAGCGGTTTCGTTGTTGCGCGGGCCGCCTTCGCCCACGCCGCCGTGACGGCGCGAGGCCACCAGCGTCACCACCAGCGCGTCGCCCATCGACTCGTCAATGGACGTGCCCATGATGAGATGCGCATTCTCGCACTGGCGACGAATCTGTTCCATGACGTGCTCGACCTCGGCCATGGTCAATCCCGGTCCGCTGGCGAGGCTGATGAGCACATTGCCCGCTTCAGCCAGGACTGCGCCGCCGTCGCTGAACGGATGCGCGAGGAGGCGGTTGACGACTTCGCGGGCGCGATTTTCGCCGCGGGCCTCGGCGATGGCGAGCAGGCTCTCGGCGTGCTTGTTCTGGGTGACCGCACAGAGATCGGCGAAATCCACGTTGATGATTCCAGGCTTTTCGAGCAGACGCCAGATGCCGCGCACGCCTTGCACGACGAGGTCGTTGGTCAGGCGAAAGACTTCGAGGAAGCTGGTGTTTTCGTCGGCGAGCTTCTTCACCTTCTCATTCGGCAGGGTGACCACCGCATCAGCCACGGATTTCAAATCCGCGAGGCCCATGCTGGCCTGACGCTGGCGGCGGCTGCCTTCGCATTCGAAGGGCAGAATGACAAACGCCAGCACCAGCGCGCCGGATTCCCGGGCGAGTTTGGCGACCACCGGACCCGCTCCGGTGCCGGTGCCGCCACCCAGACCGGCCACGACGAAGACGAGATCCGCGCCGGCGCAGAATTTCCGGATGTGTTCGGCATCCTCCTCCGCCGCCGCACGACCGCGCTCGGGATCGCCGCCGGCGCCGAGTCCGCGATTGGTCTTCACCCCGAGATTGATCTGCGTGGGCACAGGCGATGACGCGAGTGCCGCGGCATCGGTGTTCATCACCGCCAGGCCGACGCCCTGGAGCGGTTCGTGCGCGAAATGCGAAACGACGTTGCAGCCGGCCCCACCGACGCCAATGACTTTGATGGTGAACAATTTTTTCACGGGCGCCGCCGGTGCGGCGGGGTGGTTTTGATCGAGCGATTCCATGGCACAGGGAGGTGGGCGTGGTTTCGGATGGGAATGAATCAGCCGAGGCGGAGCAGGCCAGTGAACGTTTCCTTGATCGCCTGACCGATGGTCACGCGGGGGCGTTTTTTCTGCTGCACGGAGCCGTATTTCACCAGGCCAATGGCCGTGGCGAATTCGGGCTGATCGAGGGCGGATTTAAGTCCGTTGATGTTGTTGGTGCGACCGGGGTGCGCGGGCAGTTGGAAGATTCGTTCGACGAGTTTTTCAATGCCCGCCACCCGCGCGCCGCCGCCGCACAGGAACACACCGGCGCGCACGTAGTCGAGCAGACCGGCGCGGGCGATGTCGCGCTCGATGAGTTCGAGCGTTTCCTCAAGGCGCAGCACCATGATCTTGCGCAGGTGTTCGAGGTTGACGGGCCTCATCGCCAGGCCGAGTTCGTCGTTTTCGTTAATCGTCAGACCCTTGTCGTTTTCGCCGGCGACCGCGGAACCATGATGGAGCTTGAGCGATTCCGCGCGGCCCAGCGGCACCTTCAATCCGTAGGCCAGGTCATTGGAAACATGGTCGCCGCCGACCGCGATCACGCCGGTGTGTTTGATGATGCCGCCGCTATAGACGACGTATTCGGTCGTGCCGCCGCCGAGGTCGATGACGAGCGCGCCGAGTTCCTTGTGCTCGGGACTGAGCACCGCCAGCGAGGAGGCGAGGCCGTTGAACACCACCGCCTCGACATCGAGCTGCAATTCCTTGACGGCACGCACCGGATTCTGGAGCCGGTTTGAAACGCCGTGGATGACGTGGAGATCGACTTCAAGTTTTGATCCGAGCAAGCCCACGGGATCGATGATGCCGTCCTGCCCGTCCACGAGGAAGTGCTGGCGGATCGAGTGGAGGACGCTGTTCTCGCGCGGCAGGTTGATGGCCTTGGCGTTCTTGATGACGTCGTCCACGTCCTCGGCGGAGATTTCGCGATCGTCGGAGACGACCGGATGCACGCCGCGGTTGTTGAAGCCTTCGATGTGGGCGCCGGTCACGCCGAGATAGACGCTGCGAATCTCGACGTTCGACATCTCCTCGGCCTCGACGACGGCGTTGCGCACGTCTTCGGCGGTGGTGGGCCCATCCGTGATCTCGCCCTTGCGCACGCCGCGCGAGCGCGCCTGGCCGACGCCGATGATGTTGAGCGCGTTGGCTTCGTTCAACTCGCCGACGACCACGCAGACTTTCGACGTGCCGATTTCGAGGCCGGCGATGACGGAGGAGGGATCAAACATGACGATTTCTGTATCTGGGAGGGTTGACCGGCCTGACCGGCGGGGCAGGGACGATGCCCGACTCAAGCCAGCGGGCGGGGACATTGTTGGAGACCGACAAATCCATCCACGCAAGATTGCGCCGGTAACGCTGTCCGTGGTCGTACACCGAGCGCCAGCGGCCCAGTTGCGGGTCGAATTCGTTCAAGCCGAACTCCACCACGCATTCCTGCCCGGTGATTAATTTGAGAAAGCTCGGGGTCGATACATCGATTTCCTTCACGTCCACCAAGCCGGTCATTGGCGAGCGATCGAAGGCTTGCAGCAGTTGCAGCGCGGCGCGGACCTGCGCGGATTCCGTCTGCCGCCCAGGCCGGATTTCGCTCAAGGGCACGCCGGTCAGCACGGGCAGATGCGCAACGCTGAAGCCCTGGGGCTGGTTAACCTGGGCGGATTCGATGGGAAACATGAAATAGCCCGCGGCGTCGATTGTGTAGATGGAGGGCGGCGTGTTGGTATTGCCGGAGCCGGTGGGCTTGCCGGCGAAGACGAGTCGCGCCACCGGCACGCGCTCGGTCACGCGCACGCGCAAGGTGTGGGGCAGGACGCGCTCGACGCGCACCGATTCAATGGCCGGGACCATTTCGAGATCGCGCTGGACGCGGGCGAGGTCGAGGGCGAGGAGGTTGTCGCGCAATTTCACGCCGGACCAACTGCGCAGTTGCTCGATGGCAATCACGCCGTCGGTCTGCACTTCAAACTGATGCAGGGCGAATGCGGGATTCTGGTAAACCGTCTCGCGCAGCACCCACTCGATGCCGCGCCACGCGACGAAGAGGCCGACCACCAGCGCAAACAAACTGCCCAGCCCGATGCCCGCGCGGCGCACCAAAGTCTGGCGGCGCACGCTGGAGCGAACCTTGACGTCCAGAATCTCTTTACGCTCAAGACGTCGGTTCCGGGGTTTTTTGCGGAAGAGCATGACAACAGTGGGTCAGATTCTGACGGGCTGGCAACAGTTTTTTCGGGCGGACCGCGAGGTGTGGGGGAGAGAGGGCGGGCGGGCGCAAGATGTGGGGTCGTTTGTTGGATTTGGGTTCGAGAGCGGAAACAGTGTCTCCTGAGAATGCGTTGCGAAAAGGTGAGTGGGTGAGGTCTATCGCAACTCAGTCGGCTGAGAAGATGGCGATCACACGAGTCTTCTTCTCGTTGGCAATGATATAGCAACGGGAACCGTCAGTTTCCCACCGGTATTGCCACCGAGCGACGAAAGCAATGGGCGGGGAAATGTGAATCGTGCGCGCCTCGAAAGCTTCACCAATGTCAGATGGGTGAAATTGGCGTCCGACCAATAGTGCTGGGAAATCGTCTGGCGCGATTTCAAAGTAGAATCCGCGAACCTCGTCGGTCCAGGCATCGGAACCCATCCGGAGGTTGGTGATAGAAGAGGGTAGTCGCTCAAGATGGAGTGCGTGTCGAAGCACGCGGCTAGGCGATTCGAGTATCCGGTAGGCGGTGATTGTGCCAAAGATCAAAGCAAGCAATGCGATTAGCAAGAGCTTCCATTTGCGGCGCATATATCGGTGAGAACGTGCTAGAGCGGTTTCAATAATTCCGTGGCCACCGTCTCGTGTTGATCGGGGCGTTCTCCCTCACCCTGGCCCTCTCCCGCTGGGAGAGGGGACAGCCATCGGCGCGGTCAAGTTTTTCGGCAGCATCTCCCGCCAACGCAATCGCTAGTTTCGCGGCAAGACGGCAAACGATTCTCCCTCTCCCAGCGGGAGAGGGCCGGGGTGAGGGAGAGTCGCGCTTACTCAACAAACGGGTATGAAATAAATTAACCGTTCTAGTCGCGGACACCTTCCTCACTGCTTCCGCGCCAGCGCCAAATCCACCATCCGCTGACAAAGCTCCGCATAGCCAATCCCCGCCGCCGCCGCTGCCTTCGGCAGCAAACTCGTCTCCGTCATGCCGGGCAGCGTATTGACCTCGAGCACCACCGGATCGCCGTTCGCTTTCACCATCACATCCACGCGCGAGTAATCGCGTCCGCCGATCGCATGGAATGCACCGAGCGCCGCTTCCTGGATGCGGCGCGTCGTGGTCGCATCGAACTCCGCCGGACAGAAATATTCCGTGGCGCCGACGGTGTATTTGTTCGCGTAGTCGTACGAGCCTTGTCTCGGACGCACCTCGACGACGGGCAACGCCTCGCCACCTAGAATGCCCACGGTGGTTTCGCGCCCGACGATTCGTTCTTCCATGAGCACCTCGGTGTCGTGCCGCAGCGATTCCACCAACGCGGCGGCAAATTCCTCGACGCGATCCACGAATTGCAGCCCCACGCTCGAACCCTGTCGAACGGGTTTTAGAATCACCGGCGGCTGCCAGCCCATCGGCCACGGTGACTTCGGATTTTCAAACACCTCGAAGCGCGCCGTCGGCGCACCGGACGCGAGGCAGCGGCGTTTCGTCGCGACCTTGTCAAATGCCAGGCGGCTCGCCTCGGGGCCGCAGCCGGTGTAGGGCACGCCCAGTTGATCGAGCTGCGCCTGCACGGTGCCGTCCTCGCCGTAGGTGCCGTGCAGCGCGAGGAAGACCGCGTCGGTGTGCGGCGGCAATTGCCAGGTGGGCGTGTTGGGATCGAGTTCGTGGACGGTGTGCCCGAGCGAGCGCAGCGCCCGGGCCACGGCCGCGCCGGAGCGCAGTGAGACTTCGCGCTCGGCGGACGGACCGCCGAGCATGACGGTGAGGGTGAGAGGTGTGGGCATTGGGAAATCAGAGTTCTCTACGATCGAGTCAACGCTTGGCGGGCGGTTCGCAATTCCGCCGCGAGTTCATGTGCGGCCCGCGTGATATCGCCCGCGCCGAGGAATACCAAAGTATCTCCCGGTTCCATCGCCGCGCACACCGCACCACGCAGTGCTGCAAGTTCGGCGACGAATTCCACCTTCTGCCCGGTGGCACGCACCGTTTCCGCCAGCATCAAACCGGTCACGCCGGCAATGGGCGGTTCGCTCGCCGCGTAGATCTCCGTCAGCCAAAGCCGGTCGGCGTCTCGAAAGCACGTGGCGAACTGTCCGAGCAGCGCCTTGGTGCGGGTGTAGCGATGCGGTTGAAACGCCACCAGCAGGCGCCGCGGCTTCAGCTCCTTGAACAAGCGCAGCGTCGCCTCGATCTCCGCCGGATGATGGCCGTAGTCGTCGAATACGTGGAAGCGTTCATCGGCGAACAGTTCTTCCTGCCGGCGTGCCGCTCCGGCGAAATCCGCGATGGCGCGGGCGATGGCCTCGGGCGCAAAGCCAAGGTGATGCAGCAGCGCCACGACCGCACCGGCGTTCGAGAGGTTCTTCTCGCCGTGCTGCCGCAGTTTGAAGGTGCCGAGTGGAACGCCGCGATGTTCCAGTTCGAAAGCGGAGTGAGTCCCCGCGCTTTTCTGCACGGGTGCCTGTCGCCGCGTGATCTGGTAATCGGCCCCGGCCGCGAAGCCATAGGAGATCGTGCGGGCACGGCCGGCGAACATTTCGCGCAACCGCGGATCGTCCGCGCAGTACATCAGCGTCCCGCGCACCTGCCGTGCGAAGGCGCGGAACTCGTCGCAGACCGCGTCGATCCCCGCGTAGTGATCGAGATGGTCGGCATCGACGTTGAGCACGATGGCGTGCTCTGGATGAAAGCCGCGCAGCGTGCCGTCACTTTCGTCGGCCTCGACGACAAACCACGGGGGCGGCGTGTCCGTCGCAGAAGGTCCCGACCATGCGAGACGCGCCTGGCGCCCGAGTTGGGGCACCAGCGCGCCAATCGCATGGCTTGGGTTGGCAGACAAATTATGCAGCGCAAAGGCCAGCAGGGCCGAGGTCGTCGTCTTGCCGTGCATCCCGGAAACACAGATGCCGCGCTGACGATGCACGAGCGCCGCCAGCAGCGTTGCGCGTCGGATGATCGGAATAGTGGACTGCCGCGCCCAGGCGAGTTCGGGATTCGCGGCGTTCACCGCCGGCGTGAAGATCGCGAGGAACGGTTTTGCGGCCTCGATATTCCCGGCGGCGTGGCCGGGGTGAATCGTCGCACCACGCGCACGAAGCTGCCGGATTTCCTCGTTCTCGACGACGTCCGAGCCGGCGACGCGATGGCCGAGGTCGAGCAGCAGGTGCGCGAGTCCGCTCATGCCGCAGCCGCCGATGCCCACGAGAAAGACCGTGGCGCCGGGGTTCACCGCGAGGAGGTCGCTGACCTGATCCGGAGTCAACGCACTCACGCTGATTTCCCTGTGGCGAGGATGTGCCCGGCGATCCGGGCGGCAGCGTCGGGCGTGTGCCAGCGGGCCAGTGCTTCGCTCATCGCCCGGTGCCGGGCTGGCTCTTTGGACAGCGTCAGCACCATCGCGGCGAGTTGGTCCCCGGTGCCCTCCTTTTGTTCGAGCATCCGCGCGGCGCCGGTGCCCACGAACGCGCGGGCGTTGTGAAACTGGTGGTTGTCTGCGGCGATGGGGTAGGGGATGAGCACCGCCGGCAGGCGCAGGGCCGCGAGTTCGGCGAGCGAGGACGCTCCGGCGCGGCTGATGGCGACGCTGGCCGCGCCGAGCGCGAGTTCCATCTGGGTGAAGAACGGATGCACCACCGCGCGCAGACCGGCCTTCTCATAGGCGGTGCGGACGCGATCCGCATCCTGCGAGCCGGCACAGTGGAAGAATTGCAGCGCGGGCAGGGCAGCCTGCAGTATCGGGAGCGCAGCAAGAGCCAGGTTGTTCACCCCCAAAGCGCCCTGGCTGCCGCCCATGATGAGCAGCGTGGGACGTTCTGGTTCGAGTCCCAGCGCCACGCGGCAGGCGCCGGGATCGGCGGGCTTGAACTCAGGGCGGACGGGAGTGCCGGTGTGTTCAATGTGGCGGCACCGCAAAAGTGCCGCTGTCGAGGGGAAGCCGACGAACGCTTGATCGACCAGGCGCGCGAGCCAGCGATTGGCCTTGCCGGGAATCGTGTTGGAATCGTGCAGGAAGGTGCGGGCGGCGAAGGCGCGTCCCGCCAGGATCGGCGGCGCGCTGGTGAAACCGCCCATCGCCAGCACGGCTTGTGGCGCGCGGCGGCGGAAGCGTTGCTTCGCGGCGCGATACGATTTCCATGCGCCCAGCACGAAGGCGGCGGCCTGGCCCCGGACCATGCTGACCGCAGGCAGCACTGCGACCTCCATGCCGCGCACGGATTTCACCGCCTGCTGGTCCACTTCCTTGGGTGAAATGAGCAGCAGCACATCGGCGCCGCGCTGCTTCAATTCCTCGGCCACGGCGATGCCGGGGAAGAGATGCCCGCCCGTGCCGCCGCAGGCGATGGCGATGAGTGGGCGCGTCTGGCCGGGATTCATCAAATGGATTCCGCGCCCGCGGTGCGCTGGAAGGGATTGCGGCGGCCGAAGAGGCCGGTGGTCAGCGAGAGTCCATCGCCCGCGTGACGCCCGATGCTGATGAGGAAACCCACGCACATGAGCAGCGCCACGAGGCTGGAGCCGCCGTAGCTGACAAAGGGCAGCGCGAGTCCTTTGTTGGGGAAGGTGTTGGTGACAACGGCGACGTTGATGAAGGCCTGGAGTCCTATGAGGAAGGTGATGCCGGTGGCCATCAACATCCCGAAAACGTCCGAGGCGTGCCACGCGATATAGGCGCCACAGATCAGGATGCCGAGATAGATCGCGACGAGTCCCACCGTTCCGCCGAGGCCGAGTTCCTCGCCGATGATCGCGAGAATGAAGTCAGTGTGATGCTCGGGCAGATACTCCAGCTTCATGCGACTTTCGCCAGGACCGCGCCCTTCGAGTCCGCCTGATCCCATTGCCATGCGGGCGCGATAGACCTGCATGCCGGTGCCCAGCCGGGTTTCTTCCAGGTGCAGCCACGAGTAGATGCGGTCGGAGCGCATCGGATTGTTGGCGATGAACACGGCCAGTCCCGCCGCGGCCACCAGCACGGGTGGCAGGAAATACCGGAGGCGCAGGCCGGCCACCAGCAGGATCACGGAACTCACCGCGCCGAGAAGCAACGCCGTGCCGACGTCGGGTTCGACGAAGACGAGGGCCATGATGAAACCGACGATGCCCAGTGGCAGAACCACACCGCGCTTGAAGGTCGGCATCTGTCGTTGGAAGCGCTCGCCATACCAGGCCAGGGCGACGATCAACGCGAGCTTGGCAAATTCCGACGGTTGAAAACGCAGGCCACCCAGCGCGATCCAACGTCGGGCGCCTTTGATTTTTGGGCCGAGTTGCGGGACAAACACCAGCAGCAGCAAAACGGCGGCGAGGCCGAGCAGAGCCAGGGGAAGCCACGGATATTTTTTTAGCCAACGATAGTCGGAGGCGGCGGAGAGACCGAAGGCGAGAAGGCCAATCAGGCACCACATGGGCTGTTGCGCGAGGTAGTGGGTATTGGAGTCCAGCGTCGAGGCGCTGGTCAGCATGGTGATGCTCAAAGCGAGCAGACCGAGGATGGAAACAAGCAGCAGAGTGGTGGCGGTTTTCATGGCAGGTTGCGGTGGGTGTGGGACAGCATCTTCATCGTATTCGCAATCATGATCTTGATCGTAATCTCCTTCGTCGGCGGAAATTGACGGGATTACCATGCGGGAGTTTATGATTTAGATGAGGATTATGAAGAAGAGTTGGATCCGAACGGAGCGGAGGATGGGCAGCGGAAAGGAAGCAGGGGTGTACCGTGAGGCACACCCCTTTGATTTGACCGGACCAATCGTGGCCGGCCGCAAATTCAGTCGAAGCTCAGGTGTTGCTCGGAGTCGTGGCAGGTGGCGCGAACGGCACCGGCGTCATGGGAGCAGGAGTCGGGATTGGCTCGATGGGTGCCGGTGCGGGCGCAGGCGCCGGAACTGGGGCCGGTTCAAGCGCCGGAGTAACACGGGCAGCTTTGCTGGGAATCTTCAGCGTCTGGCCCACTTTGATCTGGTCGGTGGACAGGTTGTTGGCGGCACGCAACGCCTTCGGCGTGGTCCCGTGGGCCTTGGCGATCTTGGTCAGGTTGTCGCCGGACTTGACCTTGTAGGTTTTGCTCGCGTCAGCGGCTGGGGCCATGGCGCCCGGTTGCGCGGATGAAGTGGTCGCTGCCGGGATCTTTACCTTGTCGCCAATCTTCAGGCGGTTGGGATTGAGATTTGGATTGGCCTGCTTGATGGCATTGACCGACACATGGTACTTCGTGGCCATGGTGGCAAAGGTGTCTCCCTTGATGATGACATGCTCCTGGCCCGGCGTTTCAACAACGACTGGGGGCGGTGGCGGAGGGGCGATGTCCACCACGGGCGGCGGCGGCACATCTGCCGGCATGTTTGTATCGATCGGCGGCGGCAACGCTGGCGGCTCAATGGGCGGGGGCGGTGGCGGTGGCGGGGTGACGACGGTCTGGTCGGGCGCTGGCTGTTCCTCGGTCGTGGTGCGTTTGCAGCCGGCGATGAGCAGGGCGCTCAGCAGCACGACGTGAACAGCTAGAATGGTAAAGACGGCGACGCGGATGTGGGACTTGCCCTTGTCCGCGAAGGTTCCTTGCGGAACCAATGGGTTCGGAGTGCTCATTATTTTCCTGACGCTCGCAGCGTCCTTTCTTTGAGGTCTTGGTTTATTTCTTGCCGCGGGGTTTTCCCTCACGAAACCCCAAAGCAAATCGGTAACTGACGAAAGTAATTAAGAGAAAAACGGGACTGCCGTCGGAATCGCCTCTTCACGCCCGGCCTGTGCCGCGTTCCGCGCCGCCGCCCGGCAGGGCGAGCACCGCTTCACGAAACACCCCGCCCCGATGCTGGTAATCCTGAAACTGGTCAAAGCTCGAGCAAGCGGGTGAGAGCAAGACAACATCGCCAGCGACCGCTCTGGCCGCGGCCATCTGGACTGCTTCTAACAATGAATCTGCGAGGGTGCAAGGAGTAAAAAGGCTCCAGGCCGCGCGGATTTTTTCGCGCGTTTCACCAATCAAAAATGCGCCCTTGACGCGCTCGGAAAGCAGCGGCCCGACATCGTGATACTCAAGGCCCTTGTCCTTGCCGCCGGCGATCAGCCAGACATTGGGCTCGCCCGGGGCAGACGCCGGCATGGCCAGCAACGCCTTGTGGACGGCGTCGAGATTCGTCGCCTTGGAATCGTTCACAAACTGGACGCCGCCGATCTCGGCCACCAGTTCGCAGCGATGCGGCGCGGGCGCGTAGCTGGTCAGCGCCGGCAACATCACTTCGAGCGGGATGCGCAGCACCCGGCCCACCGCGAGGGTGGCCATCAGGTTCTCGGCGTTGTGCGGTCCGCGCAACTGGCACTTCGCCATGTCGAGCAACGGTCCGGTCCAGCCTTCGAGCCGACTGGTCAGCAGGCCGCGATCGAGGAAAAGGTCGGCGCGGCGGTTGGCGGCGCTGAAGGTGATCACCTTCGACGGCACCTTGATGTCGTGTTCGCGCAGGATGGCTAGAGCCTCGCTCTGGACGACCGCCCAATCGAACGGCTGCTGGTTCATGAAGAGCCGGCCCTTGGCCGCGATGTATTCCTTCATGCCGGCGTAACGGTCGAGGTGATCCGGCGTGATATTCATCATCACCGCCACCGCGGGCCGGAAATATTGAATCGTCTCGAGCTGGAACGAACTGACTTCGAGCGTGAGGAAATCCAGATCGCGCGACTGTTCGGCCACCGCGCAGACCGGCAGGCCGATGTTTCCGGCGGCGACCGTCTTCTGGTTGTTCTGTCGCAGGATGCGCTCCACGAGTTCCGTGGTGGTGGTCTTGCCGTTGGTCCCGGAAATGGCGATGTGCAGGCAATGGGCGTGTTGAAAGCCGAGTTCCAGTTCGCCGATGACCGGCGTCTTGCGCCCGAACAATTCAGCGAGTAGCGGATTGCTCGACGGCACCCCGGGACTGGTGACGACCAGATCGAAGTTCCCCTCAGGCGCGGCGGTCAGGCCCAGTTGCACCTCAACGCCGAGCGCCCGCAAACCTGCCGTGCCGCGCCGCAGCGCCTCGGAATTTGCGCTGTCGGCGGCGACGACGCTGGCCCCGCGCTGATGAAGCAGTTCGGTGGCCGCTAGGCCACTCTTGCCGAGGCCGAGGACGAGGACACGTTTGCCGGAAAGATCGAACATGAAAATAGAGGCGCGACGAGGTGCCGCTCAGCGAATCTTCAACGTGCTCAACGCCACCAGCGCACAGAGGATGCCCAGGATGAAAAAGCGCATCACCACCTGCGATTCATGCCAGCCTTTGCGCTCGAAGTGATGGTGCAGCGGCGCCATCAAGAACACGCGCCGGCCTTCGCCGTATCTGCGCCGGGTGTATTTGAACCAGCCGCGCTGGATGAGCACCGACATCGCCTCGGCCACGAAAACCCCGCCTGCCAGCACCAGCACCATCGGCTGGTGAATCAGCACCGCGATGATCCCCAGCGCGCCGCCCAGCGCCAGCGAACCGGTGTCGCCCATGAACACCTGCGCTGGATGGCAGTTGAACCAGAGAAAGCCCAGGCCCGCGCCGATCATCGCCGAGCAAAACACCGTCAGTTCGCCCGCGCCGGGCACGTAGGGCACTTGCAGATACGCCGCCGCCTTGAAATTTCCCGCGATGTACGTCAGCACCACGAACACGAACGACACGATCAGCGTGCAACCGATGGCCAAGCCGTCCAGTCCGTCGGTCAGGTTCACCGCATTTGAACTGCCGACCACTGTCAGCACCGTCAACGCCAGACCAATACCCGCGCCGAGCGCGCCCGTGGCGATCGGATGCTTGTAGAACGGTACCATCACTTCCGAGATCAGCTTGCTCGTCGCCGGCACCTGCCAGAGATAAATGGCGATGAACGCGGCCAGCCCGAACTGCACGATCAACTTCACGTGCTCGGCTGTGCCCTTGTTGTTCTGCTTCGCGATCTTCGCGTAATCGTCGAAGAAGCCCAACCCCGCCAGCACCACCACCGAGAGCAGCGTCAACGCGATCATTGCATTCCACTGCGCCCACAGCAGCGCGGTCAGATCCATCACCGCCACGATCAAGATGCCGCCCATCGTGGGCGTGCCCTTCTTGTTGACTGTGCGGGTGATGAAGCCCGTCTCCTCCGCCTTGTCCACGTAGTCCTGGCCGAACTTCAGCCGTTTGAGCCAGCGGATGATCTTCGGCCCGAGCCACCAGCTCAGGATGAGCGCGGTCACCGCCGCGCCCGCGCTGCGCACGGTGATGTAACGGAACAGCCGTAGAAACGAGACCGTGTCGGCCCACGCGGTGTCGGCCGAAATCTCCAGCAACGTCTGTGAAATCCAATAAATCACAGGCTAATCGGGGCGGGCCAGGATCGGGGTGTCACGACACAAATGTTGCGCGCGCTCCAGTCCGACAAGTCGCGCCAGAAACTGCGGCACTCCGAGCCGATGGGCCAGCCGCGCGCCGCGCGCGAACTCCTGTTCACGGCGGTCGGGCATCAACGGGCGACGTATTCTGGGGGATTGATTGGATTTCATTTTGTGAGCCGCGCACCGATCACGCGGCGGATGCTGGCGATGCTGCGCGCAGTGCTTCGCCGATGCGTTCGAACGCTGCGGCGCGTGAGGCTTTTAACAGCAGCACGTCTCCGGCGCGAAGCGTTGCCGGCAACACTTCGGCAGCCGCGGGCGCGGCGGCAAATTCGCTCACTTCTTTCAATCCGGCGGCGCGTGCCGACGCGGCCGTCACGGCGGCCCAGCGTCCGACGGATACGAGCCAGTCCACGCCGAGTTGCGCGGCCTGCGCGCCGATTTCGACGTGCGCCTGAGGCGTGAATTCACCCAGTTCCGCCATGTCACCCAGCGCGGCCACACGCCGGCCGGAGCAGGGGAAATCGCGCAGTGTTTCCAGTGCGGCGAGCATCGAATCGGCGTTCGCATTGTAAGCGTCATCCAGCACGGTCACTCCGCCCGCGCGCCAGACCTGCAGGCGCATCTTCGCGGGAGCACAGGCTTCGAGACCGCGACGGGCCGCGTCTGGGCTGACGCCAAGTTCCGCGGCGGCGGCCAGCGCCAGCAGAGCATTCGTGACTTGGTGACGTCCGAGCAAGTTCACGCGAAACTCACCGGCGAAGTCGGGATGTGGTGTCACCACACGGAACGCCACGCCCCTTTCGTCAGTGCGCAAATCCAGTGCGCGCCAGGAATTGTTCGCCCCGAGGCCCGCCCGCACCACGCGGGCACGGGCGCGCCGGGCGATGTTCTCCGTCCATTCGCTGTCGCCGTTGACGAACAGCGCGCCTTCCGCCGGCAGCAACTCCGCCAGCCAGCCTTCCTCCTGGGCGACGCCGTCGAGGTCTCGGAAAAATTCAAGATGCTCGCGTCCGATGCTCGTGATGATCCCGAAGCGCGGCCGGATGAGTTGCACCAGCGGCGCCAGTTCGCCGGGATGATTGGTGCCCACTTCGAGCACGGCGGCGTCGTGTGAGCGCTCCAGCTTCAGCAGCGTCAAGGGCACGCCAATGTCGTTGTTGAAGCTGGCCTCGCTCCACAGCGTCGCGCCGTGTTGGCGCAGGATGGAGGCGAGCAATTCCTTCGTCGTCGTCTTGCCGTTCGAGCCGGCCACGGCGATGACGGGCAGGGAAAATTCCGCGCGATAATGCCCCGCCATCCGGCCCAGCGCGGCGCGGGTTTCGGGCACGGTCAGCAGCGCCAGCGGGGCAGGGGAGGGCAGTTGCGCGAGCACGGCTTTGGCGCGATCCGCGGCGATGACGGCGGCGACGGCGCCATTCTCCGCGACTTGCTTCACATACTCGTGGCCGTCGAATTTATCGCCAGCGAGCGCCACGAACAAATCGCCATGCTGGATGGCGCGCGAGTCGGTGCTGACACGGTGAACTATCGTGTCCGGTGCGCCGCACAGGAGGCTTCCGCCGCAGGCCGCAGCGAAGAAATGGAGCGGGTGCGGTTCCATCAGAAATGGCGCACGGCTTTCTCTTCGATGGGCTGGGGAAGGGCGGCCACGGTGTGAACGCGATGCTCCATCGTTGCGAGAATCACCGCAGGTAGGGCGCGTCTGGTCCAGCGCGCCGCGGCTTTCGACAACCCGAACGGCGCGCTGCGACAGGCGCGCCCCACCTCGCCGGGTTGCGAGACTTGCGAGCCGCAGCCAAAGAGGCCGACGGAACAAACGAACGCGAGTTGGAAGAAGATTTTCATAGGCTGGAAAATGTTTGTTTACATTGGGTGCGTGGGAATTTTCGACCGTTCGCTCAAGGCTTGAAGCCGAGATTCTCGAGCGCTTCGAGGGCGTGAATGCGGTCGTCAAACGGGACGACCGTATCTTCAAATTCCTGGTAAGTCTCGTGGCCCTTGCCGGCGAGCAGAACGGTGTCGCCCGGCTCGGCCTTGCCGATGAGTTGCGCGATGGCGCGGCGGCGGTCGAGTTCCACCGCATAGCCCTCGCGGCGTTTGCTGAGGAAACCTTCCTCGATCTGCGCGGCGATCTTCCAGGGCTGTTCGGTGCGCGGATTGTCGCTGGTGATGAGGGTGAAGTCGGCCAGTTCGGCGGCCACGCGGCCCATCTTGGCGCGCTTGCCGGAATCGCGGTTGCCACCGCAGCCGAAGGCGAGCAGGACGCGGCCCTTGGTGATCTCGCGCAGCGTGGTGAGCACGTTGTGCAGCGCGTCGTCGGTGTGCGCGTAATCGACATAGACGCCGAAGGGTTGCCCCAACGACACGGCTTCGAGCCGCCCGGGCACGGGCCGGATGGCGTGGAGTGCGGACTGGATCTTCTTGATGTCCACCTTGAGCGCGAGGCACGCCCCGATGGCGGCCAGGGCGTTGTAAATGTTGTGCCGGCCGATGAGCGGGAGCGTAACCGCAAACTTCCGCTCGGTGGTCTCGACGACAAAGCGCGAGCGATCGTGGCCGAGTTCGATCTTCGTGGCGCGCAGGCGCGCGGGTTGATTGGCGGCGAAGGTCAGCAGCACTTCCACCGGCGTCTCCCCCGCGAGGCGCGCGCCGTAGGCGTCGTCGATATTGATCACGGCGGCGCCGCGCTTGGCGCCTTCCTGGAGCGAGGTGAAGAGTTTCTTCTTGGCCGCGAAATACTGGTCCATCGAGCCGTGATAATCGAGATGGTCGCGCGTGAGGTTGGTGAAAATGGCGACATCCCACTCGATGCCCAGCACGCGCTTCTGATCGAGGGCGTGCGAACTGACCTCCATCACGCAGGCTGCGCAATCCGCGCGGAGCATCTGCGCCATCATCTGCTGCACTTCGAGCGCCTCGGGCGTGGTGCGCGTGGCGGGAATGACGCGGTCGCCGATCTCGTAGCGCACCGTGCCAAGCAGGCCGGTCTTGATGCCGGCGCCTTCGAGGATCGATTTGATGAGAAAGGCGACGGTGGTCTTGCCGTTGGTGCCGGTGACGCCGATGACCTTGAGCTTGCGGCTCGGATCCTCGTAGAACGTGCGCGAAAGCTGGGCGAGCGCCGCGCGGGCATCATTCACCTTGATGCGGGTGGCGCGTCCCGGCAGCGACCGGGCGCGTTCGCAGACCACGGCGGTGGCGCCGCGGTCGAGCGCTTGATGGATGAACTCGTGGCCGTCGGAATGGCTGCCGGGCACTGCCACAAACAAGGTTCCGGGCGTGACCCGCCGCGAGTCGTAGGCGATGGAGGTGACGTTGCGGTCGAGGGCGCCGTCGATGAGGGCGCCGGGCAAGGCGGCGGTCAGGGTTTTTAACTGCATGGCGGGCGGGATGAAAGTTTATGGAGTGCGGACCAACGGAGGGGTGGTGCCGTTGGTGCTGGTCGCGAGCGCGTCTTGGTAAGAGCCTTCCTTGTCGGGACGAATCTTGAGGTGCTGCGCGGCCTGCTCGGCCACGCGCTTGAAAATGGGCGCGGCCACCTGACCGCCGTAATAGCCGCCCTTCGCGCGATCAACCTTGTTCAACATGATGTAGAGGCACAGCTCCGGATTGTCCGCGGGGAAGAATCCGCAGAACGAGGAGACATAGACGCCGTCGAGATAGCCGCGGTTGCCGTCGGGGATCTGCGCAGTCCCGGTTTTGCCGGCCACGGTGTAGAAATCGAGCGCCGCCTTGATGGCTGTGCCTTCCCTGGTGGGCACGGTTTTGAGCGCGGTGACGGTGTCCTTGGCGGCCTGCGACGAGATGATGCGCGTGCCCGGGCCGGTGCTGAACTGCGTCACGGTCTTGCCATCGGCATCCTGGAGTGACTTGACCAGCAGCGGCTTCATCATGATGCCATCATTGGCGATGGCGGACATGGCCATGACCATCTGGATGGGCGTCACATCCACCGAGTGTCCCATGGGAATGCGGGTGATGGTGATGCGGTCCCAGAGTTTCGGCGAAGGCAGGAGCCCGCCAACCTCGCCCGGAAGGGTGATGCCGGTGGGCTGGCCGAAGCCAAACGCGCGCACGTATTGGTAGAGTTTTTCCTCGCCGAGCTGGAGGCCAATCTTGGCCGCGCCAATGTTGGACGACTTGGTGATAATCGCGAGGACGCTCATGTCGCCATACGATCCGTGGTCGCGCAGCGGGCGTCCGAGGTACATCCAGTGCCCGTTTTCGCAGAAGAAATGGTCGTCGAGCGTGACGAGCTTCTCGTGCAACGCGCTGGCCACGACCACGATTTTGAACGTGCTCCCGGGCTCGATGCGATCCGTGATGGCGCGATTGCGGCGAAGAGCGGTGTTGGTGCCGAGGTTGTTCGGGTCGTAGTTGGGCAGCACGGCCAGCGCCACGATCTCGCCGGTGCGCGGGCGGGTGATGATGCCGACGGCGCTCTCGGGCGCGTAGGTTTTCATCGCTTCAGCCAGCTCGGTTTCGAGGATGTTCTGCACCACCATGTCGATGGTGAGCACGACGTTCAGGCCGGGGCGGGGGTCGATGCTCTGTCCGCGGTGCATCACCACTTCGCGTTTGCGGCGATCGGTCTCGGTGAGCACCCAGCCGCGAACACCGCGCAATTTGGGATCGAGCCAGTTCTCAATGCCGTCGATGCCCTTGAGTTCGGTGACGGTGGTGGTGACGGCGCGACCGGCGACTTCGCTTTCTTTCTCCTGCGTGCAGCCCAGGACGTGGGCCGCCAGCTTTCCGCTGGGATACTCGCGGCGGTAATCATCCACTCCATAAAACGACTGCTGGCGGAGGTTGGTGAAAAAATCACGCTGCGAGCGTTTCAGCCTGGCGGATTCGATGGGAAATCTGAGCGACGCCAGGGTTTGCGTGACCTGCTGCCATTGGTCGGCATCAAGCTTGCGGCGGAGGTTGACGAACGAGTTGGTGACGAGCCGCCCGTTTGCGTTGGTGCGCAGCGTGGGGCGCAGCTTCTGGATCAGTTCGCCCTCTTGGTAATCGACCAGCGGTGCGACGGCCCGCGCCACCTCGGCGTAGTATGGCCCCAGCAGCGACGGATCAGCGAAGAGGCGTTTCACCGGAAAACTCGTGGCCAGCGGGTGGCCTTGAACGTCGAGGATTTCGCCGCGGCGCGGCTCGCGCAGGAACATGCGCAGCGTGTGCTGGTCGGCCACTTCCTTGTAGTGCTCGTGGCAGCGAACGTGAATATGCACCAGCACGCCGGCCAGGCCGAGAAAACCCAGGCCCAGCAGCACGGTGAAAAGCATCAACCGGCGGAGATGTTCAGCACGGACCATTTTGGTGGCGCCACGCGCCGGCGCCGCGGAGGCTCCTCACTTCCTCTCACGGCACCGGTGGCGGCCAAATTATCGGGGTGTCTGGTTTGCTCTGCCGCCGCCCGGCTGCTGGATGACCAGCAGCGGCGTGCGCGGCGTGGATGAATTCGTGGGTGCGGTCCCCCCGGCCGTTGGATCGGGGAGCCAGACCATCTGTCCGGGCTGAGGCGGGACGAGGCCGAGATTGAGGGTCCGCGCCCGCTCGGCGAGGTTTTGTGGCAATTGCAGGTTGGCGAGCTGCCCAGCCTGAATCTTGTTCTGCGTCCGCAGGTTTTTCAGCTTCTCCTCGCGGGCCTTGATCTGCTGGCCCAGTGCAAAAATCTGGTTCTTTTGCAGGACGTAACCGACGGTCGAACCGCCAATGAGCGCGCACAACACAATGGCTTTGATCGCCGGCACGAGCCGGACGGCGCCCGATTGACCTTTACGTTTGTTAGCCATCTTACAGTTTCTCCAGCACGCGGAGTTGGGCGCTGCGGGCGCGCGGATTGTCCGCCACCTCGGTGTCCGCAGGCTGGATCGCCTTGCGCGACACCCACCGCAGCGACGGCGCGCGCGGTCGGCGGAGTTCAGGAACATCCACCTCGCCGTCAAATTCGTAGTCGCGCGTCTGTTCGCGCCCGAAAGCCTTCACCACGCGATCCTCCGTGGAGCAAAAGGTGAGGACCGCCAGACGCCCGCCGGCTTTCAGCACGGTGCAAGCTGCCGCCAGTCCGCTTTGTAACGAGCGGATTTCGTCATTGAGCGCCATGCGAATTGCCATGAACACACGAGTGGCCGGATGAACCTTGCCCCGGTGCGACGCTGCGCGCTCGATCAGGGCGGCCAGTTGTCCGGTGGTTTCAATCCGGTGCTGCTGCCGTTCCGTCACGATCGCGCGGGCGAACCGCCGGCCCTGCGGTTCATCGCCCAACTCCCAAAAAATCTTCGCCAGCGCCGCCTCGCTCCAGGTGTTGATGAGATCGGAGGCGGTCAGCGCCTGCCGGTCATCCATGCGCATGTCGAGCCGCGCGTCGCGCTGAAAACTGAAACCCCGAGCGGCCTCGTCCAATTGATGCGAACTCACCCCGAGATCGAGCAGCACGCCGTCCGCACTAACCGGTGCCAGCCAATCCGCCAGTTCCGCAAAATTTCCCCGCCGCAACTCGAACCGGCCCGCATACTCCGTCAGCCGGCGTGCCGCTGCCTCAATGGCGGCGCCATCGCGATCGCACCCAAACAGCCGCCCAGTCGGGCTGCTCGCCGCCAAAATGGCAGCCGCGTGTCCACCCCCACCGGCTGTGCCATCGACGCACAGGCTGTCCGGTCTTGGGCGGAGGGCTGCCAGCACCTCCGTCAGCATGACCGGTTTGTGGATGAAATTGGGCACGAGGCATGGCCTGTCCTGGCTGGCGACCTAAAAACCCGCAAAAAATTGCTGCATCCGTCCCAGCAAACTCTTTCCTTCATTTCCGTCGGTGCGGTTTGACCGGCCGCTTGCGCGCCTGGGCGCTCCGGCCGGTGCCTGCGGTGATACGAGCAGCAGATCCGAATCGGTCAGGTCGTTCCGCTTGACCTTGATGGATTCCAGCCGCAGTTCTGTTTGCACCGGGGTTTCCGCGGCTTTGGCGGTGGAAACCTGGCCGAAGGGATTTCGCCAGATCCGCCATCGCCCGCCTGGATAGGCGGCTTGCGTGCTGGCGACGGTTTCGTTGACGGTTTCGGCAGTATTGTTCTGCATGGCGCTTCCTTTCACTTGGGCGCGGTTTGATTCATCGGTCTGGCCGGGTTCGCTGACGCCGGCTCCGGCGGATTCCTGTAATTCTTCGCTGTCCTGCGTGCCGCTGAACCGCGGCAGCAGATATTCGTCCCGCATCCGGAACCGCGTCGGGCGGTTGTCGATGCTGCTGAAACTGCGGCTGACTGCCAGGTATTGCATCCAACTCATGGCGCTTACTCCAGCATGCTGAGCATATCGAGCGCTTCGGCGCTTTCGGCGGCTCGCTGGGCCGTGTTGCGCTCGGGGTTCCAGATTTCAAAGCGATCGAGCAGACCAACAAAAACGGCCCGATCAGTGATGCCCGCCGTCTGTGCCATCGCATCGGGCAGGAGGATGCGCCCCTGTTTATCCACCTGCACCTGGGTCGAATCGCGGCCGATCATGCGCTTCAACTTGCCTTTGCGCGGATCGTTGCTCGGCATCGCGTTCAACTGCCCGATCAACTCGTCCATCTTTTCCCGGGTCATCACCCGCAGGCAGATTCCGTGAACCGACTTGGCCCAGACGATCACCGAGAACTCCACCGGCCGGGTCTTTGGATCGAAGTCCGCCGGCAGCCACTTGGACGGAACCTGGGCACGCCGATTCTCCACCCCGAAGGTGAATTCCCCACTGTAGAGAACGGTGGCGTTGACGGTGTTTTCGGCCATGCGGCCCGGGTTTAGCGGTTAACGGCGATTGTTCGACAGAGATCCAATTCAATCCAACACGCTCCATAATGCTCCATGATCGAATGGATCGTCAACAGTGAAGATGAAAAGTTTTTCACCGGTTCGACGCGGAATTATGCCCAACTTTATCGAAGTCGTTGCGAGTTATTCACCGGGTGGATGGTTGTTTGGATGGGCAAATCGCCGATTGCCTGGGTAAATTCAAAGGGGCATACTGCGGAAGCCGGTTTGCCCGGGATCTTATGATGCAAAATGTCCCAATTCATTCCGAATCAACGACCTCAACTGGCACGATTGAGGTTCCGGCATGGCGCACGGCGGACTTTGGATATGAATTGCCCGAGGAATTGATCGCCCAGGAACCGGCCGACGAGCGGGACGCTTCGCGGTTGTTCATATATCACCGGGATTCCCGGCAAACCGAGCATCGGGTGTTTCGTGACCTTCCCTCCTTTTTTCGATCCGGCGACGTTCTGGTGGTCAACAATTCGAGGGTCATCCCGGCGCGATTACGCGCCATCAACGAGAAGTCGGGTGGTGTGTTCGAGGTGTTTTTACTGCCGGACGACCATGCGGTGGATGAATGCTGGGTGTTGATGCGCCCAGGCAAACGTGCCCGGGTTGGCACGAAAATTGTCTTCCTGAATCGGTCCGGCACGCGAACCTCCGTAACCGCGACGGTGCTCGCTCACAATGCCGAAGGGCATCGGCTTTTACAGTTCGCCGGCGTTAAAAGACTTTACGACGATCTCGCCGTGCTGGGCGAAACGCCTCTTCCGCCCTATATCAAACGCCCCGCTCCCAACACGCGCGCCGACGATCCGGCGCGTTATCAAACCGTGTATGCCGCCGCGCGCGGTTCGGTGGCGGCGCCGACAGCGGGCCTTCACTTCACGCCGCAACTGCTCGATCGCTTGCGCGCATCCGGGGTGCGGGTTGTTCCTGTCTCGTTGCACGTTGGCCTGGGCACCTTCGCGCCCGTCAAGGCTGAGCGGCTTTCGCAACATGTGATGCACCAGGAACGCTTCTCCATCCCGGAGGAATCCGCTCGTGAAATCACGGCGGCCAAAGCGGAGGGGCGCCGCGTCATTGCCGTCGGCACCACCACGGTGCGCACCCTGGAAAGCGTGGCCGTCGCGCACCAGGGTCGCGTGGTTGCGGGCGCCGGGCGGACGGGAATTTTCATTCATCCGCCGTTTCGTTTCCGCGTGGTTGATGCCCTCGTCACAAATTTTCATTTGCCCTGCTCGACGCTCTTGATGCTGGTGAGTGCATTTGCCGCGCCTGGGGGAACGGGCGGTGGTGAAATGATGCTCGCGCTCTACGCGCAAGCCGTGCGAGCGCGTTACCGCTTCTTCAGCTATGGCGACGCCATGTTGATCCTATGACGACCGACGCGGCGCAACGTCCCTTCGTCTTCATCAACATGGCGATGTCCGCCGATGGAAAAATCGCCACGGCCAACCACGCCGTTCATTCGTTTGGCAGCGCGCGTGACCGGCGCCATCTCTACGAACTGCGTGCCACCGCGGACGCCATCCTTTGCGGCGCACGCACCCTCGAGTTGGAGGGCGCCACCCTTGGCAACGGCGGTGACAGACATCGGCGCGCGCGGTTGAAAAGTGGTCTTGCTGAATTCCCGCTGCGCATTGTGGTTTCCGGCCTGGCCACGATTCGGCCTGACGCGGCCATCTTCTCCAGGCGCTTTTCACCGATCATCGTCCTGGCCACCAAGAGCGCACCCTCGCGCCGGCTGGCAGCACTGCGGCGCGTGGCAGATTCCGTTCTGCTCTCCGGCAGAAGGGAGATCGATTTTCGCCCCGCGCTGCAATGCCTGTATCGCGAATGGAATGTGCGGCGATTGCTTGGCGAAGGAGGCGGCGAACTCAACGACGCCCTGTTCCGTGCTGATCTCGTTGATGAAATCCACCTCACGGTTTGCCCGCGAATCTTTGGCGGAGCGCACGCGCCGTCAATGTCCGGTGGGCTCGGCTTCCAGCATCTCGCCGACGCGGCGCGCTTCGATCTCAAATCGCTCCAGCGGCACAACGAAGAAGCCTTCCTCGTGCTGCGGCGAAGGCGGTGATCAGCACCGCAATCAAGGGAGAGCCTGTGTTCTTGGAAGGCGCGTGTCGTTCTGATTCGCTCTCAGTAATCGTACAGTCCGCTGTCTCGCGCGTAGCCGCCGCCACCGCCCATGCCTCCGCCCATGCCATCCTCGCCCTCTGGGCCGAAGAAATCTCCGAGCACGTCACCCATGTCGGCCTCGATCTTTTCCGGATCCTCGCCGGCCTCGAGGCGTTTGATCGCCACGTCGAGTTCCTTGGGCATCGTTCCCGCCGGCATCACGTCCTTCATCTTCTTCATCAGATGGGCCATGTGCTTCGGGTTGTTTTCGTCGAGGTGCTCCATGTCGCGTTCAAGCTCGCTCATCGCGCGCTCAATCCGAGGGTCGTCCATGTCCGGCATCGGTGGACCATCTTGATCGGCCGCGTCGGATTTGGCGGCTGGCTCCTTCAGCCCTTTCACGGCCGCGAAGCGGCTTACCTGCTTGAGTAACTTTTTGTGACCGCATTTGGGGCAAACCGGCAGGCGGTCTTGGTGGATGCGTTTGGACAGGAAGCTGAAAATCTTCCTGCACTTCGGACAGGCAAACTCGTAGATCGGCATAGGTTGATTCGATTATTCGGTGGGGATACTAGCGAAGACGAGGCCGGAGGAGAAGCTTGGAAAACCAGTGGCCGATCCGCCCATAATAGTCGTTTCATGGTTTTGACGAGTAGGGTGTATTGGCTTTAACAAGGCTGCGGATCAAAACCAGTCGGGCGGCCACGATAGGTTGAGAGAAGAGCCGAGCCGCTTCTGACGCAAGGCAGGAACGATGACTTCCATACGGGGCTTCCGCGAAAGTGGAACAGCCCCTTTCTATTTGCTGCGGCGTCTGCCGGAATGGGGCCGATTGCAGGTTTCGCCACGCACTGCATGGTGATGGTGCCTCATGCAGGGACTGGTCATTGAGCCGAACAGCCACGCCGGCTGGTCCTTTGCCCAAATCGAGCCCCCAAACAGTTCCAACGCTTTCCATATTTATCCTTTCCGGCTGAATACCGGATTTTCCCGATGAGGACACTATCTATGGGGAAATTCAAATGCAGAACGCCGTCTGCGGCAGGGGGAGAGAGAATGGCCGTGATTGAATCTGCGTCCATCGGCATCCATGCCCGGCGCTTTGTCGCATAAACCTGTTTTTTAACTGCTTCCGCACTTCCATTCCCCCCAGAACAGGTGCTCGAATTACGTTTCGAGACACGATTCCGTCGAGAATAGATCCACGAATTACGTTTCGAGCACCCCATTTACCGGAAAGGGATCCTCACCACGGATGGCGGGAAACCAGTGCGCGCGGGAACCGATCCGCTTCACGCCTCGCGTGGGCAGTTCCACGCGGGAACTGGCCATCATCCCAGCGCCAGAGGACCGTATTTCGCGAAGGGAACAGCCGCTTGAGCGCCGCGGGGCGGGTTTCCTGCGCAGGGTTCACAGGATGGCCCGCGCCCGAGGCAGGCGGGACGTCTGTGCAACTTTCGGCGGGACGGCCGGCGGCCGACCTGTTGCCATCAACCGTGCGGAAGTATTCGCAGGGGGGGCGCATCTTGCATCGAGATAGGACTTGTTCAAAACGGGGCTTCTGTTATCCCATGCCCGTCCCGCAGAAAAAACCACCATCCACCACGTCATGAAAAGCCTCCTTGCTGCGCTGGTCGCCCCGTTTGTGCTCGCTGGATTCGTTGCCAACCTCCAGGCCGCGGAGGTTGCTCCGGCGGAGAAGCCCGCCAGGGAAACGCGGGCTGGCATCACTCCGTTCCGCGGCACTGTCAGCGCCGTGGACAAGGCTGCCAGCACCATCAGCATCAGGAACGCGGAGATGATTCGCGTCTTCCATGTGGTGGCGGATACCAAATTCACCAGGGACGGCAACCCTGCCACCGTCGAGGATGCCGCCGTGGGGGATTACGCGACCGGGGCGTATCTGACCAGGGCGGGAAGGAGTGAGTTGAAGTCGCTCAAGCTCGGGTCAGACCCAAAGAAGAGGTAACGCCGCCACCCCGGTCGTCGCCGGAATGTTTTTAACAGATAGGTGCGTGGGCGCATCCGCGCACTCACCCTTGGCGCGCGGCCTTCAGGCCGCTTGAGCCTTCGATGAGCACTGGAAACACGATTGGCGGACGGCCCCGTTAACCCGAACCCCGAAGTTGGATGGGGAGCGCACCGCCCCGGGGCAGTTGTCCGCGCCCTCGCGGAAAACTCGGTGCGCGTGAAATAGTTCAGGACGCCTCGGAACAGCGGGATCCGGCTCAGTGTCGGGTTGCTTTCCATGAACCGCAACATCCCCTCCCCAAGAACCTGAGCGCCTCCTCTCCCCATCCCTCTTCTCCATACAGGCGGAGGAGAGAGTGCCCGGCAGGGCGGGAGAGGAGGCGCTTGGGTTCTTGGTCACAATGCGCAGTTCGGGAATGGTGGCAACTCCCCAGGATCGGCCGGGTCTGCCCTTTTTGTTTGATCCGATCCGCGGGGGCACCACAATGCCGCCCTGAAACTAACATCATTGCGCCATGTTCTCACACATTGTCATCTTCTGGACCAATCCGAACAACCCCACCGCCGCCGACGACCTGCTGGCCGGCGCTGAGAAATATCTGCGGCCCATTCCCGGCGTGCTGGGATTCCACATCGGCCGCATGGTGCCGAGCCATCGTCCGGTGGTGGACCAGAGTTATCAGGTGGCGCTGAACATCACCTTCCCCGACAAGCAATCGCAGGATGATTATCAGGTGCATCCGCTGCATCTGGAATTCGTGGAAAAGGCCTTCAAGCCCAACTGCGTGAAGGTGGTGGTGTACGATTTCGCGTGAGCGCAGCGACCTGCGGTGAGAGCAGCCGGCTGCGTTCCGCTCGTAATCGTGGTCGTGCTGATGTCCCCTCTCCGCTCTCCGCTCCCCGCGGGAGGAAGAAGGGGGCGCATCCGCGCACTGCCCCCGGCGCGCGGCCTTGAGGCCGCTTCAGCGTGCGATGGGTGTTGGCGAAACATGGCCGGACGGTCTCTCGAACGATGAAGCGACGTCAACGTCGCGCTCCAACCCGGTTGCCTTCGGGGGCAGTGTCGAGATGCGCCCGGAAAAAGGCAGCGGTTCGGCCGTGCCTTGCCTTCGCCGGCGGGCTTTGCCAGCATTCGGCCTGCACACCGTTGTTACCTCCATGAAAGAGAAACCCAAACCCGGACAGACCGGCGAAGTGCGGTTCACCGTCGAACCGCAGCACGCCATCGACTTCGCCGACGCCCGCATGCCCGCCGTGCTTTCCACGCCGTGGCTGGTGAACTTTCTCGAAAAGGCCGGACGCGAGGCTCTCAAGCCGCTGCTCGCAGACGGCGAGAATTCCGTGGGCATGGAGATTGAGGTGAAACATCTCGCGGCCACGCCCATCGGCCAGACCGTCAACTGCCTCGCGCGCATCATCCGGGTGGATGACCGCGTGGTGGATTTTCAGGTTGAAGCCTCCGATGAGACCGAGTTGATCGCGCGCGGTTTCCACAAACGCGCCATCATCGAAATGGACCGCTTCGCTCGCCGCGTGGAGAAGAAGCGACGCGGCCAGTGAACCGGGAAGATGCGGTTTAACCACGGATGGACGCAGATGCACACGGATTGGCGAGCAGCCGTTTTCGCAACTCTCCGGGTGACGCCCTGGATCACGGCAAGGGGCTGGCATCCGCACCGCAATGACGAAGATTCGCGCATTCCGGGCGAAGTTTTCCAAGCTGCGATTTTTTCTTCCCGCCGTGGTTTCCAGCTTCTTGCCCCAATTGCCACGGCCGAACCGAGGGTGAATCAGCAACAGAGGCCGTTTAACCCGAACTCCAAAGTTGGGGAGCACACCCGCCCCCGGGTGTGGTTGGACGCGCCTCGCATCCAGCCCGCTGCGCCTCCCGCTGTTCCGAGGCGTCCTGAGCAATTTCACGCGCACCGGAGTTTTCCGCGAGGGCGCGGAAAACAGCACCCGGGGCGGATCCCATCCAACTTCGGGTTTCTGTTTTAATGGGGATGCGTGCCGAAGTAGTACCAGGCGGCCGCCGCGAGCGCCGCGAACGCTGCCAGCAGCATCACCATTTTCATCGCGAATTTGGTGACCATGAAGGCGAGGAAGAGAATCACCAGCGCCGCCAGCCCGATGCCGAGGAGCATGGGTTTGCTGACTTGAGCCTGGGCGAGGAGGATGAAGTTTTCCATGGGTGCTCTGGTTCGGGGATCGTGGTGAAGGTTCGTCGGGAAAGAACGGGCGAATTTTTGTGTTGCCGAGACAGTGGCAAAACCCGCGTGTGCTGCCAAGCGCGCAGGGCCGGGAGCGGTCGGCGAGGGCGCATCCGCGCACTGCCCCCGGCGCGCGGCCTTGAGGCCGCTTCAGCGTTCGATGGGTGTTGGCGAAACATTGCCGGACGGTCTCTCGAACGAGGAAGCGACGTAAACGTCGCGCTCCAGCCCGGTTGCCTTCGGGGCAGTGTCGAGATGCGCCGGGTCGGCGAGCTTGTTGCGTTGGATTCTTTGGTGGCCTTTAGATCCGTCCCGGCCGGCATGGCGCGCGCCGCCCCCTCAGCCGACCTGCGGGCATCTTCTCCTCCAGTGGGGAACGGACGATGGGGAATGCCCTCGTCGCGATCCGGGCTCTGTCCGGGCGGCCATCCCCGCCAAAGTCCGCTTGGATTTTTGCAACGGCTTGCCAATAGTCCGCTGATGCAATTGATTCGCGACATTTACGCAGCGCGGCAGAAGAGCGGCCAGCCGGTCATTTCGTTTGAACTCTTTCCGCCCAAGACCGATGAAGGCGACCGCAACCTGCTCGAAAAGACGCTCCCCGCGCTCCGGCAACTGCAGCCCGACTATGTGTCCGTCACCTACGGCGCCGGCGGCAGCACGCGCGACAAGACACTGATGATCGTGGACCGGGTGCAGCGCGAGCAAGGCATCACCGCGCTGGCGCACCTGACCTGCGTCGGCGCCACCCAGGACGAGATCAAGGCGCTGCTGGCCGATTTCCGCCGGCTGGGCGTGAGAAACATTCTCGCGTTGCGCGGCGATCCGCCGGGCGGCACGGGCGAGTTTCACCAGACCGAGGGGGGCTTCGAGTTCGCCTATGAACTCGTGCAGGTGATCCGCGAGTTGGGCGAGTTCAGCATCGGCGTGGCGGGATTTCCCGAGGGGCACATCGCCTGCCACGAAGGCAAGCAGGTGGACTGGGAGCGGCTGAAGTTGAAGGTCGAGGCCGGGGCGGATTTCGTGGTCACCCAGCTATTCTTCGACAACAACGATTTTTATGAGTTCCGGGATTTTCTCAGCAAGAAATGCGGCGTCACCGTGCCGCTGGTGGCGGGCATCCTCCCGATTCTCAATGGCCCGCAGATCAAACGCTTCACCGCCATGTGCGGCTCGCGGCTGCCGGCGTCGCTGGTGGCCTCGCTGGATACACTGGGTGACGACGACGAGGCGGCGATCCAGTTCGGCATCGAATACGCGACCAGGCAATGCCAGGATCTGCTGCGGCAAGGCACGCCCGGCATTCATTTCTACACACTCAACAAGGCACGCTCGACCGCGGCGGTGCTGCGCAATCTCGGGCTGGCGCCGGCGCCGACCCAAGCTGGGTAGGTCTCTCGACCACCACGCCACACATGGCGACCTGGCAATTCCTGACATTCATGCTCCCGCGCTGACCGGGGCGCGTTGCAAGGAAGTCACGACTGTACGTACCCAGGCAGAGGGATGGACGACACCCGGACGTGGGTAGGGCGCGTCTGTCCCAGCGCGCCGCGAACCACGCCCGGCCAACCCGACGGCGAGCTGGGGACAGACGCGCCCTACCCACGTCCGAGCCTCCCGGGCGAACCAGCGTGAAGACCGGACTGCCGGTGCAGAGCGCCGATTGCTGGCTGCTGATTTGTGACATCATCGGCTCCACCCGCCTGGCGGCGCAGCACGGGGTGGAGGAGTGGGCCCGCATTTGTGGAAGCTGGATTTTTGGCTGCAAACGGGTGATCGAACGCAGCGGCGGCACTGTGGCGGTCTACTTGGGTGACGGGTTCATCGCCTACTGGAAGGATACGCCGGCGGGTGATCTCAGGCTGCATGCGGCGTTGACTCACCTGCGGGCCGGACAGGAGCAGTGTCCTCCTCCATTTCGCATGGTGCTGCACTTCGGCGAAACCTCCATCTGCGGCCAGCCCGGCAGGGGAGAAGAAACGCTGTTCGGGTCGGAGGTCCACTTCGCCTTTCGATTGGAAAAACTCGCCGGCAGCCTTGGTGAACCACGTCTGCTGAGTTGTGCCGCCCAAAGCCGGATCGCCCACCAGGTTCCCACCGAACCGCTGGGCCTCCATCGGCTGGCGGGATTCCCCGGAGAACACGCGCTCTTCCGTTTCTAACGCTTCTTGAACTTCGCCGAGAGCTGCGCTGCAAGTTCCGAAGCGAGCGTGGCGGGAGCGGGTTTCACCCCTTCGCCCGGCACAAACATTTTCTCGGGCGGCGTTTGGAGCGTATTCATCGCCGGCGCCGCCCCACCTTGGGTGGCCACGAAGACGACCACTCCCTCCGCCACTTCTGTCTTGCCGGAGGCGTCCACGCGGTAAAGTCCCTGATGCACCCTGGCCAGACCCGAACTGGTCTTGATTTCTAAAGTCGAGCCGGCCCGGAGCTTGTCAGTCCGTCCGACGACGGCACCTGATTTCAACGTCAGTTGGATCTCCACCACGTCGCCTTCGCGGGAACGCCTCACGGTCAGCTTTTCCAGAATGAGCATGGTATTGCCGCTCAGGCGCAGGATCCCGGCACCACCGTCAAACGCGATCTCTGCCTGTCCGCTGGATTCCGTCTGGATGACCGCGCCCGGATGCAGGACGGTTTCGGCCTTGAGCGGCATGCCCTGGCCATCTTCGTCGGAATAACTCACCAAGCCCTGCACCGCGCGCGAGATGGCCTTGCCGGGAATGACCTGGGCCGCCAGTCCGCCTGTCCAGACGAGCGGGATGAGCAGGGTCAGCAGCGCGGGGTTGCGGCTGCGGCTGAGAAAGGAAAATGGTGGGATCGACTTCATGAATTTCGGCATTGTTGCGCGGGGCAATTTGATAGCCGCCCCGCGCCAAAGTCAACCGTGCCGCCGACGGGTGCGACCGGGAGTGGCGGCCCAATTTGTTTCGGTCGCGATCCCTCTGGGGAGAGCCGATGGTTTTGTGCCCGCACTTCACAACCGGGTCCATCGGGGTCCATCCGGGGTCCATCCGGGGTCTCTCTTCATTTTCTCCGATGAAATACCGCTTAACAACCCGGCGTTTTATGTCAATGGTGAGCCAGTTCGCTCAGGTGAGCGGCTGAGAGACTTGGGCATTGATGCAAGCAACCACCAACACGATGAACACGGCCATGATCCACCGCACCAACTTATCCAACCCGAAACCCTCCATGCTTTGCGCCAGCCTCGCCCGCCGCTGCCGCAGCATTATCCCGACAGCGCTCATCATTGTCCTTTCCATAATTCCAGGTCGCGCGGCCAACACCGCGGGCAATCCCATCTTCCCGGGCTGGTATGCCGATCCTGAAGGCGTCATCTACGGCAACGAATATTGGATCTACCCCACTTACTCCGCGCCCTATGACCAGCAGGTGTTCCTGGATGCTTTCTCCTCACCGGACCTCGTCACATGGACCAGGCACAGCCGCATCCTCGACACCAACGCGGTGCTCTGGGCACGACGCGCGATGTGGGCGCCGGCGGCCATCGAGAACGGCGGGCGCTACTTCCTGTTCTTCAGCGCGAATGACATCCAGAACGATCAGCAGCGCGGCGGCATCGGCGTGGCGGTGGCGGATCGACCTTCCGGACCGTTCAAGGATTACCTCGGCCAGCCGTTGATCGACCGCTTCCACAATGGCGCGCAGCCGATTGACCAGTTCGTCTTCAAGGACCGGGACGGGCAGCACTACATGTTTTACGGCGGCTGGCGGCACTGCAACATCGGGAGACTGCGCAGCGACTTCAAAGGCTTCGAGCCCTTCGCCGATGGCACCACGTTCAAGGAGGTCACCCCGGCGGGCTACGTCGAAGGACCGTTCATGTTCCTCAAGGACGGCCGTTACTACTTCATGTGGAGCGAAGGCGGCTGGACCGGCCCGAACTACTCCGTGGCCTACGCAATCGCCGACTCGCCGCTTGGCCCGTTCAAGCGCATCGGCAAGATCCTGCAGCAGGATCCGAAGGTTGCCACGGGCGCCGGACATCATTCCGTGCTCAAACTGCCGGGCGCAGACACCTGGTTCATCGTCTATCACCGCCGTCCGCTCGGCGAAAAGGATGGCAACCACCGCGTGACGTGCATCGACCGAATGGAGTTCGATGAACAAGGCTTCATCCGGCCCGTTCGCATCACCCACGAAGGCGTGTCCCGATCGCCGCTTGGTTCCAAAACCCGGTGAGGATGTTGGATCTTGAAAGCGGTCCAGGCATCTCTTCGCCTTCACCCGTGGCTGGGGAGATATAACCGGCTAACACATCGGCGCAATGCGTCCAGGATGAGCCGGCTCCCCCTGCCAGACCACTTGTCCCTTGCACTTTGTGAAGCCTGAATCCTACAGTCCGCGCATGGCTCGGAAGGACTCGGAAAAACCGTCGCGCGGGCGTGGTTTCGGCGACATCACCGGCATCGTGATGCTGGCGTTGGCGGTGTTGTTGCTGGTGGCCATGCTGTCGTTTGATCGCGCCGATATCGCGGTTAATCGCGCGCCCGCCAACGACACCACGCACAACCTCATCGGTCCCATCGGCGCCCATCTGGCCGACCGGTTTTTCTTCTCGTTCGGCGCGGGCGCATTCATCGTGCCGGTGCTGCTGCTGGTGGGCGGCGCGGGCCTCCTCTTCGAGTCGGTGGCGCACTTGCGGCGTCGCTGGCCGTGGGCGCTGGTGCTCCTCATCTGCTGCGTCGGCGCACTGGATTTCTACACCAACACCAAGGCGCTCGATCAACTCGGACGCAATCCCGCCTGGAACGGCGCAGGTTTCTTCGAGCGCACCGCCTACAATCTCAACTCGCAAAGCGCCGGCGGCCTGGCGGGAGCGTCATTGAACCGCTACATCTTCGGCAATCTCGGCCGGGTGGGCGCGCCGGTGCTCTACTTCACGCTGTGGCTGATCAGCCTGATTTTCCTGACGAACTTTCATCTGCTCACCTGGCTGCGCGGCCTGCTCCACCGCGAACCGCCGCTGCCGGAAGGCGCGGAGAACTGGACGCCCGAGGAGCGCGCATTGGCGAAGAAAGTCCGCGACCTCGACACCCAGGCCAAGGCGCTGCAGCAGGAGGTCGCCAAGTCGAATCCAGGATCCAATCTCGGCGCCGACCTCAAGCCTGTGCCCACGCCCACGGTGCGCGATTTGAGCGTCCCGCAAATTCGCTCGACCGCCAGGCCGTCCAAGCAAAAAGTGCTGCCCCCGACCGAACCGGACGACGCGCCCGAGATCGTCGGAGCCGAAATCATCCCCGCCCGCGAGGTCGCCGCCGCCCTGGCCGCGGACATCCTCGGAAAATCCGCCAACGCCCCGGCGAAGGGTGCCAAAGGCAGCGAAGCCATCCCGGCGGAGAACGAGAAACCGCCGTGGGACGAGGACGACGCCACGGAATCCGCGGCAGCCATTGCGCCTGTTGCTCCGCCCAAGGTTGCCATCACCGACAACGCGACCTACAGGCCCCGGCCGGTGCCGAAGAAGAAACCGATCACGGTGGCTTCGACACCGACCATCGGCAATTACCAGTTGCCGCCGATGGATTTCTTCCAGATGCCCGACATGACGGTGAAGCCGACGGAGACGAAGGAGGAACTGATGGCCAACGCCAAGCTGATGCAGCAGACGCTGGCGCAATTCGGCATCGAGGTGCAGCTCGGCGACATCACCAAAGGCCCGACCATCACGCGCTACGAACTGCATCCCGCGCCGGGCGTGAAGCTCGAAAAAATCACCGCGCTCAACAACAACCTCGCCGCCGCGCTCAAGGCCGAGCGCATCCACATCCTCGCGCCCGTGCCCGGCAAAAGCTCCGTGGGCATCGAGGTGCCCAACGCGATCAAGACCAAGGTCATCATGCGCGAGCTGCTCGAGTCCGAGGAATGGACCAAGACCAAGGCGCGCATTCCGCTGGCGCTGGGCAAGGATGTCTATGGACATCCCATCATCGCCGATCTGGCCGAGATGCCGCACCTGCTGATCGCCGGCAGCACCGGCTCGGGCAAATCGGTCTGCATCAATTCCATCATCGCCTCGCTGCTCTACAAATTCCCGCCGGACAAGCTGCGCTTCGTGATGATCGATCCCAAGGTGGTCGAGTTGCAGCAATACAACACGCTGCCGCATCTCGTCGTGCCGGTGGTGACCGATCCCAAGAAGGTGATCCTCGCGCTGCGCTGGGTCATCAACGAGATGGAGAAGCGCTACCAGATTTTCGCCCGGGTCGGCGTGCGCAACATCAAATCCTTCAACGAACGTCCCAAGAACGTGCCTGTCGCTCCGCCCGCCGAGCCCGAACTGCCGCTCATGGTGAAGAAGGAAAAGATCGAGCCGGGTGCCGATGGCTTCGCCGTCGAGGTGGACGAAGAGATCGTCGTGCCGCGCGAGGAGGACATCATCATCCCCGATTTCCTCAGCTACATCGTGGTGATCATCGACGAACTCGCGGACCTGATGCTCGTGGCGCCAGCCGACGTGGAAATGGCCATCGCGCGCATCACCCAGATGGCGCGGGCCGCGGGCATCCATTGCATTGTCGCCACGCAACGGCCGTCGGTCGATGTCATCACGGGCGTCATCAAGGCGAACATTCCGGCGCGCATCGCCTTTCAAGTGGCGTCGCGGGTGGACTCGCGCACGATTCTCGATTCGATGGGCGCCGACAAACTGCTCGGCAAAGGCGACATGCTGTACCTGCCGCCCGGCTCGGCGCGATTCATCCGGGCGCAGGGCGCGCTCATCACCGACCAGGAAATCCAGAGCGCGGTGGACTTCATCGCCAAGCAAGGCAAGCCGAGCTACGAGGTGGAAATCCACCAGCAACTCTCCAAGCCCGTCAGCGAACTCAATGCCGAAAGCGGCATCGGCGAAGACGAGGAAATCATCCAGCAGTGCATTGAAGTCATCCGCACCGAAGCCAAGGCCAGCGTGTCGCTGCTGCAGCGCCGCCTGCGCCTCGGCTACGGCCGCGCGGCCCGCATCATGGACGAGTTGGAAGAACGCGGGATCGTTGGCCCGAGCAAAGGCGCCGAGCCGCGCGATATTCTGATCGACCTCGACGGCGGCGGCGCAGACGGTCAGGGGCAGACGGGTTAGGAAAGGCTGAAAGAGTCCGGCACAAACCTCATTGCTCTGCCGGAAGACTCCGAGAGCCTGTTCGATAACTCGAACCTCGGTCGTAGCAGCCGACGTAAAGAGGCTCAAATTTCCCGGCTTTTGCAGATCTCTGGGGTCTGAAGTCAGAGCCTGTCCAGAAACTTCACAGGATAGGGCGCGTCTGTCCTCAGCGCGCCGTTGGAGTTGGCGGGAACTGCGGCGCGCTGAGGACAGACGCGCCCTACCTGCGAAGCTTGGTTCCTGGCGGCGAGGCCCGGTCATTGACCGTGGGATTCTCCTTACGTCGGCTCACTTTTCAAACATGCTCCGAGGAATGAACCGCCCTGACCTCGGCCGGATGATCATCGCGCTGCTCAGTGTTTCCCGTCAGTGCGGGTTTCCAAAAATTCCCCCAACCGCGGGGAGGTCCGCGTCTCCATCCGGTCCGCGGGCTGCCGGAGAATGCGCGCCGCCGCGCCGGGAGTGGCCTCGATCAACTTCAACCCTTCTTCCGGCCCGAGCACGCTGACCGTGGTGGCGAGCGCGTCTGCGGTTGCTGCGTCCGGCGCGATCACAACCACGAGGCTGTGATCGGTGAGGCCAAGACCCGTGCGGGGATCGACGATGTGGGAGTAGCGCACGCCGTTGAGAATGACGCGCTGGAATAAATCGCCCGAGGTGGCCAGGCCCGCATTGGCCAGCACCACGAATTGCGCCGGCGGCGCATTGGTCGGATCGAGCGGCGCAAGTTCGACGCGCCAACCCTTCCGGCCCGGCGGCGGATCGCCCGCGGCCATGTCGCCGCCGCACGTCACGAGAGCGCGGGAGAAGCCGCTGGAGCGCAGTACCGCGAGGGCCGCGTCGAGGGCGTATCCTTTGGCGATGGCACCGAGATCCAGTCTCATGCCGGGCGCGAGGAGTGATGCCGTGCGATGGTTCGCATCCAGTTCAAGCTTCCGCCAACCGACCGAACCGCGCGCCACGGCCAATTGATCGGGCGGCGGCAGGGCGCGCTGCCGGCGCGCGCGACGCCACTGTTGCACCATCGGGCCCACCGTCACATCAAAGGCGCCATTGCTGCGTCGCGAGAATTCCTGAGCCTGCGACAGCACGCGCCAGAGATCGTCGCTCACGGGCACCGCCCTGCCTTGCCCCGCGGTCTTCGAGAGACGCGTCAGTTCGCTGTCGTCCTCGTAATCGCTGAAGATGGCGTTGAGCTGGCGGACGCGCGCAAAGGCAGCGTTGGCGGCATTGGAAGCGGTGATCGAATCGGATGCGTAGAACGTGAGGTGAAACGCCATGCCCATCTCGGGCCGGGTGAATTCGAGGCGCGTTTCAGCGGGCTTGCTTTTTGAATCCGTCAGGCGGGACAAATCTTTGCGCGAGGCACACCCAGTCAACAACACGGCCAGCAGCAAAATCAACAGACGCGATATAATCTTAAACGAACGCATATTCGTCGTTACGAAAGCTTCCGCCGCACGGCCGCAACCCAGGCAGGTAGCAGGGCGCGTCTGTCCCCAGCGCGCCGTTTGGCCAGCGGGAGTTGCGGCGCGCCGAGACAGACGCGCCCTACCGGCGGATGCTTTCACAAGGATTGATGGCCGACGTTCACTGCGGTGGCGCCACCAGGGCGCGCAATTGCTCCACCGCCGCGGTGCCCGTCGTGCCGAGTTGATGGATCACAATGCTCGCGGCGGCGTTTGCCAGAATCAGCGCCTCGCGCAGATCCGCCCCGGCGGCGAGCGCTGCGGTCAGATTTGCCGTGACGGCATCGCCCGCGCCCACGATGTCGATCGGCCCGCGCACCGGCAGCGCCGGCACATGCTCCACATGACCGTCGGGCGACGCGCCGAGAAGCCCGCGCTCGGCGAGCGTGATGAAAACGTGGCGTCCATTGCGCCAGGCAAGCTCGGACGCGGTGCGCCGAAGTTCCTCCCATTCCACCGGCGCGGACTCGCCCGTCAGCGCGGCCAGTTCGCGCGTGTTCATCTTGAAAATCATCGGCGGAAACTCGCGCAATCCGCGCCGGCTGTCCGCCAGGAGCACCATCTCGCGTTTCGATGGCAGGATCGGCGCGATGGCCTCCAGCAGACCGCGCGTGACAACCCCGGTGCCGGCGAGATCCACCTGATCGAGCACGATCATGCCGTGAACCTCCGTGATCAGCCTGCCCACCGAGGCGATGAGTTGCGCCTCCACTTCGGGTGGCGTTGGCGTCCAGTTCTTGCTGTCAAGCCGGCTGAGTTCGCGCGGTTCGCGTCCGGACTCGATCACGAGCGGCTTGGCGTAGGTGAAGGTCCGGCGCAAAGGGGTGACGAGAAAATCGTCCATCGTCACTCCGGCGCGGGCGCGCAGGGCGCGGGTGAGTTCGATCCCTTCGCCATCATCGCCGCAGAAGCCGACCGGGTGGATTTCCCCCACGCCCAGAGCGGCTAGGTTGTTCACAATGGTGCCGGCGCCACCGGGCTGATTGCGCATGTTGACGACGTTGTGAACCGGCAGGCCGGTTTCGAGAGATGTCTCCTGTCGGGCTGCGTCGATCTCAAGGTAGCGGTCGAGGCAGAAGTCACCCACCACGGCGATGCGCTGGCTGGCGTAACGCGAAGTGATTTGGTCGAATCGTTGCGGAGTCATGTTTCCTTTCCCTGGAGCTGGCGCAACAGCGCACCCAAGAACGCCACGTTATCGCACTGCACGTAGTGCATGGCGCCGCCCATGCGGGAGAAGCTTTTGCAGAAGCGCAAATAGTAAGCCGGATTGTCCTTGGGCGGCTCGCCCGCGGTCCAGTCCCACTGGCCGCCGTCCTGCAAATCCACGACGAAAATCTCGTGTCCACGAACGATCTCGCGCCGGGTTTGCAGGCGCAGGTTGTTCACGCAACTCAGAGTTTTCTCGAACACCTGCGGCGCCATGATGGCGGAGCCGACCGACATCACCACGCCGCCATCGAGTCCTTCCGCCGCGCGGCCGATGAGGCGGAAGTCGTGTCCGGCGGCCCGGCCAACGACCGCTCCGTTGAACATCGGGTGATTCGAAATGATGTCGTAGCCAATGCCGGGATGCACGGTGACCGGGACACGACGCGTGAACGCGTAAGCAAGAATGGAGGCGTGCTTGAACTGGTGCATCACCGCGATGCGTCCCGGCGGCAGGCGAAACACACGCATGGCCTGCAACAGTTCTGCGCGTGCCGGAGCCAGCGGATGCGCCGGATCATCGCACAGGGATTTCTCCAACATCGCCGGCTCGGGCAGCGTCGTGCCATCCTCCGCAATGAAACGCCCGAGCGACACACCGTAGCCTTCGCCGCGCAAGGCACCCGCGAGCAAGGCGAGTTCGAGGTTGCGGCCGGTTTCGTCCCAAGTGCCGAAGGTGCCGGTGGCGACATTGTCGCGCACGCTTTCGGTGGACCAGCCGCTGAAGGCAAATTCCCAGTCGTGAATCGTCCCCGCGCCGTTGGTGGCGAGATGGGTGATCCAACCGCCATCAAGCAGGCGCTGCACAATGGTGGCGGCACCATTTTTCACAAGGTGCGCGCCGTAAAACATCATCACGCTCGCGCCCCGACTGCGCGCGGCGAGGATGCGTTGCGCGCAGGCAGAAACCTGGCGCGCCGTAAACTCCGGGAGTGCGGCCTGCACTGCCTCGGGATCGACCAGCGCCTCGCCCACGAACGCCATGCTGCGGCGCTGCGCGAGCGGATACACGCGGAGCTGGGTTAGATCCAGCGGCTCAGGAAACTCAGGCATGGCGGCGATTGAGAAGGGCGGACGGGAAATTGCCAACGCGAATTTTCAAGAACCTGACGGTGATGGCCAAACAAACGGCGTCGCTTTGCGGGGAACGCACTTTGGAGTGCGGTGAGTTCTCACCGCTTTTGCGCAGGCGACTTGTCGCCGTCGAACCGGGATTGCGCGTGCAACGGCTCCGAGCCGCTGGACGCGGCTCTGCCTGGCCGTCGAGTCGGCCAGGCGGCGAAAGCGGCGACAAGTCGCGCGCACTCCAAAACGAAAACAGCGGCGATGGTTGGAGTTACTGTCCGAATACCGCCGCCAGCAGCGCATCCGCATCGCGGAAATCCGGGATGACCACATCCGCTCCCACGCCCAGCAGGCGCTGACGTTTCCACTCGTCCATGCGGCCTGAACCGTTGTGGGCTTCGTCGCTCGCCACCGCGACGGCGAGGCCGCCGACTTCCTTGGTGTTCTGAATCTCCACGTAGCCGTCGCCGAAGGAGAGGAGTTGCGCGCCGCTGATCCGGTTCTCGCGCAGGATGCGATCGATGACCATCTTCTTGGAAAAATTCTTGTAGTCGTCCAGCGCGCCGTAGATGTGCCGGCCGAAGTAGCGGGTGACGTCCAGCAATTCCGCCTCCTGTTTGACGTAAATTTCATCCGTCCCGCTGGCGAGGTAGAGCGTCAGGCCGCGCGCCGCGAGCTTCTCCAGCAAGGCGCGTGCGCCAAAGACGAGCAGTGCATCCGGCGGCAACGCGCCAGAGCGAAGTGCCTCGGAACGGGCGCCGATGCGGGCATCGAGCCGGCGCAAATACTCGTGCTTGTAAGCGAGCGGTTCCTGCGGTTGGCCTCCACGTTCACGGATGCGGTCAGCAAGTTGGATCATCTGGTAGATGGTCTGCTTGCCGTTGAGGCGCATGATGTCCTCGTGCGCGATGGCACTGCGTTGCGCGTCGGTTTCGCCCGGCAGCGCCAGGAGAAGTTCGGCGAACATCGGCACCATCACTTCGGGCCAGCCTTCGCGGATGAGCGAGAGCGTGCCATCGAAGTCGAAGAGCACATGGCTGATGCCGGTGCGCGGCGCAAAGCCGGCGGCGAATTCGACAAGACCGTGAAAGGCGGCAGATGGCATGGCGGCGAGAGCTAAGACGCACCCCGGCGAGAAATCAACTGGCGAACGCGGCTGGATCATCGACATGCCGACAGGGCGATGCTTTTATCCAACGCCATGAATCCAAAACCACTCGCCGGCAAAACCGCTCTCGTCACCGGCGCGAGCAAAGGACTCGGCCGGGCCATGTCTCTCGCCCTCGCCGAAGCGGGCGCGAATCTGGCGCTGGTTTCGCGCGACCTGGGAAGGATCCTCGAAACCACCGCAGCGGCCCAAGCTTGCGGTGTCGAGGCCGAAGGGTTCCGCGCCGACGTCACCGATGAGGCGCAGGTGGCAGCCTTGGAAATGAAGGTCGCGGCGCGCATGGGTAGGATCCAGATCCTGATCAACAACGCGGGCATCAACATCCGCAAGAACGTCACGGACTTCACGTTGGCGGAGTGGCGGTCGGTGCTCGACACGAATCTCACGGGCGCGTTCCTGATGTGCCGGGCGTTCGTGCCGCAGATGAAAGGCCAGGGCTATGGGCGCATCCTTAACCTCACGTCCATCATGAGCCATGTGGCATTGCCTGGACGCGCTGCCTACGCGGCGAGCAAGTCGGGTCTGCTGGGTTTTACGAAGGCGCTGGCGCTGGAACTGGCGCCGGAGAAGATCACCGTGAACGGCATCAGTCCCGGCCCCTTCGCGACGGAGATGAACAAACCGCTGATGGAAAACGCGGCGCTCAACGCCGATTTCCTGGCGAAAATTCCGCTGGGCACCTGGGGCAAACCCCAAGACATCGGACGGCTCGCCGTGTATCTCTGTTCCGAGGAAGCCAGCTTCATCACCGGCACCGATTTGTTGATTGATGGCGGCTGGACGGCGCAGTGACGCGTCCCGTTGCCAGTTCTGGTTTCATGAAACACTGCTCCACGGAAGAGCATCTCAGGCCAGATAAAACACCTGTTTCAACGGGGTGACTTTCGGCGAGTGGTCGGGATTGGTTTCCATGATGTCGGCCATGTGATCCCACCAGAGGCGCATCACGGGATGCTGCGGCAGATCGGCCATGGTGTGTCGCTCGGCCAGCTTCAGGACGGCGAAGAGCGCGAGGGTTTCCGCATCGAGAAAAATGGAATAATCGGAAATGCCTGATTGTCGGAGCAGCGCGGCGAGTTCCGGCCAGATTTGATCGTGGCGTTTCTGGTATTCGTTTTCGCAGCCCGGCTTGAGCTGCATCTTGAACGCGTGGTGTGGCATGGCGAAAGGTCGTGGTTAAATGGTTGGCGATCGGAAATCGCGCTCGATGCGCACCGCCACCGTAGCCGGGGGCGACGTCCGTTGCCAGCCTGGCGATGTCTGCCGCGAAATCGGGGCGCATCCGCGCACTGCCCCCGGCGCGCGGCCTTGAGGCCGCTTCCGCGTTCGATGGGTGTTGGCGAAACATTGGCGGACGGTCTCTCGAACGAAGAAGCGACGTAAACGTCGCGCTCCAACCCGGTTGCCTTCGGGGGCAGGGTCGAGATGCGCCCGCGAAATCGAAGCCGTGAAAATTCCGCGTGACACTCCGGGCGCGGCCACTATATTCGCCCGTCCTGCTGCGACCCTATCGTCTAGTGGTTAGGACATCGCCCTTTCACGGCGACGGCCGGGGTTCGAATCCCCGTAGGGTCGCCATTTTCTCTGCCGTCGAACCCAGCTTTCCCAACGCGCCAGCCCGCGCGAAATTCGTGACGCGGGTGTGCTGTCCGGTTACGCAGTCGCCGAGGATGTGCCGAGGATGTCGCTTGCCTCGCTCCGCAGAATCCGCCACAAATCGCGGCACGCAAATTCAACTCCAACGCACATGAACTCAAAGTCCATTGGACGCGCCTACGACCTCGCTCGCACTCGCTACGCCGAACTCGGCGTCAATACCGACGCGGCCCTCAAGAAGCTCTCCGCCATCGCCATTTCGATGCATTGCTGGCAGGGCGATGACGTGGGCGGATTCGAGACCGCCGGTGGCGCGCTGGGCGATGGACTCGCGGTCACCGGCAACTATCCCGGCAAGGCGCGCACACCGGATCAACTTCGCAGCGATTTCGAGCAGGCCACCTCTGTCATTCCTGGGCGTCATCGTTTCAATCTGCACGCGAGCTACGCCGAGATGGGCGGCAAGCAGGTGGACCGCGATGCGCTCAGCGTGGCGCAGTTCCAGAACTGGATCGACTGGGCGAAGAAGCTCAAGATCGGCCTCGATTTCAACCAGACCTATTTCTCGCATCCGCTGGTCAAAGGTGGCTTCACGCTCACCTCGCCGGACAAGGCGGTGCGCGAGTTCTGGATCGAACACGGCATTCGCAGCCGCGAGATCGGCGCCGCCATCGGCAAGGCGCTGGACAAGACCTGCCTGACGAATCTCTGGATTCCCGACGGCATGAAGGACACGCCGGCCGACCGCAAGGGGCCGCGCGAACGCCTCGCCGCAGCGCTCGACGCCATCTTCAAGAAGAAGCTCGATCGCAAATACACTGTGGACTCGGTCGAGCCGAAGCTGTTCGGCATCGGTGCGGAGAGCTACACGCCGGGGTCGCACGAGTTCTACATCGGCTACGCGATCAGCCGTGGCACGCTGCTGACGCTCGACGCCGGGCACTATCATCCGACTGAAGGCATCGCGGACAAGATCTCCTCGGTGCTCTGCTTTCTCCCGGAGATCGCGCTGCACGTCAGTCGCGGCGTGCGCTGGGACAGCGATCACGTGGTCATCCTCAACGATGATCTCATGGCCATCGCGCAGGAAATCGTCTGGGGCGGCTACCTCGGACGCGTGCGCATCGGGCTCGATTACTTCGACGCCAGCATCAATCGCGTGGCCGCCTGGGTCATCGGCACGCGCAACATGATCAAGGCGCTGCTGCTGGCGTTGATTGCGCCGATTGACGAACTCAAGCAGGCCGAGCTCGCCGGTGATTACACGACGCGGCTGGCGTTGATGGAGGAGATGAAGTCGCTGCCCTTCGCGGCGGTCTGGGATTTTTACTGCGAATCGCAAGGCGTGCCCGTGGGCGAAGCCTGGCTGGCGGAGATCAAGCATTACGAGCGCAATGTGCTTTCGAAGCGCGCCTGAACCAATCAGAGTCCAAACCCTTAAACTCTAAGACATCATGGCAAATCCCTTCCTTGGCGTATTCTTTCACTGGCTCGGCGGTCTCGCGTCCGGCAGCTTCTACGTGCCCTACAAGGGTGTGCGGAAATGGGCGTGGGAAGTCTATTGGCTCGTGGGCGGTTTCTTCTCCTGGATCATCTGCCCGATGTTCCTGGCCACACTGCTGACCAATGACGTGGCCGGCGTGCTCAAGCAGCAGACGTGGCCCACGCTGTGGTGGACGTATTTCTTCGGCGCGATGTGGGGCTTTGGCGGACTGACCTTTGGTCTCACCATGCGCTACCTTGGCATGTCGTTGGGCATGGGCGTGGCGCTTGGTTACTGCGCGGCGTTTGGCACGTTGTTGCCGCCCATCTTCAAGATGTTCGTGCCCACGGTGCCCGTGCCGGAAACCATTGCGCAAATCGCCTCGACCACCCCCGGCCAGGTCACGCTGGGCGGCGTGGTGGTGTGCTTGATCGGCATCGCGGTAGCGGCGCTCGCCGGGTTGACGAAGGAAAAGGAAATGCCGGCGGCGGAGAAGAAGAAGGCGATTGCCGAATTCAATTTCACCAAGGGAATCATGGTCGCCACGTTTTCCGGCATCATGAGCGCGTGCTTCTCGTTCGCGCTGACGGCGGGCAATCCCATCGGCGAAGCTTCAGCCGCCGCGGGCACCTCGACGCTCTGGACCGGCCTTCCCAAGCTGGTAGTGGTGCTGCTCGGCGGGTTCACCACGAACTTCATCTGGTGCGTCATGCTCAATCTTAAGAACCGCACTGGCTACCAGTACTTCAGCAGTTCCCTCTCGGTCCAACCGCCGCCGCGCGGGAGTGAGGCCGCCAGCGCGCCCGCCCCGCGGGCGGCCAATGCCGACGACAATCGCGTGCCGATGCTGCGGAACTATTTCTTCAGCGCGCTGGCCGGCACGACATGGTACTTCCAGTTCTTCTTCTACACGATGGGCGAGACGCAGATGGGCCAGTTCGGTTTCGCGTCGTGGACGCTGCACATGGCGAGCATCATCATTTTCAGCACCATGTGGGGCTGGATCTTCCACGAGTGGAAAGGCTCCAGCAAGAAAGCCCACGGCCTCATCGCGGGCGGCATTGCGCTGCTCATCCTCTCGACCATCATCATTGGCTTCGGGACGTGGCTCAAGGGCGCAGGTGGTGGGCATTAACCGTTGAATCACCCAGCCGTGCAAATGACCAATGACGAAGGAAAGACGAAGCACCAAGCAGACGAGACCAGCCCGGCAGCAGGACGCCGCGACTTCCCGACGATTCGGCCATTCGGTCTCGAGAACAATTGCTGGCGCAAGTCCGCGGCGACCGTTGCCGGCAAATCACGGCCGGTCCGCGGCGCCCCCTCTCCCCTCAAAGGGAGGAGGCCGGGTTGAGGGGTGAGCGCGTCGTTGATGCATCCAAATTCCTTTCGCACCGTCGTCCGCGCCGAATCGCTCGTGTGCTTCCTTTCAACTCACTGACCAAACTCTCTCAAACGAACTCATCCTATGGCAGAACGTGTTTACCTCGCGATTGACCTCGGTGCCGAAAGCGGTCGCGTCATCGCCGGCCTCTGGAACGGCAAGACTCTCAAACTTGAAGAAATCCATCGCTTCCCCAACGGCCCGGTGCTGCTGGCGGATACGCTCCGCTGGGATGTCGTGCGCCTATGGGCTGAGATCCAGACCGGCTTGACGATGGCGGCGAAGAAGTTCGGCAAACGCATTGTCTCCGTCGGCGCGGACACCTGGGGCGTCGATTATGTGCTGCTGACGAAGAAGGGTGAGATGCTCGGCCAGCCGTATCACTACCGCGACGCCCGCACCAACGGCGTCATGGAGCAGGCCTTCCAGCGTCTGTCGCGCGCTGACATCTTCGCTCAGACCGGCCTGCAATTCATGCAGTTCAACACGCTGTTCCAGCTCTTCGCGCTGAAGCAGACCAATCCCGACCTGCTCGACGCCGCGGATTGTTTTCTGATGATGCCGGACTTTCTGCATTGGGCGCTGTGCGGTTCGCGCGTCGTCGAGTTCACCAACGGCACCACCACGCAGTGCATGAACCCGCTCACCCGCGATTGGGCGACTGGGCTGCTAAAGAAATTCGACCTGCCGACGCGCATCTTTCCCGAAGTCGTCGCGCCGGGGACGGAGCTCGGCGCGTTGCGTCCCTCCGTCGCCGAGAAGACCGGACTGGGCAAGGTGCAGGTCGTCGCGCCGCCCACCCACGACACCGCTTCCGCCGTCGCCGGCGTACCCACGGCCAACACGGGCAAGCCGAACTGGGCCTACATCAGTTCCGGCACCTGGTCGCTCATGGGCGCCGAGGTGAACAAAGCCTCGCTTTCACCGCGCACGCTGGAATTCAACATGACCAACGAAGGCGGCATCGATGGCACCTATCGCCTGCTGAAAAACATCATGGGCATGTGGCTCGTGCAGCAGTGCAAACGTTCCTTCGACGCCGCCGGTCAGACGCACAGCTACGCCGAGTTGGAGAATCTCGCCGCGACCGCCAAGCCATTGCGCTCGCTGCTTAATCCTGACGACGCGCGCTTCCTCAATCCGAAGGACATGCCCAAGGCGATTCAGGAGTTCTGCCGCGAAACGAAGCAGACGGTGCCGAAGACTCCGGGCGAACTGACCCGCTGTGCCCGCGAAAGTCTTGCGCTCAAGTACCGCAGCGTGCTCGGCGCCCTCGAAGAACTCACCGACAACCGCATCGAAGTCATCCACATCGTGGGCGGCGGCTCGAAGGACGCGCTGCTCGACCAAATGACCGCCGACGCGTGCCAGCGCCCGGTGGTCACCGGTCCCGTGGAAGCCACCGCGATGGGCAATCTGATGATGCAGGTGCGCGGCAGCGGCGAAGTCAGTTCGCTGGCCGAAATGCGCGACGCCATCCGTAAGTCGAGCGAAGTGAAGCGCTACGAGCCGCGCGACGAATCGGCGTGGACCGACGCGGCGGAACGATTTGCTCAAATCAGCGGAGTGTCGAGGTGATCATGGGTTAGCACCGTATTTTGAACATCTGCGATCACCATCAGTGCGACACCAGCCGGAGCTTGCTCAAAACGCAAACGTGAAGCCGAGCCTGAACGCCAAGTTCAAGAAATGAGCAAGCCAATCTCCGTCCTGACGCCAGCCCAGCAAAGCGAAGCTTTGTCAGAAATTAGCCGGGGGTCAGAGCAACGCGACGACCCCCGGTTCGTAATGCGAAGAGATCGGCATCCCGGAGGGATGCCAGCAACCCCATTCTGATATGGGTTCCACCTTCCTCAGTCTCCATTACCACATCGTCTTCAGCACCAAGGAACGCCGGCCCCTCATGCGGGAGACGTGGTTGCCGCAACTTCACCAGTATCTCGGTGGAACCGCGCGAGGGCTTGGAGGCATCGCCGAGGCTGTGGGTGGGGTCGCCGACCACGTTCACCTGCTCATCGGCCTCAAAGCCACGCATTGCCTGAGCGACTTCATGCGGGAGTTGAAGAAGGCCTCGTCCGTCTGGACCGCCGAGAACCACGAACCGTTGTTCGCGTGGCAGGACGGATATGCCGCCTTCACCGTCAGTCACTCCCATCGCAGCGCCGTGATCGCATACATCCGCGGTCAGGCGGAGCACCATCTCCAGACGGATTTTGTTTCTGAACTCAAACGCCTGTTGGCCCGCAACGGCGTGGAATACGATCCCAAATACCTGTTATGAAATCATCCTTTGCTGAGGCCATCTCTGGCACCCTTTCAGGGTGCGGCAACACATCCACGGTCAACCGGGGGTCTTCGCGGGGCTTCGACCCCCGGCTAATTTCTGGCAAGCCTTCGGCTTGCCGCATCGGCGCCACGGCGGCTCGAATCCTCGGGTTGTTTGTTTTGCTCGCTGCCGCTTCGGCGTTCGCCGCGCTCAAGCCCGTCGATCTGCGCTGCGAATATCTGGCCAATCCGCTCGGCATTGATTCTCCGCAACCACGCCTGTCCTGGCGCCTGGAGTCGGACGCGCGTGGCGCGAAGCAGTCCGCGTATCGCATCCTCGTCGCGAGCACTGCGGAATTGCTCGGCAAGCAGCAGGGCGACCTGTGGGATTCTGGCAAGCTCGCCAGCGACGCCACGGTCAACGTCCCCTACGCCGGGAAAACGCTCGTCTCTGGTCAGCAGGCGTTCTGGAAGGTCGAAGCCTGGGGCGCTGACACCACTGCCTCGGTGGAGAGTGAAACCGCCGCGTGGTCGATGGGCCTGCTCGCATCCGGTGACTGGAAGGCGCAGTGGATCTCGTATCGCGACACCAACGCGCTCCACACCAACCGCAGCAAGCTCTTCCTCCCGCCGGCGCATCACTTCCGGAAATCGTTCGGCGCAGCGAAGCCCATCCGGCGCGCGATGCTCTACGGCTCGGCGCTCGGCATCGTCGAGTTCCATCTCAATGGCCAGCGCGTGGGCGATGCGTTCTTCGAACCCGGCTGGGCGGACTACCACAAGCGCGATTACTACCGCACTCACGATGTCACCAAGCTGATGGAATCGGGCAACAACACGGTCGGCGCCATTCTCGCTGAAGGCTGGTACTCCGGTTACGTGGGCTACGGTCTGCTCGTCGGTTACGGACCGAACAAGGCGGGGCGCTATTTCTACGGCAAGACTCCGGCGCTCCTCGCACAACTGGAGATCGATTACGCCGACGGCTCGCGCGAAACCATCATCACCGATCCGAGCTGGCAGGTAACGAGCGACGGCCCGATTCGCGAGGCGGACATGATCATGGGCGAAGCGTTCGACGCACGCCGCGACGTTCCGAGTTGGTGTCGCGCGCAAAGTAGCACAGGCGTCGCGCCTGCATCGGTTGAAGGGAGTTCAGCCGGGACGCCTGTTCCACCTTGGACATGGACCCCTGCCATCCGCGCCGAGGACAACGGTAGCACCAAGGCGATTTTCTCCGATAACACTGGCAGCCGCGAAGTGGAACTCGGCTTCCAAAAGCCGCCGAAGATGCAGTCCTACTCTGCGCAGCCGATTCGCGTCACGCAGGAGCTGCCCGCGCGGAAGATCACTGAGCCGAAGCCCGGCGTGTTCATCTTTGATCTCGGACAGAACTTTGCCGGCATTATCCGCCTCAAAGTCAAAGGTAGCGCCGGCACGCAACTCAAGCTTCGCTACGGTGAGATGCTCCATCCTGACGGGCGGCTCATGACAGAGAACCTTCGCCGTGCGCGCGCCACGGATTTCTACACGCTGCGCGGCGATGCGAAGGGCGAGACGTGGACGCCGCGCTTCACTTACCACGGATTCCAGTTCGTCGAAATCACCGGCCTGCCGGAGAAGCCATCGCTCGACGCGGTCACCGGTCTCGTGCTGCACAACGATACGCCGCTCGTCGGCGAGTTCGGCTGCTCGGATGAAGTGCTGACGAAGTTCTGGAAGAACACTCAGTGGACGCAGCGCGCGAATTTCATCGAGATGCCGACCGACTGTCCGCAGCGAGACGAACGCCTCGGCTGGATGGGTGATGCACAGATCTACGTCCGCGCCGCGAGCTACAATGCCGACGTGGCGGCGTTCTTCACCAAGTGGCTGGATGATTTGGAGGAGGCGCAACGCGACTTTGGCGCGTATCCGGATTATTGCCCTTACCCGATGGGCCACGGCGCGCCGGGGCAGACTTGGGGCACCGCATGGACCGACGCGGGCATCATCTGCCCCTACACGATCTGGCAGGTGTACGGCGACACGCGCGTCATCGAACGGCACTGGGCATCGATGACGCGCTTTATGGAATGGAGGAAGAAACGCGCGCCCGATTTCCGCGGCAAGAAGGACGGCAACACCTGGGGTGACTGGCTGAACGTGAACGAGGCGACGCCGATCGAGTTCATCGACGCGGCGTATTTCATGCACGACGCAAACCTGATGTCGCAGATGGCTCGCGCGATCGGCCGCCACGCTGAGTCCGAGGAATACATGCACCTTCGCGGTAATATTCAGCGCCAGTTCGGCAAAGACTATGAAGTCAACGATGGCTCGCTACGCCTGAAGGTGGACACGCAGACGGCTTACGTGATCTCGCTGGCGTTTTGGCTAACCCCTGGCTTGGGCGTCGACATGTACACGCACCGCGCCCAACGATTGGCCGACAAGATCGCCAAAAACGACTTCCGCATGGCCACCGGATTTCTCGGCACGAAACCGCTGCTGCCGGCGCTCACCGCCAACGGGCAGCATGATCTCGCGTGCCGGTTGTTCCAAAGCCGCAAGTTTCCAAGCTGGGGCTACGAAGTGGAGCAAGGCGCGAACTCAGTGTGGGAGCGATGGGACAGCTTCACCAAAGAGAATGGATTCAACGGCGCCGGCGGCAACCAGAACGCCTCGATGAACAGCTTCAGCCACTACTCCTTCGGCGCGGTGACCGAGTGGATGTTCCGCGATCTCGCCGGCATCGACACCGACGGCCCTGGATTCAAACGAATCATCATCAAGCCCGGCCCACCCACGCCCGGCAGCAATCCCGACCGCGACGCCATCCACTGGGCGCGGGCCGAATACGGCTCCATCCACGGCAAGATCACCAGCGATTGGAGACGCGGAAGCGACCGCATGAACTTGCGGGTCACGATCCCCGCCAACGCCTCGGCAACGGTTTATCTGCCTGCCAGGTCCAGCGACGAAATCACCGAAGGCGGACGACCGTTGCCTGAAGTTCGCGGCGTGAAATTTCTCCGCATGGAAGGTGATCGCGCGGTACTCGCGGTGGATTCGGGAAGCTACGCGTTTCAGGCGGCGGTCAAGTAATCGGCTGCAATCCTCCGTCGCGCTGCAGGCGCCGCTTTGTAGAGCGGTGACTTGTCACCGCTCTCGTTGCCTGGCCGACTTGTCGGCAGGCAGAGCCACGTTCAGCGGCTCGGACCGAATCCACGCACACTCCCGCTCGACGGCGACAAGTACAAAAGCGGCGACAAGTCTCCGCACTCCAAAGCGCCCTGGTGGGCGCGTCCGCCATGTCTGCCCGATCGGCGATCACCGCCGTTGAAAAGTGTTTCTCACTTTGAATGCTTTCCCTGCCTACGCCAGTCTGATAAGAGACACCTGCGTCTAACCCGTCTGCCAAACCAACCAAACTACTATGAGAACTCACCAGACTGTTTCCGGATGTGCCTGCTGTCCCATGAACCGGCGGAACTTCCTCGCCAAGAGCGGTGCTGCCGCTGCGGGCGCGCTGGGCTACCTCTCCGCTCCGGGCCTTCTCCGCGCGGCTGAAACCGCCGGCAAAACCCGGATTCGCATCGTCTATTCCCTCCACGGCGCCGAACAGACCGGTCCCGACTGGCCCAACAAGGGATTCGATTTCAAGCCCGTGATGGCGCGCATCAACTCAGAGTTGACCAATCGCTGTCCCGGCTTCGACTTCGTCACTTCGCTCGCGACCGGCGAGGAGCAGGCCAAGAAGATTCTCGCCGAAGATCAGGCCGCCGGCGGCATCGACGGCTATCTCGTTTACCAGATGAACTGCTGGAACCGCGTCGTGCAGACGATGGCCACCTCGGGCAAACCGGTTCTCTACGCCGATTTCCAATTCGGTGGCAGCGGCGGATTCCTCGTTTACACGGCGGGATTCCTCCGCAGCAAGGCCACGAACGTCGGCTTCGTGGCGTCGTCGGACATCAAGGATGTCGCGGCGGCGGTGAAATGTTTCGCCGTGGTGAAGAAGGGCGGCTCCGTCGTTGATTTCGTCACCGCCACGGCCAGCGTGCGGACGAAGCAGACGCCGGGGCCGGGCAATCTCGCCAGCAAGCCGGACAGGCTCAAATGCCTCTCGTCCGACGATTGCCTCGCCCGCTTGAAGGAATCGAAGATCCTCGCGGTGCGCGGCACGGATTCCGGTCCCGCCGGTGAAATCATGGGCATCAAGGTGCAGCACATTCCGTTCGCCGAGGTCAACGACGCATGGAAAGCGGCGGACAAGGATGAATCACGCGCCGTGGCTGACCGCTGGGTGAAGACCGCCACCAAGGTCGAGGGCGTGTCGCGCGAGACGCTCGATTCCTCGGCGGCAATGTATCTCGGCATGAAGAGCCTGCTCAAGAAGCACGGCGCCACCGGCATCACCATCAACTGCCTCGGCGGCTTCTACGGCGGACACATCCACGCCTATCCCTGCCTCGGATTCCATCAATTGAACAACGAGGCGCTCATCGGCGGATGCGAGTGCGACGTGCGTTCGGCCGCCACGATGGTCGCCGGCACGATCCTCACACAGGGTCGGCCGGGCTACATCTCCGACCCGGTCATCGACACCGCCAAGCGCCAGATCATCTACGCCCACTGCGTCGCCGCGAACAGGGCGTTCGGTCCGCAGGGCGAGACAAATCCGTTCCAGATTCTCACCCACTCCGAGGATCGCCAGGGCGCGTCGGTCCGCTCGGAGTTGCCGACCGGCTACATGACCACCACGATTGAACTGGAACAAAGCCGCAAGGAGATCCTGTTCCACCGCGCCAAGGCCGTGGCCAACGATCCCGATGACCGCGCCTGCCGCACCAAGCTTTGCGCCGAACCCGTGGGCGACATCGAGAAGCTCTTCACGCAATGGGACCAGTGGGGCTGGCACCGCGTCACCTTCTACGGCGATCTCAAGGAACCGATCTTCGCCCTGGCTGACGCTGCCGGCTGGAAAGTGCTGGAAGAGGCGTAAGGCACTCCTCCCAGACAGCCGAGAGCAAGACTTTGCCAGTGGCGGTTGAAAGAGTGTTGCTGGCTCGCCCTCATCCTGACCTTCTCTCTGGGGAGAAGGAACAGCCGGGGTGCGTCTTCGGTTTGTCGGATGTCCGTCCGGCAAATCCAGCCACGTGAATTTCAGGGAGAGATTTCCCCGAACAAAAAGTTCGCGCGTTAAACCCCTGGTGGCGTGGAACGGGTTTGCAACCCGTTTCCCAAGCCACGCGACCCGAGACGGGTGGCAAACCCGTCCCACGAGCCACTGGTTCTTGGAGAGAATGGCGGAAAGAATGGAATCAACCCCGACCATCGAAGGGCGGCCCCTGCTGCGGGTATGGCCGGATTCCACTCCGTCCCAAACATCTCGTGTTGAATGGGGACCGGGATGGAATGCGCCTCTACCGGTGATGAACCGCCGCAAGGTAGGGCGGGCTGTCCTCAGCGCGCCGTGAACTTCAGGATGCCTTCGCGCCCACAGCGGCGTGGTGGGGACACCGCGCCCTGCGTGAAGTGCAGCCTGTTCCGTGGGTGAATTTGCACGAAACTATTGGCTGACCCCGTGCTGACCCCGGCCCCCGTCGGTCTGGTCCGAGGTTTGCCCGTTGCCTAAAGCAGCCAAAGCTGGCACGATACACCTCGATATATGGACTGGTACTACACGCTTCTATCAATAAGTGGATTCCTCGTTATTTCCCAAATTTGCGTCGACTTCATCGTCAAAAATGTGTTCAAGGACGGCCGCACGAATTGCCACAGACTCTTCAGAAATATTCTTCTCGCTGTAAGTATTGTTGCAATCGTAATGACTGTTTCAACCACGGCTCTTTTGCAGCACAAACGCGAGGAGAGATCCATCGGCGACAGGAGGAACTTTGATCTCCAAATCAACGCGCTCCGAGCGAGCCAAACCAATCTGAACGACACAATTCAGCAGCGATCGCATACAATTCGGGATCTTCAGGAACGGGTTGAACTGCAATCTTCGACAATTGAATCGCTCAATCTCATTCTTGCAACGAACAAGGCGATGGACTTTCAAACACGTCTTGCACTGGTCGAAGCACGGAAGAAAACTATCATTCTCAACACCAACGAAGTTGATCTCGATTCCTTGGTTTTCGAGTACAACACAAAACGCGCGATTTCGGTCAATAAACGGGATGCAGTTCAGCAAAAGGAGTTGGAAATGCTCCAGGAAGCAGTTCAAATAATTGGCCCGGTATTCACTGAGTCTGTTGAAATCTTCAAGAAGATGCTTGCGAAGCTAACACAAGCCAGCGGAGATAATGTGACGATGGTTTCCAACTATGAATCCTGGCCGCTAAACGTATCCAATATGGTCGATTTCGCCGAGTTTTCGACAGGAGCCAGCAATGGATGGAATTTTGTATTCAATTTCGATAATTCGAAGTCCTATGGGTATCCTGGCGGACCGTGTCCTCCATATCTGTTCATTCGTGCTAAAGACAAGAACTCGAAGACATTTTTGAGAATTAACGCGGAATACGGCCAAATTCACTACTACTTCGAATCAATCGACCCGACTCCCGTAAACATTCTCATCGCCCCAACAAATGATTTCAGAACGCCACTTAGAGAATACCTGAAGGAAATTATTGCTGAACAGGCTTCACAGGTACAAAAGCACAGAAGAAAATAACGGAACGGAACGGGAACGGGGTCGAACGGGGTCAGTGCATAGTTTCGTGCGATTGCTGCCACGAGGTTCTTTGGGCCGTTGAAGAAAACAGAAAGCAGCGAGGTGGTTTTGGGGACAGGCGGGTGCCGCCAAAGGAGCGTCCGAACAGGCCCGGAGGGCCGCAATGTTTATAGCCCGCCCGCCTAATGGAAAATCCCCCAAGCTCCAGAGGAGCGCAATGGCACATTCCGTCCCGCCGGGGCTTGGAGGTCTTTCAGGCGTGCCGGGCTTTGGACATTTCGTCCTGCCGGGATGTGCGTTGGACAGCCAAGCGTCAGACCCCGACCGACGACGCTCCCTGACGGGGACGGCTCTGTTCGCCACGACAGGCCGACAACTTGTGGAGGCACCGGGCGGCAAAATCGCGGTGATTTCATGGTTGCCTCCTGTTCGGTGTTGCCTAAACACTGCGTCCGTAATGACCCCCGTTATTGCTTTGAATGCAACGCCAGGCCGCGCCTTGTCGCACGGACGCCGCCCCGTCTTTTCCGGCGGCGGACGCGGCGGGGGCGGTCATCGCACGGAATCGTGCCATGGTTGTTGTTGGCAGTCCTCACCCTCGTCCCTTAAGTAATTCCCATGCGTTTTATTGGCAGCATCATTGAAAAGCTGCAGCGGCACCCGAAGCGGATCGTGTTTCCGGAAGGAAACGAGCCGCGAGTCCTGCAGGCCGCGCGGCAGTTCTACTCGCTGCGGCTCGGCGCTCCGATCCTGCTCGGCGACCGCACGCGCATCAAGGCGGCGGCCGAAGCGCTCAACGTGTCGCTCGAAGGCGTGCGCATCATCAATCCGGCGGAGAGCGAGGATCTGGACAGTTTTGCGCGCCGCTACGAGGCGTTGCGGCGATCGCGCGGCATCCAGTTCAAGGAAGCCCGCGAAGCGATGATGAGCCCGAATTTCTTCGGGGCGATGATGGTGGCGATGCACCAGGCGGACGGCTTTGTCTCCGGCGCGAGCGAGTTCACCGGCAGCACGCTGCGTCCGCTCTTCCAGATTGTGAAGCTGGCGCCGCAGGCGACCACGGCGGCGAGCTGCATGATCATGGAGGTCGAAGACAGCCGCTTCGGCGATCAGGGCGTGATGTTCATGGGCGATTGCGGCGTGATCCCCGATCCGAACGTCGAGCAGCTCGCGGCCATCGCCATGGAGACGGCGCGGCTGGCGCGGCACATCGTGAACGTCCGGCCGCGGGTGGCGTTGCTCTCGTATTCCACCAAAGGCAGCGCGACGCATCCCTCGATCGGCAAGGTGCAGGCCGCGACGGCGCTGGCGCAGAAATGGGCCGACGAGCGCGGTCTCGAGGCGGATTTCGATGGCGAATTGCAGGTCGATGCCGCGCTCGTGCCCGAAATCGCCCGGCGCAAACTGCCGGACAGCCGGGTGGCGGGACACGCCAACGTGCTCATCTTTCCCGACCTCAACTCGGGCAACATTTCCAGCAAGCTCGTGCAACAGGTCGCCCGCGCCAATGCCTACGGCCAGATCCTGCTCGGCATGGATCGTCCGGCGGCCGATGTCTCGCGTGGCGCGAACGCCCACGACATCCTCGGCGTGGCCGCGATTGTGGGCGTGCAGGCGATCACTTACGACAAGCTCTACCCGGGCGCGGGCCGTCATCTGCCGGGCGAGTAGTTGCATCCGATGAACACCACCACTCCACGCATTTTCATCGCGGCCACGCGTCAGAACGATGGCAAGACCACCACATCGCTCGGCTTGCTTTCCGCGATGCGGAAATACTATCCGCGCCTCGGCTATATCAAGCCCGTCGGCCAGCGCTTCGTCGAAATCGAGGAGCAGAAGATCGACGAGGACACCGTGCTGATGGACCAGGTGTTCCGGCTCAATTGTCCGCTGGTGGACATGAGCCCGATTGCCATCGAGCCTGATTTCACGCGGAAATATCTCGAATCGGCGAACCGCGAGGCGCTGGTCAAGCGCATTGAGAAGGCCTTTGATCGCGTGGCGTGGGAGAAGGATTTCGTGCTGTGTGAAGGCTCCGGTCATGCGGGCGTCGGCTCGGTGTTCGACCTGTCCAACGCGCAGGTGGCGAAGATTCTCAACGCCAAGGTGATCATGGTTTCGCGGGGCGGCATCGGCAAACCGATCGATGAACTCGCGCTCAACCAGGCTCTCTTTGAAAAGGAAGGCGTCGAGATTCTGGGCGTGATCATCAACAAGGTCATGCTCAACAAGGTGGACGAGCTGACCCAGGTCCTCCGCCGCGGACTCAAGCGCAAGGGACTCGATCTCCTCGGCGTGCTGCCGCATGAAAGGCTCCTGACGCGCCCGCCGATGAGCCTCATCCGCGAGGAACTCAAGGCAGATGCGCTCAATCGATCCGGCCAGGTGAACAACCTGGTCCATGAGGTGATCGTGGGCGCGATGAGCGTGCAGAACGCCATGCGCTATTTCGTCAACGGCGGACTGCTCATCACCCCGGGCGACCGCGAAGACATCGTTCTCGCCGCAGGCGCAGCGCTGACCACGGGAGCCTGCGCGCAGCTGGCCGGCATCGTCCTGACGGGAGGCATCCGGCCGAGTGCGAACGTGATGAAAGTCATCGAGTCCATGCCGTATCCGGTGCTGCTGGTGGGTGAGGACAGCTACGAAGTCGCTTCCACGGTCCACGACATCACGGTCAAAACGCGCGCGGTGGACACGGAGAAGATCTCCATCATTCGCGATCTCGTGGCGAAGCATGTTGATTTGAGCAAGCTGCTGAAGGGACTGTGACGATCGGCTCAGCGGCGGCCGCAGAGAGGCGTTTCCGTTCATAATCGCAATCTGCATCGTCATCGCAAAACAGAAAGGTAGGGCGCGTCTGTCCCCAGCGCGCCGCAACTTCGGACAGCCAACGAACGGCGCGCTGGGACAGACGCGCCCTACCCGCGATTACTTTCGTAACGATTGATATGAGGAGGGGAGGGGTGGGAACGGACCTCCAGTGGCGCTTTGGCCCGGCACCGGACAACAAGCGCATTGCCTTTTGCCCGACGCGCTCTTAAAGACACGCGCATGGCAACGCCACTGCATTTGAACGAATCCCTCGGCAGCCTGCCCGTCTATCAGCCCGGCCGGCCCATCGAGGAGGTCGCGCGCGAGTTGAACCTCCCCGTCGAGAGCATCATCAAGATGGCCTCGAACGAGAATCCGCTCGGCCCGTCGCCGCTCGCCCTCGCCGCGATGGAGAAGCAGCTTCACCAGCTTCACCTTTACCCCGACGGCAACGCTTTTTACCTCAAACAAAAACTCGCCCAGCAGCTTGGCGTCGGAGCCGCCAACCTGGTTCTCGGCAACGGCTCGAACGAAGTCCTCGAACTCGTCGGGCACGCGCTGCTGTGTCCGGGCGCGGATGTCGTGGTCTCGCAGTATTGCTTCGCGGTGTATCCGATTGTGACGCATCTGTTCGGCGCGAACCTCATCACCGTGCCGGCGCGCGATTACGGACACGACCTCCCGGCGATGCTGCGCGCGGTCACGCCGCGGACGCGGGTGGTCTTTGTGGCCAATCCCAATAATCCCACGGGCACCATCGCGCCGGCGCGTGACGTGATGCGCCTGGCCACCGAGATGCCGTCCGAGGTGCTGCTGGTGATGGATGAAGCCTACCTTGAGTTCATGGAGGAACCGTGCGACCTGCTGCCGTTGATTCGCGCGGGCGAGATGCCGAATCTCCTGCTCGCGCGCACGTTCTCCAAAATCTATGGACTGGCCGGGCTGCGTCTGGGCTACGGCATCGGGCCTCCCGAACTCATCACCGCGCTGGAGAAAGTGCGCGAACCATTCAACGTGAACGCGATGGCACAGGCGGGCGCCTTCGCGGCGCTCGATGACCGCGAGCACCTGGCGCGCACGCGCAAAGTCAACGCCGCGGGCATGAAGTTCTTTGAGGACGCCTGCGGCCGGCTGGGCCGCCGCTTCCTGCCGTCGGGAGGAAACTTCCTCCTGATCGAAGTCGGCGACGGCCAGCGGGTGTTTGTAGAAATGCAGAAGCTCGGCGTGATCACCCGGCCGATGGGCGGCTACAAGCTGCCGGAGTGGCTGCGCATCTCCATCGGCACGGCTGCCGAGAACGACCGATGCCTGGCCGCGCTGGCGAAAGCTCTGGCGGCGCTGAAGTGATCCGCAGAGGATTCGCACGCCATCCAGACTCGATGTCCCGACACCATCCAGCAGAGATGGCGGCGGGCGGCAGGCTTTTCCCGCTAGACAAGCAAAACCGGCCGTCGATACTCTGCCTCGCTTAGCCAATTTTACTGAATTACATGAAGTCCACCGCTCGAAACCTGCTCACCACAGCGGCCGTGATGGTCGCGATCACAATCCCATCGCTGCCCCTCACCGCTCTCGCCAAGGGCAAAGCCAGGCACGTCGTCGTGCTCGTCTGGGATGGCATGCGGCGCGATTTTATTTCGCCGCAGAACACGCCGAATCTTTACCAGCTCGCCACCAACGGCGTGTTCTTCAAAAAGCACCACCCGGTCTATATCAGTTCGACGGAGGTCAATGGCGCGGCCATCGCCACGGGATGCAATCCGGCCACGAGCGGCATCATCGCCAATCAGGATTACCGCCCCGAGGTCAGCCTGCTCGGCCCGAATGCCACCGAGGGCATCGAGAACATCCGGCAGGTGGACAAAATGACCGGCGGCAACTATGTGGAGGTGCCGACCGTGGCCGAGACTTTGCAGAAGAATGGCATTCCGACCATGACGGCCGGCACCAAGCCCGTGGTGTTGTTGCACGATCGCGACAACCAGAAGAAGTCCGAGGCCGGCACCAATTCGGTGCTGCTCTACAAGGGCAAGACAATCCCGCGCAGCGCCGAGGCGGGCAACGTGAAGGTCAATGACGACAAGCCGTTTCCCGGGAGCGGCACGGCCGGAGACAACTGGACCGCCAAGGCATTTCTCAACAACCTGTGGAAGAAAGGCGTGCCGAAATACTCGCTGCTCTGGCTGAGCGAACCCGATGCGTCGCAGCACGCGGAGGGCGTCGGCCATGCAACCTCCCTCTCCGCCATTGAGAACAGCGATAAAATCCTGGGCGATGTCCTCAAGAAGCTCGAAGAAAAGGGCGTCAAGGATCAGACCGACATCCTCATTGTCTCCGACCACGGCTTCTCCACCATTCTGAAGGGGCCGGACGTGATGGAAATTCTGAAGAAGGCCAAGTTCCGCGCCACGCGCAAACATGACGACCCGGAAAAGGGCGACGTGCTGGTGGTGGGTCTCGGCGGCAGTTCGTGCTTCTACGTGTACGAGCAGGACGAGGCGGTGGTTCGCAAGCTGGCCGAGTTTCTCCAGACCACGGATTTCGCGGGGGCGATTTTCTCACGCATTCCCATCGAGGGCACGTTCTCGCTCGAAGCCGTGCGATTGAACGCGACCAACGTGGTGCCGGACATCGTCGTGTCATATCGCTGGTTTGACGTGCTCAATGAAAATGGCGCACCCGGCGTCCTGATCTCGGATGGTGGCACCAAGGGCAAGGGCACGCACGGGTCGTTGTGCCGCTATGACATGCTCAACACCGCCGTGGCCTGGGGGCCGGACTTTAAGAAGGGCTACGTGAGTGACGTTCCCTCGGGCAACGTGGACGTCACCCCCACCGTGCTTCACATCCTCGGGATCAAACCCGCCACCAAACTCGACGGCCGCGTCCTCACCGAGGCGCTGGTCGGTGGTGATGTGCCCACGGTCGAAACCAAGACTTTCGAGGCATCGCGCGACACCGGCATCTTCCATTGGAAGCAATATCTCAAGCAAAGCCAGGTCGGGAGCACGGTCTATTTCGACGAGGCCAATGGTGCGCCGCAATGGAAGTGAGCACGCCCTGATCGGATCCAGATGGCAGTCAGGCGCGAGTTGAGGTTGGGGGGAAGCCGCGGGCCGGGGGCGAACCGGTGCCCGGCCCTGCGGCGATGAGCCGAGCCAAGCGCAGGAATTACCACATCGAAACGCGGGACCGTTCAACTGAATGATCGGGGAAACGAATCTCGAAGGTGTCCCGCCGGGCCACCCAGGTTCTTGAAAACGCTGGCCAAGGCGGCGCACCTCCGGTAACAACTCGCCATGCCTTTTCCCGCCGCGTCGCCCGCACACTGCGTGCCGGCGTTTCTGGTCAAGGGAAAGCATCAAAGTTCAAACCAATGCAACACATGAAAATAAACCTCGTTCTCTCTGCCGTCGTTGCCGCAATGGCGTTGGCTCCGCAACTCCCGGCCGCCGGCTTCGACGGCCTCGAAAACAACCTCGGCAATCTTTTCCGGACCTCGAAGGCCAGGACCCGCTCGCTCAGCCCGGAGAATTTCACCGGCGAAAAAGGCCGCGGCGGCATGGCCACCGAAGGCACCGGCAAGAATGCGGCGCGCGAACTTGGCCAGACCTGGAAGGTTTCGCCGTCCGTCGTCATCAAGGCGGGCACGACCTTTACCCTCGGCGAAATCAAGGGGCCCGGCTGCCTCCAGCAGATCTGGATGACGCCCACCGGCAACTGGCGCACATCGATCCTCCGCTTTTACTGGGACGACGAGACTGAGCCCTCGATCGAATGTCCGGTTGGCGATTTCTTCGCGTGCGGCCTTGGGAAATACTGCCAGATCAATTCGCTGGCGGTCTGTGTGAATCCGGGCAGCGCATTCAATTGCTACTGGCAGATGCCGTTCCGCAAGAAGGCGCGCATCACGATGGAAAACATCGATGCCAAGGACATGGTGCTCTACTACCAGGTCAACTATGCGCTGGGTGCCGTGCCGCGCGACGCCGCTTATCTGCACGCGCAATTCCGCCGCGAAGCCAAGCTGCAGCAGAAGGCGCTTTACACGATCCTCGACGGCGTTGAAGGCGAAGGCCAATACGTCGGCACTTATCTCGCGTGGGAAGTGCACAGCTCCGGATGGTGGGGTGAAGGCGAAATCAAGTTTTTCATGGATGGCGACAAAGACTTTCCGACCATCTGCGGCACGGGCACGGAGGATTATTTCTGCGGCTCCTACAACTTCGAGAATCGCGACACGAAGAAATATCAAACCTTCTCCACACCCTACGCCGGTCTGGCCCAGGTGCTGCCGCCGGACAAGATTTACGAACCGGGACAGCGCTTCGGACTCTATCGCTGGCACATCACCGATCCGATTCGCTTCGAGAAGGATCTCAAAGTGACCATTCAGGCACTCGGCTGGAAGGAAGGCGGGCGCTATCTCCAACTGGACGACGACATCAGTTCCGTCGCCTTCTGGTACCAGAAGGAGCCGCACAAGAAATTCCCGAAGCTGTTGAGCAAGGACGGACTGCTTTGGAAGTAATCGCCCGCTGAACTCTCTTTTGCCTCCGGCTGATGAGAAGACGACATAGCCGGATTCTTACTACCCAGGAAGAGGGATGGACGACACCAGGACTGGGTAGCGCGTCTGTCCAAGCGCGCCGCGAACCCCTCCCGGCCAACCCGACGGCGCGCTGGGGACAGACGCGCCCGACCCGTGAGTGTTGGGACCAGCGTCTCCTGGTAGCCCATCCCAAGGTCTTGTCAGTATTTGTCACGATCGAACTCAGCCCCCCATCCTCGTTCGCACCTAGCCTCTTTTCCGCACAACGAATTTTCGGATCAACGCGGTGGCGAATTTTTCTCAACCTGCGTTTTTGTGCGCGGCATTGCGATTTTTCTGGGAGACACGACCCGCTAATTCCTGCGGAAATCTCGCAACCTCAGCATCGGGCGCCCGGATGGTATGCGTCCTGCAATGGGAAAGCCGGTGCAACTGATGCCGCACGATGTTCAGCCGGGTTGTCCGACGCTGGGAGCGTCGGCTTTGCCATGTGATGGCGGCCTCGGGCCGCGTGGCTGTCGGGTGGTGGATGAACTGAGTCTGCTTTTCGACATCTCCTACACGCTCGAAAGCAGCCTTGAGCTGCGCGAAGTCATCCGGCCGGTGTTGCTGCGCATGAACAACGCGATGGGATTGCGCCGCGGCACCATCACGATTCTCAACCGCGAGCGCGGTGACGTCACCATTCGCGAGGCCGTCGGACTGCCGCGCGAGGTGACCCGGGAGGATTACTTGCGCGCCTGCCGCGAGATCATCGAGCAGGTGATGACGACCGGACAGGCGGTGGTGGCTTCGGACATCCGGGGCGACGCCGCGTTTGCCGGCGTGCGGGCGGCGGAGGGAATCAACGGATCAGGCGAGCCAATGCCGGTCGCCTTCATCGGCGTGCCGATCAAATTTGGCGAGGAAGTGGTGGGGTGTCTCAGCGTGGAGCGCGTCATGGCCGAGCGCGTCAGCCTTTCGTCGGATCGACGTTTGCTCTCGCTCATCGCCAATGTGGTGGCGCAGACAGTGCATTTTCATCGGGCCGCGCACGAGAAACTAGACGCGCTTCAGCGCGAGAATGAGCGCCTGCAGGAGGCCATTCGCACGGCATTCCGTCCGCCGACGATGATCGGCAATTCCAGCGCCATGCGGTCGGTGTACTTGCACATCGAACAGGTCACCGGCAGCGCCACGACGGTGTTGATCCGCGGCGAAAGCGGCACCGGCAAGGAACTCGTGGCCCGTGCGCTGCATGAGCAAAGCCCCCGCAAGGGCAAGGCCTTCGTGAAGTTCAACTGCGCCGCGCTGCCCGAGTCGATCATCGAGAGCGAGTTATTCGGCCACGAGAAGGGCGCGTTCACGGGCGCCATCGCCATGCGCAAGGGCCGCTTTGAAGTGGCCGACGGCGGCACGATCTTCCTCGATGAAATTGGCGACGTATCTCCCGCTACCCAGGTGAAGTTGCTGCGGGTGCTGCAGGAAAAGGAATTCGAGCGCGTTGGCGGCCATGTGCCGATCCGGACGAATGTGCGGATCATCGCCGCCACGAGCCGCAACATCGAGGAGATGATGGAACAGGAGCGCTTCCGCGCGGACCTCTATTACCGGCTGAACGTCTTTCCGATCTACATGCCGCCGCTGCGCGAGCGCAAATCGGACATTCTCCTGCTGGCCGATCACTTCGTGGAGAAGTTCAGCCAGGCCGCGGGCAAATCGATCCGGCGCATCTCGACCGCCGCGATTGATCTGCTGATGAGCTACCACTGGCCGGGCAACGTGCGGGAGCTGGAGAACTGCGTTGAGCGCGCGGTGCTGCTCTGTCCCGGCGATTCAGTGGAGGCAAATCATCTCCCGCCCACCTTGCAGAAGCGCGATCCTAGCCGGGCACAGTCGGCCGGGACGCTCGACTCCGCAGTCAGCGCGCTGGAGTTCGAAATGATCACCGCCGAATTGAAGGCCTGCTCGGGCAATATGGCCGCCGCTGCGCGTAATCTTGGCGTCACCGAGCGGCAGATGGGTCTCCGAGTGAAACGCCTTGGCATCGATTACCGGCGTTTTCGCGAGTAGGGATACTTCGCGCCGCCTGCCCGCGACCATGGTCAAGGTCTGCGTCACTCTTCTTCCCCAACAGAATTCCCCGGAGTCGAGCTTGGACCTCGTTCGCTTCGCCCAGCGTCCACTTGCCGACTCACATTTCCGTCGCTTCCCCGGAGCAAGGCTACGTCTTGGTAGGAATCCCAATTCGTTCGTCGGCCCACCCCCCAATGCCTCGATTCACTGCGACGCCTTTGTTTTCAGGGGCTTCGAGCGAACTACCGCTTCTCCGATAGCCGCTTGATCAGGCTGGCACGCCGGCTGCGAAGGGTGGTGGTGCGATGAACGAACGGTTTGCGGCAACGCAACCGGCGGCAGAGAACTCGAAATCAGAATCACATCAACTATGAGAAAAGTAGCGATCTACGGCAAAGGCGGCATCGGCAAATCAACCACCACCCAAAACACCGTGGCCGGTCTGGCCGAGATGGGCATGAAGGTGATGGTGGTCGGCTGCGACCCGAAGGCGGACTCAACCCGCCTGCTCCTCGGCGGGTTGTCGCAAAAAAGCGTGCTGGATACGTTGCGCGAGGAAGGCGAGGACGTGGAACTTGATGACATCTGCGCCGACGGCTTCTGCAAAACGCGCTGCGTGGAATCCGGCGGTCCGGAGCCGGGCGTGGGTTGCGCGGGGCGCGGCATCATCACCTCGATCAACATGCTGGAGCAGCTCGGCGCCTACAAAGAAGAGCATGCCATCGACTACGTGTTCTATGATGTGTTGGGCGACGTGGTGTGCGGCGGCTTCGCGATGCCGATCCGCGACGGCAAGGCTGAGGAGATCTACATCGTGTGCTCCGGCGAGATGATGGCGATGTATGCGGCCAACAACATCTGCAAGGGCATCCTCAAGTTCGCCGAGTCCGGCAAGGTCCGGCTGGGCGGCATCATCTGCAACAGCCGCAAGGTGGACAACGAGAAAGAGATGATCCAGGAGTTCGCCAAGCGCCTCGGCACGCAGATGATCCACTTCGTGCCGCGCGACAACGACGTGCAGCGCGCCGAGATCAACCGCAAGACGGTGATCGAGTGGAATCCACAATGCGGCCAGGCCGATGAATATCGCAAGCTCGCGATAGCCATCAACGACAACAAGATGTTCGTCGTGCCGAAGCCCCTCAAGATTCCTGAACTCGAAAGCCTGCTCATGGAATACGGCTTGTTCAACTGACCAAGCACAACCCTCCGCCAACCAATCCAATACCCCATTCTCACTATGCCTACTCTGGTCCAAGCCGTGGTCCGTCCGGAAAAAGTTCACGAAGTGATGAAGTCGCTCCTCGAAGCCGGCTTCCCCGCCGTCACGAAGATGGATGTCTTCGGGCGCGGAAAGCAACGCGGGCTCAAGGTTGGTGAAATCACCTACGACGAATTGCCCAAGGAGATGCTGATGCTGGTGATTCCAGACGCCGACAAGGATCTCGCCGTGCAGACCATCACCGCTTCCGCGCGCACTGGCGCGAAAGGGGCGTTTGGCGATGGCAAAATCTTTCTCCTACCCGTCGAGGAAGCTTACACGGTCAGTTCCGGCGCGAAAGGACTCTGATCATGAAACAAGTCGTTGCCATCATTCGCATGAACATGGTCAACCGCACCAAGGAAGCGCTGGTGGCGGCGGGCTTCTCCTCGTTCACCGTCCGCAAGGTCCTGGGCCGCGGCAAAGGCAATGTGGACTTCCGCGTTCTCCACGGTGCGAAGGCGGGCCACACGGAAGCCATCGCGCGGCTCAAGGACGACGGTCCCATGCTCATCCCGAAGCGCATGATGACGGTGGTCGTGGCAGGCGAGGCGGTCACCAAGGTGGTTGAAACAATCATCAAGGCCAACCAGACCGGGAAACCCGGTGACGGTAAGATCTTCATTCTGCCGGTCAGCGAATCGATCCGCATCCGCACTGGCGAAGCCGGCGAGACGGCCCTAGCGGAATAGACAAATCCAATCACCGAAAGCCATGACTGCACTAACCACTGAGGAAACCGCAGGATGAACTACAGAGCGAACCGATTTGCAGGGCTTTCTCCCTCTCCCCTCAACGGGGAGAGGGCCGGGGTGAGGGGTGAGAAGATCGCGATGAACCCTGATTTCATTGATGTTTCGGAGAATGACCGCCCTCACCTCACCCTTGCCCTCTCCCCTCCCTCCGGGAGCGGAGAGGGAATGAGGATCCCCACTTATCGTCTATCCTGCCTTCCAATCACTGACATCAGCGCAGGCCGAGCTTGCCTGGCCCCGATAGCGCAGGTTTCAAACCTGCTGTATCGCCGACTTCCAGTCGGCAGGGCGTCGGCAACACGCAGCGCCAGCGGATTGGAAATCCGCGATACGGCAGAATGGAATTCTGCGCTACAGCTTCGCATGTCGTTGTCCTAACCACTCACCAATCCCCATTCCAATCTATGTCCGAGCCCATCAATCCAATTCCCGTTCTCCCCGATGCCGCCGCAGTCCGCGAGGAGATGCTCAAGGCCTATCCGCCCAAGACGCGCAAGAAGCGTCAGAAGCAAATCACCCCCAACGATCCGGAGACACCGCCGGAGATCGCCGCCAACACTCGCACCATCCCGGGCATCATGTCGCAACGCGGTTGCACTTACGCGGGCTGCCGCGGCGTGGTCATGGGGCCGATCTACGATCTGCTCCAGATCACCCACGGCCCGGTCGGCTGCGGCTTTTACGCTTGGATGTCCCGCCGCAATCTGGCGCGGCCGGCCAAGGACGGCGTGAACTACATGCAGTATTGCATGAACACCGACATGCAGGAGGACCAGATTATCTTCGGCGGCGAGAAGAAGCTCCGCCAGGCGATTCAGGAGGCCTACGACATCTTCAAGCCCAAGGCCATCGCCATCCTCTCGACCTGTCCGGTGGGCCTCATAGGTGACGATGTTCACCAAGTCGCCAGAGAGATGAAGGAGAAGCTCGGCATCAATGTGATGGCGTTCAGTTGCGAAGGCTACAAGGGCGTCAGCCAGTCCGCCGGCCATCACATTGCGAACAACGGCGTGTTCAAGCACATCATCGGTCTGGACGACACGCCTGACCAAGCCGAGTTCACCATCAACATCCTCGGCGAATACAACATCGGCGGCGATGCCTGGGAGATCGACACGTTGCTCCGCAAGTGCGGCATCCATGTCACCGCCACGCTCAGCGGCGATGTGAACTACGACCAGGTCGCCAAATCCCACACGGCGATGCTCAACACCGTCATGTGCCATCGTTCCATCAACTACATCGCTGAGATGATGGAGAAGAAATACGGCATCCCGTGGATCAAGGTGAACTTCATTGGCGCCGACTCGACCGCGAAGTCGCTTCGCAAGATCGCGCAATACTTCGAGAGCAAGAAGCTCAAGGACCGCGTGGAAGAAGTCATCGCCCAGGAAATGGCCTCGCTCCGCTCCATTCGCGAGGAAGTCACCGCGCGCAACAAAGGCAAGAAGGTCGCGCTCTTCGTCGGCGGCTCGCGGGCGCATCACTACCAGGATTTGTTCGACGACATCGGCATGGAAGTGGTCTCCGCCGGATACGAGTTCGCCCATCGCGACGATTACGAAGGCCGGAAGGTTCTTCCCACGATCAAAGTCGATGCCGACAGCCGCAACATTGAGGAGTTGCACGTCGAAGCCGATCCGGCACGCTTCAAGCCGCGCAAGACGCCTGAGCAGATGGAAGCCCTCAAGGCCGGCGGCTTCACCTTCAGCGATTACGAGGGCATGATGGCCCAGATGAAGAAAGGCACGCTCGTCATCGACGACATCAGCCATCACGAAATCGAGAAGCTCATCCAGATCTACAAGCCCGACATGGTCTGCTCCGGCATCAAGGACAAGTTCGTCATCGAGAAGATGGGCGTGCCGTGCAAGCAACTGCACAGTTACGACTACGGCGGCCCCTACGCGAGCTTTGCCGGCGCGGCAAACTTCTATCGCGAAGTGGACCGCATGCTCAGCACCAAGGTCTGGAAATACGTCGTCCCTCCGTGGGAGAAGGAACCGCAACTCGCCGCCACGCTGGTGCATCCTTCCAAGATCAATGGCACCCGACGCAACGGCGAAGCTCCGAAAGCGTGGAAGCGTGGTATGACACCCGTGGAGGAACCCGCGTAGGAAAACAGTTGGCACGGTTTAACGACTCAACCTTTCAACGATTCAACGCCTCACCACCATGCTCAACGCCACTCCAGTCGAAATCAAACCCCGCTCGGCCCTGCGCATCAATCCCGCCAAGACCTGTCAGCCCATTGGCGCGATGTATGCCGCGCTCGGCATTCACGGCTGCATGCCGCACAGCCACGGCTCGCAAGGTTGTTGCGCCTATCACCGCAGCCATCTCACGCGCCACTACAAGGAACCGGTCATCGCCACGACCAGTTCTTTCACCGAAGGCGCGTCCGTGTTCGGCGGCCTGGCGAACATGACCCAGGCGTTGACCAACATCTTCGCCATCTACAACCCGGAGATCGTGGCCGTGCATACCACCTGCCTTTCCGAAGTCATCGGCGATGACATCCCGATGATGATCAAGAAAGCCCAGGACGAAGGCATCATCCCGCCGGGCAAGAAAGTCATTCACGCGAATACGCCGAGCTTTGTCGGGTCGCACATCACGGGCTTTGCGAACATGACCACGGCGATGGTCAAATACTTCGCCGAGCGCACCACGCGCACGTTGAACCAGATCAATCTCGTCCCCGGGTTCATTGATCCCGCCGACATGCGCGAATTGAAGCGCATCGCCAAGGAGATGGGCGTGAAGATGGTCATGTTCCCCGATACGAGCGACGTGCTCGACCTGCCGCAGACGGGCGTTTATCACATGTATCCCAAGGGCGGGACCACCAGCGCCGCGCTCAAGTCCACCGGCGACAGCCTGGCCACGATTGCTCTCGGACATTTCTCCGCACATCCCGCCGCCATCGAACTGGACGAGCGCTGCAATGTCCCTTGCGCGTTCCTCGAAACACCGATCGGCCTCACGCAGACGGACCGGCTCATCCACGCGCTGCGCAATTACGCCGGCGCCGATGTGCCCGCCTCGATCAACTACGAGCGCGGCCGGTTGCTCGATGTGATGAGCGACATGCACCAGTACTTCCACGGCAAGCGCGTGGCCGTGGCGGGCGATCCCGACAACGTGATCTCGCTGGTGCAATTCCTCGTCGAGCTCGACATGAAGCCCGTCTATGTCGTCACCGGCTCGCCGGGAAATCATTTCGAATCGCGCGTGCAGGAGATACTCAAGGACCAGGTTCCAGACGCGATGGTGAAGCAAAACGCCGACCTGTTCGACCTGCACCAATGGATCAAGAACGTCCCGGTGGACCTGCTCATCGGCAACAGCTACTGCAAATACATCGCCCGGGCTGAGAACATCCCGTTCGTGCGCTTCGGGTTCCCCGTCATGGACCGCATGAGCCACCGCCTCTTCCCGACCGTCGGCTACACCGGCGCGATTCGCCTCCTCGACAAGATCATCGACGCGATGCTCGACAAGAAGGATCGCGAATGCCCGGAAGAGTGGTTCGAACTGGTGCAGTAAACCACACGCTTGAAATCAACGACAACCCTTCACAGCCAACAGAACTCCACGCATGAAAATCAGCGCCAGCAACAAGCTCCCCGGCAAGATCAAGAAACTCACCATCGGCGTCGTCAACGCCGAGGTGATCATCGAACTCGCCGGTGGCGCACAGCTCACGTCCGTTATTACCAAGTCATCCGCGCAATCCCTTGGCCTCAAGAAAGGGATGGAAGTGCGCGCAGTCATCAAATCCTCCGACGTGATGATCGGCGTCTGCTGCGGCAGCGACGACTGCACTTGTGGGAAATGACCACACTCGCTCCCATCGCCTCCGCATGTGCGCTCCAGCCAGACCGGCCAGCCACTGCGGAATTCGTCATCCGCGCCGCGCGGGTCAATGATGTGCCGGACATTCTCGCGATGATTCGGGAACTGGCCGCATTTGAAAATCTGGAGGACGACGTGGAAGTCACCGCCCATTCGCTCCGCGAAGCGCTCTTCGGCACGCATCCCGCGGCGGCCGCCATCGTCGCCAGCGCGGGTGGTGAACCGGCGGGCTACGCGATCTTCTATCACACCTTCTCCTCTTTCGTCGGACGTCCCGGCATCTTCCTGGATGACCTCTATGTCCGCCCCGCCTTCCGCAGAAATGGCCTTGGCCACGCCTTGCTGGAGCGCGTGGCGGAAATCGGCGCGCAACGCAACTGTGGTCGCTTCGAGTGGATCGCCCTGCGGTGGAATGAAAACGCGCTGCGATTCTACAAGAAGCTCGGCGCCCAGATTCTCGACGAGTGGGTCATGCTTCGCGTGGACGAGCACTGCATGAAGCAATTGGCGGAAGGCAAAGAACGATGATCGACCTCCTCCCAGGCCGCGCCCCACAGGTCGTCCGCAAGGCGAACGGCTCGCCCACGGCGGACATGGCTTGCGGCAAGGCCAGCGTGGCTGGCTCCGTCAGCCAGCGCGCCTGCGTCTTTTGCGGCTCCCGCGTGGTGCTGTATCCAATTGCCGACGCGCTCCACCTCGTCCACGGGCCAATCGGCTGTGCCGCCTACACCTGGGACATCCGCGGCGCGCTCTCCAGTGGGCCGCAACTTCACCGCAACAGCTTCTCCACCGATCTCCAGGAGCTGGATGTCGTTTTCGGCGGCGAGAAGAAACTCGAAGCCGCGCTCCTCGAACTCATCGCGCACCACCAGCCCAAGGCCGCTTTCATTTACTCGACCTGCATCGTCGGTCTCATCGGCGACGATGTTGGTGCGGTCTGCCGCCGCGTCGCCGCCAAGACCGGCATCCCCGTGCTACCGGTCAACTCCGAGGGCTTCAAAGGAACCAAGAAGGACGGCTACCGCGCCGCCTGCGAAGCCATTTACCAACTTGTCGGCACCGGGGACACCACCGGCATCGGTCCCTATAGCATCAACATCCTCGGCGAGTTCAATCTGGCCGGCGAAACCTGGATCCTGCGCGACTACTACAAGCGCATCGGCATCGAAGTCGTTTCCTGCATCACCGGCGACTCCCGCGTGGACGACATCCGCCGCTGCCATGGCGCGAAGCTGAACCTCGTCCAGTGCTCCGGCTCCATGACGCATCTCGCCAAGATGCTGGAGAAGGACCACGGCATCCCCTACAAGCGCGTGTCCTACTTCGGCATTGAAGACATGGCCGCCGCGCTCTACGACGCCGCCAAACATTTCGGCGACCCCGCGCTCCTGGCCCGCGCCCAGGAACTCGTGCGCGACGAAGTCGCCGCCATCTACCCCAAGCTCCAAGCCTACCGCGCCAAACTCGCCGGCAAGAAGGCCGCCATCTACGTCGGCGGCGCGTTCAAGGCCTTCTCGCTGATGCGCGCCCTGCGGCTCATCGGCATGACCACTGCCGTTGTCGGCTCGCAGACTGGCGACAAGGAAGATTACCGGCAGCTTCAAGAAATGGCGGATCCCGGCACCATCATCGTCGATGACTCCAACCCGCTCGAACTCGCCACGTTTTGCCTGGAGAAGGACGTGGACCTCTTCATCGGCGGCGTGAAGGAACGCCCCATCGCCTACAAGCTCGGCATCGGTTTCTGCGACCACAACCACGAGCGCAAGGAACCGCTGGCCGGCTTCATCGGCATGTTGAACTTCGCCAAGGAAGTCTATGCCAGCGTGGCCAGCCCGGTGTGGCAGTTCGCGCCGAGGCGGGCGCATCGGAGCGTGATAGCGCGTAACGGCAACCCGGCAGAGCGCCGCAGTTCCTACTTGTGCGTCGTCCAAAGGAGCGACAGCGGCAGCCCATGCAAATTACCGGCAAAGGGAATGACCTCCGTGCCGGTGTAAAGCACCACCCCGCGAATCCAACGTTTGCCGACGGCGGCGGCCAGAGCTTGCAAGCCACGCACATCGCTGCCGCCCAGAGTGGCGCTGGCCTTCACTTCCACGCCCACGAGTTGGCCAGCGCTGTCCTCCAGCACCAGGTCCACTTCCTGCCCAGAAACGGTGCGCCAATAGTAGATCTGCGGCTGCGTCTCGCTCCAGGCGCAGTGCTTGCGGAGTTCCATCAGGACAAAGTTCTCCAAGGCCCCGCCCGCCAGCCCAGCATCCACCGTCAGCCGGTCCATCGTCAGTCCCAGCAGATGTGCCAGGAGCCCCGTGTCGTTCAGATAGACCTTCGGAGTCTGGATGGCGCGCTGACCCAGATTGCCCGACCAGGGCCGAAGCAGTTGCACCAGAAACATCGCCTCCAGCAAGGCGAAGTAGCGTTTCAAGGTGGTCTGCGGCAACGCGAGGCTGCGGGACAAGTCCGCATAGTTCAACAATCCGCCCGCCCGGCTGGCCGCCACCGCCAGCAGTCGCGGCACGGCGCTCAAGTCGGCAATGTTCACCAAGTCGCGAACATCACGCTGGAGGACGGTCGTCAGGTAGGATTGAAACCAGGCTTGGCGTCGCGCGGCGGAGGGACGGGCGACCACCGGCGGATAACCGCCGACCATGACCTTCTCCAGTAATTCACCCCGGCGCATCGTCCCAGCGTTGAAAGCGGGCCAGTTGGGCTTCTTCGAGAACAATGCGTCCAAGAATCCTTCGCGAACACCGTTCAGCTCGCCTTGCGAAAACGGACAGAGCGTCAACACCTCCATCCGGCCGGCCAGCGACTCGGACAGCTTGAGCAGCAGCAGCACATTCACCGACCCTGTAAGCAGAAACCGCCCTGGTTCCCGCTTTCGGTCCACCGCCATCTTGATGGCGGGAAAGAGTTCGGGCACATGTTGCACTTCATCGAGGGTGACGGGGCCGGACAAGCCGGCGACGAAGCCGTTGGGATCCCGCCGGGCTGCGGCCAAGACGCCGGGATCGTCAAACGTCAGATACTGCCGGCCAACTCCGGCCAGTTCCGAAGCCTGCACCAAGGTGCTCTTGCCGGTCTGCCGCGCGCCGTTGATCAAAACCACGGGTGTATCGGACAAAGCTTGCCCTAACGGTGCGGTCAGATGTCGCTGAATCATGTAGGTATAATCCGCCATCGTGTGGCTGATAATCAACCACTAAATGCCGGCGGCATCGGCATGTTGAACTTCGCCCGGGAAGTCTATGCCAGCGTGGCCAGCCCGGTGTGGCAGTTCGCGCCCCGGAGGGCGAGGCGGATTGAAGTTGTTGCAGGTTGACGAGCGGTGTCCCGTCGCCTTGGAGTGAAGGAACTGCTTAAAACGGGACCTCCACGTAATCGCCGGCGGCGATTGCGTTCACGGCCTGATGAAGGCGCGTTAGTTGGGTTTGCATCTTCGGCCAGGAAGTCGTGAGGAGGACCACGATGGCGAGTTTGCGGCCGGTGAGATTCTGCTGACAGCGCAGGTTTTGATCGGTCGTGACCAGAACTTCAAAGCCGGCGGCCTCCGCCTCGCGCAACAGATCGCCGTTCTCCAACCGCGACCAACCCCATTCCACGCTGGTTTCAACGAGGTGTCCCGGCAAACAGTGGCGCAGCGGATGCGGCGTGCCCTGGTCGAAGAGAATCCTCATGCCGTCGCCGGCTCAGCCAGAGAGTGGGCTTCGTGATCCAGCACGGCCTCCACTTGGGGGCGCGTCACGCCGGGAAACCACTCCAGGAACTCAGCAATCGTGGCTCCGTCGCGCAAGTTCTCGAACAGGGCACGGATTGGAATCCGCGTGCCTCGAAAAACCCAGGCACCGCTCACCACGCTCGGGTGCTGCTAGACGGCCGGGCAATTTGTCCAATCGACCATGACCTGACGCTACCGCCAGGCTTCCGCTGACGCAAACCCCTTTCCACGGCCCCGGCATCGGCTTCTGCGACCATAACCACGAGCGGAAGGAACCGCTCGCCGGCTTCATTGGCATGTTGAACTTCGCCAGGGAAGTCCATGCCAGCGTGGCCAGCCCGGTGTGGCAGTTCGCGCCGAGGAGGGCGAAGCAAAGAGTGATGCCGTGACCGGACGGCAATCTTGATTCAGGAGTCAGATTCGAGCCTATCTGGCAAAGAGTGACCGCCCAGTTTCGAGGACCTACCAGTGGAAGGCATCTTCCGGCATTGCCGACGTGCAGCCTTGCTGTAGTGTCTCGGCATGACACTGCGGCAGTTTTATGACTGGCAGACCGCCGGCGGCAGCGGCGACGTGTCCAAGCTCGTCCAGGCTTTGGAGGCGCGTGAAATCCCGTGGTGCATGATCGGCGGATTGGCGGTGAACTATTGGGCGGAGGAGCCGATGGCCACGGCTGACGTGGACCTGGTCATCGCGGCGGAACGGGTGGAAGAGGCGGTGGCGGCGTTGCAGGAGTGCGGCTTTGCCGCCCAGCGGTTCGAATGGTCCATCAATCTCAAGGGCCAATCGCGCGTCAGCGTGCAAATCAGCACCGAAGATTTCTACCGCGAGTTCCCCTCCCGCGCCGTGCCGGCCGACGTGCATGGCATCCTGATGCGCGTGGCCAGCCTGGAGGACACGCTCGCAGGCAAGCTTCAGGCCTTCCGCGACTCGCAGCTCCGCCCCAGCAAACGGCAGAAGGATTTGACGGACATCGCCCGGCTCACCGAAGCGCATCCCGCGCTGAGCACCCGTGTGCCGGCGGATGTGCTGGGCAAGATCATCGGCGAAGGTGAAGAAACCGCCGGCCATGAATGACAGTTCGAGCAGGCTTGGGGCCTGCCTTTGCGACTGTTGCGTGATCACAGCCAGAGCACGCCGAAGATGAAGACGAAAACAATCAAACTGCTCGACACGGTAGCGCTGCGGGAAGACCTCCCGGCGCGCAAGCTCCGGGCCGGTGAAGTCGGCACCGTGGTCGAGGTGCTGGACGGCGGCGTTTACGAAGTCGAGTTCTGCGACGACGACGGGCAGACCCACGCCCAATTTGCGCTGCGCGCCGATCAACTCATGCTCCTGCACAATCAAGGCCATGCGCTGCGCATGACTTTGACTGCGGCTTAAACGGCTCGCCGCACTTCACCTGAACAGATGAAACAAACCCAACGCGTTGGTTTATTTCTCATGGCCGTTGCTGCACTGCTCGTGTCTGGCTGCCTTACCAGCCCCTCAATCCGCACACAGACGCATCATGCGCCTGCAATTGATCTCGACTCGATGATCGCCACCACGGTGAACGACAGGAGCACTTGGGTTGATCCAACAGGATTTTGACTGAAGTGCATCGATGTGTGGCCTGCAGACTCACGGTGCAACATTCTCGATCGTTCCATCTCGCTCCCAGTTCTCCTTCCATTCTTGAGTCGAGCCATCGAGTCGCCACTCGACACCGATTCTGACCATCGGCTGAATCGAGAAAGGGGGCATTGGGACTTGGCTGTTCGGAATCGGATCGGTGTCCGTTCTAAATTTGAGTTCAACTTTATCGTCAGCCAATACCTTCCGGGCTATCACCTGCATCCCTTTGAAAAGCGGTGCCATGATTTTCTGGGTGGCAACAAACTCTTCGGGTCCCTTGGAGTCCTTCAGTTCCTCTGCGCGGTTCTCCGGACTCAATCCCTCAATCACTTGATCATACGTTCCCACCAACATCACCCATGCAGCTGATTGCAACGCTGCTTCCGGCGTTGCGTATCCGGCGAACGCCAGTTGGTCTTTTGTGATGTAAGCTCCGGCGACGGCATTGTTCGGCTGACTCGCGTTTACGGGTGGAGCCGGCTGTATTGCGGCGATGCGCTTCGCCTCGTTGACCTGCCGTCGCAACGAGGCAACTTCTCCCCGGAGGCGCACAACTTCGCTTGCGTCTTTTCGCAAGCGCTGGATTTCGTTCTCCTTCGCCTGTGCTGCCGCCGAAGCATCGCTTTGGTCGTCACGCCACCTCTCCTGCTGAGCAAGCAGATCTTGATGCGCAGAGTTCAGTCGGATGACTTCCCGCTGCTGGACGAGGTAAGTGACGGTTCCCGCGGCGATGGCGCCTCCAACGGCTGCCGCGACTGCTTTCAGGCTGAACCAGTTCATGGTGGTGATGGTTGCTTGCGTTAAGGTGGTCACGGCGGCTGCGCTGGTCAGAGCGGTCGTGGCAACGATTGCCCCGATGCCCGCCGGAGCCGTCTGCACCGCGCCGCCGCTGATGGCCGCAGCCAACGCCGTGGCCGGAAGATTGACGCCGCGTTGCGTGAGAATGGTTCGCAGTTTGTCGAGCGCCCGCGCCACCCGCTTCTGGGCCGCATCTTCGCTGACCCCCAACGCTGCTCCGACAGCATTGAAATCCTTGCGCTCAAAGAACCGCAGGAGCACGGCGTCGCGGTCGCTCGTGCTGAGTTCACCGATGGCGGAGTCGAGCACGGGGCGGAGTTGGTCCCAGTCGGGCGTGGATTCAGAAGCGGGATCGTGCATGATCATTGCCTCCTGTTCGCGCGCCTGACGGCGGCGCTCGGTTCTAACAGCATTGGCGGCGGCGAAGCGCGTTGCGGCATGAAGCCATCCGGACAGGACCGTGTCGTGCGGCAGTGATTTCGCCTTGCGAGCCAGATCGGTGAAGACCGTCTGCGTCACATCCTGGGCCAGGTGCGCATCGCCACCCAACAACCGGAGCGCCACGGAATAGACGAGGTTAAGATGCCGCCTCACCAGTTCGCCGAACGCCGCCTCGTCACCTTTGCGGGCAAAGCGGATCAAGAGTTGGGCGTCGTCGTTCATGTCTGTTCACCCATTTAGCACCCGCGAAACGAGGAATCCGACAGAAAATCGATCCGGTATCAAACGGAGCCTCGCACTAAGACAGGCGGCGGAAGCATCCAATCACTCCTCCAGATTCTTGCGCCAGCTTTCGGGGTGCCGGTGCAAGTGCATGACGGAAACGACCAGGATATGGTCGGCTTCGATGGTGTGGATGACGCCGTAAGGGAAGCGACGAGTTCGACAGCGACGGAACTCGGCATCGAGAGAACACCACGCTTGCGGATGGCGCAGGATGAGCCGGAGGGTGGCGCGCACCTCTTCGACGAAATCGAAAGCCCAAGCCGGGTACGCGGTCCTCGTAGAACTGGGCGGCTTCCTTGATCTCCCGAGGCGCAGGAGACAGGAGGCGGAAGGTCATTGACTCAACTGGGCTTCGATGGCGTTCAAGGTAGCCTCGCCGTCCTCGGCCTTGAGTTTGCCTTCGCGATAGGCTTGGAGTCGGTCGCGCGATTTGGCCAGCCAAGCTTGGTCAATGGCGGTCTGCTCGACGGGATCCAGGCTCTGCCAGAGAGCGTCAATCACCTGGGCGCGTTCCCATGCGGAAAGTCGCAGAGCTTCTTGGGTCAGAATTGCGCTGTCCATGCAAGAAAGGGTTGCCGCCGAACATCCAAACGCAATGGTGCTTCTGCGGTGTGTCCTCACCCCCGCCTTCCACAGTCGATGAACACCAGCCCTGGAGTGTTCGAATCGACCGAAGCTCACTTCCGAGACCCTACCTCCATGTCGGCTCGCCGTGGGGAACCTACCGAAATGTCGCCTGGAAGATTCGGTTGCGACGCTGGGTGGATTCACGAATGGCAGGGAGCTGCTGAATTTCGGGGTATTTCACGACTCCACACTCATTCCCTTGCCCCAAGCCTGGTTCGAGGCCCATTGGCACGGCGGCTGCAAAGGAATTTGACGCTGTGCCTGCTACCGACACCAACGAAGTCCTGCTGAGCGAGCCGTCCTGCGCCAACCATTCGTGTGGCAGTTGTGCCAGTCGTGCCGCGGCGCCTCTTCCTTCCAGCTTCCTGGGCACAGACCCGGAGGTGGAGGAGTCCGACTCCGATCTCGACGAACCGCGCTCCAAGCATTTCACCTCCACGCGCAACGCCTGCAAACTCTGCACCCCGCTGGGCGCGTGTCTGGCGTTTCGCGGCGTCGAGGGTTGCATTCCGTTTCTGCACGGTTCGCAGGGCTGCGCCACTTACATCCGCCGCTACCTCATCAGCCATTTTCGCGAGCCGATCGACATCGCATCTTCAAACTTCCACGAGGAGAGCGCGGTGTTCGGCGGCAAGAGCAATTTCCTGAAAGGCGTGCGCAACGTCATCGCGCAGTATCAGCCGCAGGTTGTCGGCGTCGCGACTACCTGCCTCGCGGAAACCATCGGCGAGGACATGCCAGGGATCCTGCGCGATTTTCGCGCCGGCAACGATAGTGCTGCCTCCACGCCGCTGGTGCAGGTTTCCACCGCCGCTTATCGGGGCACGCACATCAATGGATTTCACAGCGCGGTATGGGCGATGGTCGAGCAACTGGCCAAGCCCGGCGCACCGCACCAGAGCATCAACGTGCTGCCCGGCATGGTCAGCGCCGCCGACCTGCGGCACTTGAAGGAAATCCTCGGCGACTTCGGGCTGCACCATGTGCTGCTGCCGGATTACTCCGAAACGATGGACGGCGAGACCTGGTCGCAATACGAGAAGCTCCAGACCGGCGGCACCCGTCTGACCGACATTGCTGCGATGGGCGGCGCGCGGGCCACGATTGAGTTCGGCCGCGTGCTCGGTTCCTCGCCCAGCGCGGGCAGCATCCTCGCCACGAATTGCCAGGTGCCACGACACGGAATCGGCCTGCCCATTGGCGTGCGCGAGACGGATCGCTTTTTCGACTTGCTCGCCACGCTGTCCGGCCAACCCGCGCCGGAGAGACATCAGCGCGAGCGCGGCCGGTTGGTGGACTCATTCATCGACGGGCACAAATACGCCTTCGAGAAGCGCGCCATCGTCTATGGCGAGGAGGATCTGGTCATTGGACTCACGGCCTTCCTCACGGAAATCGGCGTCACGCCGGTGCTTTGTGCCAGCGGCGGACGGAGCAAATGCTTCGAGAAATGTCTGCGCGAAGCCGCGCCTGATTTGCCGGTCGAAACCCTGGTGAAGGAAGGGTTTGACTTCGCCGAGATCGCCGAGAGCGCGCCGTCGCTGAACCCCGATTTCCTCCTCGGCAGCAGCAAGGGCTACTCGCTGGCCCGCAAGCTCGGCGTTCCGCTCATTCGCGTGGGATTTCCGATTCATGATCGCATCGGAGGACAGCGCATCCATCACCTCGGCTATCGTGGCGCACAGGAGTTGTTCGACCGCATCGTCAACGCGCTGATGGACAGCAAACAGGAAACCTCGACCGTGGGATACAGCTACCTGTGAGTAATGACCAATGTCCAATAACCCAATGACCAAGTTGAAACCGAATTCCAAGTCACCTCGCCTCCCAGCCAACGCTCTGTCTGGCACGACGCTTACTGCCCTCTTTGGTATTGGGCATTGGGGCTTAGTTGGACATTGGGCATGCGTCATTGGTCATTCCCACCCTTTTGACTCATGAACACTCCCGCTCTCCAACTCCGTGGCCATCCGTGCTTTGATGCCGAAGCCCGGCACCGCTTCGGGCGCATCCACCTTCCGGTCGCGCCGCGCTGCAATCTCCAGTGCAACTTCTGCAATCGGAAGTTCGATTGCATCAACGAGAGCCGGCCCGGCGTCACCAGTGCGGTGCTCACGCCGCATCAGGCGCTGGCCTACCTGACTGATGTGGTCGCGCAGCGTCCGGAGATCGCGGTGGTCGGGCTGGCCGGCCCGGGCGACCCGTTCGCCAATCCCGTCGAGACGATGGAAACGCTCCGGCTTGTTCACGCGAAGTTCCCGGACATGCTCCTGTGTGTCGCAACAAACGGGCTTGGCATCGGGCCCCACATTGAGGAGCTCGCGCGCCTCAAGGTCAGCCACGTCACCATCACCATCACCACGCTCGATCCAAAAATCGGCGCGCAGATTTACGCCTGGATTCGCGACGGCAAACGCCCGCTCCGCGGCGAGGCGGCTTCCGCTCTCTTGCTGGAGCGCCAACTGGATGCCATCCGCCAGTTGAAGGCGCATGGCATCCTGGTGAAAATCAATTCGATCATCATCCCGGGGATCAACGACGCGCACATTCCCGAGATCGCGAAGACCGTTGCTGAAATGGGCGTGGACATCATGAACGCCATGCCGCTGGTGCATGTCGAGGGCGCGGCCTTTGAGAACATCGAACCGCCCGATGGGATGATGACGGCGCGCCTGCGCCTGCAATGCGGCCTGCACCTGCCGCAGATGTCGCATTGTGCCCGCTGCCGCGCCGACGCCGTGGGTTTCATCGGTGAGAACATGAATGCAAACCAGGTCGCCACTTTGGATCACTACGCGAAAATGACACTCAACCCCGCTGAACAGAACTCGCGCCCCTATGTCGCTGTAGCCTCGATGGAAGGCGCGCTTGTTAATCAACACCTCGGCGAAGCTGAACGCGTGCTCATCTACGAGCCACATCCCAGTCAGGAAGGCACGTTCCAGCTCAAAGAAATCCGTCAGACACCGGAGGCGGGTACCGGCGAGGAACGATGGCAGGAACTCGCCGACTTGCTGAAGGACTGCCGCGCGTTTCTCGTCGCTGCCGCAGGGCGAATGCCGTTCGGCGTGCTCACGCAAGCCGGCATCAAGGTGGTCGAGATGGAGGGCCTCATCGACGAAGGCCTGCGTGCCGTCTATGCGAACCAACCCATGCCCGCTGCGATGAAGCGCCGGTTTACTAGTTGCAGCTCGGGCGTCTCGTGCAAAGGCACCGGGATCGGCTGCGGATGATATTTCAATCTCAAATCTCAAATTCCAGATCTCAAATCCAACTGACCTATGACCAAACCCACTCATCACATCTTCGTTTGCGGCAGCTTCCGCGCGACGGGCGCGCAAGGCGTCTGCCATAAAAAGGAATCCGCCCAACTGCTTCCGTATATGGAACAGGAAGCCAGCGACCGTGGCCTCGATGGCGTCATGGTTTCCAGCACCGGATGTCTCAAGGCTTGCGACCACGGCCCCGTGGTCATCGTGCAACCTCAGAATGTCTGGTATAAGAAAGTGAACGAGGAAGTCGCCGACGCCATCCTGGATGCGATCGAAAACAACACGGTCGCGGAAGAGCACGTGCTGGCCTGAGCGACGTAGCGGCGACTCGGAAGAGCGCCCCCATCTAAATCTAGAATGCGTCGGACTGCCGACGAACCGCTAGAAATCAATGACTCCTCACCTCATCGACACCACTCTTCGCGACGGCGAACAGGCGGCGGGTGTGGTTTTCTCCCGCGAGGACAAACTCGCCATCGCGCGAACGCTCGCGGGCGCCGGCGTGCCTGAGATCGAGGTGGGAATTCCCGCGATGGGCCAGTCCGAGATTGACGACATCAATGCGATTTCTGACCTGGGGCTGTGCGTCAAGGTGCTCACCTGGTGCCGGGCGACAACGGCGGATATCGAGGCGGCGGCGCGCTGTCGCGTGCATGGCGCTCATTTCTCGCTGCCTGTCTCGGACATTCATCTCGGCGCTTGGAACAAGTCACGGAACTGGGTGTTTGCGACGCTGGAAAACTTGGCCGCGACCTTTCGAGGCGTGTTCGGGTACCTCACGGTGGGAGCGCAGGACGCATCGCGGGCCGACGCACAATTTCTCCGCGACTTCGCCATCGCCGCGCGGGAAAATGGTCTGTCACGCCTGCGCCTCGCAGACACCGTGGGGATTCTCACGCCGCTGCAAACGTGCCGGCTCATCAGCGAAGTCAGCGCAGCAGCGCCCGGACTGCCCATCGAATTTCATGGTCACAATGATCTCGGCATGGCCACGGCAAACACAATCGCCGCGTTCGAGGCCGGAGCAGAAGCCGCCAGTGTCACCGTAAACGGCCTCGGCGAACGCGCCGGCAACGCCGCGCTCGACGAAGTGGTCATGGCGCTGAAAGTTGCCTTGCGCCGGGATTGCGGCATCAAGAATCAACACCTCTCGCATCTCAGCGAACTCGTGGCGGCCATCTCCGGTCGGCCGTTGCCCGAGTCCAAGCCGGTGGTGGGTGCCGCCGCGTTTCGCCACGAATCGGGCATCCACTGCGGCGGATTGCTCAAAGACCAGCGCACCTACGAACCCTTCGCGCCCGCAGAAGTCGGCCATGCACCGTCGATGTTCTTGCTGGGCCGGCATTCGGGAACCCGATCGTTGAGCCATGAGTTGGGGCGCATCGGCCTGCGCGTGCCGGAGGAGTGGCTGCCGGCGTTGCTCGAAGAAGTCCGACGCGTGGCCACGCAGCAGAAGCGTGCCCTGACCGAACTCGACTTTCGCAAACTCGTCGCCCAATTTCACTCACGATATGCCGTTTCTCATCTATAGACGCCAGGCCAGCGGCGCGGACCTCATTTACGATCAACCCCGCCTGGTGAAACTGGGCGGAACCAGCGGTCCCATCGCGCGATTCGTGCAAACGCTCAAGGGAGACAAGGCTGAATCCGGTTGGGAACTCGACGCCGCCGCGCTGGCGCAACTCGCGGGCGTCAGCGACGACGACGGTAATTGCGCCGTCCTCTTCGAGGTGGCTTCCGTGAAGTCCGATGGTGTCTGCCTCTACGAACTCAAGCAACTTTGCGGCGTGGCGCGAGATCGCCAGACGCATCTCTCCCTCGACTTTGAGGTGTTGGTGGACGAAGTGGTGGCTGTTCCGCCTGGTGTCTTCAGGCACGCCTTCACCATCCCAGCGGCGAAGCGGAAGAAACGGCTCCGCGAGATTCTGCAACTCAGCGGCGGACCTGACGGCGGCGATTGGAAATGGGAGGCGCCGGCGATGAACCTGGGCGCGACTCTGGTCGGTCCAGCCATCTCGTCGTGATTCGCAACGTCCGCGTCGCATGGTGACTCCCGAAGCAATCGCCCTGCTGGCCGGAGTGGTGCTGGTGGTGGCTTTCCTGTACTCGTCCGTCGGACACGCCGGCGCGTCGGGCTACATCGCGGTGATGGCTCTGTTCGGGGTGGCACCCGCGGTCATCAAACCGGCGGCTCTCCTCCTGAACATCGCGGTGGCCTGCCTCGGTTCAATGCAATTCTGGCGCGCGGGCTATTTCCAATGGAGGCTCTTCTGGCCGTTTGCCCTGCTGTCGATTCCCTGCGCCTTTCTCGGCGGCTATGCGAATCTGCCCACCCACTTTTTCAAAATGCTGGTTGGCGTGGTGCTGCTGTTCTCCGCCACGCGATTGGTGCTCAAGCCGCCGGAGGAAACGGAGCCGCACCCACCGCAACTGCCCGTGGCCCTCGGAACCGGCGCCGGACTCGGACTCCTGGCGGGGCTGACTGGAACGGGAGGCGGAATCTTCCTGACGCCGCTGATGCTTTTCCGCCATTGGGCAAAGACGAAGAACGTGGCCGCCGTGTCAGCGATGTTCATTCTGGTCAACTCGCTGGCTGGCCTCGCCGGCAACTTTAGCAGCGCGAAAGCCCTGCCGGGCGTCGCCTGGCCATTGCTGGCAGCGGCGATGACGGGTGGCGCGATGGGATCGTATCTCGGCTGCCGGCGATTCTCTCCCATCCTGATCAAGCGTCTGCTCGCCGTGGTGCTCCTCGTTGCCGGCCTTAAATTGATTCTCACCTGACGAAACTGGGCCAGTGAGATGGTTCAGCCTAAAAACCGCAGTTTAACCACGTATGACACCGATGCCAGGCACTTGCAGAAAACCAGTGGATCCTCCGGAGGGTGAGGCACACATGCCGCAGGAAATCCGTGTTTATCCGTGTGCATCCGGGTTCAAGACTTCTTCGCCCGATTCCAATTGCTCCCTTTACTGACAAGACCTTGGGATGGGCTGCCCGAAGACGCTTGGTCCCAACCCGCACGGGTAAGCCTACGGCGAAAAATGGGGTCGGCACTGGCTCGACATCGTCCGGTATGCCGAGAGCAACGGCTACGAGCGCGATGGCCCGAAACCGAATGCGTGGCGCTACCGCGACTACGTGATCCGCAGTTTCAACGCCGATAAACCGTACGGGCGGTTCATCCGCGAGCAGATCGCGGGCGACGAGATGATTCGCAAGGCGGACGATTTCGATCCGATCATAGCCACGGGTTACTATCGCTTGGGCGTATGGGACGACGAACCGGCCGATGTGAAGCAAGCCCAAGCCGACGGCTACGACGACCTGGTAACGATCACGGGTCAGGCCATCCTCGGGATGACGCTCAATTGCGCCCGCTGCCACGATCACAAGGGCGACCCGATTTTGCAGGCCGATTATTACAAGATGGTCGCCTTCTTTCGCGACATCCGGGAATACAGCAACGACCGAAACGTGAACTCATCCAACAGCCAAACCGATATTTCCCCGGCCAGTTTGAAGTCGGGTTTCGAGAAAGAACAGCGCGAGCGCGAAGCGGCGATGGCCAAACTCCGCAAGGAAGTCGAGGAGATCGAAGACGCGGTCATCAAAACCATGTCCGCCGAAGATCAGCGTTCGTCTGAGGGGCCGGATCGCCCAAAGGTCGTCGCCAACGCGGTCAAGAAATTCGACGACGCGCAGAAGAAAGCTTACTACGGCAAGAAGGCCGAGCATCAAAACCTGCGCGTAAAGATCCCCGTTTCACAATCGGCGGCGCTCTCGATCAACCGTTGCGATCCCCGGCCGCCCGCGACCTTCATCAACCTCCGTGGCAACCCGCACGCCCAAGGGGTCGAGGTAAAGCCCGGCTTCCCGGCGATACTCGGGTTGCCCGATCCGGTCATCCCGCCGGCAGCGAAAACCAGCGGTCGGCGAACCATACTCGCCGATTGGTTGACGGCGAAAACGAACCCGATCCCGGCCCGCGTGCAGATGAACCGCCTCTGGTTGCACCACTTCGGCAAAGGCTTGGTGCCGACGCCCAACGACTTCGGCAAACTCGGTGAACAACCGACGCACCCGGAACTGCTGGAATGGCTCGCCGCCGAATTCCGCGAACCGACCCCCGGCCAACCCTGGAGCCAAGCGGGCGACGCCGAGACGATGAAGCGCATGCACCGACTATTGCTGACGAGCGCCGCCTACCGGCGATCATCGACCGCCATCCCGGCGAACATGAAATCGGACCCGGCGAATACCTACCTCTGGCGGTTCAACAGCCGGCGGTTGAATGCCGAGGAAGTCCGCGATTCGATTTTGAAAGCTTCCGGCAATCTCGATGGAACGATGTACGGGCCTAGCGTCTTCCCGAAGATACCGCGCGAAGTGCTGGCCGGTCAATCGAACCCCGGCGACAACTGGCACTTCAACCCGGCCAAGCCGAAGGACGGGAACCGCCGCACGATTTACGTTTCGGTGAAGCGCTCGCTGCAAGTGCCGATTTTGAGCAACCACGATCAAGCCGACCCGGACAATAGTTGCCCCGTGCGCTACACGACGACGGTGCCGACGCAGGCCCTCGGCATGCTCAACGGCGAATTCACGAACGACCAAGCCGTCGCCCTTGCCGAGCGATTGATGAAGGAGCACCCGGACGATGTGCGGGCCCAAGTGACCCGCGGCATCCGCCTGACGACGGGGCGTATTCCGAAGGCCGAGGAATTGGCCAAGGATGTGTTGTTCATCGCGGCGCTGAAGGCGAAGCACAAATTGGACGATGCGAAGGCGTTGGCGCAATACGCCCTGATGCTGCTGAACACGAATGAGTTCGTGTATTTGGATTGAGGCACGCAAACGTGAGGATATAAGATGTCAGTAGCAATTTCATTTGAGTCGCACAATGGCTGTGTGGACGCATACGTCCTCGGCTCACCAGGGTTGCGTGCGACTGGC
>JBBRWD010000011.1:0-109810 GCA_038249465.1 Limisphaerales bacterium | reverse complement strand
GGCTCGGTGACGAAATAGGCGGTTTCCGGACCAACGGCCGGACAGGCGAGAATCGGTTCACGCGCGTTCCAGCGGGCGATCTCGCGTCCATCGAGCGAGAGGCAGTAGGCAAATCCGTCGCGCGATCCGAAATAGAGGCGCCCACGATCCGCGGCGATCGTCCCCATGATTTGATCACGCGCGCGAAACTTCCACGCGACTTCGCCCGTGGAAGCATCGAGACACCAGACTTCGCCGGCGGGACCATTCCGGCGCCAGGCTTCGAGGGCTTCCTGGGCGCTGCCGCCGCGGCGGCGCACGCGCTGGACGGCGCGCGCGGCCCATTGCTCGCCGGTCGTGCCGTAGTCGCCGTTGCCCGTGGCGGTGATGACCAGATTTGAATAAATCGTGGGCGGGGAAAACACCGGATACGGCGTCGGCGTGCGCCAGATCTGCCGCCCGCTGCTGGCATCCAGGCAGACGACGGCGTTGCCCTCGACTCCGAGTCCCACGAAGACTTTGCCATCGTGAACCACCGGACACGTCTCGGAATCCTTGAAGAGCTGTCCGGGCGCATGCCAGACAACGCGCGGCCGACCGGCGGCGTCCGGTTCGAGTTCGATGCAGTAATAACCGTCGTCGCCGGCGCCGATATACACGCGGCCGTTGGCAATGCAGGCGGTGGTTTCGACGTGATTCCGCGTGCGCTGACGCCAGAGCACCTTGCCGCGCTGGGTGAGATCGAGGCAGAAGATATTGGCGTCCTGCGTCTCGTGAAATCCCTCGCCCACGATCAAATATTTGCCGGAAACAACCGGCGCTGAAACCGCCGCGCGCATTCCCGGCGGCGTGGCCTTCCAGACAAGCGAACCGGTCTCGGCATCGAGGCAATAGACTGAGCCGCGATTATAGGCGAAGCCGCGATCGGCGGTGCTGAAGTACACGCGCTTGCCCGCGACGGTGGGCGTGGAAAAGATCGCGATATTGTCCTGATCGAAAACCCAGTTCACCCCGCCCTCGGTGGGTTCCGGGCTGCCGGGCGCGAAGCCCAGGCGCTGCGGTCCGCCGCGAAACATGGGGTAGTTCTCCACGACGGAAGTGGCGGCGGACGGTGCTGCGCGCGGCGTCGGCCAGAGCCACGCAATGAATTGCACCAGGCCATAAACCATCGCAGCGAGGAGGAGCAGGGAAAACTTCATCCGCCAGAGCAGCCGCAATCCGAGGAGAAACGTCGAGGGCTTGAACAGCGCCAGCAAGGCGCTGCCGAGCGCGACAAGAATTGCCGGCAGCAAGGCAAGCAGGACCTGCAGCGGTCCCACGAGCAAGGGAATCACCGCCAGGCATCCAGTGCTGGCATGCGCCGTCGCCTCCATCCCCGAAAACATGCTCATGAACTCATGTGGTTTCGTTCGCTGCGCGAAGTGTAGCACGCCGGTTGCGGGAGGAAGGTGAAAAATGCGGCGGGGCCGGGCGGGGAGTAATGACGGGTTAGATTGAAGGAAGATCAGGCGGTCGGTGCTGAGCGCCCCTGCCTCACGTCCGCCCCATCTCCCCATTAACCGCACTTGAATCCTCGATTTCCTACGCTACAATGACGCCGCGCACAGCTTTTGGAAGGTTGGAACGCGAACGGAACAAGAAACCACAACGAACCATCACATCTGACTATGGCACACGAACTCCCTCCCTTGCCCTACGCGCCTGACGCGCTGGAGCCTTACATCGACAAGCAGACCATGGAGATTCATCACGGCAAGCATCACAACGCTTACGTGACCAATCTCAACAAGGCCATCGCGGGCAACGTCGCCCTAGAATCGAAGAGCATCGAGGCGCTCATCGGCGATCTTTCGCTCGTGCCCGATGCCGTGCGCGGCCCGGTGCGCAACAACGGCGGCGGCCATTGGAACCACTCGTTCTTCTGGACGCTCATGGGACCGAACGCCGGCGGCGCGCCCTCCGGCAAACTCGCGGAAGACATCGCCGCCACCTTTGGCAGCTTCGACGCCTTCAAGGAAAAGTTCGAGGCCGCCGGTGTGGGTCGTTTCGGCAGCGGCTGGGCTTGGCTCCTGGTCAACAACGGCAAGCTGGAAATCGCTTCGACGCCCAATCAGGACAACCCGCTCATGGGCAAGTCCGTGGCCGGCTGCGAGGGCAAGCCCATCCTCGGCTGCGACGTGTGGGAACACGCCTATTATCTCAAATATCAAAACCGGCGCCCGGAGTACCTGAAGGCTTGGTGGAACGTGGTCAACTGGTCAGCGGTGACCCGGAACTACGAAGCGGCCAAGAAGTGACCCTGGCTGAATTTCTTCAAGGCGCGGTCCGCAAGGATCGCGCTTTTTGTTTTGGCGGACGGAGGATCGGAGATTGATTGCTCCAACTCCGACAGGCTCCGGCGCGCGGCCTTCAGGCCGCTTGAGCGTCAGACGGTGGTCTGACTTATGACAACAAGATTTCGAGGCGGTCGCCCGCGTTCAAGATCGTCTCGCTCTCGAATTTGATCTCTGCCCGACTTCCGTTCACTGACAACGTGGCCGGGACCGATCTGCCCGCAGTGGTCACAACGACTTTCGCCAGCCGTTGATTGGGGGCGAGACCGAGCGCGAGAGTCCGGAGCTTCAAGCGGCCGTGGCGCAATTGCACCTCCGCCTGCAACGATCCCGCGTCAGTTTTCTGACTGAAACTGCCCCAGCCTTCGGCGGTCGTGAACGCGCATTTGAAATTCTCCGGCGTCAGGCGAGGCGCAAAGCTGAGCGTGCCTTTCGGGCCGTGATGCTCGTAGCCGCAGGCGGCGAGATAAACGCCGTAGCTGGCCATGCTGCGCGCGTAGTGATCGCCGCATTCGACTTCGTTCCACGGATTGCGCCGCGAGGCGTGATAGCGGTCATGCACCATGCGCGTGATGGCGAGACCTTCCATGGTCAATCCCTCCCAGATCATGTGGCCCGCCACCTGGTACTCGAAGCCGTTCATGCACTCGTTGAAATAGCCCGCCGCCCATTCGGGGCCTTTGCCTTTGGCGTTGGCGTAGTCCCAGTCCTTGCGCGGGAACGAGCACATCAGCAACCCGCCCTCGCCGGGCATGGCGTACCAGCGGCCGGCCTTGTAAGCCTCGCGATACGGACCGACATCCGGCGTGACGCTGTATTTCCAGAGCGACTTCAGCGCGGCGATGGTCTCCTTCTCGGGCAGCACGCGGCCGAGCCCGATTTGAAACGCCCAGCTCTGGCCGAAGACTTGATCGATGTGACATCCGGTGCCGGAGTTGATCGCGTCGAGATGCTTGGGATCGGGCTTGTTGATGAAGTACTCGCCGTCGAAGAGTTGCTCGACGATGTTCTTCTGTCCTTTGGCCACAATGTCGCGGCAGCGTTGCGCGAAGGCCGCGTCGCCTACCTCCATCGCCATCACCTCAGCGGCGCGCAGGGCGGCGAGATACATGCCGCTCAGCCAGGCCACCGGGCCAAACCAATCCGTGTCGAGCGTGTTGTGCTGGTTGCCTTCGATGAGGCCGTCGCCATTGCCGTCCTTGGCGATGAGCCACTCGGTGGCTTTGCGAACGCCGGGCCAATTCTTCTTCAGCCACGCTTCGTCGGCGCACATCTGATGTTCGCGCAGTGCCCGCATGACCGTCCCCGCCTGGGAGTCGATGGCGGGAATGTCGTTGAACTCCGCGCGGAAATGAATGGCGCCATCGCTCTTCAGCGCGAGCCCGAAGTCCACCCGCTCGCGCGTGTCGCGCTCCAGTTCGGGGAAGAGGCGCGCAACGGCGTGGGCGTATTGCCAGACGTGCCCGCAGGTGCCATGACAGCAGCCAACGCCTTCCCAGCCCCAGAATCGGCCGTCAGCGAAACGGAAGCTCGTCGAGGTGGCGAGGATCGAGGTGTTGAGAAACGTGCGATCGAGGAACCACCACGGCAACGTCGAATCGTACCAGGTGTCGTGCCACAGGTGCGTTTGTTCGCGCAACGTGGCGTAGCGCTGCGCGAGATGCTCGGCCACCGCGAGGGCCGAGTTGAAGCGCGTGCCGTAGTGGCGTCCCGGCGGCAGGCGATCCATTTTCAGATTCGCGAAATGCCACGTGACGACGAACACTACCTCGGCTGATTCACCTGGAGCGAGCGAGAGCTTGCGCGTGACTGAGCCGGTGAGCTTCTGGTTAAAGGGACGCGCCGCCGTGGCGCTGGTGTCAGCGGGGGATTTTGAGAACAAGCCAGCGGGCACGTTGGTGTCGGGCAACGCCGCCGCACCGGAATCTGCTGGCGACGAGTTGAGCAGCGTGAGCGTCATCGTTCCGAAGTCAGGTTCGCTGGCAAGCGGTCCGGGATTGCGGCGGGCGACATCGCTGAAAACGATGTAGTCGAGCCCGATGTTGCCCCACGCGCCTTTCTCGTTGTCCAACGCCTGAATACGCGCGCTCTGTCCCATCCATTTGCGCACGTCCCAGGATTGCGACCGCATCTTGTTGTTGTCGGGACCGACGGCCGACAGCACGGGCTTGCCGTCCACGAGCAGATTCACGCAGGTGCGGCCTTTGTGGGAACCGCCGCCGATGAGGAAGTTGATGTAGTTGCGCTCGATGATGAAGGTCTTGCTCGTGAGCGTGCCGGTTTGCGCGTCGCGCCCGCCGACCTCATTGCCCGGCGCGGCGGCGTGCGAGTTGACCGCATGCTGCCCGTGCATGGCGAGGTCGCCCTGATAATCCATGACGCCACTTTTCGCGACTGGTCCCTTGCCGAAGGCCGTGCCCTCGGCGGTCCAGGAGTCGTAAGTGTCGCGTTCGAAATCGTCGAAGAGAACGTCGGCGCGCTGTGGCGTGGTGGTGCCTTCCGGCGGCGGTTCGGCGCTGCATTCGAGCGCGGTGAAGCCGCCACGGCGCACGATGCGGTTGCGACGTTGCACGTCGCGCGATTGGCCGCTGTGCAGGCACACGGCGTTCTCCAGCCAGCCGGCGAGCTCGGCTTCCACTTTCTGCGCGCCGGTATTCTTGACGGTGAAACGCATCACCGTGGCGGGCAGCGACGAGTCATCAACATTTAGCGGGATGAACGGCGAGAAGGCTTCGAGCGACACGCTGACCGGCGCGGCGGCATCGCGGTATTCCACAAAGCCCAGCGGATACTCGCCTTTGAAGGAGACATTGTTCCACCCGGCGTGATCGAGGCGGCGAACCTGGGTCTGCCCGTCCACGGAGGTGAGCAGCGCGAAGCCCTGATCGAGCGGCGACGTCGGCTGCATGGGCCGCGCGTAATGCTCCGCGCCGGTGCCGATGTGCTGGTTGAAAATGTCCCAATGCCAGAGCCGGCCGTCGCCGCCGAGATAGACCTGCCCGCAGCAGAGGCCGCCGATGGGCATGCCGATGAGCTGCGATTCCGGCCACGAATAGGTGGCGGGCGTGCCGCGTTCGAACAGCGATTTGATCCACGCATCGCTGAGCTTCTTGTCGGCGGGCACGAGCTTGTCGAAGTCCGCGCGGGTGAACGGTCCAGCCATGGCCGGCAGCCGCGAGAGCGCGAGCCCAGTGGCGGCGAGGCCGCTGAGCTTGAGGAAATCGCGTCGGGCCAGGTTCGAGCCGCAGCCACACGCGGGCGAGCCGCAGGAATAATTCTTGGTTGGAGAAGTCATAGAGTGCTCAGAGAATAGTCGTGGTTACGCCGAGAGCCAAGACGTGCATAGAACAGACGTGAAGAGAACAACGTTCGCCGTGGCGTTTAGTGCGGAGACTCGATAAACGGCGGGCTGCCACAGGTCTGTGGCGCATGGTGCCCGCGCGTCCTCTCGACGCGCAGAGAATTCGATGGCTGGTCGCTTAAGCTGACGCACTGCCGTATGTCGCGTCACCAAAGGCCAGAATCGGATAGAAGATCATCGGCAGGAAGGCGAGGCCGATGCCAAAGCCCGCGCCCTTGCCAAAATTGTTCGCGACACCGATCGCCAGGATAATCCCGATAATGAAGTTCACGAGGGGAATGAACAGGAGGATCACCCACCAGCCCGGCTTGCCGGCGATCTTGCAGAGCACGTAGGCGTTGTAGATCGGGATCAGCACAGCCCATCCCGGTTGGCCGGCCTTGGTGAAGACTCTATATATCGCCACGATCACAAAAACCAGGATCGCCAGCGGGATGATCAGACCGAGGAAGGAACCAGCGCTGCTGCCATTGTCTTGCATAGTCGGAGCCTTTCGTTGTTTTAGGGTGAACGTCTGCCCGGGCAGCACTAGAGCACAAGTTCGCCGTCGAACTCAAGCTCGCTGACGGGGAAACAATGCCCACGATCATGTCAGCGGCTTTCCCGGGCGCGCGACCCGTTCCGACCCGCCGAGTGGTCTCGATCGGCGACGGGCAATTCGCCCTTCATGTGCAGTGCGTCAGCGAGTCAGCCGGGTCGAAACGCCCGGTGAGAATGGAATCGCCATGCGAGCGGCTTTCGAGGATCTTCCCGCCACATCATGAATGCGCGGACATTGAATTGTTATAGCTGTGGAGCGGCGGTTTCGAGTGACGCGCCAACCTGCGGTCATTGCGGCGCCCGGCTGGCGACCATCGCCTGCCCGTCGTGTTTCGGGATGATGTTTCTCGGTTCGAAGTTCTGCCCGGATTGCGGCTCGCTGGCGGTGGATTGGCAGGGTGACGATTCCGGGAAGCGGTGTCCCTCGTGCCAGGTGTCCATGCTGTGCGGAAACATCGGCGCGACCCGCCTGCACGAGTGCGCCAAGTGCTTCGGCATCTGGCTTGACGCGGCGACCTTTGAGCAAATCTGCCGCACCTCCGAGCAGCAGGCGGCGGTGCTCGGCAGCGCGCAGAACCTTCCGGCCGGATCCGCGCCCATCGCGCCGGTTCGCTACGTCCGTTGCCCGGAATGCCGCGAGTTGATGCGGCGCGTGAATTTCGCCCGCTGCTCCGGCGTGGTCGTCGATGTCTGCCGGCAGCATGGCACCTGGTTTGACCGCGATGAGTTGCACCGCATCGTGCTCTTCATCCGTACCGGCGGACTCGAGCTCTCGCGCGAACGGCAAATGGCGGAATTGGAAAGGGAACGCCGGCGCCTCGAGACGAAACGGCGGGAATCCTCTGAATCATCTGTTTCAGCGCAGGGAAGCCCGGTTCAAATCGATCTGTTGAACCTGGCCGTTGGCGCCACCGGTGGAATCCTGAGTTGGTGGCTCAAGAAGTAGTGGATTCTCCGAAGTGTTGCGGGGCGGTCGGGCAAAGGCTTGCGCGAATGAGCGCAATTGCCGCACTATGCGCCGCACGATTTCTCGACCATATTTGACCCATGCAAGACTGGATTCGCCATTATGTGACCGCGCAGAAGGCTGCGCTGGATTCGATCAACGTGGAAGCCGTCGCGGCGCTCATCGAGCGGCTGCGCGTCGCGCTCAAGGAGGACCGCCACATTTTCATCTTCGGCAACGGCGGCAGCGCCGCGAACTCATCACATTTCGTCACCGACCTCGGCAAGGGCGCCTCGGACAAAACGAGCCGGCGCTTCCGGGTCATGGCGCTGAACGATAACATCAGTTGGATGACCGCCCTCGCCAACGATTACTGCTACGAGGACGTCTTCCTGCGGCAGCTCGTCAACTTCGCGCGGCCGGGCGATCTGGCCATTGGCGTGAGCGTGAGCGGCAGTTCGCCGAACGTGGTCAAGGCCATCGAATGGGCCGCCAAAAATGGGATGCAGACCGTCGCGCTCGTCGGCGGCAAACGCGGCAAGGTCGCCGGGATTGCCGGGCAGGTCATCGCCATTGACGACACTCATTATGGCCGCGTCGAGGATGCGCAGATGGGGATTCTCCACATGCTCTGCTACGTGTTCATGGAGAAACCGGAAATCGCGGCGGTGTGAACCGGCGCTGCGCTGAGGTCGTTCCATATTCATACCAACACCGGTTGGTCCCAACCCGCACGGGTAGGGCGCGTCTGTCCCCAGCGCGCCGTCGGGTTGGCCGGGAGTGGTTCGCGGCGCGCTCGGACAGACGCGTCCAGTCCGGGTGTCGTCCATCCCACTGCCTGGGTAGTAATTCCAGTTGCGGAATTTCGGTTCAACCAGACAACCGCAGATGAGCGCAGATGAACGCCGATTGATTCTCCGGGGCCGGGTTCTTGAACGGAAACGGGCCTTCACCTGCCGGGAATCCGCACGGCCTCGGATGTTACGCGGCGTTTGAAAGTGGAGAGGAAGTGTGGCGCGAGCTTCTGGTTTGCGAGGGTGCCGCAAGCTTCCATCTGGCGTGTGCGCCCATACTTCCGCCCTTGATCCTCCAACCCGGAGGGTCGGCGGGACAACCGCAAGCTGGAAGCTTGCGGCACCAGGTCAGGTCACCGCCAGTTCCTTGCGGATGTTGAACTTCTCGACGCGCTTGCGCAGCGTGGCGCGCGTGATGCCGAGGAGCTTCGAAGCCTGCACCTGGTTGCCCTGCGTCTCGATGAGCGCCTGGATGATGAGTTCGCGCTCCACGGCGGGCAGCACTTTCAACTTCGAATCCTGCCGCGCCATCTGGAAGAGCATCTTCGCGATCTCGGGAAGTCCCGTGGGCACATTCGATCCAACTGCGGCCACCGACGAAGCGGCCATCGGCGCGGCGGACGTGGATGGCATTCCGGTCAGCGTCGCGGGCGCGCGCCCCACGAGTTCCGCCGGCAAATCGCTCGGGAGAATGGCGTCGCCCTTGGCCACCACCAGCGCGCGGCGGATGACGTTCTCCAGTTCGCGTACATTGCCGGGCCAACCGTACGATTGCAGCGCCGCCGAGGCGTCGCGCGAAATGGGCTTGGGGGGCTGCTTCTGCTCGCGCGAGAATTTCTTGAGGAAATAATTCACCAGCAGCGGAACGTCCTCGCGCCGATCCCGCAACGGGGCGAGTTCGATGCGCACCACGTTGAGCCGGTAGAAGAGGTCCTCGCGGAATTCCTTCCGCGCCACCGCCTGTTCGAGCGGCTTGTTGGTCGCGGCGATGACCCGCACATCGACCTTGATGGGCGTGTTGCCGCCGACGCGCTCGAAGGTGCCCGATTGCAGCACGCGCAGAATCTTGGTCTGCGTGGCCGGCGTCATGTCACCGATTTCATCAAGGAAGATCGTGCCGTGATGGCATTGCTCGAACTTGCCGATGCGCTGCGTGGCCGCGCCGGTGAACGCGCCGCGCTCGTGGCCGAAGAGTTCGCTCTCGAGCAGATTCTCCGGAATGGCCGCGCAGTTGATGGCGAGGAACGGCTTCTCCGCGCGCTGGCCGTGATTGTAGATGGCGCGGGCCACGAGTTCCTTGCCGGTGCCGCTTTCGCCGGTGATGAGCGCGGTGGCGTCGGAGGCCGCCAGTTGACCGATCAGCTTGAAGACATTCTGCATCGGCTCGCTCCGGCCAACGATGCCGAGATCGTAGTCCTCGGATTCGAGCAACGGCTGGTAGGAGACGACCTGCTTCATCGCGCGGGCATCCTGAAAAGCCTTGCGCACGAGCTGCTGGAGCTTGGGCACGTCGAACGGCTTGAGCAGATAGTCGTAGGCGCCGAGCTTCATCGCCTCGATGGCCGTCTGCGTGGTGCCGTAGGCGGTCATCATGATGACGGGCGTCTTGGCATCGGACTGGCGGAGGCGGCGCAGGGTTTCAAGACCGGTCATGCCGCCCATGCGGACATCCATGAGCACGAGGTCGGGCTTGAGTTTGGGGATGAGACGCAATCCCTCCTCGCCGCTCGAAGCGGTGGTGATTTCGATGTCGGGGGAATCAAAAATCCGCCGGAACGAATATTGCACGTCCGCCTCGTCGTCGATGAGCAGCAGCTTGTCCATTTGCTGCGCGTGAATTTGAAGGGCAGGGCAGGGGGCGTCAAGGTTCGGGCAGCGCCGACCGCCGGCAACGAAGGATCAATGCTTGACGGCGGATGCCGGAAAATTTTCCGCCGCGCTTCGCCTGCGTCGGATCGATCCACCTGCCATCACGGATGACTGGGCCTTTCGCCGTCATGCCAATTCTCCTGCCACACCTTTACGCCGCAGGAAAAGCGCAGCTTCCTCTGGTGCAACGAACGCTGTCACGGTCGTGCCCAGCGCGAACCGCATTTCCCGCCGTGGCCCAACGGCATCTCAGCAGACTGCTGAGTTCCTCCAGGATCGCCGCACGCGGAGCTACAGCGACCAGCCCGCGCGATTGGGCGGAGCAACCAATTCGTTGGCTTCGGGATCGTTGGTGACGCGCCTCGCCTGCGCATCCCACTCGATCAACCGGCCGGTGCGCAGCGCCAGTGATCCGAGAAGGGCCATTTCGGTCATCTCGCAGCCGAATTCGAGGGGACAAACCGTCCGGGCACCGGTCTTGCACGCCTGGGTCCATTCGCCGTAATGGTCAGGAACCCGGCGCAGCGTTTTTGCGGGTGACCGGAACTCGCGGAACTTCTCCTCCGGCAGCAGCAATCCTCCGTCGAGTCCCCGGTTGCCCAGGAATCGGCCGCCGCTGTAGCCGGCCATGAGCTTGCCCTGCTCGCCGACGAACAGAAGTCCCGTGCGCGGCATCTGCACCGCATGATTGAGTTCCACTGGCCGCAGCGGTCTCATGCCGCCGTCGTACCAATGCACCTGAAGCGGTGGGAGATTTCCGCGGGTCGGGAATTCCCAGGTGACCATGTTGGCGTGGCCCTGGCACTCTGGAGTCGCAATCCGCGTGGACATGCCTTCGCACCGGAAGGAACTGGAGGCATGGACAGTCTTCGGCGCGCCCAGTTGCAATTCTTTGAAATAGACATGGAACGTATGGCACGCCATGTCGCCCACGGTGCCGCCGCCGAAATCCCACCAGGGCCGCCATCGCCAGGGATGATATGCCGAATGATATGGCCGGAAAGGTGCGGGACCGAGCCACAGATCCCAATCCATCCCGGACGCCGGCGTCTGGGATTCGGTGGGACGCACCACGGAGCAGGGATAAACGGGGTGATCACACCAGATGTGCAATTCGCGCACGGGACCGATCACGCCGGAGTTCAGCAGTTCGGTCGTGCTCCGCGCTTCCTCCGTCCCGGATGATTGCGCGCTCGTTTTCGTCACCAAACGGTCCGCCTTCAGCACCGCCTCACGGACTTTCCTGGCTTCTCCGATGGTGTGCGTGACCGGCTTGGCGCAATAGACGTGTTTGCCAAGTTGCAGCGCCGCCATGAGGATGACCGCGTGGGTGTGGTCCGGCGTGCCGATGATCAGGGCATCGAAGTTCTTCGCTTCCTTGTCGAACATCTGCCGGAAGTCGTGGTGGCGGGAGGCGCCCGGGTATTTCTGAAACACCGGGCCGGCCAGTTGGTGATCCACGTCGGACAAGGCCACAACCCGTTCACCTTTGCAGCCGGCGAGGTAGTGTTGGCCCATGCCGCCAATGCCGACCGCGGCGATGGTCAGGGTGTCGCTGGGTGCCTGTTGACCAGCGCCCCCAAGGACATGACGGGAAACCATGATCGGCGCCAAACCGCCCAGGGCCGCCGCTCCGATCCCGTGGGCCAGAAATCTCCGCCGGGAAATGGCCGGGCCAGCGCCATTGCTTCTGCGGGATGAAAGATTTGCGAGGGATGTCGAGTTCATCTGGAAGGTTTCCTGTTCAGTTTGGGGAGTTGTTTCGCTCGCCGGTCCACCTGCGTTTCAGTTTCTGCGACTCAAACCAGACTGCCCACGCGGCGCAGCCGGAGCACTGGTTCATTCGCCGCCCGTGAGTCTGCCAAGTCAACCTCGAACTCCGCCACCCAGTCGTTGTGTTCCTCGGGATCCACCAGCATCTGTTGCACGCGCCAGGTTCTCTTGTCTTCTGACGGAGTGACGTAGGTGTGGCGGATGTTGCGCGCTTCGGGCGTGAGGAGGAGTTGTTGGTGCTTTGCCAGATAATCCTCCATGGCCTGATCCAATCTTTCGACGGCCCATGCCTGCGCCGTGGCGCAGACTTCCAAGTCTGCTGTATCGCGGGTTCCCAAACCCGCCGGCGCTTCGATTGCCGGAGCGATCAAAGATCTATCGAGCTCAGCCGACTTGGAAGCCGGCGACACAGCAGGTTTGGAAACCTGCGCCACAGCCAGAGCCTCCAACGCCATCTCGTAATCTCCAATCACCAAACCGCGCAGGAAGCTGAAGATGCGCTGGCGAATTGCGGCGGTGAACGCCTGGGTGTCGCGCGTGATGTCCTGGTCGGCCTCGTCGGCGCCCGGCGGGCGGATCTCCTTGGTTTCGGCGCGCTGGTAAGCCGGATCGCGCATCTTCTCCCATTCATCGAGCAGGCTGGAATCAATCTGCCGGATCATCGTGGCAAGGTAGAGTTCCATCTCGCGGACGGTGTCGTTCTTGGCCGCGTCGGGAACGGTCTGGGTGAGCACTTTGTGGACGCGCGACAGATGCCGCAACAGGACGCCCTCGGCGCGCTGGAGTTCGTAATCGCGGATGTAATCCGAGAACGACCGGAACTGTTCAAACATCTCCCGTGCGATGGATTTGGGGCGGATGTTTTCCTGACCCACCCAGGGATGCCGGTCGGCAAAGGCGTTGAACGTCGAATAGACGAACTCACGGTTTGGCTTCGGGTATTCGAGCTTCTCCAACTCCTCCATCCGCTGATCGTATTCGATTCCCTCCATCTTCATCTCCGCCATCTTCTGGTCTTTCACCTTGTCGAGTTGTTTGCGGAGGATGATGTCCGGGTCTTCCATGATGGACTCGACGAGCGTGAGCAGGACCAGCGCGTAATCCGGTGCCAGCGGATCCATCAGCGGAATCGTGTCGTGCAGATACAGCGACAACACCTGGTCCATCGAGAAATCATCCTGCAACTCGACGTTCACGCGGAGTTTTGCGCGTGCGCGCCCCTCACCCGCCCTTGCGGGCACCCTCTCCCCCTCCGAGGGGGCGAGGGATGGGGTGAGGGGGATGAACTCCACGATCTTCCTCTCCAGCAGCGAGCGAAACAACTGCCACGCCCGCTTGGTGTGCGCCTTCTTCGCCTTGGGCGATTCGTGGCACCGTTGGATCAGATCACGCATCGCGGCGCAGCCATCACCGTCGCGGCTGAGCACATTCAGCAACATTCCGTGGGTGACCTGAAAGCGGGACATCAATCGCTCCGGCGGCGCGGCGATCAGGCGCGCGAAGGTGTTCTTGTCCCAGTTGACGAAGTTCCGCTCCGGTGGCTGGCGCTTCACGGTTTTCTTGCCGTCTCTCGCGGACTTCTCCGCGAGTTTGAGATTCTCGATGACGTGCTCGGGCGCTTGCGCCACCACCCAGCCTTTGTCATCAAACCCCTTTCGTCCCGCGCGCCCGCCGATCTGGTGAAAGTCCCGCGCGCTCAAGATGCCTGTCTTCTGCCCATCATACTTGCACAGGCGCGTGAAGAGCACCGTGCGGATTGGGACATTGATACCGACGCCCAGCGTGTCCGTGCCGCAGATGATCTTGAGCAGTCCCTTCTGCGCGAGTTGTTCGATCAGCACGCGGTACTTCGGCAGCAATCCGGCGTGATGCAGCCCGATGCCGTGCCGCAGCCACTTCTTGATTTCCGGGCCGTACGGGCTGGTGAAGCGGAATCCTTCCAGCGCGCTGGCCAGCGCCGCCTTTTCGTCGCGCGAGCAGATGTTGAGGCTGGTGAAATCCTGCGCGCTCTGCGCCGCCTCCAGTTGCGTGAAGTGGACCACATAAACCGGCGCCTTGCCGTCGGCGACGAGAGTTTCGAGCGTCTTGGCCAGCGGCATCTCGGAATAGACATGCTCCAGCGGCACCGGCCGATCCGTGGAGGCGACAGTGGCCGTCGGACGGCCCGTCAGCCGCGTCAGGTCCTCCTCGAAGAACGTCGTGTCGCCGAGCGTGGCGGACATCAAAAGGAATCGCGCCTGCGACAGCGTCAGGAGCGGGATCTGCCAGGCCACGCCGCGTTCGCGGTCGGCGTAGTAATGGAACTCGTCCATGACGATCTCCCGCACGTCGGCCTCCGGGCCTTCTCGCAGCGCGATGTTGGCGAGGATCTCGGCGGTGCAGCAGAGGATGGGCGCATCGTGATTGACCGTGGCGTCGCCGGTGCTGAGGCCGACGTTGTCCGGGCCGAACTCGCGGCACAGGGCCAGCCACTTCTCATTCACCAGCGCCTTGATCGGGCAGGTGTAAATCGAGCGTTTGCCCTGGGCGATGGCCTTGAAGTGCAGCGCGGCGGCCACCAGCGATTTGCCGGAGCCGGTGGGCGTGTTCAGGATGACGTTCTTCTCCTCGAACAACTCCAGGATGGCCGATTCCTGCGCGGGGTAGAGCGTGAGCCGGCGTCCCTCGGCGTATTCCAGAAAGCGTCCAAGCAGCACATCGTTGCCGAGATTCTCATCGCGCGGGATCAGGTCGTAAAGTGTCGTGGCCACAGGTCGGGCAATCTACTCACGGAGGGCGAGGGTGAGAAGACAGAACGCAAAGACCAAGCACTTCCAATCTCGGAAAAGGCAGTCTCGTTCCTCGCGGGGAGAGAGAGGCCGAGTCCGGCGCAATACGAAAAACCAGTTCCCGGAAAAGTTTCATACAAGGCTTTGGAGTTCGCCCAGCAAGTGATCCAGTTGGGCCGTGGTGTGATTGGCGAAGACGGCGAAGCGCAGCAGCCCTTCCGCCGGGATCCCGCTGTAGGCCGAGACGTAGGGCAGCATGAGGCCGCGGTCCTTCAACGCCTCGTGGAGCCGTCGCATGTTCGCCGCGTCGCCCACGCTCACACCGAAGTTCGCGGTCGCGCCCTCCGGCACGGCGAGCCCCAACGCCCGCAGCCCCGCGCGCAGCCGCTGCGTGTTATCCCGCAGTTGGCGTCGGAGCGATGGTTCGCGTAGGACGATCTCCAGCGCCTTCGCGGTGGCGCCGGCGACGGGTGAAGCTGGCGCGCTGGCGCCGTCGAAGTAATGCGAAGCCGTCCGCGCGCGCGCCACGAACTCGCGCGTGCCGGGAATGATTCCGCCAAATCCGCCGAGTGCCTTGGAGAGCGTCCCGCCCACGAACAGGCTGACCCCCGGTTCAGAGGCGCTGCGGTTCGCTTGCGGCCAGAGACCGAGTTCGTCGAGCAGCCCGCGGCCGTGTTCACCGAGGACGCCGAAGCCGTGCGCATCGTCGAGCTGCAGAGCCGCCTGTTCGCAGCCCGCCAACGCGCGCAGGTAGTCCGGCACCTGCGCCAGCACGCCCGTCGCCGGCCCCACCGCATCGGCCATCACCAGCACCCGCTGGCGACCGCGCGCGAGCCGGGCCAGGTCAGCAGCGTCCCGATGCCGAAAGGTGGTGACCGGCACGCCGGCCAACCGGGCCGCTTCGAGGACGCAGTAATGCGCGGCTTCGTCCACCAGCACCGACTCCATTCCTGGCGCGAGCGCGGCCACCAGGATGTGGTTTGCGCAGTAACCGCTGACGAAGTAGAAGGCGTCCTCCGTCCCGAAAAACTCCGCCGCGCGCCGTTCGACCTCCTGCACCGGCGGGCTGGTGCCGATGCGCGCTCTCGACGTGGCGGTGTGCAGGCCGAATTCACGCAGGGCGGCGCAGCCTGCCTCGATCACCTCCGGGTGCGCCGCCAGTCCGAGATAGCTTGTGCCTCCGAAGTAGAGATACCGCACCCCGTCGATGACCGTCTCCGGTCCGGGCGCACTTTGCATGAGAGACGTATGGGTCATGCGCGGCGGAGCGTCCCAGACCCGAATCGGATTGGCAAGGTGGCGCATGGTGGTTCGTTGAACCTGCTTGCCCCAAATTTTGAACCATGCAAAGATGAGGCCTGATGGCACGTAATGGAAAAGACGTTGGCACCTGGGTGGCTCCAAAACGCTGGGAATTTTGTCTGCCATGCAGTTTGCTTTGCTGGTTACACGAACGGGAAAACCGAATTTTGTGCGAGGCGGAAGTTCAAGTTCGGGGTGCGATTTCCGAAAACTCCGAAGTGCCTCTGTAAGTGCCTTGTTTTCAGTGTGCGCCCGTAGCTCAGGTGGATAGAGCATCTGCCTTCTAAGCAGAGGGTCCCGCGTTCGAATCGCGGCGGGCGTACCACCCCCCTTTCTTCGTCTTCAGAACGGTTCATCCGCTGCCCGTGTTTTGTTTGTCTTTTGGCCGCCGCCCGCAATATTGGCCGGCATGTTGACCTTGGAATCGCTGGCTGAATTGCTCGAACCACACCGCGACGCCGCTCGTGCGACCGTGCAGGAATTCTCCCTCGACGGGCATGTCTTCGCCTTCAACTCGCATCCGGCCATCATGGGAGTGGTCAATCTTTCCACCGATTCGTGGTATCGCGAGAGCGTTTGCCTGAATGCGGACAGCGCAATCCGCCGCGGACGCCTGCTCGCGGACCAGGGCGCGGAAATCATCGATGTGGGCGCTGAGTCCACGCTGGCGCACGCGGCGCGGGTGGACGATTCCGCGCAAACCAGCCGGCTGCTCCCGGTGATTCGCGGCTTGCGCGAATCCGGCCTGCTGGTGTCAGTCGAGACGTATCACCCGAATGTGACCCGCGCGAGCCTGGAGGCCGGGGCCAACGTCCTCAATCTCACCGGCCAGGAAGGCAGCGAGGAGATGTACCGCCTGGTGGCGGCGCACGATGCCGCGGTGATCATCTGTCATGTGCCGGGTGCCAACGTCCGCGAGGTGGGCGATTTCGACCTCGAGTCCGATCCCACGCAGATGTTGCGTGACTATTTCGCCCGCGAAATCGAGAAGGCGACGCGCTGTGGCCTGCGGAAAATCCTCATCGATCCCGGCCTCGGCTTTTACTATCGGAACCTGCAGGACAGCGCGGTGCGCGTGCGGCACCAGATGAGGGTGTTTCTGAACACCTTCCGCCTGCGGGCGCTCGGGTTTCCCGTCTGCCACGCGCTGCCGCACGCTTTCGAGTATTTCGGCGAGGAAGTCCGCTGCGCCGAGCCGTTTTTCGCGGTGCTGGCGGCGCTGGGAAGGACGGATCTGTTCCGCACCCACGAAGTGCCGCGGATCAAGGCCGTGCTGGAGACAATGCGCGTGTTTTGACGCAATCCCGCCCCGCTGCGGCACCGCCGGGAAGCCCCGTTGACGAGACCCGGGACCGCGTCCATAGTCGCTCCATGAGTTTCGACATTTCTCATCTCCTGGACGGCTGGGAATACCAGCCCGGCCAGGTGATCGTGCGGCGATTCACCGGCAAGGATGGCGAGGAAAAGATCCAGTTGCGGGTCGATCTCGGTCTCTTGCAGATGAATGCGCGCGGGCGGCCCGACGGCAAGCGGCCCCACGGCCATGCGTCCCTGCTCGAACATTTCACCGCCCGGCTTGACCGGCATCTTGAGGCCAATGACGGCGAGGATGATGATTTCGTGCTCAAAGCCGAGGACTGCTCCCGGCTCCAGATGGAGGCGCTGCAATTCCACCACCGCTGCATCTGCCTGCTGCAACTGGAGGATTTTGGCGCGGCGGTGCGCGACACCAACCGCAATCTCAAGGTGCTCGATTTTGTGGATGAATACGCCGAGACGGACGACATGGCGTGGAGCCTGAACCAGTTCCGCCCGCAGGTGCTGCTGCTGCGCACCCGTTCACTGGCCTTGCAGCGGATCAAACGCAAGGATTTTGCCGGCGCCGTCGAGCGGGTGAAGGACGGGGTCAAAAGCATCCGTGAATTCTACGAAGCGGTCGAACGCGAGGATCTCCTCGAACAAAGCGCGGAAATCATGGCGCTCGAAGACTGGCTCGAAGACATTCTGGAGCAGCGCCCGCTGAGCAAGCGGGAGCAGTTGGAGAACGCGCTCAACGAAGCGGTCAAACTCGAGGACTACGAAAAAGCCGCCCATGTGCGGGACCAGCTCCGCAAGCTGGATTCCGAGAAGAGCAAGGGTGCGGGCCGCTGAGCAGAGGACGGGGTTTGTGAGTTCGGCGTTCCGCGTTTTGCGTCGGCCGCGTGAATACTCCCGCAGTCACTGCCATTTCACCGTGACTTCCTTCGCCCCAGCCGGCACGGGCATCGTCTGCTCCCGGCCATCCGGCCAGCGCACCCGCACCGCAGCGGGCGTTCCCGCCGAGGACAACACCGGCACCGTGCTATCCTGGGACCAGTAGCCGGACCCGGCGTGGATTTCGCGCGCTGGGCCCGGGAGCGCACCCGACACCAGATGCACCACCGCGCCGATGCCAGCGGGGTTTCCTGGCGGTCCAGCAAGACGGACGCGCAAGCCCGGCCGGCCGGTCGCGTTGCGAAACAGCTTCGTCTCGCCGCCGTTTTGCGCCACCACGAGATCCACGCGGCCGTCGCCATCAAAATCCGCCACCGCCGAACCGCGCTGCTGCCCGTACACCTTCACCCCCGAGTCCTGTCCGCGCACCGGCACCAAGCGGCCATCCCCCAGGCCGCGCAGCCACAAGCCGCGCCCGGCGTCGAGCCGCGAGTCCTCGGGCCGCACGTCGAAAAAGTTCTGCGCGAGGAACACATCTTCGCGACCGTCGCCATCGAAGTCCGCGACGTTGATGCCGAAGACCGGCGCGAACTGGGCTTCCTCCGGCAGTGAGCGCGGCTCGAGTTTTCCGCCGCGATTCAGGAAGACCATCGAGGCCAGCGTGTCGGCGGAGAGGCGGCCCGCCTTGGCGAAGGAGTCGCCCAACGCCGTCTGCGCGTCGGCCTGCGCCCAATCCGCGTGTTTCGCGAAGCGGGTGCGAATGAGCGGCCAGCCGCTTTGCATGAGGCGCAAATCGCGCCATGGCAACATCCGCCCCGACTCCGGCTGGGTCCAGGCTTCGAGCAATTCCACCGTGCCGTTCCCGTCGAAATCACCATGGAAGATCGAGAACGGGCGCGATGCCGCCACGCGCTGGCCGCCGTTCAACCCCCAGTTGCCGGCGATGAGGTCCAGGCGGCCATCGCCATCGAAATCGCCCGCCGTCACGCTCGTCCACCAGCCAGGGAATTTGTCGAGGCCGAGCGCGGTGGTTTCTTCCGTCCATCCCCCCGCTTGATTCGCGAATACGCGCAGCGGTCCCCATTCCGTGGCCACCACCAATTCGGGCCGCCCATCCCCCGTGAGATCGGTGAACACCGCACCGCTGACCAGCCCCAGCTTGTCAAACAATGCCTCCGCGCCGGGGGCAGGCAGCAACGGTCCGCCGTTGTTGAGCAGCAACGCCGATTTCGCCGGCTCGGGATAGCGCCCGCCGATGACACGCCCGCCTACGAACACATCGAGGTCGCCATCGCCGTCCACATCCGCCACGGCGATGGGGCCGATGGAATGAGGGAAGGTCGCGACCACTTTTGCTTCGGTTTGCGCACCGGGAGTGAGGTTGAACGCCATCAGAGAAGCCGCTGCCGCCGGATCGGGGTTCTCGTAATTCGCCACGGCGCCGAGCAAGGCGCGCTGCCCTGGAGCCGGCACCCACGAAGCGAGGCCGCACCAATCGTCCGGCGCCGGATGGTTCCAGGCGGCGGGCAACGCTGACGTGAAGTTGCCTTTGCCATCGGACCGGTAAACGCCCATGACACCGTCTTTGCCCGCGCCGATGACGAGGTCTTCGATGCCGTCACCATCGACATCCACCCAAGCCACCCCCGGCCCGAGCGTGCTGTAGCGGCGGGCGAGCAGCGGTTGCCGATCGTAGTCCATGAAGAAGGGGTCCATGTGTTGATAGCCGATGCGCGCGCTCACCTCGGCGAAGACCGGCGCCGGGGCGGGCCTGGTTTCCACCGGCGGCGCGGCACCGGCGGCTGCTTCAGCAATTTCGTAGAAGCAATTCGGCCGCGCGTCCTGGATGACGCTCTTCTTGCCGCTGCGCCAGGTCACCTCGATGGTCAGGCGATTGGAGAGATTTCCCGCCGCAAAGACGCGCATGGGATCATCACCCGAGAGGTATCGTCCGCCCGCGATGATTTCCTGGCTCTGCAATGGCACGGCACCGCCCAGCACTTTGATTTTTGCGCCGATGCCCTGCGTGTTCGGAGCGAGTCCCTTGCAGCGCACCGCGACGCGTGGCGCGCTGGATTCATTGCGGTAGATGAGCGGATGATCCCAGAGGCAGTTCACGGCCACATCGAGATCTCCATCATTGTCAAGGTCGGCGAAGCTGAGGCCGTGGGAGACCTGCTTCGAGTTGAACCCCCATTCGGCGCCGACCTCCTTGAAAGTGTGGTTGCGCTGATTGTGGTAGGCGACGTTGGGCACCAGCAGGCGGGGATAATCCTTCAGCAACCGCCCGCTCTGCGTCGCATTGCGCCCCGGCATGTTGACCGGATTGGACTCCGAGATGTCCGAGTCCTGCGTGTCGAAGAGGTGCCCGGTGTTGATCAAAACGTCTTCATAGCCGTCGAGATCGACATCGAGGAAGGCGACCACCCAGGTCCAGTCGGAGGCGTCCACACCGGCAAACTGCGCAATCTCCGCCCAGGTCAGGTCGCCACGATTCCATTGCAGGGTGTTGCGGCGCACCTGCGGGCGATCCCACGTTTCGCCCACATGCGCGAGCGGCGGGTTGGTCGCCGTCATCTGCGTGAGGCGATTGCTGTGATAGGGGCTGAGCATGTCGCTGCACATGAAGTCGTCAAAGCCATCTCGGTCGAGGTCACCGAAATCCACCGACATGGAAAAGTGGGAGTTGTTGCGCAATGCCGGATCGCTCAGCAGACGGAAGCGTCCCGCCCCGTCGTTGATCCAGACGCGATCCATCCCCTGAAAATCATTGCAGACATAAATGTCGGGCGCGTTGTCGCCACTGATGTCGCGGAACATGACCGAGAGACCCATGTCCCACAGCAGGCGTTTCAAGGGTTGCCCGTCGGCGCCGAGAAAGCGCCCGTCAGTCCACGACGCGGCGGTGAAGTGTCCGCGGCCGTCATTGAGGAAGAGCAAATCCGGCTCGCCGTATTCCACCAGCGCGCCATTGATGATTTTCAGCCGGTTGGCGTGGCGCCCGGCGACTTGCGGCTTTCCGTCCACCGTGCGCACGGAGAACCGGCCGCCGCTGCGCAAAATCGAGTTGTCGCCGTAATTGGCCACGTACACATCCAGCGTGCCGTTGCCATCGATATCTGCCAGCGCCAGGGAATGCGCCCCGGCTGGCTTCGAGGTCAGGCCACAGGTGTCGGTGATGTTCGAGAACGTGCCGTTCCCGACATTGAGAAACGTATCGTTCGGCCCCAGCAAGGCCACCGTCAGCAGATCCATCCACCCATCGCCATTGATGTCGGCAAAGGCCACGCCCTTGGTGGACTGGTTCGTCGCGGTCACGCCCGCTGGCCCCGTCACGTCGTTGAAGCGGAATCCGCCGGCATTGCGATAGAGCGCGTTCGCGCCTTCGATGTTGGCGAAATACAAATCGCACCAGCCGTCGCCATCAAAATCCCCCGACGCCACGCCCGCGCCATCGATCAGATTCTGGTTCGTCTGCGCCACGGTGAGTGACATCGCATTGGTGAAGGTGATGCCCGTCTGTGCCGGCGTCAGGAGCGTGAATCCGGTGCGTCCTCCCGGTGGCACGTTGAGTTCGGCAACGCGATGGCCGTCGCGTTGCTGCCAGACGAGTTTCTGTGCGGGGCAGAGGCCTCCCGAAACAAGAAACACAAGGCAGAGGAGAACCCTGCGAAGGGCGCACTGGGCGGGCGAAATCAGGCTATTCATGCTCAACGTTCGGGAACGGGGCGCTTGGATACCGGGCTGCCGCCACAATGACAAGTCCGTAATTATCGCATGCCAGCGGCAGGGCGCATCTCGACACTGCCCCCGAAGGCACCCGGGTTGGAGCGCGACGTTTAGGTCGCTTCATCTCGAGAGACCGTCCGGCAATGTTTCGCCAACACCCATCGAACGCTGAAGCGGCCTCAAGGCCGCGCGCCGGGGCAGTGCGCGGATGCGCCCCCAGCGGCAACGCATCCGCGGCGATCAAAGGCGCTCGAAAGGACGGCTCGCGCGAAACTCTCGGACAGGAACAATTTCCCCACCCGAACACCCGTGCGGGAACCCCAGACCGGCACTTTATTCTCTCTCCGACATGTGGGGTAGGTGAGAAAAGATTTTTTTTTGGTCTTCCAGACCGGGGGCATTCCTCTTGTTTGGCTGTTTTGCAGTGTATTACGGAAAAGGACGGCCTCGCCGTGCCAGTCGAAGACTTCGGCCGCGGCGCGGCGGCGCGGGAATTCGCGAGGATGGCGGTAGAGGATGAGCCTCCCCGAATCCCTCATCAATCAGCGAACGCCCGGAACAGCGCCTGCATCTCTTCCTCGACCTGCCGGGGATGCGCCAGCGTCTGCGCGATCTCCTCGCGCAACAACTCGCGATAACGACGGCGCAGGCGATGCACCGTCACGCGCACGGCGCCTTCGGTAAGGGCGAGGTCCGCGGCGGCCTGGTCGTAGGGAATGGCGCTCTTGCCGACCATAAGGAACGGCTTCAGGACATCGAACGACTTTGCCCTGCCCTCCGCCGCGTTCTCCGCGCGCAGGCGGGTGATGACGCGCTCCAGCAACGTCACCGCCCACGCGCGATCATAGAGTTTATCCGGGCTGAGCGTGTCGGCGGGATCGATTTGATAACGCGTGTCCGCATCCTGCCAGTCGAGCGAGAGCAACGTCGCGCCGCCGCCGCGCTTATGGCGGTGGGCGCGATCCCATTCGTTGGCGAGGAAATGTTTCAGCGCCGCGAGCAGGAAGGCGCGGAACCGGCCCTTCTCGTTGCTCAGACCTTCGAGGTAATTCTTCTCCAGGAAGCGGGCGAAGAACGATTGCGTGAGATCCTCGGCGTCCTCCTTCGAGTGACCCTGGCGGCGGACAAACGCGTAGAGCGGATACCAATACGTCCGGCACAATTCCTCCAGCGCCATCTCGGCCTGCGGCGTGGACTTGCGCCCCGCCGAAAGCACGACCGTCCAGCGCGTGGTGGCGAAGATCTCGCCGGGCGCGCTGGTGCTGGGTGGGGAGGATCTGGAATCGCTCATGCAGGACCGACTCAGCTCATTCGGAGCGAGGACGTTTCCATTGTCGAGAGTCTCGTGTTTCGCCATCTGGGATGATGGCCTTCTCCTCCGGTTGAAGGCTCCAAGGACTCGCGTAACTCAACGGTTGGATCGCTCCGATGCCTTCACGTCTGGCCAGCGATCTCAAGCGGGAGGAGAAATCACGGTTTCCTGGTTGCTGGAACTCTGGATCCGTCAGCACGCTGCGGCTTTCGGCACTCAGTTCTACCGATTCAACAGTCAGTTCATTCGTCCCTCGGAGATCAGCGGGACGCGCCCAATTGGTCGAGTTGCTCCAAAACAAGTTTCCTAACATGACGGGAGCGCCGAGCGTCTGGCCGGCGGCATCTTGCCCGCCGATCCTATTTTGGAGGATTGCGATCGGCTGCCCACTGAAGATGTTGTTTTGAACAATCGGAGCGGAAGCTCCCAACACCGCCAAACCTTCACGGAAGTTGTCGGCAAAGGTGTTGCCGGCGATGAGATCTCGATTGCTGAACCAGCACGACATTCCATTCATTTCATTCACAAAGAAGACATTTTGCTCAACGCGTGCGCTTGTGGCTCCCGAGGCGTAGATGCCGCCGCGCGCGTTCCCGAAGATGAGGTTGTTCGTGATGATGGGAGACGCGTCGTCGTAACGAATTCCATGCCACGCGGAGCCGGAAATGCGGCATGCCTGAATCCGCACATGATTCACGCCACGACCAATCGTAATGCCGGCATAGAAGCAGTTTCGAATGTCACAGTTAAAGACGCCCATACGTGCGTCATCCCTGACAACGATGCCAGTATTCCAAGCCGCAGCCACAAGAGTGTTGACGAGTTGTGCCCGCGATCCTTGGGCAACGACGATTCCGTTGCCCAGCGCGCCCAGCACGGCACAGTCGCGGACGACGACTTGGGCACCGGTTACTTCCACGGCTGCTGCTGAGAACAGGCTGCCATCGGGTGGAGCACCGGGCTGAGCGATTTTGACTCCTTGGATCTGGACCTCCTTCGTTTGGTGAATGCGGACGACCGGGCGATAGAGACCCTCAGCGAACTGATTCTGAAGCTGCTTTCGGTCTGCCTCAGATCTCGCTGCGCGAAGTTGGGCTTCCATCTCCCGCATCACCTCTGAAGTCGGCGCCACGGCAGGCTTGGTGGGGCCGATGATTGTGTCGTGCCAACCTGCCCCAATGAGCTCGACCGGCTTCGTGATGACAAGTGATTCCTCGTAGTGTCCCGTACCAATCCTGATTGTCGTGCGAGGCGGAGCAGCATCAATGGCGGCCTGGATGTTAGAGTAGGTGCCTGTTCCGTCCTTGGTGACAGTCAGATTGGACGTTGACGAGAATGGGGCAACCTTGGTTCTCGTGATCAGAACCGCCGACCCCTCGGCAGTGAAGCGGTTGCTCGGGCCAAACTGGATGTTCTTCGCCGCGAGCGTACTGCCGTCGGGGAAATTCATAATAACCTGCTCGCCGGTGGACGAGAACTTGACGCCAGAGAGGCTTGTCAGCGCTGGAATGGTTTCTCGGGGAGCGTTCAGCGCAGGAGCAGAATCCGTCGATTGTCGGACGCCACGGTTTGTGACAGAGGATAAGGGCTGCGCCAGCTTGTATCGAATCTTCACCACGCGCGGCTTGTCGCTGATGCCTGTGATTTGCAGGACGCCAATGTCGCCTGCATCGGTTCTGAATGCCTGCATCAACGGCGAAACTGAAATTTGCGGAAGCAGGTAGGAGCTCGTCGCGAGTTCGACATTTTGCGGGTGCAGCAAGCTCGTCGGCTCCAACAACGCCGCTGCAACATCCCGAACGGTTGCAGTTTCCCAATCGGTTTGCGGAAAGTCTGAAAGCTGCATCTTCAAGGCCAGGAGCATTGGGCGATTCTGGAAGTCGTTTACCAGAAGGTTCATTTCGTTTGTCTTGAACCAAGCCGTCACCCGGCGGCGATTCTCCAACGGGCTTTGAGCTGCGTCAGCGGGCGATGAGGAGACGACGCCCGTTCGCAGATGCAAAGCCTCGCTGCCAAAGCCGGCGTCGATGGCGTGGATTGTTCGCTCCATGACTGGGCCTAGCTCGGCAGCGGGCGACAGTGAGGTTTGGCTGTCTGGCGAGTTGTGGCGCGACACTACCAATACGATGACCATCATCCCAATCATCAACAAGACGGCCGCACCCAACACCTGTGGCCACCACGATTGACGCCGGCTGTGATCAATCCGGCGGCGGTGAAATTGTTCAATCAACACCGCAACCCCGATGAGTCCGAAGAAGCCGCTCAAGCCGAAGATGCCTTTCCATCCCGGGATTGGCACCGGCAGAAACCCGAGCGCTGCCAGGCATCCAACAACCCATCCGATGCGCGCCAGCTTCAGCGCCATCGGCGATCGAAAGGTGGGTCCAAACGAGTGGGCGAACAGGGGCACGCCGGTTTCCGGGATGATTTCTTCTGCGTTCCCGGTTCTTGACCGTCGGTTCGCCAGCAAGAGGATTCCACCAGTCGTGATGCCACCGGTGAGGAGACCGAGAAGAATCGCGACGGCCAGATTCAACGTCCGGTTTGGACGAACAGGGCGGAGTCCGGGTTCTGCGGCATCAATGATCTCCATCTTCCTTGTCTTGTTCAAGGAACGATAGGTTTCGGCAATAGCATTGGCGATGTCGGCTGCTTCACGGGCGTTTCGGCTGAAGACGCTGATCTCGACGACATCAGTGTGCGGAGCCCGGCGAACTTCGGTTCGTCGCATCAATTCCGCGGAAATTTCTGCGGGACTAAGCCGGCGGTGCGTTTCGTAGAGTCCGCTCCACGTCTGCTTCAGATTCAGACGAGTCACGACGGCATTGAACACAAGATCCGACCGTGCAAAATCAAGTTCGCGATCGAGCCAATGTCTATCCTGTTCAGGCGGGGTTCCGGTTCTTTCCGATGCCGGCCTCTCTACTGTAACGCGTGCGGTGCTGACGTACTCGTCGGGTTGCATGAGAGTGAATCCCATCGAGCCGACCAGCGCCAACAATCCAACCAAGAGTCCCAAAACGCCAGCAATCACAGAAGGACGCTTGGTTAACGTGCTACGTGCTGGACCCAGTCTTGGCATCGCGATGGATTGCACGTCCGTCTTCACCTCGCTGGCGTGCTGGTAGCGTAGCTCCGGTTCCTTCTCCAGCGCGTGCAAGACCACTTCGTCGAGGCGCACGTCCACCCGCACTTTGCGCGAGGGCGGCGCGAACCGGCCGAGCGGCAGTTCGCCGGTGAGCATTTCGTAGAAGACCACGCCCAGCGAATAGATGTCGGCGCGATGATCGACTTCGAGCGGATGCTCGATCTGTTCCGGGGCCATGTAGTGCGGTGTGCCCATCACCTGCCCTTCGCCGGTCAGGCGCAGGTCGGCCGGGTCGCGTCCGAGGATTTTCGCGAGGCCGAAGTCGGCGATCTTCACGCGGCCTTTGCGGTCCACGAGCACGTTCTCGGGTTTGATATCGCGGTGGACCACACCTTCGTCGTGCGCGTATTGGAGCGCATCGCAGATTTGCGGAATGATTTGCAGCGCCTCGCGCGGCGACAGGCGACCGGCGCGCTGGAGTTGCCGCAGGTTCACGCCATCCACGAATTCCATGAGGAAGTAGTGCAAGCCGCCGGCCTGTCCGAAGTCGTAAACCGCCACGATGTTCGGATGTCCGAGCCGGGCCAACGCGCGGGCTTCGCGATTGAAGCGCTCGCCGAAGCCCTGACCGGCGACGGTTTCCGGCGGAAGAATCTTGAGCGCCACGAAGCGGTCGAGCGATGGCTGGCGCGCCTTGTAAACGGCGCCCATGCCGCCTTTGCCGATGAGTTCCAGCACTTCCAGTTGCGGGAACAGGCGCGCGAGTTCGGTCAGCAGCGGCGGTTCAAATGGAGGCATGGCCGGCTGCGTCGCGGAATCCTTGATCGCGCCCTGCTGGAGCAGGCACGCCGGGCAGAGGCCGTCCAGCGCGCCGGTGGGCAGGGTGGCACCGCACTGCGGACATTTCTTGGGGTCGGACATGGTTCCGTTGGGGCTGGCTTCGTTCATACACCCTCCTCAGAAGCGAATCCGAGATTTTGTTACGGGAAAAATGGAAGGCGCTTGCGGCGTGAGGAGAATATTACGCCAGGAACGGCGGCGTAGCGGCGCCTCGGCAGAGCGCCGCCATCTGTACGAACGCGAGAAGAGATCGGCGCTCTGCCGAGACGCCGCTACGGCACCTTCTCAATGCTGATGTCCGAATCGTCGTAGGTGCCCAGTTCCGCGATCGAGGCGTTGAAATAAATCTCGTTCGCATTCGTGCGCGCGGCCATGCCGGCGGTCACTCGCTGCCGGTTGATCTCGCGCAAGGACAGCACATCGAGCGCGACCGGATCCTTGCTCAGGCGCAGTTCATTCAACACCGTGGAGTATTGCAGCAGGCTCTGGCTTTCGCCCTGATACTGGCAGAGGAGCGCGTCCACCACGCTGAGCACCACGCGGTCACCGACTTCGGGGAGGAGATAAAGATCCGGCACCGCCTCGGCCATGAGGGCCGGCTTGGACTCGAAGCGCAGCACGTTGTCCGCGGCGCCGGTGGCGAGGCTGAAGATATTGCCCGAAACGCCGGCGGTGTTGTGGCTGAGCATCGGGGAGATGTTGACGATCTTTGTCAGGCGCTTCGTGACCAGCCGCGAGACGAACGATTTGCGACCCTTGCCTTCGGGCGTCTTGTTGAATTCGAGGTCGCCATACACCAGGAAACCGATGAAGGGCTTTTCGGAATAGACTTTCGGGTCGTAGCCCGCCTCGGCCGCCCCCTGCACGCCGACGCCGAAACGCCGGGCCAGATCCACGAAGCCGGCCGACTTGAGATCCGAGAGGTTCTTATCCCAGATGATGATGTTCGTCGCCGGAATCTGCGCGGCGAGCAGGCTGCGCACCACGGCCTCGACCGCCGCCGGGCGCGTGCCGGCCAGCGGGCCGGGCGCGGAATAGACCTTGAGGCCGATGGTGTCCTTCGTGGAAACCAGACTGAGCCAGGCCTCATGCACGTTTGGCTTGCGGGTAAAATAGAGCAGTGCGCGGTCGAACATGCCTGCCACGATGCCAGCGTCGGGCACGAAGGTGCGGACGGCCTGCGGGTCTTCGACAATCACCACGCGGGCTTGCAGGGCGGGTATGCCGCTGCCCAGGCCGAACGAGTGATAGCCTTCGCCCGACACCCCGGCACTCGCGGCCAGCAGGAAGAGCGCGGCGCTCATCGCGCCGATGATTTTGTTGCAAGTTGGTTTGATTCGTGACACTTAAACGGGTCGCAAATTATCACCTGACATGGTGCCGACAAACAGAAATTCTCGCGGTGTCCGGGCTCTTTTCCTCACGCTCATGCTCGGTTCCTGGCTGGTGAGCGGATGCGGCCCGCCCGGCCCCCGCGCGCTGCTCACGGGCGAAAGACTGATTCAGGAAGGGCGATATTCAGAAGCGGTGGAAAAATTGCGCACGGCCACCGAATTGATGCCCCGGGATGCGGTGGCGTGGAATTTCCTCGGCCTCGCCTACCACGGCAGCCACCAACCCGAGGAGGCCTTGCGTGCCTATCGCACCGCTCTCTCCCTCGATCACAAACTCATCGCCGTCCGCTTCAATCTCGGCTGCCTGTTGCTCGATCAAAACCAGCTCGCGCCGGCCCTCGAAGAGTTGTCCGCCTTCACCATCGCCAATCCCACTGCGCTGGGCGGCTGGCTCAAGCTGGGCACGGCCCGGATGCGCGCCCGGCATCTCGAGGAGGCGGAGCGGTGCTTCAACCTCGCCCTCGAACAGCAGCCCAGGAGCGCCGAGGCGTTGAACGGCCTCGGCCTCGTCGCCCAGCAACGCCGCCGCCCGCAGGATGCGGCGATGTCATTCCAGAAGGCGCTTGCCCAGGATCCGGGCTACGGCCCGGCCCTGCTCAATCTTGCGGTGCTCAATCAGCAATCGCTCAACAACAAGTCCAAGGCGCTCCAGCTATACCGGCAGTACCTCGCCCTGCAGCCCCGCCCGGCCGACGCCGTAGCCGTCGAGCAAATCGTCCGCTCCCTTGATCCAGGGGCCGCGGCCACACCGATCGCGGTGGTCACGCCGAGCGCAGCGCGAAGCAGCGAACCCGCACCGGCGCGAAGCGTTGAAGCCAAACCGGTGGTCGCGCCGGAAACCAACCCGGGCATCGTGGCCGGTCTTCGTCCGGTCGTGCGCACCAATGTCGCCGTGGCCTCGCTGTCGGCGGCGGGCAACGCCACCACGACCGCCGCACCGACGACCACGGCCGTTCGCGCGAAGCCGCCCACGACCGCGCCTGGGATCAAACCGCCCCCCCCAGTGACGCCGACCGTCACCGCGACGACGGTCAAACCGGTGGTGCCAGCGCCCGTTGTGGTGCTCAACCCCCATCCGCCTCCGGACCTGCTGGTGACCCAGGTCGCCGGCGATCTCGTCATCCGTCCGGCTCAAGAAATGACTCGGGATCCAGCACCCACGGTGACGCCAGCCTTGCCCGGCCAGCCTCGCGTTTATTCATCCCGGGCGGATTTCACCAATCTGCCGCCCGAAAGTCCGGCCGACGCCGCCGCCCGGGAAAAGAAAAGTTTCCTCGCGAAACTGAATCCGTTCAAAAGCAAGACCAGGACCGCGAAGTCCACATCCACCCCCATCGGAGGCACGGTGACGGGGATGGTTTACGCGGCGCGTGAAGCCGAAGCAGCGCGCGCCACGCCGGTGCCCGTCCGCACCTTCGATCGTTACGCGTTCCTGTCACCGATCAAACCCGGCACGGGCAATCGCGTGACGGCCGACCGGTCGCTGCAACGGGGTTACGCGGCGCACCAGGCCGGCAAGTACAAGCTGGCCATCACCGAATATCAACAGGCGGTCAAAGCGGACCCGGGATGCTTCGAGGCTTACTACAACATTGGCCTTGCCGCGCAGGAGAACCGCGATTTCAAGCGCGCCCTCCAGGCTTATGAGTACGCGCTGACGATCCAGTCCGACTCGGCCGACGCGCGCTACAACTTCGGCCTCGCGCTCAAGCAGGCCGAATACCCGATGGACGCCGCCGATCAATTGATCATCTTGTTGAAGCAGACGCCGAACGATGTGCGGGTCCATCTGTTGCTCGGCAACATCTACTCGCAACTGCTCAACCAGCCGAGCTTCGCGCGCGACCATTACGTGCGCGTGCTCGAACTCGAACCGCGTCACCCCGAGGCGGCGCGCATTCGTTACTGGCTGGCGGCGAATCCGTGAGCGTGAAGGACGTCACGCAATTGTTCTCCCTCTCCCCGTTGAGGGGAGAGGAGCCCTTGTCAGGACGCTCGGCTGAATCCGCGCTTTGAACCGCCGAAGCCCGGGCTTGCCGTCAATTTCAATTGAGAATTTACAATTGAAAATTTGCAGTTCCCCAACGACGCCATGAAAGCCGCCTTCATCCAACAACCCGGCCCGCCCGAGAATCTCGTCTTCGGCGATTTGCCCGACCCCGCGCCCACCGGCGCGCAAGTGCTCGTGCGCGTGCGGGCCGTCAGCGTCAATCCCATCGACACTTACGTCCGCAGCGGCGCAGTCGCGATGACGCTGCCGCGCCCGTTCATCGTGGGCTGTGATCTCGCGGGCGTGGTGGAATCCGTCGGCCCGCAGGTGACGCGCTTCCACGTTGGCGACCGCGTGTGGGGCAGCAATCAGGGTCTCTTCGGGCGGCAGGGAACATTCGCCGAGTTGGCCGCCGTCGAGGAATGCTGGCTGTATCCGACGCCTGCAAACGTCAGCGATGATTCGGCCGCCGCAGGCGCGCTGGTGGGGATCACGGCGCACCTTGGACTCGTGCCGCATGCACGGCTGCGCGACGGTGAAACACTTTTCGTCAGCGGCGGCGCAGGAGGCGTCGGCTCGACGGTGGTGCAGTTGGCCCGGGCGCTCGGCGCGCGCGTCATCACCACGGCGGGCAGCGAGGAGAAGGCCGCGATCTGCCGGCAGCTTGGCGCCGCGCACGTCATCAACTATCGGACCCAGGACGTGGCCGCCGAGGTGAAGAAGGCCGCGCCCGACGGCGTGAATGTGTGGTGGGAGACGCGGCGCGAACCGGACTTCGAGCGCGCCATTCCGCTGCTGGCGAAGCGCGGGCGTTTCATCCTCATGGCCGGACGCGAGGCGAAGCCGGCGTTCCCGGTCGGTCCGTTTTACACGCGCGACTGTTCTTTGCTCGGCTTCGCGATGTTCAACGCCACGCCCGACGAGCAACGCGCCAGCGCGGAGCAGATCAACCGCTGGCTCGCCGGCGGACAATTCAAGCCGCGCATCGACCGCGTGCTGCCGTTGAGCGAAGCCGCCGCCGCGCATCGTTTGCAGGAAGACAACACGCTGCGTCAGGCTGGCACGCTCGCGGGGAAGATCGTGCTGCGGCCGGAGTGAGTCTCGTGAGGAATGGTTGATTTTAGGATGACGCTAGATGAGTTCCGAGGAATTCCAGATCTACATGTTTCACTTCCGGTGCCCGCTGTGTGGCGCTGATCCCGAGCGGGTGTTGCTGCGAGATTATCTAGCTACTTGGGCAAATGCGCCGGCATATCGAGTTTCTTCAATGATCGCTCTGCTCGCTGGTGCGGTTACCGAAATTCGAGGAGGGCAACACCCTTGGCCAATCAAAGAGTTTCCTAAAGCGTGCGACAGAATCCTTGACGCCATTGCGCAGATACCGAACCTCCAACCGATTGCCAACCTCTCACCGCTTCGCAGAATTGATGATCGGGTCTTTGAGGCTGTCTGCCACTGTCCGTTTTGCTTACATCCGTCCGGCACTCGCAGTATTAACCGGTATTTCACCGATTGGCAGCACGCGGGATCAGTTCAAATTGCGATTTTACTTTACGAGGTTGGGTTAGTGCTATGGGCAGTTCTGTGCCGGCTTCCTGATTGGGCGTCGGGCCGGACGCTTGACGCCATCAATTCGCTTCGCAAATCACTACGACAGGCGGGACACGATTTGGGATTACTTGAGTGTCCGCAATGCGGACGTTTCACTTCTTGCCTGTATGGTCAACCAACACCGGAACGTAATCGATTCTGCCGATGGTGCCTCGACATGGGCGGCGGGATAGGCGTTTCATTGAGTTTTGGCTTCGACGCTAATGGCAAGATCACGGTACAGTGCCGCCCAACTGATTACTCCGCACCCGCAAGAAACGCTTGGGATATACTTCCACCAGAAATCGCAAAGAATGCGGACGCAACGGTCAGCTAACCGGCGACTAATTTAATCGAATCGAGTCCAGAGCGTCGAAGCTGACAGCGGCAGGAGTCACCTGCCAAATCACTCTTTGGTTCTCATTTTGGCTCTTCCAATCTTGCCGAATTATTGGGCCCGGTTCAGGCGCTGGCGAGTTCCACCTCACCGCGGTTAACCCCATTTGAGTCCAGATTGTGTTCGGACTCTGTAGCGCTTATTGAACGATAGTTTACTCGGCAAATGCTCCGGCATCCTCGCGACCACAAAAATATGACGCGGCACAGAATGAGAGAAACCGGCAATGCTCCTCAAGGAAATGTTCAGACCATCCATCGATCAGAAGTGATTCCAAAAGCGCGGTCGGTTCCGCTTCAGCCACGACGCCACACCTTCCAAGATCGAGCCACTTTATTGCAGCATCGACTCGCAGCAACAAAAGGTATCCGTCAGTGGCATCGAGATCGGATGACCAACAATCGTGGACCAACCATTCGCGTACGGCTCTGTCTAACCTTCCGCGACGTTCACTTTCTTGTTTTTTCCAAGCCTCCAATTGAGACTCATTGCGCGGGGAGACTAACGAATCAGGCCGCGGAATGGACACCGGCAATTTTTCGACCGCTGGCACAAGTCTGTTACTTGCCTCAATCCATACGGGAAGTTTCATCACATGCGTTCTGGGCTAGGTTGCCGGAAGTCGAGGTCTGCGGGAATCTGAGTTGAAGGCCACTTTCATTGCCGTGCGGCACGTAAATGGCTGAGATTTAAAATTTTGTCCAGCACTGTCTTCAGTCCTGCGGCTTGAGAAGAAGCGCAGGTGGATGGGAATGGCCGGGCCATTCACGGCTCGACGGCGGGTCAGCCGTCCCATAGAATCGCATCGAACAAAGAACGCCGCACACTCTTCGGTTAAGCACACTCTTGGTGAACTCAATGAAACTGGCCACCATTGCACTCACCGCGGCCGCGTTGCTCGCAACTGGCGCCGCCAATCCCGTGTTCGTGACGTCCGATCCGAACGGGGGCTGGTCCAGCGGCGGCTACTATGTCCACAACAACATGTGGAACAGCGCCAAGTATCGCCGGTGCAACTCGACTCTCTCTGCGTGGTCCCCTGACAACTGGCAGGTCGTCACGAGGATGAACAACAAGACGGGCGACGGTGCCGTCAAGACCTACCCGAACGTCCACAAAGATTATCGCAGCGTGCCGTTCGATTCGTTTGACTCAATCACCAGCCGCTTCGCCGAGACCAGCCCGCACGTCGGCATCTACAACGTCGCCTATGACATCTGGCTCAATGGCATCGCCAAGCCGGGTTGCACGGAGATCATGATCTGGACCGGGAACTTCAAACAGGTGCCCGGCGGCAAATTCGTGCAGGAGGTGACCTTCGGCAGCCAAACCTACCTGGCCTACCGGAGTCCCGGCAGCGGCTACATCGCTTTCGTGGCGAAGACCAACTTCACCTCGGGAACGGTGGATCTCCTCGACATCATGAAATGGTCCATCGCCAAAGGCTGGCTCCCGAGCCAGTCCACCTTGAATCAAATCTGCTTCGGCGTGGAGGTGGTGTCCACGGACGATGCCGACGCCACGTTCCGGGTCACCGCCTTTTCGATCGACGCCAAGTCAAAACCGAGGCTCGACCCCACGTCGCCCGCCAGCGACGCGACAAACTCGACGCCGTCGAGCAGCCGCGTCCGCTGACACGGCGTCGGTAGCATACCTCACCCGCAGGCTCCCGGCCGCCGCGCTTCTTCACGGAGCTTTTTCAAACGGCGGCTTCCGGGTGACGCCGAAGACGAAGCGTTGACCATCGTGGAAGCGCTCACGCATCTCGAAGTTTTCAAACGCGATGCCGCCGGGGATGGGTTGCCGCGAGAGCCAGTAGGTGAAGCGCCCGTTGACTGCCACATGCAGATCGTCACGCCACGCACCGGCTGGCTTCTTCCAGTATTGTGTCACCGGAACGCCGTTATACCGCCAGTGTCGTTTGCCCGGAAACGGCTCGACAGCCGACGGGTGCGCCTCGTCGGTGGTGATGGCGGCGAACACGGCGCCCGCGGCGTTGCGCGGCAATCGTTCAAGCGGAAAGATTCGATGCGGCGCGAAGTCGGTTCCGCGATAGTCCGGGTAAAGCTGAAGGCTACTGACGATGGCGTCCTTCAGCCAGAGCTGCCGGGCGCGTGCCTTGTTGCCCATGGTCGCAGTGAGGATGCAGTATTCCAGCGGCGCGCTGCCGGGCACGGCGTGAATGAGCAGTTCGATCTCGTCCGGCGCATCGCTGCGTTGGCAAACGGTGAGGCTGACTTCGGCGCCATTGTCGAATCGCTCGACGCCCACCTGGACGCTCAGTTGTTGCGCGCCCGATGCGAGACGCGAGAGCTGTCCTGGATGCAAATTTGTGGCGGGGCCGGTCGCGGCTTGCGGATTCACCACCCACATTCTCCGACCGGGCACAGTGTCCAGCGCGCTGCGTTCCAGTTCGCTGAAGCCGCGGCGTCCCCGCACGATCGGTTCGACGGCGATGAAGTTGATCAGGTCGTAGCCTCCGTTCGTCAGCACCGGCGACCAAAGCCGGATCAACCCGCGCGGGCCGTCCGAGGGATTGCGTCCAGCGGGAAGTCCCCACAAAAGACCGCCGCGCACGCCCCACACCGGGCGATTGGTATTGAATCCGGCGCGCACCCAATCCGCCGTGGCCGGACCGCTCTTCTCCCGCGTGGCTCCGTGGGCCGGAAGAACGAATGAAGCAATGGCTAGCAGGCTGGCCAGCACGCAGACGTTCCTGAATCTCTCAAGAAGAGTCATGGGCAACTTCGACGCGCGGCGGCAAAACGAACTTCAGCGGCGCGGCAAGGTGACTCAAATCGTATTAATCACGAAAACCCCCAAGTGGGACGCGTCTGTCCGTAGCGCGCCACTCAGCGCGTTGGAACGGTCTGCGGCGCGCACGGAGTGGCGCGCCCTACCCCCGTTCGTCGGCCATCGTGTCACCCTGGCGAAATGACGACTGCCGCACGGGTCAAAGTCGGACCGCGTTCCCGCATTGCCGTCGGGCGGACCGGCCCCTATGCTGCGGTCCGTTCCAACCATCGACTATGCCGAACATCGCCGACACGCCACCGATTCTGATCGTGAACGACACGCCGGAGAACGATGGCCTGTCTGGCCGTCATCGCAGAACAACATTGGGCAGATGATGATTCTCAAAACCGCAGATGAACTCAGATGGACGCAAATGAATTTAAGATGCAAAACCGGATGCGGAAGAGTGGGGTCGTCTCACCTTGCGGGCGCCGGGCATCCATTTCGCCTGTCGCCGGAATCTGCGTTCATCCGCGTTTATCTGCGGTTCAAATGCCGAATCTAGGATGAAAAACCATCCCTTCTCCCGCGAAGCCGCCGACGGGGCGCGCTTGAAACTCCGCGAAAGCATCCTCGGCCGCACCCTTCTGTGGTGCCTGCTGGCGGCGCTGGTGCCGCTGCTGCTCGTCCAGATCGTCAGCTACGTTTACCAGGCGAGCACCCTGAGGCGCGACGCGCAGGCGCGCATCAACCTCGTCGGCGAACAGAAGCTGCGGCTGCTTAATCTGTTCTTTGACGATTGCCAGGGCGACGTCCTGATGCTGAGTCGCACACCGGTTCTGGTCCGCGCCGCACCTGAACTCTCGGCGGCCGTGCTCCAGCGGGGGGGATTCTCCTCTGAGCGCTACCGTGCGGCCTCGCAACCGCCCTTCGAGCATTTGCGGATGGTGGTGACCACCACCGGCTATGCCGACGCGCTGCTCGTGTCGCCGGCGGGCGATGTGTTGCTGGCCACGACCGCGCGTCCGGAGCTGGGCACCAACCTGCGCACGGGACGCCATCGCGACACGGAATTGACGCGGGTGATCGAGGCGGCGCGCGTCACGCTGCGACCGGCGATCTCGAGTTTCCGCATTCATCCGCCGACGGGACGCGCGGCAATCTTCGTCGCGGCGCCGATGATGCAGGGCCGTTCTCTGGCGGGTTTTGCGGTGCTGGAGATCAGCCGCGAGGCGATCACCTCGTTGACCCGGGACTATGCGGGTCTGGGCGCGACCGGCGACATCGAGTTAGGGGAGATGCGCGGCGGTCAGTTCATGATGCTGACGCCACCGCGCGATAACAAACTGCCGGCCTTCCAATCCATGCCGTGGAACGGCGCCAAGGATGCCCCCATTGTGCTGGCTTCCCAGGGCAAAAGCGGCAGCGGCGTGATGACGGATCTGCGCGGCGTGCCAGGCCTCGCCTGGTGGACTCATCTGCCGCAGCTCAAGTGCGGACTGGTGGTGCGCATGGAGCGATCCGAGGCGCTGGCGGCGCTGGCCGTCCGGCGCGAGATGGCGTGGTGGACGGCGCTGGTGTCGGCCGTGTTCGCGCTCGCGGTGGCGTGGCTCGCGGCGCGCCGCAGCGCGCGTCCAGTGCAGGCGCTGGATCAGGGTGTCCGGCGCATCGCCGGCGGCGATTGGGAGCATCGCGTCGGACAGGAGGGCCAAGGTGAAATCGGCCGGCTCGGGCGCTCCTTCGATCAGATGCTCGACCGGATCAAATCCGTGACCGCCTCGCGCGACGAATTTAAGGTCGAGATCGAGGGGCACCAAGCCGCCGAGGCGGAGATTCGCCAGTTCCATGCGGAACTCGATAAGCGCTTGCGCGAATGCACCGCCGATCTGGCGCAGCGCACCGGGCAACTGACGGCGGAAAGCGAGGAACGCCTCAAGACCCAGCAGGCGCTGGCGGACCAACACGCGCTCGTGGCCGCGATCCTCAACGCCATCCCGTACCCGATTTTCGTCAAGGACGCCGGGGCGCGTTTCCTGATCTGCAACCACGCTTACGAGCACGCCTTCGGGGTCGAGAGCGAAAGCCTCAAGGGCCAGACTTCGCTCGATCTCGACTGCCTGCCCGAGGAGGAGCGAATCCGGTTCCACGACGAAGATGTGGCGGTGATTCGGGACGCCGACCAGCGGAGCTACGAATTGACGATTGCCTTCGCCGACGAAGAGGAACACCCCGCGCTCTATTCGGTGAATGGCTTCCGCCAGGACGACTGCCGGCCCGGCGGATTGATCGGCCTGCTGGTCGATATCACCGGCCACAAACGCGCCGAGCAGGAACTCGCCGCCGCCAGGCAGGCCATTGAGGACGCCGTCCGGGAGAAGAACGATCTTCTGTCGAGCATGTCCCAAAGCGCGGAGACGCCGTCGGAACCAACACGCCTTGAGGCCGAACCTCCGGCGACGCCTGCGCTCGTTGAGGAAACGCTCGTCGTTTCGGACGCTGAATTCGCGGAGCCACCCATCGTGCCGGAGAGCGAAGTGGAGGAAGCGGTCGTTGAACCAGCCACCGAACCGGAGTCCGAGCCTCTCCAACCCGAGCTGGCCAGCAAGCGACGCGGCCGGATTCGTCGCGCGCCGACACCGGATGAAATCGAGACGCCGATCGCCGATGACTTGCCGGCCGACGAATTGCCGCCAATGGATTCCACCGACTCGGACGTCATGGAGGGCGCCCCAGAGTTGCCGGAAAACGAGGAGCCGAAACCAACAGATTCGCCCGGGCCGGAGGAACCACCAGCGAAGCCCGCGGCAAAGAAGGCGTCGCGCGTCCGGAAGAGCGCCGCGCCCTCGCGGCAGCAGGAGCTTTTCGTCATGGATTCACCCCGGGGCGAGCCGCCCGCCGGGGCGCCCTCTGCGCCTTCGTCCCCGCCCGCTCCCAGGAAAGTCAGCGCGGTTCCGGCCCCGCCATCGTTCGATGTGAAGGCGCTGCGGCTCAGCCTTTGGACTCTGGAATCGCTGCTGCGCAATGCCGACATGGATGCGCCAGCGGAACTGGCGGCGCTGCATCCGCAGGTGAAAGGCACCGCATTCGAGGCCCGGTTTGCTGCCCTGGCCCGCGAAATCGCCGGCGAGCGCTTCGAGTCGGCGGTGGCGGAATTGGAGCGCATCAAGACCGATCTGGCCGAATAGTTCTCCCGGGGCGCATCCGCGCACTGCCCCCGCGCGCGGCCTTCCGGCCGGTTCGGTAGGCCGCGGGACAGGGTGCCATCATTGGCCGGCGGCCGGGCGCACGGGGCAGCGACGTCAACGTCGCACTCCAACCCGGTTGCATGCGGGGCAGTGCGTGGATGTGCCCATGCTCCCGTGCGGAGTCTGGCGGACGAAGCTTCGGAAGGCGCGAGCAGTTTCAAACCCAGCATCGGTTCGGCGCGAATGGAAGCTACTTCACTGATCGAGGCGGCTGATTTCGGGCTTCACGATTCGGAGTTCACCTTGAAACCAGCCTGAACCGCCTCCGCCTTCGCCGCGCCTCTCCAATCCGCCACTGCCTTCCAGCACTTCGCCCCAGCCGGCTTGGTGCGGCTCGCATCTCCCGGTAATTGAATCCCAGATTCTTTTATGCAATTCATCAGAACATCCACTGGAGCACCATCTCAGGCGCGACAACTCCTCTGTCTCGCGGTCCTGTGCGCCGCCGGCAGTCTGGGGCAAGTGTCCGCCCAGACGGTTTACGCGATCCGCCAGACCTTCACCGTGACCAATCTGCCCGCCGACGCGAAGCAGGTGCGGGCATGGTTCTGGATGCCGGAGGACCGGCCCGAGCAGGAGTTGCTCGACTTCCGGATCGTGCGGGCGCCGGAGACATTCCGCATCACGCGCGATCCAGTTTACGGCCGTTCCTGGCTTTACGCCGAAGTGGCGGCCGACCCGGGCAAACCGCTGGAGATTGTGACCGGGTTCACGATCCGGCGCCGCGCGGTCAGCGGATTGGCGGATCGGACCAAGACCGGCCCGATCACCGAGGAACACCGCCGCGCCTTCGCCGCCGATCTGCGGCCGGATGAGATCCACATGGAGGTCACGCCGGCCATCCGGAAGATTGCCGACCGCCTCGCCGGCACCGAACTCAATCCCGTGGTGCAGGCCCGCCGATTTTTCAATTATGTGATCGAAAAGAGCGACCACTACTCGAACTTCGGGCCAATGCCCAAGGGCCAGTGTCTGGGCGATGCGCAGGAGTGCCTCGTGGGCAAGGGTGATTGCTGCACCGACCAGCACGCGCTGTTCATCGCGCTCTGCCGCGCGCGGGGCATTCCCTGCCGCCTGTTGTTTGGCAGCCGCCTCCGCTTGGAGAACGAGGGCAAGGATCACGATCCAGGCTATCGCTGCTGGCCGAACTTCTTCGCCCCCGGCCTGGGCTGGGTGCCGCTCGACATTTCCTCGGCCGACACCGTCGGGGACAAGGCGGGAGACTGGTTTGGCGGTCTCGACGATCGCCGGATCGAATGGGCGGAAGGCCGGGATTTCAATCTGGAGCCAAGGTCCGGTGTGCGTCCCGATCTGGTGATCCGCGGGTGGGTCGAGGTGGATGGCAAACGCCACGCGGGTCTGGTTCGCGTGGTGAACTTTCGCCGGGAGCCAAGCCCGGCCGGAAGTGTTCCGGTGCCGTGACTTCGGCACATTCTGACGAGACACCACCTGTTCGGCACCCGCCCACAAAGGCAATCGGCGGGCATTTTCCCAGGCTGAGAACACCGGGTAGAGCCCGGTCGGAACGTGGCGAAGTTTCCTGTGTGGGGGATCTTGATTCGATTCGACAGGCGGTTTTTGGCAAGTCCGCGAACGAGTTGTGACGCCCGAAGGGAACGATTCGTCCAAGGAACAGCGCGGCCTGAGCACGGCTGAAGAGCAAACGAGAAGAGTCTGAGGAGAGAAATCCGAAACCTAATTGACTCCAAAACCAGATTGACTGGGATTTTCCTTAAACTATAAGCAGAGGAGCCGATGAGCGTTGTTGAAAGAAAGTCTGCGCGGGGATGCCCGCTTGGAAAGTGCCGGGCTCGCGCGTCTTCTGCCGATATGAATGCCATGACCATTTCCAACCTAGCAGGGATGCGGGGGTTCGCGCATGAATGACCTCGTTCTGGGAGCCCTGGTGGGTTTTGTTGTCGGATGGGGGGTCTTGACCGTGACCTTGTTCCTTGCGGCGCGGGTTCGCCCCGGAACATTGCGCGGCGATTTTCATCATCAATCGGGCGAGGTCGTGCCCCGACTCGGCGGTCTCGCGCTGGGGGCGGGCTTCGTGGCCATTATCCTGTTCAGTCATTTTGCCCTGGGCATCAAAATGCTGGATACGCCGCAGCACCTCACGATCCTCTGCGGGAGCCTCGCCATGTTAGGCGTGGGACTCTGGGACGATTTCAAGCCGCTGGGCGCGAAGAAGAAGCTGCTGCTGCAATTCATCATCGCGCACATCGTCTGGTTCGGAGGAATCCAGATCACCGGCTTCAAAAATCCGGTCACCGGTAACTTCATCGAACTGGGCGCCCTGAGTCTGGGCGTGACGGCCCTCTGGGTCGTGGCCACCACCAACCTGATCAACCTCATCGACGGCATCGATGGCCTGGCAGGCGGCATCGGACTGATGGTCATGGCGCTGCTGGCCTACCTCAGCCTTGGCGGGGACATCGCGCACTGTCTGGTGGCTGCGGCGGTTTCGGGCGCGCTGGTGGCGTTTTTACGCTTCAATTTTCCGCCCGCGCGCATCTACCTCGGCGACGGCGGGGCTTACTTCCTAGGATTCCTGATCGGGGTGCTGTCGATCGCCAATGCGCAAAAAGGGACGGTGGCGGGGGCGTTGTTCGCTCCCCTCATCGCGCTGGGGCTGCCCATCATGGACACCGCCCTCGCCATTTTCCGGCGCGGACTCAAAGGGCTGCCCGTATTCCGCGCTGACCGCCGTCATATTCACCACCGGTTGCTGAAGCACGGATTTTCCCGGCAGAAGACCGTGCTGGTCTTGTACGGCGTCTCCCTGGTGCTGGCGCTGTCGGCGTTTGGCCTGCTTTGGACGCAGGGGCGCTGGTTGCCGGTGCTGGTCGGCGGCGGCTTCCTCGTGTTACTGCTGGCGGTGCGCGGCTCGCGGCTTGGACTTGATCTCATGGCCGTCGGTCGCGCGGTGGGCGACTCGGCCCAGATGCGTGATCGTGTCCGTTATGCGCTGGCGCTGAGCAACTGCCTGGAACTGGAGGCGGAACAGGGATGGACCCTGCCCGAACTCTGGCAGGAATTTTGCGCCGTATCCCGCAAGCTCGGATTCTCCCGCGTCAAGTTGGTGCTGCCCGAGGGTCATTGGGTGTGGCAATCCCAAACAACTGACACCGCCGAGTCTCAACCGGATCATGTTTTCGAGTTCGATCAGGGCATCCGGATGCTCCTCCAATTCAAGGCCGATCCGTCCTCCATGACGGCCCTCGAATTGGAACAAATCAGCGAACTGGCCGCGGAATCCTGGTTTAAGGCCGTCAAACAGTGGCAAAAATCAACCGGGGCGCAGGCGGCGGCGCACAGTCCCGCAGCCAACGTGCCGGCCATGTCAACAAACGATTTACTGGTGGTGGGTGAGACCTCCCTTTCCGCCGCCGCGACGGCCGGGCCGGATCGCGCGTCAGCCCGGCCCGCCGGCAAATCCATCTTTCGCCGCAAGCTCTGAGTTCAACTCAAGGCCCCCCGGAGCGCCACCTGCCCGAGCACAAACCAGGTGATGACCGCCAGCCCGTAGAACACCCAGGCAAGAATCTTCCAGAAGAGAAACGGCGACGGCTTGATCAGAAAGAAACTCGTGAGGCCGATGACGAGCATTCCCCCGCCAAGACCCGCGTAACGGACGATCAAATCCCGCTTCATGTCCGGATCCGCCACCAGACCAACAAAGGGGCCGCCCTGCGTGGACAGCGCGATCAAAATGATTTCCCACCACGCCTTGCTCTCGCTGGCCAGGTCGTTGTAGTCGGCGCACTGGATGACCGACAAAAACATGGGCACGACGCTGGCGATGAGCCAGAGCCAGAGGTGATCGAGTGTCAGACCTCGTCTGGGTGCCGTGAACATGCAGGGTTGTTTAGCGCACGCCAATGATGACCGCAAGCACGCTGGTGATTGACAGTCCCGCCGGCGGCAAAAATAATGTCGCCCATGAGCGATCCCATTTATCCGCGAAGTCCCCGTGAAATGATGGACGGCTGGATGCACCTGCCGCGATATATCGACAAGCTTCGCCTGCATCCCGCCGGCAAGCTGCCCGTTGATTATCAAGCCAACCTTGGCAAGGGTTTCGACGGCATGTGGGCCCGGGCGGCGGGTGTCACTCATGAACAGATGGTCGCCGTGGTTCAGTCCAGCATCACCGATGGCGAGGTGTGCAATTGGGTCCGGCAGAACGTGAAGAAAACCGCCGCCGAAAAACACGCGCACGGCGAGGAGATGCTCACCTATCCAAGAGCCGGTGATGCGGCGGCGCAGGAACGCTTTCAGCAGCGCAAGCAGGAGTTTGGCCTCGCGCACCGTGAGGACGTCCGGTGCTTTGTGGACCTGATCGACGCGGACGAGAAGCGCCTCTGACAGCGCTCGGGCCGCGACGAAATCATTTCCACACCTAAGCGCCCTGCGCACACGGTCGCCGCGCGCGCAGACAGGGATTCATCGCGCTGCGTCACCCCACGCGGATCGAGATGTGTTTGGTTTCGAGGAACGCGTCCAGTCCTTCGCGCCCGAGTTCGCGGCCCCAACCGCTCTGCTTGGCGCCGCCGAAAGGCGCCTGCGTGGCGGTCGGCACGCCGTCATTCAGTCCGATGGTTCCGGCTTCGAGCGAGTCCATCAGGCGAAACGCGCGGCCGAGATCGCGCGTGAACGCATAGGCGCTCAAGCCATAGACCGTTCCATTGGCGAGCGCGATCGCCTCCGCTTCCGTATCGAACACACTTACCGGCGCCACCGGGGCGAAAGTTTCCTCGCACTGGCAGAGGCTGTCCTCCGGCACATCGGCGAGCACGGTGGGTGCGAAGAAGAACCCGGGCCGTTCGCGCATGGGTTCGCCGCCACACAGCAGGCGCGCGCCGCGCCGGACGGCATCCGCGACGTGTTCCGCCGCTTTCCGCACACCGTCCGCGTCAATGAGCGGCCCAATCTGCACGCCCTCCTCGAAGCCGTCGCCCACCTTCATTGCTTGCACCCGCGCCGTGAACGCTTCGAGAAATCCGGGATAAATGGCGCGCTGCACGTAGATGCGATTCGCCGCGATGCAGGATTGTCCGGTGTTGCGAAACTTCGCAGCGAGCACGCCCTCCACTGCCTGCTCGAAATCGGCGTCGCTGAACACGAGACACGCCGCCTGGCCGCCGAGTTCGAGCGAGAGCGGTTTCACCTGATCAGCGGCGCCGCGAATCAGCAGTTTCCCGACCTCGGTGGAACCGGTGAAGGTGATTTTGCGGACGAGCGGATTCTCGAGGAACTCCGCGCCCACGTCGCCCGCCTTGCCCTGCACGAGTTGAAAGACGCCCCGGGGCAATCCGGCCGCGTGGACGCATTCCGCAAAAAGCACGGCGCAGAGCGGCGACTGGCGCGCGGGCTTGAGCACCACCGTGCAACCGGCGGCGAGCGCGGGCGCGACTTTGCGCACCGCCAGCATGAGAGGGAAGTTCCACGGGCTGATGGCGCCGACGACGCCCAGCGGAGTCTGGACGATGAGATGCCGTTTGCCTTCGATCCAGTTCGGGATCGTGCGGCCGGCACTGCGTTTGGCCTCCTCGGCAAACCAGCGCAAATGATCGATCGCGAAATTTGTCTCCGCGACGCTTTGCGCCAGCGGCTTGCCGTTTTCGGTGGTGATGACGCGCGCAACCTCATCCCGGCGGCGCTCCAGTTCCGCGGCCGTCTTGAAAAGAAATTCCGCGCGCGCCCGGACCGTCAGTGCGCGCCAGCCCGCAAAGGCGGCGTGGGCATCGGCGATCGCCTGCGCGACGCCGGAGCGCGGTAGGTTCGACATGCGGGCGAAGACATCGCCGGTGGCGGGATTGAGCACGTCGGTGGTGTCCGTGGTCTCGACGCGCGCGCCGTTGAGGTAAAGCGGCCAGGTTTGCATGGGTGTCAGAATGATTCAGCCTCGCAACGCCGATGGTTTACGCCGGCGCCGGGACTCTCCGTTACTGGCGGATGACCCGGTTCACATCCGGCGGCGGGAATGGCGGCAGCGGCAGGAAGATGCCCGGAGGCATTGTTGGCGGTTCGGGTTCTGGCTCCGGGGGCGGCGGCACCTGCGCCAGATCCTCCAGCCACAAACCGTAGGTGCCGCGGTAGGATTGGAAGTTCTCCTGACCCATGGCCGTGGCCACCGTGCTGGCCGTGGCCGTGGCGATGGCGGCGAGCGCCGCGCGCCGCTGTTCATGGGTCAGCGCGGGATTGCTCATGACTTTCTCGCGTTGCCGTTGCGCCGTGACCTTCCATTCATAAACCTGGTTGGCCAGTTTCGGCCCGCCCGGGAGCCGGTCGGAAAGCTGGAGCAACGCCTGGTAATCATTGTCCTGGGCGCGCTGATATTCGGCGAAACGCTTCTCGCCGAGAGTCTCCTTCATTTCCTCATCGAGAGCCGCCTGGCCGTCGAACATGACCTGCGCTCGAATCTCGGCCACCTTATCCCCATCCAGCCCCTCAAAGGCCTGTTTGATGTCATCATCAAAGGTTTTTTGCAGGCGGAAGACTCTGCGAAACTCATCCTCAGACGGCTCGAAGCCGCCGAGCTGCGCGCGCATTGTCTGTGCGGTGTCGGAGTGGCGGAGCTGGTATTCCTCCAGTTCCTCCGGGCTGAGGATGCCCGCCAGTTCGGCGTCGCGCTGGCGCTGCAATTCCCGCAAACGCGCCTCATCCCCGGCCATCATCACCCCGCGGGTTTTGTCCAGCACCTGTTGTTCGAGTTGCCGGTATTTGTCGAGCACCGGCCGGACTTTTGCCGAGGTCTCCGGGGCGAAGGAGGCTTCCTCGAAATCTATTTCGCCCCCGCCGGTGTAATGGGCCAGTTCAGTATCGAGATCGACGTCGAGCAACTCACGAATCAACGTCCGCTCTTCACGGTCGAGCGCCGCCACTTGTAGCTGATACGTGGAGCCGGGGCCGATGCGCGCGTCGATCTGGGATCTCGTCTCCCAGAATTTGAACGGCGGCACCTGGGCGCGCCAGACCGCACGCCGCTCGCCGAAGAGCCGCCCCACATCGGCGATGATGATGTCGCGGATGGTTTCCTCGGGGCAGCCCACGGCGCGGAGCTTGTCAATGTATTCGACGTAATTGGTGGATTCGAGGCTGCGCCAGTTGAACTGCTGCTGCAATCCCGCGAGGACGGCAAGGAGATTGGTCGCATTGATTTTGCGCACGGTCACCTGGGTGACCGTGTTGGTGGCGGTGCGCACGCGCGGGCCGAAGTGGGTTTGCACGGTCGGTTCCTTGAACAGCAGGAGCATCGCGAAAATCGTCGCGAGCAGCCCGGCGTTCAGCGACGCCAGTATCAAGATGATTCGCCGCGGTGTCATCGGTCATTCACCCGGCAGACCCCTCGGTCGTGCAGGGCACGAACGAATCCTGCCATGCTCCGCAAAGTCTGACGAGTCCGAAATCTGCCATGCCATCCACCTCACCCCCAGCCGGGCGCATCCGCGCCCTGCCCCCGGCGCGCGGCCTTGAGGCCGCTTCAGCGTTCGATGCGTGTTGGCGAAGCATTGCCGGACGGTCTCTCGATCGAGGAAGCGACGTAAACGTAGCGCTCCAACCCGCGTGCCTTCGGGGGCAGTGTTGAGATGCGCCCCATCCACCTCACCCCCAGCCCAACTCTTGCCAAATAAATTCTGAAGGGTAGCTTCAACCGCCATGAAACCCAGCTCCGATAAACAGAGCGTCGAGGCGCACCCGCCCTGGTCGCGCGGCTGGACGGGATTGATGCCGTCTGGCGGTTCCGGCATGGCTGCCAGCAACGATGGCCCGATCGAGGTGATCCTCATGGCCGTCCTCGGCGGATTCATCGGTCTGCTGTTGGGTTTCATGGCCGCGCAAGTTTCCCGCTTCCTCTCGATGGTTGCGGGCGTCTCGTTTGGCGGCCCGAGTTGGGGCGCTTACGGCGCGATAGCCGGAGCCCTCACGTTCGTCTTGATCGCATTGGCTGGCGGTGAGTGATGCGCGGCGACGCATCGAATTTCCCGCTGATTTTCTTCGTCCACCAAGCTGTTCGTCCGGGGTGCGCGCCGGGGTGAATCCTCCGTGCCACCCGCATGGAAACATGGACATCGACCCGCGCTCCCGACAAAATGCCCGGTCGAATCCCAGAAAACCAGATGGTTGACCAGCCCGCAAAAAAAACTCTGTCCATGGCCGGTTTGGACTGGAAGGAATGGCGCAAGCGATTCCGCGTCCGTCCGCAGGGGCCGGTGACCGCCCTGCACGTCAGCGGCGGCGTGCTGCGTCTCGTGCAGGCCTCGCCGCGCCTGACCGGTCCCGCCATTACGCGCGTCGTCACCGAGGCGCTGGACCTGTCCCCCAACGCGGACGCCTCGGATCCTGCGGTGCTCGGCGCCGCCATGGCCCGCGCGCTCGATCGCCTCCGGCTCAAGCCCGCCTCGGTGGTCATGGGCGTGCCGCGCGGCTCGGTCGTCCTGCGCGCGCTCATGCTCCCGGCCGTCGGCGATGCGCGCGAAATGGCCTCGCTGGTTCACTTCCAGATCGGGCGCGACCTGCCATTCCCGGCCGACGACGCGGTGATTGATTTCAAGGTTCACCGCGAAATTGCCGCGAGCGCTCCGGCGGTCGAGAACGCGGACCACGCCGCCGCCGGGGAATCCGCCAGTTCCGCGCCCGCTCCCGCCGGCAAAAAGCTTGAAGTGCTCGCCGCCGCGGTCAAACGCGACGTGGTCGATTTTCACCTCGCGATGGCGGAGGCTGCCGGAATCAAGGTGGCGGCTCTCGGCTTGATCCCCTACGCCAATGTTCGCTGCGTGGAAGCATGCCGCCTGGCGGAGGGATCGCGCGCGCTCGCCCTGGTGCTGCTGCGCGCCAACGAGGTCAGCATCGACGTGATCGCCGGCGACGCACTGCTCTTCAGCCGCGACGCCGCCATCCAGGTTCACGAGGAACCTGTGCCGGTTACGGCTGCGCCCGAGGCGCCGCCTGTGGAAGCGCCAGCGACCGCACCGGTTCCGGAAGAGGCGGTGACTACGGCGGCAGCCGTTGCAGCGGATGCGTCCACGGCGGCCCCCGTCGCGCCCGCCGTGCCCGCCACTCCGGTCGAGCGCATCACCATCGAGGTCGTGCGCAGCCTCACCGGCTTTGGCGGCATGGATCCGGCGAACACGGTGGCGCGAATCGTGGTGGCCGGCGACACGGGGATGGAGGATGCGGTGGTCGAGGCGTTGGAGAAGAGAATGAACCTGCCGGTGCAGCGGCTCAATCCGATGCGCGCGTTGAGCCTGCCGGCATTCATGGAGGCTCCGGCGGCGGGGGCCATCTCCGCGCTCGGACTCGCCTTGGGCGTGCTCGATCGCGACGGGCTGCCCTTTGATTTCCTGAAACCGAAGCGCCCGGCGGTGCAGCGCGACATGAAGCGCATCCGCCTGTTCATGGGCGCGGCGGCGGCGGCGGCGGCCATCATCTTTCTGCTGGCGGTGCGCTCCCAGTTGCTCAAGCGCAAAGATGTCGAGATCGCCGCCATCAATGCGGACGTGCGCAAGGAGGAGAAGATGCGCCCGCTTTACCGGATGATGGTGCGGCAGGCGGCGACGCTGCGCGATTGGGTGGGCGACGGACGTCACTGGCTGGATCACTGCGCCTACCTGAGCGCGATCCTGCCGCCGAGCGAGGAGGTTTATCTGGATTCATTCTCGGTGAACAACTCGGGCACCATCACGCTCGCGGTGCAGGCAAGGAGCGGCGCCATCCTCGCCAAGCTCGACAAGCAACTTCGTGCCGCGGGCTATGAAGTGAAGCCGCTGGCCGTCACGCCGGGTGCCGACCGGCACGGGTACAATTTCAAGTCCACGGTCGAACTGAGCGTTCCGGCAAAGTTCAAGATGGATCTGGCCAAGGTCCATCCACCCGCGCGCCCGGCCGATGATGTTTCACTCGAAGGCGCGCCGCCCGCGCGCAGGGGAGGCGGCTCGTGAAGGCGCGCGAAAAAATTCTCGCAGCGATTGTCGGCGGCATCGTCGGCCTGGTCCTGCTTGGCTTCGTGGTCCGCTCGGTGGTGGTCATGCCGCTGCGCGAAAAGGACAAGCGGATCGCGGCGGCGCGCGGCGTCCTCGAAAAGATTCGCGGCGAGCGCCGGGAATATTTCACGGCCGAGGACGTGGTGCGCGGCTTTACGCAGGCGACTTATTCGACCAACACCGACCAGGCGCTGGCGAAATCCGGCGAGATGCTGACGCGCCTCGTGCTGCAAAGCGGCCTGCGCGAGACGGATTTCAGCCGCTCCCCGTTCGGACCGCGGCGCCTGCACTCGGCGCTCAAGACCTTCGAGATCGGCTGGAGCGTGCAGGGCGACGGGCGGCTTTCGGATGTGGTGGACCTGTTGTTCCTCGCGCAGGAATCGCCGTATCTGCATCGCGTCGAAGGCATCAATCTCATGCCCGGCGATGCACCCGGCATGGTGCGGGTGCGTTTCCGCTATCTCACGCTGGTGGTGGACCCGGCGCCCACGGTGGATTTTGCGGAACTCGAACATCAGTTCTCCCTCTACAGCCCGCAGCGGAAGGCTTACGACGAACTCGTGACGCGCGATCTGTTGCGCCCGTACATCAAGCGTCCGCCGCCCCCGCCGCCTCCCGGCAGCACGCCGGCGGCTCCCGGCTCGTCCCCGGATGGAACGACGCCGCCCGGGCCGGAAAGCTTCCGCATCGTCTCGCTCTCCGAGTGGGGCGGTCAGGCCGAGGTTCATGTGCGTGATCTGGTGAATCAGAAAACACTCCGCTTTGTTCCGGGTGATTCCCTGGCGGGCGGCGTGGTTGCCATGGTGGATGACCGGCCCCTGCCTCGGGCGGGCGATCCCACCATGAAATCGTTCAGCCGCGTCATCATCAAAATCGGCCAGGAATACTGGGCCTTGGAACTCGGCAAGACGCTCGCGGACAAGTATCGGCTCGCGCCGGAGCAGTTGCCCGATTCAGTGGCGAACACGCCAGCCAAGTAGCGAGGACATCTTACGGCGCCACCCGCAGCCGGATGACCCGGGCCGCGTTGGTCAAACCTAGCGGAAATTGTCCGGTCAAGGCGGTGTTCGTCACGGTGCCAAGCGTGGTCCATGAGGTCGAGGATGGAGTCAGGTTGGTCGTGCCTTCAATGACATAGACCTTGCCGGTGGTGCCATGCCAGTTCAGCAGCAGCGTGTTGTTGGATGACGTCAGGCTCGTGAAGACGGGGCACACGATGAGTTCCGCGCCGGCGTTCGTGCTGCCGGCGGCGTTGGCCACCATCACGGAGTAGATTCCGCCGTCGGCATGCTGGGCATTGTAGCGGGTGAAGGAACTGGTGTACTCACCGGGCATCAAGGTGCCATTGAAGCTCCATTGATAGGTCAGCGGAGCACTGCCCGTCGCCCCGGCCGCAAACGTGGCGGTGCCGCCCGGTTCCACGACTTGCGTTGTCGGGACAACGGTGAACACAGGCCCGGCCAGCACCATCAGCACGGCCGGGGCGCTGGTCGCTGAGCCGCCGCTGTTGCTGACCACTGCGGAGTAATAGCCGGCGAGCGATTCTTGGAGATTGGTGATCGTGAGGGTGGACGCGGTCGCGCCGGACAGGTTCGTGCCGTTGCGGCGCCACTGGTAGTTCAACACCGGCGGGCCGCTCGCGCTGACACTAAACGCCGCCGTTTGCCCCACAGCCCTCACCAAGCTCTGCGGCGAGGCGGTGATGACCGGCGCGGTGTTGGGGAGAGCGATATGCAGGTTGATGGTTCCGATGGCCAAGGCGTTGTAGCCGTCCACAGCGATGGCGTAAGTCCGGCCGGCGGTGGCGTTGAACACGACGCGGCTCCACCAGACATCGGTGTCCGCATCGTCATTGGAGGCCACGACGAGCAGATTGCTTACCGTGTCTGTTCCAGGGGCGTTCGTATAAACAGCCAGCACCGTGTCGAAGTCGCTCCCCTCCGTATCCATCGTGCAGGTGCCGCTGACCGGCGCCGTCCAGGCAACCCAGGCTGAATGACCGCCCACTCTGCCGGCGTGATTGGGTTCCCCGACCTCCTTGCTGAAGCTTGAATTGTTGCCCGTGGCGGAGTTGGTGCAGCCATTGAGTCGTGGCCGGCTGGCATACATATCGGCCAGTCCGGATGCCGTCACCGTGATCGCGACGGGCCCGGAAGTGGCGAGCAGCCCGTTGTCATCACTCGCGCGGGCCGTCAGCGTGTAGTTGCCGACCGGCGCGTTACTCCAGACCGTGGAAAGATTCCCGCCATTGGTCGCGGCAAACACCGCGCCATCCCGATCGAGTTCGAGAAAGGTGATGACTCCATCCGCGTCTGTGGCCGTGGCATTGATAGAGATACCCGCCGTCGAACCGAAGCTGGCCCCATTGGTCGGGCTGGTAATGGCGACCGTGGGCGGACCGCGCACGATGACGGCAATGGGCACGGAGTCGCCGGTCGCGTTGAGATTATCGGTGGCCCGCGCGCTCAGCACATGCACGCCGGTTGGAGCATTGGTCCAGGTGAAGCTATACGGTGCCGAAGAATCTTCTCCGAGTTTGATCGTGCCGTCCTTGAAGAACTCGACGTTGGTGACGGATCCGTTGGCGTCGCTTGCCGTGGCCGTCAGCGTGATGTTGGTCTGCCGCGGGAAAATGGTGCCATTGGGCGGACTGGTGAGGACCACCGTCGGCGCCGGGTTCTCGTCATCGTGAATGACGACGGCCGCTGTGCCCGTGCCGGAGATGTCATAGTCCCTGCTCGATTGCAGGGTAAGCGTAACCGTTTCGTCGCCCTCGATCTCCGCGTCGTCAACCGGAGCAACCACAAGCGCAGCACTTGCACTGCCAGCCGCTAGCCATACCGAATTACTGAACTGCGCATAGTCCGAACCGTTGACGCTGCTACCCGCTATACTGAATTGGAGAATGAGCGGCGCATTGGTTGGACCCGTACGGGTGAAAAGGAACATGCCCGTGTCTGTGCCCGGCTCGCTTGCATTCGCATCAGCCGCCTGAACTACTACGGCGGTGGGATTGGGAACGATGACAGTGGCGCTGCCGAAGGTGACAGTGCCCACCGGCTGAAGCGACGTGTTGTAGAGTACAGAATTGTCAATGTAGGGAGTTGGCGAGAGTTGCCGTGTTCCGTGGGCAAGCGCAGTCATCTGGAAGGAGACGAGAAACCCGTTCTGAGCCGTTGATCCCCGCTCAGGATTGCTCGGGCCAAGGTCGGAAACCGTGACATAAACGAAGCCCGGCTGAGAGGCGTCACATTGATTCGTCAACATGTAGCCTTCAACGGCAGTTTCTTGGTTGGCTTTCGCCAGGAACTGCATGTCTGGCCCCGATGCTGCTCCAAGGTAGAACGAACCGGGAACCGGCGCAAAAGCTGTTTCATCATAAGGGACCGAGAAAGCGTATCCGTCGATTTCGGCCGTGCCGCGGTATGAGTCGAGTCGGCATGTCACGGTGAAAGTTTGCCCGATGTTGACCGTCATGGGCGAAACCATGATGCCAATCGAGGCGACGGGAATGGCGGGTTGCGCCAGACAAGAAGTGGCTGGAATCGCTGATATTGCCACGAAATAAATAAATCGAAGGGTGCTCTTCATCGGCTCCTCCATAATGGGGCGGCTGATTGGATGCCTGCTACTTTTCCATCGGGGAGTAAATCCACCAGAACCTTCTCACGCCCCAATTGCTTGGTCGTGTAGCCAAAGCCGCCTTGCACGGGAGTGCCGTTTGCGAGCGCGCCTGTGACCACATAGCCACTGTCATTTGTGATGGCAAAGTTCGTTGTTCTGGAGGCTCCGGGCGGTACGTTGGTGAACGCAAGATTCTGGCCGCAAACCTGGACGATCACCCAGACAACTGTTTGGGAGGACTTGTTATTGACAGTCATTGTGTGTCTATCAGGCCGGCAAGCAACCAGTCCCGCTGCCAATATCGCCAGTGCGACCACGCGTCCACGCCATCGACTTCCCGATCCATTCTCTTTACTTCGCAAGCATTCGTCGGTTTTCATGGCGGCATCATCGTGGACCGGGAGCGCCTTCATTTTGGAGGATTTCATCAACGGATTTGAAGATTCTCGCTGTTTCCGCTTCGGGTAATGTCGTCAACTCGAAGAACTCCTCTCGTTTCTTGCTTCGCGAAAACACGGTGAGATGGCAAACGTACGGCTCCCCCTGCTTGTACGCTTCTGGCGGCATGAAAGTGTAGGCAATGACACGGTCCGATTTTTGCCAGAGCAGAACCGGTGATTCTATTTTGCCAGTCTTGCCAAGGTGGTGTGCAACAACTCGCGTGTAGTTCGTCCCTTCGACTCGGATCAAGTGTCGAAGGATAACCGGAGCGTTGCTAAACCCTCGTTCGAAATCCTCGATTTGCACATACGCGATTGAGATGACGCGTCCATTGGCAATCCCAACCATACTTCCGTTCCAAAATGAGTTGCTTTGGATTAAGACTAAAGCGTTGCACTCGACTAGTATTCCATTGGATTTCTTTTCAAACGCGATTCTTGCATCTGGAAACTGAGAAATGAACTGCTGCGAAGTCGTATCAAGGTTCAAGGTTTTCAGTGGGAATAATTCTTGAGCCGCAGCCATGCTGAGATGGAGTGAGACGACGCTCAGAGCTAGTGCGATTTTCATAGTTTTCATAAAGATTTACTTGTTGGTGGGTTGCAAAAGTGTTCCCTCGTTCGTGTCAGTCGCTCCATATGAACCGTCGAGATACCAGAGAAGTCCTGTGTTGACTGCGATAACCACAGCCGCCTGACAGCACGCGTTGTCCACGCCATGCGTGTGGTTGGACGAGATCACAATCCCTATCGAGTTGTTGTGCAAATCCATGACGGTCTCGGTGGAAGGGCCGAGCATGGAAACTTCGTGTGCCGTCGTTATTCCTTTGGCGTAACTAGCATCGGTGTACCGTGTCAACAGACATGTCCAATAGGCGTGCCGCGCGGCATCAGCAATAGTGTTTTGCGGCTGTAAGCCTGGATAGTTCGTGCTCGCCCAGACAAATGGCTCGAGCGTCAAAGGATTAAGTCCAGCCAGATTCCTGTAAATGGCTGTTGCTGTTTGAAACGGATGTCCAAGAGCATAAGCGTTCTCACCGGTGCCTGCAGGCTGGTCGAACACTTCGGCGGAAGTGCTCTTGGCCACTGTGCCGATAGTGGCGATGATTTGCGCAGATCCCGCTTTGGGAAACGTGACGTTTACCTGAGTGCTGCTGCCAGATGCCGCACCAGACCAGCGCACAGCGTCACTCGGCAATGCCAGTCCCGCAGGAGTCGTCACTATGCCGAATGTGGCGGTCTGGCCGGTGAAGACACCGAGGAACTTGTAAGACTGATCGATGTTCTTCCAGGCACCCGTCATGGTCGCCTTTTGAAACCGCAAGTTGTCAAAATGAAACACCGTGAAGTTTTTTGCACCGCATGGTTGCCCCATACCGACCGACGCAAGGATTTGCGCGCTGGCATTCGTCTTTCCGAAGACTGCCGCACGAAGCGGGTAGCCTGCCGCCGTCACGGTACCGATGTTGGTATCCGAAGACGTGAAATCAACCTGTGGTGAAAAGAACGGGGGATCGACCAGCACCGTGAAGAACTGACTGCCACCCAAAGGGACAAACCATTCACTGGCAGGAAAACGCACCGTCAAGCTCCAGGCAACCAGCCAGTCGGTAATTACGTTCCCAACGCTGGCGTTGACAAGGCCACTGCCGTTGTTCAAGGACGTTATTGTCACGTTAGTACCCTGGACGGCCACCTGGAGGAGACTTGCGCTGCTCGGAGCAAAACTCACCGGGGAGCCGGGAGGGTCGATGGCAACGCCCACAGTGGCGCTATTCCCGTTGCAAAGGGCCACCATATTTGTGGCGAATTTCACCCGCACCGCGGTCACATCCTTGGTCGCGCAAGCCGCGCCGCCACCCACCTTGGCCCGCACCTGAGTGGTGCCGGGGCCAACACCCGTGACGCGCAAGCCGCCGGTGATGGGAGTGGCGGTGGCAATGGCGCTGGAGGCCGTGTCGAAAATGACCGCGGCATTCGCCGGGAGCACCGTGGCTGTAAAGTCCCGCGAATTCCCGACGCCGACATACCACGCCTCCGGCGGGAAGGTGACGCGCACGATTTGAATGATCGGGCCGATGAGAACGGTGTTGCCCAATTTGGCGCGCAGGTAGGCGGTCCCCGCGGCCGAGCCGGTGATGGTCAGGTTCGTGCCGTTGTTCACGGTCACGCTCGCGTGCGTGTTGGACGGGCCGGTCGCCGTGTTGGTCACGGTGTCGAAGGACAGCAGCGACACGGCGGAAGAGGGGGTGACGGTGACGGTCAGACTGCTCGTGCTCCCTTCGCACAGCGCCACCAGATTCGTGGAGAACGCCACTTTCACGACCTGTAACGTGGCCGTGTCGGTGCAGCCGGGCAAGGCCGTGGCGTAGGCCGTGATAGTGAAATTGCCCGCATTTGAACCGGGATTGATCGAGACACTGTTCCCGGTGTTCTGGCTGGCGAACGAGGGGCCGGAGCCGCCAATCTGCCAGGTGGCCGGCCCGTAGCTGTTGGTCAACGAAAACGTGACCGGCGCCGTGCTGTCCGCCAGCGCCGTTTGCGTCGTCTCGGCGATGTCGATTTTATAGACCGTGTTCGTGATGGATTTGACGGAAGTTCCGCTCGAAACGCTCACCACATGCGGGCCGAGGGTCGAATAGAAATTGGTCCGCTTGGCGCCGGTGCCGCTCAATCCTTCGCCGCTCCACGTCAGCACGGATTCGTAGCCGGCTGGCGAGGATTGCGCGGTGTAAATCACCTGGGCGCTGCCGCAAATATCGCCCACGTTCGCCGTGAGGCTGGCCACGGCCACGGCGGTGATGTTCGCATTGGCGGAACAACCGGCGTAGCTGGCGGTCATGCTCGTGGTGCCAGGCGAGGCAAACGCGATTTTGTTTGTGCGCGTGTTCGGGCTGAGCGTGCCCTGCGGATTCCAGGTCACCGTGCCGCTGCCTGCCGAGTTGGTCAGGACAAACGTATTGGTCACGCCAACGCCGGTCACCACGTTGCTCGGCGAGATGCCCGGCTTCACCACGTAAATAGTTTTCGAGCCGCTCACGCTTTCCGCGTCCGTCACGGTGATGCTCGTCGAACCGGAACTGACGCCCGTCACGACGCCGCTGCTGTTCACGGTGGCGATGCTCGTGTTGCCGCTGGACCAATTGAACGAGGGCGTGCCACAATCGGCCGTCAGCGAAAGCGTGTTGCCGACGCACACCGCGTCGTTGCCGGTGATGCGCAGCCCGCCACGGGCCGAACCGCCGCCGTCGTAGGCGTAGAGGGTCACGCCATCCTGATCGCCGGGGGTGTATTGGCCATTCTGGTAGGTGACTTCGACGCAATACTCGACGCCGTTGCTGAAGGTGTAGTTCAGGAAATTGAACGAACCGGCCATGTCTTGCAGGCTGGTCGGAACGCCTGCCTTGCTGAGATAAAGCTGGCCGTTGATGAGCACCGTCGAACCATCGTCCGAGTGAATGGCCAGCTTGGCGCTGCTGCTGGCGGGCGTGAACACACCGCGAAAGAACCGGGAGTCGCCAGAGGTCGCGCTGGTGTAGTACGTGGGATGATTGCTGGCGGCGTACTGCCAGAGGTTGGTGCCGGTCGTGGCTCCGGTGTTGGTGAAGATGTTTGAGAGCGGCAGTGTCTGCGCGCCGGCGCGGGCCGAGGCCACAAGAAGACACAGAACAAGAACAGAAACGCTCCAGAGGTTTTCCTTTTGATTTTTCATCATCCGACCTTTTCGGGTGCCTGGGCGAAAGCACTACTACGCAGGCGTAGCGCAGAGCAAGAAATTAAATACACAGTTTGATGGGTGGAGCGATCTGATGCTTGTCCTTCTCATGGTTGGTTGTGCCAGCCAAGCCCGAATACCGCCGCGTGGTGGGTGAGACAATCCGGATACACCGGAGGCGGGCGGGTTTGACCCAGGAGAAACTGGCCGAGAAGGCGGACCTCCACCACAACTTCATTGGCGAAGTCGAACGCGGTAATCTGGACATCTCTGTCGGCTCGCTGATCAAAATCTCCAAGGCACTGGGCGTGCGAGCGCGGGATCTCATCCGCGACGTTTGAGGCGATTGATCGCGCAGTCGCCAGAACGCGAGTTGTTGCTCGTCTCGACCTGTCGCCACATTTGTGTCGCAGCAGGTGGAAGCTGCAAAGGATGCGAGGTGAAAATGTCTTTGCGAGTGCTGTCGCGGCTGGCGAATGCCCTCGGGCGTTGTGCTGTTCCCAGCGAACCATCTCCCCCAAACAAATACCAATGACATTGAATCAGTCCCCGACCAGGCTCATCGAATTATGCGTATGAAGAACCTGAAAGCTTATTGGGTGGCGCTGGTGATCGCCTTGTTCACCTGCGCAGGAATGTTCGCCCAGGACGCGAAGCCGCAGCCCGCGCCGGCACCCAAGCCCACCGCCGCCCCGGCCGCAGCCGCCGCGGCCACCAACGAACCTGCCCGCAACATCCGCTTCCAGTTCGACGGCATTCCCTATAGCGACGTCGTCGATCGTTTCGCGCAGATGGTCAACAAGCCGCTGGTCTCGGACACCAACGTCGTCGGCGCGCTCACCTTCAACGATCCGCGTCCCTACAACTACTCCGAGGCGCTGGAGACCTTGAACCTCATGCTCTCCATGAAGGGCGTGATGCTGGTGGAGGACGGGCATTACCTCCGGCTCGTCGGGCTCAAACAGCTTCCGCAAATGCCGTTGCGCATCATGCGCGGCATCGACCAGACCGGCGATGTGCGCGGCAGCGAGGTCGTCACCGTGGTGCTCGAGGTGAAGAACCTCGACAGCAAAGATGTGGCCGAAGCCATCCTCAGCATGCTCTCCAACGCCGGATCGCTGGCGCCGCTCTCGAAGGGCCGCGGACTGATCATCACCGACCGGCTGGCGAACATCCAACGGGTCAAGAGCCTGCTGGCCGCCATCGACAACGAGGCCGTGGCGGATCGCCAGATGAAAGCCTTCACGCTGCTCCATGCCTCGGGCGCCGTCGTGTCCGATCTGCTCAACCGAACCTTCGGCATCGCCACCGCGCCGAAGCGCACGCAATACAATCCCAACAACAAGCAGCTCGAAGTGTTGCCGCCGGACCCGAATGATTACGTGACGGCAGTGTTTGATGACGCGTCGCGCACGCTGGTGCTTTTCGGGCCGCGGGATCGGCTCGGGCTGGCGGAGGAATTGATCTCGAAATTCGAGGACAAGGAAGGCGGCGGTGGAGATGTGCGCATTTATTTTCCGCAGATCACCAAGGCCGAGGAACTCGCCACCATGATCCGCCAGGCCATCCCGGGCATCGCCATGCCAGGCGAGACTGCGGCCACCGCGGCGACCAAGGCGCGCGTCATCCCCGACGCAATATTGAACCGCCTCATCGTCGCCGCACCCGTCGGCGCGCAACTCGATCAGATCGAGCAGTTGATCAACCGCCTCGACAAGCCGGTTCACGGCACCGGCGGCACGACGCCGGCGCTGCGCTCGCAGACCGTGCAGGTGACGAAGGTGTTCCGCGTGCGCACCGCCGAGGCGACGAACGTGGCGAAGATTCTGACCGACGCACTCTCGCGCCGCATGCCCGGCGGCATCGCCGTGCCGATCGCGAACGTGACGGTGGATCCGAACAGCCGCAGCATCGTCGTCACCGGCTCGCCGGGCGACGTGCAGACGGCGGTCGATATCGTCACGCAACTGGAGACGGGGTCCAACTTCCCGCTGCCGCAGCAGACGAAGTACATCGAGATCGGCTCGTCGGCAGATGCGAAACGATTGGTGCCGCTCATCGAGGAGATCTACCGCAGCCAGGTGGCCGACAGTCTCGGTGGGCAGACCGCGCACGCGAAGATCATGCCCGACATGGAGAGCGGCCGGATCATCGTCACGGCGAGCGCGGAGCATCTCGAGCGCGTCGAGGAGATTGTGAAGCAGTTGCGCCTGCAGACGACGCGTCCGCTGGAGCGCCGGTTGCAGATCATTCCGCTCAAGCATCTCCAGGTGGAGACGGCGCTCGCGAACATGCAGAGCCTCATCACCGAGCGGATGAGCGACAAGCAGTTTGCCGAGCAGGCCAAGCCGATGATCGTGGCGGACGCGCCGAACAATCGCCTGCTCATCACGGCGAGCGACGAGCAGTTCAAGGAAATCGACCAGGTGGTGAAGATGCTCGACGTCACGACGGAGCGGGTGAAGCGCGAGATGGCGGTGGTGCCCGTGCATGGCAAACCGGCGCTGGAACTCATCGCGCTGACGACCCAGTTGATGCCGACCGTGGTGGATGAACCGGCGAGCGCGCAGCTCGCGCCGAAGATGATGCCCGACACCTCGGGCAAGCAGATCATCGTCCTCGCCACGGCGAAGGACATGGAGCGCCTGACGAATCTCATTCAGCAACTCGACGCCGCTTCCTCCGCTGGGACCGCGCGACAGTTCAAGGGAGTCGAGCTTTTCAGTCGCAACGCCACCGACCTCACGCCATTGGTGCAACAACTCTACACCGAGCAAATGCGCGGATTCCCCGAGCCGCAAGGCGGAGCGGCCACGCTGCTCGCCGAGACGAAGAACAACCGCATCATGGTCAGCGGCTCCGAGAGGGAGATTGCCCGCGTCGAGGCGATCATCCGCCAACTGGATCCGGCCGGTCGCGTGGGCGCGAAGGAGGAGACGCGCGTCATCCGGCTCCGCTCCGGTCTGGCCGCCGATATGGCCAGCCTTGTCGAGAAGAGCCTCAACGCGCAGTCGCAGCAGGTGAAGGTGCAGGTGGATGCGCGCAGCAACGCGCTCGTGGTCAGCGGCGAGACAGCGGGCGTCGAGGCGGCGGCGAAGATCATCGAGCAGCTCGACACCAAATCGGATCTGCAGCCGCGCGAGATGCGCATCTTCGAACTGAAACAGGGCGATGCCACCACCACGGCTCCGATGGTGACCACGCTGTTTAGCGAGATGGTGCGGGATCAGTTCGGACCGACTTACACAGTGCAGACCAAGATCGTTCCTGACGCCGCGGGCAACCGGCTCATTGTCACCGGACCCAGCGAGGAATTGAAGACCGTGGCGGCGGTCATCGAGAAGCTCGATCAGGCGCCCGAGGCGGCTGGCGGGGCGCGCGTCTTCAAGTTGCTCAACGCCGACGCGATGCAGGTCGTGGGCGTGGTGTCCAACGCCATGCTCAAGTTTGACACGCGCAACCAGCCCATCCGGCGCGTCTCCGTCACCGCCGAGCGCGAGTCGAACAGCATCATCGTCTCCGGGCCGCGCAACGATTTGAAGGACGCGGAAGGCATCATCCAGCGCCTCGACAACGAAGGACTCGAACCGGGTGCGACGGCGGGGACGGCGCCGGGACGAAATCGTGAGATGAAGATCATCGAGGTGCGCACCGAGGATCCTGACGCGCTGGCGGGGCTGACGATGAAGGTCTTCGCCGCGCAGAGCGGTTCGCGCAACATCACGAACCTCCTCAGCATCACGCCCGAGCCTTCCGGCAAGCGGCTCATCGTGCTGGCGCCGGCGAGCATGCTGCCGCAGGTCGAGTCGGCCATCGCCACGCTCGACGCCAAGCCGGAGCAGAGCGCGCGCGAATTACAGACGGTCGAACTCAAGTCGGCCAACGCCGCCGAGCTGCTGCCGGTGGTGAACCGGATTTACTCCGAACAGAACGTCGGCCGGACCACACGCTCGGCGACGATCTACGCCGACGCCGCCGGCACGCGGTTGATGGTGTATGGCACGAAGGATCAGGTCACCGCGGTGAAGCAGATCGTCGAAACCGCCCAAGGTGAGGCCCGCGCGCCCCGCGAATCGAAGGTGTTCGAGGTGGGCAAACTCGCCGACGCGCAGCGACTGATGCCGCTGATGCAGCAGCTCTACAAGGATCAGGTGGCCAGCGATCCGGCGCTCGGTTTGGCGGACGCGCAGTTCGTCAGCGACGGGCGGACCGGGCGACTCATCGTCTCGGCGCGCCAGACGCAGATGAAACCGATCGAAGACATCTTCGCCCGCCTCCAAGTCGGCACGGTGACGAATCCGGCGCCGCGAGAGACGCGCTCCTTCGAAGTCGGCAACGCCGCGGATGTGCAGCGTTTGTTGCCCCTGGTGCAGCAGCTCTATACCGATCAATGGAAGGACAGGAACGAAACCGATCCCGCCGACGCGCAGGTGATGGGCGACGGCCGCACGGGCCGCCTGATCATCACGGGCAAGCCGGAGCATGTGAAGGCCATCGAGGGCATCTTGAAACAGTTGGGCGCAGAGACGAATCCGGAGACGATCAAGGTGAAGAGCGCCGCGCGCGACACGCGCATCTTCGATCTCACCACGGCGAACGCGGTCGAGTTGTCCACCACCGTCCGCACGCTTTACCTAGACGAAGCCAAGGCTCGCTGGGGCGCGATGACGCCGGACACGCTCATCGTCCCGGACGTGGGCGGCAACCGTTTGATCGTCACCGGCGAAACCAACGAACTCGACTCGATCGAGGAGATCGTGAAGAAGCTCGACAAGGTCGGCGTGCAGAGCGCCAGCGCGCGGGTGTTCAAGCTCAAGTCCGCCGATCCGGCGAAGGTCGCCGAAATTCTCACCACCGCGATGGTGCGTTACGACGCCTACGGCCGTTCGGTGCGGCGGGCGACGGTTTCCGTCGATCCCAAGAGCCGCACGCTGATCGTCACCGGCGACCCGAAGGAGTTGCAGGGCGTGTCGGTGATCATCGAGCAACTGGATGCGTCGCTCGGCACCCAGCCCGAGCGCAAGATGAAGGTCGTGACCCTCCAGAAAGGCAAAGTCTCCGAACTCCTCCCGAAGGTCCGCCAGCTTTATACTGACCAACTCACCGCGCAGCCGGAACTGGGCACGACCGAATTCCTGATACTGGACGACGCAACCAGCAACCAGCTCATCCTCGCCGGCAGCGAAGCGCAATTGACGCTGCTGGAGAAGATCATCAGCGACCTCCAGGCGGCGCAGACCGCCCATGGTCCGCGCGAGACGAAGATGATCGAGATTGGCCAGGTGGACGAGATGGCCCGTTTGCTGCCGCTCGTGCAGCAGCTTTACACCGAGCGCTGGCGCGACAAGGAGATCGGCGATCCGGCCGACGCACAGATCGTTTCCGACACGCGCAGCGCCCGGTTCATTGTCACGGGGCGCACCAACCATCTCGCCGAGATCGAAAAGATCGTCGGTGAACTGCGCACGGCCGAATTGAATCAGCCGCGCGACACGCGGATTTTCGATCTGACCACGGCCAACGCGGTGGAGTTCTCCAGCACGGTGCGCTCGCTTTACCTGGACCAGTCCAAGAACCGGCCAGGCGCGCAGACGCTGGACACCTCCATCCTCCCGGATGTCACGGCGAACCGGCTGATCGTCACGGGCTCGTCCAACGAACTTGCGGTCGTCGAGGAGATCATCAAGAAGCTCGACAAGGTCACCGCCCAGAGCGGGACGGTGCGCGTGTTCAAGCTCAAGTCGGCCGATCCAACGAAGGTCGTCGAAATTCTGGGCAATGCGTTGACCAGCTACGATGCCTACAACCGGCCGCGCCGACGCGTGGGTTTGACGCTGGATGCCAAGACGCGGACGATCATCGTGGCGGGCGACCCGAAGGAATTGCAGTCGCTGCAGAATGCGGCGTTGATCATCGAGCAGTTGGACAGCGCGCTCGGCACCCAGGCGGAGCGCAAGATCAAGGTGGTCACGCTCAAGCAGGCGAAGGTCGCCGAGATGTCGGCCAAGGTTCGCCAGCTTTACAACGATCAGCTCTCCAGCAAACCCGACCTCGGCACGACCGACGTGCTGATTCTGGATGACGCCCCGAGCAATCAACTCATCCTCGCGGGCAGCGACACCCAACTGGAGTTGCTCGACAAAATCATCACCGACCTTCAGGCCGCCGCCGTCGCGCAAGGGTCACGGGAGACAAAGGTGCTCGAGATCGGTCCCGCCGACGAGGTGCTGCGCCTGCAACCGCTCGTGACGCAGCTTTATCAGGATCGGTGGAAGAACAAGGAGGCCAATGACCCGGCGGACGCGCAAGTTCTGGCCGATGCCCAGAACGGGAAGTTGATCCTCACCGGCCGCACCAATCACCTCGTGGAGATCGAAGCCTTCGTGCAGCAACTCCGCAGTCCCCAATCCGCCGAGGCACGAGAGACACGGGTTTACGAACTGAACTCGTCCAGCGCGCCCGAACTCGCGCAGACGGTGAACCAGCTTTATCAGGAACAGTTGAAGACCCGGCCGGTTGCCGGCGTGGTCGCCGCGCTGATTGTCCCCGACATCGCCGCGAACCGCTTGGTGGTGTCCGGCCTCAGCAACGAACTCGTCGCGGTCGAGGCCATCGTGAAGAAGCTCGACAGCGCGGATGCCCTCGGCGGACGGACGCGCGTGTTCAAGCTGAAGAATGTCGATCCGGCGCAGGCTTCGTTGGTGCTTTCGACGGCCTTGAAGGAAATCGATCGGTTCGGCCGTTCCATTCCGCGCATCACCGTCGGCACCGACACGCAGAACAGCCTGCTGATCGTCTCCGGCAAGCCGCAGGATCTCCAGTCCGCCTCGCTCATCCTCGATCAGATGGAACAGACGGCGAGCAAGGAAAGCCGGCAGATGCGCATCGTGACGCTGAAGACCGGCGTGGCCACCGAGGTCGCCAGTCGCGTGAAGGAACTTTACCAGGATCAGTTGAAGGGCCACACCGAAGGCGGCCCGCCCGACGCACTCGTCCTCGGCGACGACGTCACCAGCCGGCTGATCATCACGGCCAGCGAGACGCACCTGAAGCTGATCGAAGACATCGTGAAGCAACTGCAGGAGACGGGCGAATCTCCGTCGCGGCAGATGCGGATTCTGCCGTTGCAGCGCAATTCGGCCGCCTCTATTTCTACGATGGTCAGCCAGTTGTTCTCGCGGCAGACGTCGAGCCAGGACCCGGCCGAACGGCTGGTGGTGACGCCGTCGGCCGATGATCGGACCATCGTGCTCGAAGCCGCCGGTGCGACGCTGGAGAAGGTCGAGCAATTGGTGAGGAACCTCGATGGCACCAACGCACCCGGAGCCATGGAAGTGCGCACCTACCAGATTCCCGAGGGCAATGCGGCTGAGTTGGCGCCCACCTTGACACGGTTGTTCGAGGAACGCGTCGGGGCCACGACCGTGGGACTTGCGCCGCGATTTGAGGCGGATGCCAACGTCAACATCCTGATGGTCGCGGCGACCAAGGAGCAGTTCGAGCAGATCGACAAGCTCGTGATCGAATTGAAGAAGACCGCGGAAGTTTCCAATGAAATCCGCACGTTTACCCTCAAGAACGGTGACGCGGTGCAGGTCGCTCAGGTGCTGGAAGCGATGCTGGCCGAGGGCGATGCCACGCCAGGCTTCGGTCAAGGCCAGGGCAACCTTCAGCGCCAGCGCCAGCAGCGGCAGCGCTTCCGCCCGGGCGTCGGCCTGATGCCGGTCACCGACAACAAGAGCGTGCGCGTCGCCCCGGCGCCGGCCATGAACGCGGTCGTGGTGCAGGGCCCGCCGGAGAAGCTCAGCCTCGCGGAGAAACTCATCGAGAACCTCGACAAGTCGGACCTCGAAAGCCGGACGAGCATCCAGACGGTGCATCTCAAGAAAGGCCGCGCCGAGACGGTCGCCGAGGCGGTCACCCAAAGCATCGCGGCCCGGCAGGGGCAGGCCCAGGGACGATTGCAGCGCGTGAGCGTGACCGCGGTGGAAAGCGCCAACAGTCTGCTCATCAACGGCCCGGAGGATGCGGTGACCGAGGTGATGAAAATCATCAAGGATCTCGACACCGAAGGCGAGAGCGACGAGATCGAGGTGCATATCTACAAGCTCGAGAACGGCTCCGCCAAGGAGGTGTCGTCGGTGCTCCAGCAGCTCCTGCAAAACGTCTCGCGCGCGCAGATGCGCGGGCGCAATGCGCGCTTCGTCCCGGCCAGCGTGACGGTGGACGACCGCAACAACGCGCTGGTGATTTCCGCCTCGCGGTCCCACTTCAAAATCGTGGAGCAGCTCCTGCCGACGCTCGACAAGGCGCCGGATCGCTCGGACCGCGACGTGCATTTCGTCTGGCTCAAGAATGCCAAGGCCGAGGAAGTCGTCCCCCGGTTGCAGACCGTTTTTGAGGGTCGCGCGGTGGGCGAGAAGCCGGTCATCGAGGCCGATCTGTTCGCCAATTCCATCACCGTCATCGGCCGGAAATCCGACGTGGTGCAAATCCAGGATCTCATCACCAAGCTCGACGATGCGGTGAAGGATTCGAGTGTGGTGGTGCGCTTCCGGCCCATCGAGAACATTCCGGTCGAGCAGATGGCGCGCATGTTGCAGAACATTTATCCGCAGATGGCCAACGGCCGCATCCGGGTGGCCGAGAAGGTGGCGCCGCCGAAGCAGGAAAAGCCCGCTCCGGTGACCGTGCCGGTGAACGGGAACCAGGACGAGAAACCCGACCCGCCGACGCCTCCCCAGGAGGAGAACAAAGACGCGGAGACGGGCTCGCCTGAAGTGGTGATCGCCATCGACAAGGACGCCAACGCCCTCATCCTCTCCGGCCCGGCGCACGAGCTGGATCAGATTGATCGCATCGTGAATGATTTGTCGTTCTCGGCGATCAGCGGCGAGGCGGAGTTGCGCGTCTTCATGTTGAAGGAAGCCGACCCGGTGATTGTGGCGCGGACCATCACCGATTTATTCCGCTCCGAGCAGGTGCGCATCGAGCAGCCGTTCGGCGCGCCGGTGCGACCCGGGGAGGTGCGGACGATGGTGCCGCCGCCCAAGATGTCGGCGGTCGCCGAACCGCGCACCCGCAGCGTCATCGTCCGCGCCAAGCCGACGGATTTCGCACTGCTGGAAAATCTCATCAAGCAGCTCGACACCGCCGGCGTCACCGGTCAGCTCGAATTTCGCCTTGTCACCCTGTCCAACGCGCCGCCGGAAAAGATCGCCCCGCTGGTGCAGCAGATGGTCACGCAGCTCAACGTGCTCCGGCCGGGAGAGCCGCTCACCGTCTCGCCCGACCAGCGCACGCGCGGTCTGCTCGTCGTGGCGCGCACCAACATCTTCGAGCAGTTGGAAAAACTGATTCGCTCGCTCGACACGCCGTCCGCCTACGTGGAAGCCGAGGTGCTGGTCCTTACCTTGAAGAAAGCCAGCGCGCCGCAACTGGCGCTGGTGTTGCAGGGCATGCTCGCGCCGGTGGCGCCGGGGCAGGGGATTGGTCAGGTTACGCCCGAGGCGCGGGAATTGCAGGAGCAGGTGCGCCGGCTGAGAATTCAGAATGATCAGGGCGATGCGGTGACGCTTGATCTGACCAAGCCCATCAAGGTGCAGGCCGACCCAATGTGGAACGGCGCCCCCGGCGCGAACCGGCTGATCCTCACTTCGACGCCCGACAACCTGAAGGCTCTCTCCGCCGTGGTGGCGATGATGGACACCGTGGCCATCACCGACGGCGTGCAGGTGAAGCTCGTCCAACTCGAGTACGCCGACGCCGCGACCGTGTCGCAGACGTTGAACACGATTTTCCAGCAGGCGCAGCGTTTCATCACCGGCCCGGCGGGACGTGGCGAACCGACCAACGAAGTCGGCCGCGCGCTGGTCAACCCGCTCAACACCGCCACCGACCCGCGCTCGAACACGCTCATCCTCAGCGGCGACCCGGCGTCAGTCGAGCTCGCGATGAAGGTGGTGACCGACCTGGATAAGAAGGAGGAGCGGTTCGTCACCGAGGTCAAGTTGTTCCGGCTGAAGCACGCCTCCGCCACGCGGCTGCTGCCAATCTTGCAGGCTGTTTTCGCCGAAGGGCCGCCGATCCCGGGCATTGAGGGAGTGACGACCTACGTCACCCGCCTTCGCCTTGCACTCGAAAACGGAAACGGCAATGGCGCACCCAAGACGACCACCCAGTCCAAGACCCGCGCCGCCCTGTCGATGCAGGCCGATGAGCTCTCGAACATCCTCATCGTGGCGGCGCGCGCTGACGCGCTCCCTCTCATCGAGCAGGTCATCAACCAACTCGACATCCCGACGGCGTCGGGCATGGCGACATTGCGCGTCTATCCGCTGCAACACGCCGACGCGGCGGTCATCCAGAAGATCGTCACCGACCTCTTCGCCGGACCAAAGGCGGCGACGATTCGCAACGAGGACAAGCCGAACATCACCCTCGACGAGCGCAGCAACACGATGATCGTTGCGGGCAACGAGAAGTCGTTCGCCATCATTGACAGCCTGCTGGCCAAGCTCGACGTGGCGCTGCCGCTGGAGTTCCGCGACATCCACATCGTGCCGCTGGAGCACGCCGACGCCAGCGAACTGGCCGGCTCGTTGCAGAAGCTGATGGATGCGCGCGTCACCCAGCGCTCGACCCTGGGCAAGGGACAGGCGGATTCGTTGCGCGTGCTCATCGTGGCCGACCAGCGCAGCAATGCGCTGCTCATCGGCGGCGGCAAGGACAGCTTCGAATTGGTCCAATCGCTGGCGCGCGAACTGGACCGCGCCGAGACCGCGCTGAGTGGGAAGATTCGTCTCGTCCCGCTGCAATACGCTGACGCGCGGGCGATGGTGGTTTCATTGACGCAGCTTTTCGCGCAGCGCTACACCGCGGCCCGCACGCCCGAGATGCAGCGCAAGCGGCCGGTGATCGTGGCCGACCCGCGCGCCAACGCCCTGCTCATCTCAGCGGGAGTGGATGACAACTCGGCGATTGATGACCTGCTCAGCAAGCTCGACCGCAAACTCGAAGACCCGGCGATGGCGGTCACGGTCATCGCGTTGAAGCACAATGACGCGACGCGCATCTCGACGATGCTTGAAGGCGTGTTCGCCGCGCGCCAGCGCAACCGCACGGTGCAAGGCGTCGGCCCGCAGCCGACGGACACGGTCGAGATTCAGCCGGAAAGTCTGAACAACTCGCTGGTGGTTTATGCGAGCAAGGAGAACCTCGAAATCATCCAGAGCCTGCTTGAGAGAATCGACGTCGAGCCAGTCGCGGCGGACGGAGTCATCGAGATGTTCACGCTGGAATACGCCGATGCGCAGCGCGTGTCGGCGATGCTGCGTTCGCTGGTGCAGCAGGGATTGTATCGGCCGGGAGCGCCAACGGGTGTCGCTCGCGGGGCCAACGCGGCCGCCAACCGCCGCGAGGCGCTGGCGGTTGCAGTCGATCCGCGCAGCAACACGCTCATCGTTTCGGCCAGCCCGGAGAATCTCGCGGTGGTGAAGGAGATTGTGAAGAAGGTGGACACGAAGGATTTCGCCGCCGACGGCAACGTGAAGATCTACGAATTGAAACACGCGCGGGCGAGTTCCCTCTCCACCGTGCTGAGCCAGTTCTTCCAGGCCAAACGCCAGGGTGAAGCGCAGGCGCCCAACGCCGCCGAGCGCTCGATTCCGGTGTCCGTCATTCCCGATGATCGCAGCAACACGCTCCTGGTCACGGGCACGAAAGAGGGCTTCGATGTGATGGACCGGCTGGTGAAGCAACTCGATGCCGAGGACACGGTGTCGCGGATGAACTTCCGCGTGTTTCCGCTGAAGCGGGCGACGGCGACCACCTTGCAGCCGACGCTGCAACGACTGTTTGTGAATCGCCCGCCGCGCGTGCGGGGCGAGCCACTCGATCCGATCACGCTCGTCGCTGACGCGTGGGTCAACGCGCTGCTCGTCGGCGCTTCCATCGAAGACATGGGAATGGTCGCCGGCATGATTGACAAGCTTGATTCGGAGATGACCGATCCCGGGCTGGCGATCCAGGTGTTACCGCTGGCCAAGGCGGACGCGCGGCGTGTGGCGCAGACGATTCAAGCGCTCTACCGCGATGGCACACCGGGCGTCGCGTTGCCGGTGATGGTGAATCCCGATGAGCGCATGAACGCCCTCATCGTCTCCGCCGGCGAGGCGGATCTCACGCGCATCAAGGAACTGGTGGCGAAACTCGACACCGATCAGGTGGCGCGCGTTTCCGAGATCCGCGTGGTGGCTCTGAAGTATGCGCGGGCCGAGACGCTCTCGGGCATCCTCAACACCGCGCTCAACACCCGGGCGGCTGCGCTTGCCGAAGAAAGCCCGAACACGCAATCGCTGCTGCAATTCATCACGCGCAACGAGGACGGCCATCAACTCGTGACCTCGGCGCTCAAGGAAGGCGTCCTGATCACGCCCGATGCGCGCATGAATTCGCTCATCGTCTCCGCGCCGGTGGATTACATCGACCTGCTGGAACAGGTCATCGCCAAGCTCGACACCAGTTCGCCGCGCCAGGCCAAAATCAAAGTGTTCGCCCTGCAGAACGCGGACGCGCGGCAGACCTCGGAACTGCTGCTGAGCCTGTTCCGCCTGCAACAAGTCGGCGGCGGCCCGACGGGGAGCCAGCGTTCGATTCAGTACACGCTGGTCAAACCGGCTTCGGAGACGCGACCGGGTTCGGAGGAATCGCTCGCCAGCGCCGTGATTGGCAGCGAGGAGCAAAGCGCGCTGACCGTGACGGTGGACCCCCGCACCAACAGCCTGCTGGTGGGTGGCACGGATCATTATGTGGCGCTGGTCGAGGAGATCATCAACGCGCTCGATTCGAGCACGGCGCAGGAGCGGCGCACCGAGATCATCCGCCTGCGCAACGCCCAGGCGCCCGATGTGGCCACCGCCATCAGCACCTTCCTCGCGCAGGAACGGCAGCGCGTGGTGCAGGTGCTCGGCCAGGAAGCGGTCGGCACCGCGCAGCGCATGCTCGAACGCGAAGTCGCCATCGTGGCCGACCAGGTCAGCAACACCCTCCTGCTCTCGGCCAGCCCGCGTTTCTTCGAAGAGATCCGCAAGCTCATCGACCAGCTTGACGAGCAGCAGCCGCAGGTGCTCATCCAGGTGTTGCTGGCCGAGGTGACCCTGGATTCGATCGGGGAGCTGGGCCTTGAATGGACCTATAAGAAGGACATCGGCGACGGGCGCACGCTCGGCATGGGCACCATGTTCAGCATGCGGGACAATGGGAATCCCGACATGGGCAGTGCGTTGAACAACTTCGCCAACGGCTACTCGGCGGTGATGGCCGGCGGCGACCTCCAGTTCCTGCTGCGAGCGCTGCAAAACGACGGGCGGCTCGAGGTGCTCACGCGCCCGCAGATTCTGACCGCCGATAACAAGTCGGCCTCGATCAACATCGGCCAGCGCATCCCGCTCATCACCGACAGCCGCACCACCCCGCAGAACGACACCATCAACTCCTTCCGATACGAGGACGTGGGGGTGAACCTGACCGTCACTCCGCGCATCTCCAGCGACGGATTTGTCTCCATCGAAGTGGGCACCACCAACAGCGCCTTGAGCAGTTCGACGGTTGAGATCAACAAGAACGCCACCGTGCCCATCATCAACTCGCGCCGCGCCAACACCACCGTCAACGTGCAGAGCGGCCAGACAGTCGTCATCGGCGGCCTCATCGCCACGGTGGACGACACGCGCACCAAGAAGGTGCCCATTCTCGGCGACGTGCCGGGACTCGGCTTCCTCTTCCGCGCCCGCAAAACGCAGAAGGACCGCAAGGAACTGCTCATCATGCTCACCCCGCAGGTGCTGGTGCATGGCAAGCGCGTGCCCGAGGAGATGACGATGGAAGCGTTCAGCCAGCAGGAGATGCGGCAATCGGGCATCAAGGATCAAATCCGCCGCGATGACGTGCAGAAGAAGTTGCTCGAACCGTTCTTTCCGGAACGCAAGCTGACGCCGGAGGAGATGAATCCTGATCCGGCGACGCCGCCGGACCAGCCATCGAAGAAGGACAAAGCGTCCTGAAGAATGACAACGCCCATCATCCTGGCTGACTGGCGGAACCGTGGCCACCAGACCGCGACAAGGCGGGTGTGGCTGTGCCTGGCGGCCGCGACCTTGTTGCTCGTGTCGGGTTGCGCCTCGCCGGGCGGCGGGCGCAGCGCCGTGGACCAGTTGCATCTGCTCACCATCCCGCTCGCGGTCAACTTCGACAACGCACCGGGTGCGGACGGTTTTGCCATCAAGGTATATGCCAGCCGCGCGAGTGAACCAAAGCCGGTGGCCATTTCGCGCGGCAGCGTGGAGATCGTGATGTATGACGGGGTGATCCGCCTGTCCGACCTCGCAACGGCGCGCCCGCTGCGCACCTGGACTTTCGCGGCCGACGCGCTGCGCGACCACCAGTATACCACTTCAATTGGTGTCGGTTACCAGTTCGCCCTGCCCTGGGGTGAGGCAAAACCCACCGCCGACCGCATCACGGTGCTGGCGCGCTTTCGTTCGCTGGACGGAAAGGCCATCGCCTCCCTGCCGAGTTCGATTGTGACCAACAACCAGTAAAGCCGGGGCGAGCCGGGCGTGCGAAGGAAGCAACGACCGGCATCAGCCGCCAGTGATTTGGGGGAGGGAATCGCTTCCCGAAATTTGTCGGACGGCGAGGGCGCGAATCTCCGCGCTCGCCTGCGCCCTCTTCCTCGCGGCGGCACCGCCTCGCTTCGCTCTTTCGTTCAGTGCCAGGCGCAAGCCCCACCAGCCCGATGAATCGTCCACTTGGCCTGTCTCACTTTCACGATGACCCACGCCCCCAGTGCCAGCGCCGACACAGTCGCAGATGCCGCCGCTCAGACCCAATCGATCACCACTTCCTGGAGCGTTTGGCGGCAGGATCCATTGCTTTCAGCAACGCTTCGTCCGGTCCGCCGCCGAATTGCTTCCAGTAAAGTTCCTTGAAGGGATTCGCCTTCGGGCCAACGGCATCTTCGTTGTCGAGGCACGGCAGAATCTCCAGCCACCAGCGGTCGAACACCTGTTCCATTTCGCGCACCACGCCCGGAAGCTCTGCGGCCACGTCGCGCTTCTCGCCAGGATCATGGCGCACGTCAAAAAGCTGCCACTGTTTCCCTCCACCCTGCCCCGCGCTGACCAGATGATACTGCGGGCTGCGCACGCTGCAGTTGCGATATTTCCCGGCGGCGACCTCTCCCGCCGCCCACCGCCCCACGTGCGTGATCAGGAAGCGATCCGGCCACGCTGAGTTGGTGTTCTGCAAGAGCGGCACGAGGCTGCGCCCGTCCAGCTTCGCGGCGACGTCACTGGGCATGCGGGCTCCGGCGATTTCGGCGAGCGTCGGGAAAACATCCACATGCGCCGCGAGCGCCGGCACGTCGCCGGGCGATAGCGTGCCCGGCCAGCGCCAGAAGGACGCGGCGCGGGTGCCGCCGAGATACGGCGTCCCCTTCTGGCCGCGCATCCCGGCATTGAAGACTCCCGCGCCCGACGCGGTGCCGTTGTCGTTCATGAAGATGACCAGCGTCTCGCGCTCGATGCCCCGCTCCTTCAACTGCGCCAGCAACCGGCCCACGTTGTCATCGATGTTGGCGATCATGCCGAAGAACTTCGCGACGTTGGTCGGCACACGACCGGCGTAAAGGTTCTCGTATTCGGGCGGGCAATCCAGCGGCCCGTGCGGGGCATTGGGCGTGATGAAGGCGAAGAACGGCTTGCGCGAGTTCTGATGCCCGATCCACTTCATCGCCTGCTCAAAGAAAACGTCCGTGCAATAGCCCGTGGTCCTCTCAAAGCGGCCATTGTGGAGAATCGCCGGATCGAAATAGCGGTTGCCCGGTGCGTCGCCGCAACTGCCTGGATAGGTCTGCCCGATGCCGCCGCCGCCGTGGATGAACACTTCGTCGAAGCCGCGGCGCTGCGGCTGATACTCCGCCTCGTCGCCGAGATGCCACTTGCCGAAGATGCCGGTGGCGTAGCCGGCGGACTGGAGAATCTGCGCCAGCGTGGTGGCTTTCAGGCTCAGGCGTTCGCGTTCGAGAATGGTATGCGTCACGCCGGATTTGAATTCGTGGCGCCCGGTGAGCAGCGCGCTGCGCGTGGGCGCACACGTGGGGCTGACGTGGAAATCGGTGAAGCGGCGCCCCTCGGCGTGCAGTCGGTCGAGGTGGGGCGTCTTGAGAACCGGATTCCCGTGGCACGAGAGGTCGCCGTAACCCTGATCGTCGGTCAGGATGAAGAGGATGTTCGGGCGTCGACCGGCGAGTGATTCAGCCGCAAGCAACGAACTGGCGCTGGCGAGAACGAGCAGCAACGCCGCAGCAACGACGAATCGTGAGGCCGGAGATTGAATGCGAGCGACGGGAGAATTCATGCCTCACACATCTACCGGCTGGCATCTGCGGGGTCAACGAACGCTTTGGATTCCTCCGTCCCGAAGCGGCGTCTCGGAAGAGCGCCGCACTCTTCTCACACTCTTCAAAATGGCGGCGGTCTGCCGACACGCCGCTACGCCCCCAACAACTTCATCAGCCGCGCCATGTCCACCGCGGTCTGCGCCGCTTCGCCGCCGCGATTGTGCTTTGCATCGATGCAACGCTTTTCCGCCTGCGCGGTGTTCTTGAGCAGCAACACCTCGTGAATGATCGGCAGTTCGCATTCCACCTGCAACGCCGCCAGCGCATCCGTGACCGCCTCGGCAATGAGCCGCGCGTGTTCCGTCTCGCCCTGGATGATGACGCCAAGACACAGGATGGCGTCGAACTTCGGCGCAGTGCGCCGCGCCAACCGTGCCGCCACTGCCGGAACTTCAAACGCGCCCGGCACGCGGACGATCTCGACCGCCGCCGCGCCGGATTTGCGCAGCACCGCCTCGGCGCCCCGCAACATGCTGTCCACGTAACGCGCGTTGTAGCGGGAGGCGATGACGGCGTAACGGGCGCCGGTGCTCCGGGCGGCAGGTTTGCGAACTTTTCTCAACATGATGGGATTCCTCCGGGCAGCTCAGCCGTCTCGCTCAGTTCAAACCAGGTGCCCGAGCTTCTCGCGCTTGGTCTTCAGATACTTTTCGTTGTGCGGATTCGGCGCGATGCGAATCGGCACCTGCTCGACGATCTCGAGACCATAGCCTTCGAGGCCGACGAGCTTGCGCGGATTGTTGGTCAGCAGGCGGATGGTTTTGAGGCCGAGATCGGCGAGGATTTGCGCGCCGAGACCGTATTCGCGCAGGTCCATTGGGAAGCCGAGTTTAAGATTCGCCTCGACGGTGTCATAGCCGTCCTCCTGCAACTTGTAGGCCTTGATCTTTGCCGGAAGACCAATGCCGCGGCCTTCCTGGCGCATATAGACGATCACGCCGCAGCCCTTGTCGGCGATCTGCTTCATCGCTTGATGCAACTGCGGCCCGCAATCGCAGCGGCGCGAGCCGAAGACATCGCCGGTCAGGCACTCGCTATGCACCCGCACCAGGACGCCCTTCTTGCCGGCCACGTCGCCCCGGACCAGCGCGAGATGGTGCTGGCCGTCGAGTTGCGAACGGTAGAGATACATGTCGAAGTCGCCGAAATCGGTCGGCATCTTCACCACCTCCACGCGCTCAACCAGCTTCTCGCGCTGGCGGCGGTATTTGATCAGATCCTCGATGGTACAGAGCTTGAGCTTGTGGCGCCGGGCGAAACGGATCAACTCGGGCAGGCGCGCCATCGAGCCGTCGTCACTCATGACCTCGCAGATGACCCCCATCGACCGGCACCCGGCCAGCGTCGCGAGATCGACCGCGGCCTCCGTGTGTCCCGCGCGTTGCAGAACTCCGCCGGGCTTGGCGCGCAGCGGAAAAATATGCCCCGGTTGCACGAGGTCGCCGGGCGTGGCCGTCGGACTGGCCATGATCTGAATGGTGCGGGCGCGATCGGCGGCACTGATGCCGGTGGAAATGCCGCGAGCGGCATCGACGCTCACCTGGAAGTCGGTTTTGTAGGTGTCGCGGTTCTGCACCACCATCTGCTCGACGCCGAGTTGCTTGAGCCGCTCGGAGGTGGTCGGCACGCAGATCAAGCCGCGGCCGAATTTCGCCATGAAATTCACCGCGGCCGGCGTGGCATGCTCGGCGGCCATGATGAGGTCGCCCTCGTTTTCGCGATCGGCGTCATCCACCACGATCACCATCCGGCCTTGGCGCAGGTCGGCCACCACGGCATCAATGCTGTCGAAAACCCGTTTCATCAATGGCGCGGACATTAAGCGCGGGCTTGCCAGACGCGCCAACAAAAACTGGCCCGGCAGGACGTATAACAGCATTTTGCCCACCTTGGTGCGCGCCCGGCTGGCTTCCGGCGCAACTGCCCCGGGAACCCTTCGACGCACATCAGGCTTCTGCAGGAAACATCACCGGACCATTGTCTTCCGCGCCATCACCACGCAGTGGAAGAAGATCGGCGCGGTCGCACTCATCACCAACGACAAGCGCCTCGTCAGGGGCGCATTCGCGCCCTGCCCCCGGCGCGCGGCCTTGAGGCCGCTCCAGCGTGCGATGGGTGTTGCGAAACATTGCCGGACGGTCTCACGAACGATGAAGCGACGCAAACGTCGCGCTCCAACCCGGTTGCCTTCGGGGGCAGTGTCGAGATGCGCCCCCTCGTCAGCGAGATGATGGTTTGCAATTCCCCCAACCCGGACCGGTCGGATAGAGTTTCGTTCGCATGAAGCGCATCCAGACCATCGATTCCCATACCGGCGGCGAACCCACGCGCGTCATCATCGCCGGTGGCCCCGATCTCGGCAGCGGCACCATCGCCGACCGGCTCAAGATGTTCCGCGAGCACCACGATTTCTGCCGCTCCGCCGTGGTCAATGAGCCGCGCGGCTCGGACGTGATGGTGGGCGCGTTATTATGCGAACCATCCGATAAATCGTGCGTCGCAGGTGTCGTCTTCTTCAACAACGCCGGCGTGCTCGGCCTGTGTGGTCACGGTGCCATCGGATTGGTGGTCACGCTGGCGCACCTCGGCAAGATCCAGCCGGGCGAGCATCGCATCGAGACCAGCGTCGGCGTTGTCACCGCGCGATTACACACCGAAGGCTCGGTGTCCGTCGTCAATGTGCCGAGCTATCGCCAAGCAAAAGCCGTGGCGATTGATGTTCCCGGCATCGGTCCGATCACCGGCGATGTGGCGTGGGGCGGCAACTGGTTTTTCCTCGTCAGTGATCACGGCCAGGAACTCGCGCTCGCAAATGTCGAGAGGCTCACCGACCTCGCGTGGCGCATCCGGCAGGCGGTCAATGCGCAGGGATTTCCCGAGGTCGATCACGTCGAGCTATCCGGCCCGCCACAGACAGCCGGGGCGGATTCGCGCAATTTCGTCCTGTGCCCCGGCAAGGCCTACGACCGCTCACCTTGCGGCACCGGCACCAGCGCCAAGCTCGCGTGCCTCGCCGCCGACGGAAAACTCCAGGAAGGTGAATCGTGGGAGCAGGAAAGCATCCTCGGCAGCACCTTCGCCGGGAGCTTCCGCTGGCTGGATCGCGAGAAGGGTGTGATCGAGCCGACCATCACCGGCACGGCGTTCATCAACGCGCAGTCCACGCTGCTGCTCGACGAGCGCGATCCGTTTTGCTGGGGCATTCGCTGAACCGTGAGCAAGCGCGTCGGCAGCGGCGTCAGCGGTCTCTCCTCCGCCTGCTTGTCTCCGGCGAAAAGGCGTCGCAGGAAATCGGCCTGCTCGATCCGGATCGCCGCACTTTTGCGGGAGAAGTCCCAACCGGCGGGGACTGCAAAGTAGTTTTTGGTCCGCGCTCGCCGGAGAATTTGCGCGAGGTTCGCTTCCCTGGAACGGCTCCTCTGCGACGTTGCGCGACATTCCAGTGGCTTCGGTCCGCCTCAGCCGGTAAAGAGACTCGCGTGCGGCAGCAGCCAATGCAGGCTCGTTTCAAAACGGCAGGTGGACTGGTGGCCATTCTCCTCTGGAGCGCCGCCTTTGCGCTCGCCCGCAGTCTGGGTGAGAAAGTCGGTCCGCTGACGGCGGCGGCATCGGTGTATCTGATCGGCGGAGCACTCTGCTTTCTCCGACCGGCTTGGAGACGGATAATGCCGGACGATCCTGGAAAACTCTCGCGACGCTACCTGTTCGGCTGCGGTTTTCTTTTTGTCCTCTACACCGCGCTCATTTACCTCGCCGTGGGACTGGCCCAAGATCGCGAACAGGTTTTGGAAGTTGCGCTGGTCAATTACCTCTGGCCGGCTGGCACCATTCTCCTCTCCCTGCCGCTGCTGCGTCATCGCGCCCGCCTGCTGCTGCTGCCGGGCACCGCGCTCGCGCTCGTCGGCGTCTTTTTGGTGATGACGCAAGGCACCCGCGTGTCGTGGGACTCTTTTGTGAGCCATCTGCGTGGTAACCCGGCGGCCTATCTGTGCGCGTTCGTCGCCGCCATCGCGTGGGCGCTTTACTCGAATCTGACCCGGCGGTGGACGAAAGGTGGAGAACGAGGAGCCGTCGAATGGTTCATCCTGGCCACCGGCGTGGTTCTCCTGTTGATGCGTCTGCTGGCGGGGGAACGATCCACTTGGAGCGCTCCAGCGATGGGTGAGGCCATCCTGCTCGGCGCCATCACGGCGCTGGCCTACGCGCTTTGGGATGGCGCGATGCGCCGGGGCAATCTGCTGCTGGTGGTGGCCTGTTCGTACGGCACGCCGTTGTTGTCCACGCTGGTGAGTTGCGCCTACCTGAAGGTGGTTCCCGGCCCCCGGCTCTGGATGGGATGTCTCCTGCTGGTGGCCGGTTCGCTGATAAGCTGGCGCTCGGTGTCCGAGCCCGCTGTGCATCCAGCTTGAGAAAAGGCCAGACGGGGAAACGCAGTTCAACCACGGATAAACACCGATGGACACGGATACGAAACACTGACACGACAACATTGGCTCACACAGCTCATCAGTGGTCGGGCGCGTCTGTCCCAGCGCGCCGTTCATGGCCCATCGCAAGTCGCGGCGCGCTGGGACAGACGGGCCCTGCGAATTCTTTCGCGACGATTGATACCGGAATCGGGTCACTCTGCCGCCGGCCGATGCTGCCGCACACCGCACGCTTCGCTTACCTGCGCGCGCTCGGCGGGGCTAAGTTCCCGCCCTTGTCCTGCGGGCAGATCGCCCAGTTTGAACGCGCCGATTTGCACGCGCAGCAGGCGCAGCGTGGGATGTCCGACGGCGGCCGTCATGCGGCGGACCTGGCGGTTCTTGCCTTCGACGAGTTCGAGCGCAATCCAGCAATCGGGCACGCTCTTGCGAAAGCGGATCGGCGGATCACGCGGCGACACCACGGGCTGAGGATCGAGCCGCCAGGCGCGACACGGGAGCGTTTGGTGTCCTTGAATGACCAGCCCGCGTTCGAGTTGCCGCAGCGCGTCGGCCGTGGGGATTCGTTCCACTTGCGCCCAATAAATTCGCCCGTGGCTCCGACGCGGGTGGAGGAGGCGCGCATTCCACTCCGGTTCATCGCTCAGCAGGAGCAAGCCCTCCGAGTCGGCATCCAGGCGGCCGATGGGATAGACTCGCGGCGGAAAGTGGAAACCGGCCAGCGGGCGGTGGGGCGAACCGTCGGGCGTGAATTGCGAGAGCACCCCCCAGGGTTTGTGAAACGCGATCAGCACGCGCGCCTCATTTCGTCGTCAGTTCGAATTCCAGGCGCGTCAGGCTGCCATTGGTCAGGGTGCGGATGTCCATGTCCTTGACCTGCCAGACACCGTCCACCTTCTTGATGCTGCGCACGGTGAATTCCTTGAGGAGTCGATTGTTGAGGTCGTAGGCCTCGGCTTGAAGGAGTCCGTTGGATTCACGGTCGATCCATGAAAGCACGCGCCCGTAGCCGAGGTTGGCGCCGCGAGGAGGAGTGCTTTCCAACACCCGGCACATGCGGCTGCGGCGCATCTCGTAACGCAGCACGCGCTGGCCGGGCCAGTGGAAGAAATCCAGGCCAAGATCGCTCAGCCAGAAATCCGTCCCCGCGAGCGGCGTGACCGCCTGGGCGTCCGTGAGGCGAATTGGCGCCGGCAGCGGTTCGCCGGGATTCGCGGCTTTGGCGAGCCAGTAGTCGTTTGGGCGATCCAACGCGTGAACCGCCACAAAGCGCGTCGCGGGCTGCCCGTTCCCCGGGCGCGTCTCGTAAATCGTCTGCCAATTGGTTGTGCCAGGCACGAGCCGCAGCGTGGCTGGGATGCCGTCCGACCATTCGCCGCGCACTCGCACGCGCAGCGCGCCGGAAAATTCGCTGGCGTCGGTCGGCGCCGAGGAACGGAGTTCGGCGGCGAGTTCGCGACCTGCTTTGGCGGGATCGGAGATCTCGGGCAGGTCCGTTGGTTGACCAGCGCGTTGATCGGCGCGGAGAACGGCGGCGGAGAGCAGCAGGAGCACAAGGACGGCGCGGGCAGGAATCAGAGTTCGCATTTTCGATGGGTCAGCGCGATGGCGAGCAGGCTGGTGATGTCCTTGACGAAATGAACCTTCATTTTGTCACGGACTTCTGCCGGAACCTCCGACCAGTCGCTGCGATTTTGTTCCGGCAAGATGAGCTGGCGCACGCCGGAGCGCGCGGCGGCGAGAACTTTTTCCTTGATGCCGCCCACGCGCAGGACGCGTCCGCGCAGGCTGATTTCGCCGGTCAGGGCGAGGTCGGGCCGGACCAGCCGGCGCGCCAGCAGCGAGGCCAGCGCGACGGTGATGGTGGAGCCTGCGCTCGGGCCATCCTTCGGCGTCGCCCCGGCCGGCACATGGATGTGCAGGTCGGTCTTGTCGAGGTCGGAGATTTCGAGGTGCAAGTGCCGCGCCTGGCTGCGCAGATAGCTGAGGGCGGTCTGAGCGCTTTCCTTCATCACGTCGCCGAGTGAGCCAGTGAGGATGAGCCGGCCGGTGCCCGGCATGCGGGTGGCTTCGATGAAGAGGATTTCGCCGCCGACCGGCGTCCACGCCAGGCCGAGGGCGATGCCGCACGAGGTGATTTTTTCCGCGGTGTCCTGAATGAAGCGCGCCTGGCCGAGATAAACCGGCAACTCGCGGGGCTGGATGGAAAAGGCCTTGGTGTCGCCGTTGCCGCTGACGATTTTGCGGGCGGCCTTGCGGGCGAGTGAAGCGATCTCGCGTTCAAGCTGGCGCACGCCCGCTTCGTGCGTGTAATGGGCGATCACCTGCCGCAGGGTGACGTCGGGGAGCTTCACCTGGTTGCGCGGGAGACCGTGCTCCTCGATTTGCCGCGGCACAAGATAACGCCGGGCGATCTGGAGCTTCTCGGCGGCGGTGTAGCTGGGCAGGTTGATGACTTCCAGGCGATCGCGCAAAGCGGCCTGGATCGGATCCAGCCAGTTGGCGGTGGTGATGAAAAGCACCTGCGAAAGATCGAACGGCAGGTCGATGTAGTGATCTGTGAAGGTGTTGTTCTGCTGCGGATCGAGCACTTCGAGGAGCGCAGAGGCGGGATCGCCGCGCGAATCGGCGCCGAGCTTGTCGATCTCATCGAGCAGGATCACCGGATTGCGCGTCTCGGCGCGGCGCAGCATCTGAATGATCCGTCCCGGCATGGCGCCAACGTAGGTGCGGCGGTGCCCGCGAATCTCTGCTTCATCCCGCAGGCCGCCGAGGGCGATGCGGGCGAATTTGCGGCCGAGCGCGTGGGCCACGCTCATGCCGAGCGAGGTTTTGCCCACGCCCGGCGGGCCGACGAAACAGAGCAGCGGACCCTTGAGATCCTTCTTGAGCTTGATGACGGCGATGAATTCCAGCAGTCGCTCTTTGATCTTCTCCAGGCCGTAGTGCTCGTCGTTGAGAATTTTCTCGGCGACTTTGAGATCGATGTTGTCCTGGCTGGTCTTCTTCCACGGCAGGCTGACGAGCCAGTCGATGTAATTGCGGGTCAGCGCATACTCCGCGACGGCGGGCGACATCTGGCTGAGACGTTCGAGTTCCTTGAGGACGACCTTCTGCGCCTCGTCCGGCAGCGGTTCCTTCTCGATGCGCTCCCGGATGGCGCTGATTTCGGAACTGATGGGGTCGCCCTCGCCGAGTTCGCGCTGGATGGCGCGCATCTGCTCGCGCAGGAAAAAGTCGCGCTGGCTTTTGGCCATGCTGCTGGTGACATCGTTCTGGATCTTTGAACTGAGGGCGGTGACTTCGAGTTCGCGATCGAGCAGCGGCTTGAGCAGTTCGAGACGCTTTCTGACTTCGTTGATCTCCAGCAGGTGCTGGCGCTCTTCGAGTGGAAAATTGAGGTTGGCGGCAATGAGGTCGGTGAGATTGCCGGAAGCTTCCGTGTTGAGGGCGGCGATTTTAACCTGCTCGGGCAGCGCCGGGGATAGCTTGACGATCTCCTGGAACTGGCGGTGGACGTGCCGGGTGAGTGCCTCGATCTCGACCGATTCCTCGCTCTTCTCTTGCAGGATCTCGACCTTCGCCCGCAGGTAAGGCTGCTCGGATTCGAAGGCACCGAGGCGGACACGCCAGAGCCCCTCAACCAGCACACGCACCGTGCCGTCGGGGAATTTGAGCATCTTGAGCACCCGCGCGCCGCACCCGTGCTCGTGCAAATCACCGGGCTTGGGATTGTCGGTCTCGGGGCGCTTCTGGAGAACAAGACCGAGGTAACGATCCCCTTCGACGACGTCGTCGATGAGGCGGATGCTCTGTGCCGTATCCACCAGAAGCGGCGCGACCATGCCAGGGAAAATCACGATGTCCGCCAGGCCGAGGATGGGCAGCACTTCGGGGAAAACCGCTGCGGGCTTGCGCGGCGCGGTCCCCGTCTTCCCATCGGGCGCGGTGCCCATGATGCGAATCATCTCGGTATCGGTGTCCGGCGGGATCATAACTGTGCCTGGTGTAATTGGACGCCCCTTGCAGCCCGGAACTCCATTCAGGTTCAACCTTCGGAGATCGGGACCATCATCGGTTTGGCGGATGACCGGACCGCCTCCGGCACATCAATTCTGAGGAAGCCGTTCTGGTAGGCCGCCCGGGCGAGGTTGAGATCGTAACCCTCCGGGATTTCGATCACGCACTCGAACGAGCCGTAATTGATCTCCATGACGAGAAATTTACACTTGGCGGACCCGCGGCAGCCGTCGGGACGCTGGCCGCGGATGAGCAGCCGGCTGCCTTCGACGGCGAGTTCGAGATCCTCACGCCGCATGCCGGCCAGTTCGGCCTTGATCACAAGGTGGCCATTGGAGAGATAGACGTCGGTGTTGGGGATCCAATGCGTCTGCCCGCCACTTTCCCGCCGGCTGATCGCCAGTTTGGACGAATACAGCGAAGAGTTAACTTTGCACATGGCTTCCAAAGTTCCGATGGTAGAAGAGCAGTTTGCCTTTCGCAAGCATGCTTCGCGTTACGGAGTTCTGACGATCACTTGCGGCCGTTCGCCCTTGCGCGCCCGGAACATCATGGCAGGCGTCGGCCGGTTGGAGGCAGCGACCCCGCAACCGCAGCCCCCACTGCGGCACGGGCTGAGAGGACGCGGACGCAAGCGGCTCCTGATGAACAAAGCCGCCGTGGCGCCCACGATTCCCAATGCCGTTACTTGCTGCCAATCCATGACCTCGTAACATAGCCACGGGGCACTCATTCGCAATGGACTATTTTTGCCAATCGGCAATCTTTGGAGGGTCAGCCCTGCGCGTGCCTCTCAGGCCGTCGGAGGTCGCCTGCTTGCTCTGGTCAAGTCAACTTCTGCTGCCGTATCGTCCTCCCATGAACGCGCTCGTTTTTCGCCATGCCCATCGGGTCACCTACTCGGAATGCACCCTTGGCAACCATGTTTACTACGGACGATTCCTCGATTTTATGGAAGAAGCCCGCGGCGAATTCTTCCGCCATCTCGGCCAGCCATTCCTGCTCTGGCAGGACCGCGACACGCTGTTCCCGGTGGTCGAGTGCCGGCTGCGCTTCGTGGCGGCGGCGCGCTACGATGATGAACTCGCCATCGAAGTCTGGGTGAGTGCGATGGGGCGGGTGCGACTGAGATTTTCCTATCGCATCGTAAGTCAGCGCGGCGCGGAAATCCTCCGGGCCACCACCGATCACGCCTGTGCGACGGTGGCGGACAAGTTGCAGCGCATCCCGGAAGAATTGCGCGCTGCGCTTTTGCCGTATCTGCGCTTGGACTCCAATGGCGCGTGAACCCGCGCAAGTGAACGCAACGCCGCGCCGCTTCGCCGATTATTCGCGTTTGGCTGGCTCGTACCACTCGCCGCGCAGCCACTCGGCCACTAGATCGATCGTTGCTGCATCGAGTATCTGATCCTTCCCAAAGAGCGGCATGCGGTCGTTGCGCTTGCCGTAGAACCGGGCGTGCGACGGATCGGAAATGATGCCGGCGAGCCACTCGCGCGAACCCCAGCCGGTCAGGTCCGGCGCCGTGGCGTCTTCATCCGGCTTGCGGAATGCGTGGCATTCGGTGCAGCGCATGACGTCATTCGCGGCCAGAGTGCGACCCTCGCCGATGATCGCCGCCTCCTTCTCGTCCAGCGCTCGCTGCGACTTCAAGCCAGCCTCCGCCGACACCGCCGCGATGACCCTGGCCAGTTGCGCCTTTTGCTCGGGCGTGTAACCGGCCAAGTCCTTTTTCACAAACCGCGCCATCTTGCCATCAGCGAATTTCGTCCCGCCGAAATAGTGGTTGGAACTGATTTGCCCGGGATAGAGCAGGCCCGCGAGCCATGCGCGGCTGGCAAAGCCTTTCAAATCGGGCGCGCTCGGCGGATCCAGCGGAATCACGCCCAGTCCGTTGTGGCCATCGAAGCGATGGCAGCTCGCGCATTTGTCGGCAAAAATCTTCGGCCCCTGCGTGAACGGATCGTTCCGCAGCAACGTGACCGCGCCGGCGCTGGGAATCCCGGACGGACTTTTCGCCAGCACGCGAACGCGTTCCGCGTCCTTCCTGGCCAGTTCCACCGCCTGCTGATAATCCGGGTTTCCGCGGTCATCGGCCAGCGCCAGCCAGGTCAGCGCGACCACGCCCGTCATCAAGGCCGCGAGGAAGCCGAGGTTGAAGCGGTGCCCGAGCCGCCAGCGGCCGAGGAACGGCATGGCCGTGATGATCAGCAGCACCACCGTCGGCAGCACGATGGCGCCCCAGATTTCCGTGCGTCCCGGGAAATATTTCAGGAGCTGGAAGAGAAAAAGAAAATACCACTCCGGACGCGCGGCGGAGAACGTCTCCGAGGGATTCGCCGGCGCGCCGAGTTCCGCGCCCCACTCGCCCACGCCACCGAAGAGCCGCGGTTTGAGCACGAAGTACAGGACCACCGCCATCACGGCCAGGCAGGCCACCGAATCCATGAGCAACTGGTCGGGCCAGAACTTCGCGTCGGGCTGGCGATACGGCCGGTGCGCCGTGATGCCATGCCGGCGAAACAGGTAGATGTGAAGCGCGATGGCCGCGACGATCAGGCTCGGGAGGATGCCGGCGTGCAGCGCGAAGAAGCGCGTGAGCGTGTGATGTCCATAATCGGTGCCACCGATGACGAGCTTCTGCAGGATCGGCCCAAGGCCGGGCGCGGTGGCGGAGATGTTGGTGGCGACTTTGGTGGCCCAATAGCCCTTTTGATCCCACGGCAGCAGATAGCCGGTCAGCGAAAGTCCCATCACCAGCAGCAGGAGCACGACCCCGAAGAAATAATTGACCTCGCGCGGCGCCTTGTACGCCCCGTCGATGATCACCTGCATGAGGTGCAGCACCAGCAGCACCATCATGGCGTGCGCCATGAAATGGTGGATGCCGCGCAGCAGCCAGCCGCCGAGCATCTCGTTCTGGATGTAATACACGCTCTCCCACGCCGTCTGGGAACTCGGGCTGTAGGCCATCCAGAGGAAGAAGCCCGTGATGAGTTGCACGAGAAAGGCGAACGACAGCGTGCTGCCCCACACGTAGCGCCAACGCGGTCCGCCGGGAATGTTCTCGAACAGCACTTCGTCGAGGATCTTCTTGCAGCCCGTGCGTTGGTCCAGCCAGCCGAAGATGGCGCCGAATATTTTCATCAGACGGGGATTTTCTGCGGTGTGGCCGCGCGAAAGTTTTGAAACCTTACCCAGACTTCCGAGCCGTTACGGACCTCGACCGCGAGCGTGTCCAGGCCGCGTGGACTCGGGCTGCCCGGACTGGCGATGGCGCCGTCGAGTTGGAAGCTGCTGTCGTGGCACGGGCAGAGAAACAGATTCGTCGAAGGCCGGAATTCGACCGGGCAACCCGCATGGGGGCAGATGACGTTGAGCGCCTCGATTTTGTTGTCCACGGTGCGCCGCAGATAGATCGCCCCGATGGGCACATGCGGGAATTTGTTCCAGATGTCGGACTTGTCGGCAATGACCGGGAAGCGCCGCGGCACGCCATCGGGGCGGAGCGCGTTCAAGCTGGTCACGTAAAGGAATCCGCCGCCCTCGGTTTCACGCCGGAGCGGGTCAAGGAAGGTGGCCACGCCGGCGCCGAAGGGCACCGCGAGGCCCGCCGCGCCCAGCATCACGGCGGCGGATTTTTTCAGGAACTCCCGCCGCTCCGGCTGCGCGGGAGGTGGAGTGGGTTGATCGTCGGACATGATAAGTCTCGTTTGCGTCTCAATTCGCGCCGCGAATTTTCCTGAAGATGGCCGGGAGTGCAAAAGGTTTTACGAGAAATCTCGGGCGCATTTGCTCTGCCCAAGCAGCGGCCTTCCGGTCGCCGTCCGGTCGCCAAGCCGCCCCTTGACTCACTGCCGCTCCTCCTTATGATGCCGCCCTCTTGGTTGACTGAAATTGAACTCAAATCATGAACACCATCTACAATATCCAGGCGCGTGAAGTCCTCGACTCGCGCGGTAACCCCACAGTGGAAGCGGACGTGACCCTCGCCAACGGCGTGGTCGGCCGCGCGGCCGTTCCCTCCGGCGCCAGCACCGGCGAGCACGAAGCCATCGAGCTGCGCGACGGCGACAAGAAGCGCTACCTCGGCAAAGGCGTGAGCAAGGCCGTGCAGAACATCACGAAGAAGATTCTCCCCGCGCTCGACGGCGTGGACGCCACCGATCAAATCACGGTGGACAAAATCATGCTCGACCTCGATGGCACCGAGACCAAGTCCAAGCTCGGCGCGAACGCCATTCTCGCCGTCTCCCTCGCCAACGCCAAGGCCGCCGCTGCTTCGCTTAATCAGCCGCTGTTCAAATATCTCGGCGGACCGAATGCCAAGGTGCTGCCGGTGCCCATGGCCAACGTCATCAATGGCGGCGCGCACTCCGACGCCCCGATTGACTTCCAGGAATTCATGGTCATGCCGCACGGTCTGCCGACCTTCAGCGAAGGTCTGCGCGCCATCACTGAAATCTTCCACGCCCTCAAGGCCGTGCTGAAGAAGCGCGGGCTGAGCACCGCGGTGGGCGACGAAGGCGGTTTCGCGCCGAAGCTAGACGGGGTTGAAGACGCGATGGATTCGATGTCCAAGGCCGTGGCCGACGCCGGCTACAAGCTGGGCAAGGAAATCTTTTTCGCGCTCGATGTCGCCAGTTCCGAGTTCTACAACAAGGACAAGGGCACCTACACCTTCAAGAAGAGCACCGGCAAGACCGTTTCCGGCCCCGAACTGGTGGACTTCTACGTCAAGCTCTGCGCCGACTACCCCATCGTCTCCATTGAGGACGGCTGCGCCGAGGGCGACTGGAAGAACTGGAAGCTGCTCACCGACAAGCTCGGCTCGAAGGTTCAGCTCGTGGGCGACGATCTGTTTGTCACCAACGTGAAGTTCCTCCAGAAGGGCATCGATACCGGCACGGCCAACTCGATCCTCGTCAAGGTGAACCAGATTGGCTCGCTCACGGAAACGCTGGACGCCGTGCAACTGGCCCAGTTCAGCAACTACACCGCCGTCCTCAGCCATCGCTCGGGTGAAACCGAAGACTCGACCATCGCGGACATCGCGGTGGCGACCAACTGCGGCCAGATCAAGACCGGCTCGCTGAGCCGCTCGGATCGCCTGGCGAAGTACAACCAGCTTCTGCGCATCGAGCAACTGCTCGGCAAGAACGCGGTGTACGCCGGCACCAGCGTGCTGCCCAAGGGGCGGTAAACCAATCGTGGCAGGGCGGACCTGCCGGTCCGCTGAACGCGCGGCAGCGCGTCCCCACCGAAGACTCAAGAACCGGAAGCCGGGCAACTGGCTTCCGGTTCTGTTTGGTGGGACGAGTGCGGACTCGACGGGCTTGCCTGTCAGTGGAATTGACCGTCCTGCTCGCACCCCATGAGGACTCCCGACTTCCGAGGGAAAGGACTGGCGCCCCAATCTCGCTGCTCGGCCACTTCTATTTTACGTCCGAAGCGGCGCGATGGCGGTGCGGAAACACGACGCGGAACGTCGTGCCCGCTTCCGCCGAGCTGGCGATTTCCAGACTCGCATCGAGCAATTCGCACAGGCGCTTCACAATCGAAAGCCCGATTCCTTCGCCAGGCTGGTTATGGGCGGCTTTGGTTCGGAAGGATGTGTCCCCGGGGGCGGCCAGCACCTGCGAAGTTTCGCCCTTGATGGCGGCGGATTTCTCATCCGATTCCTTCGCGCTCGCAGTGGCTTCCTGCAACCCAGCCTTCAGGGACTGACTGGAATCAGACAACATTCCCGGGCCGGTATCCTTGACCATCAACCACCAATTTTCCTTCTCCTCGCCCCAGCTTACCATGACGCCGCCGTCGTCGGTGTATTTGAGCGCGTTCACCAGCAAATTCTTTGCGAGCCGTCGGACCTTGTCGGCATCGCCCTCAACCTCCAGGCGCAACGGTCCTTCTGTTTTCAGGAACAGTTTGCGCTCGCGGGCAAAGGGCTGGCGCCCCTCGCACAGCTTCGCGAGCAACTCGGTGGCGTCGAAGGCGGCGAGTTTCCGTTTTTCCTGGCCAGCCTCCAGCCGCGCCAGTTCCATGAATTCACCCAGCATGGTCGTCAGCCCCTGCACGGCCCGCTGGAGGAACGCCGCCGATTCCGCCCGGTCGGCTTCAGCCAGATTGGTCCGACCCACCATCGTTGCCGCCATGCTGACGCCGAGCACGTCGCTGTTCAGATCGTGGACCGCCTGGTGGATCAACGTGGCGCGGCGCTGTTCGATTTCATCCACCGTGGCCAGCGCGTTCATCAGGTCCACCACCCGCCCGGCGGCTTCCGCCTGTTGCATGCGCTGGTATTGGCCGGCGCTCTCGCTGATCGTGTCATTGATCAGGTCGAGCAACTGGCGATGCGCTTCGAGCAGCGTCTCGTGTTCCAATTCGGGATGCGCAGCGACGATGCGGCCGAGTTCCTCAAACAAACAGAACTGGAGGTGGCCGCATTCACTGATGAGTTCCTGCAACCGGTAGCCCTGCTGCCAGCGATGCAAGCCGTGCTTCACTCCTTCCTCCTTTTTGTCAGCATCGGCCGCCCGGGCATTCGCCCCGCCCGGACGGGAACGCAGCTTGAATTCGTAAGCGTCGAGGATCGCCGGAATGTGATCGAGGAATTGGCCGATCGTGAGGGATCGTCCGGTCATCTGTTCGGGATCGGCGCGATCCAGCTTGCGCCAGGCCAGGAGGATCGCATCCCGGCGCGCGGCCAGGAGATCGCTCAGGGCGGCCAACTGCTCGCTCGTGGTCAGGGGCATAAAGGGATAAAGGGGTCGATCAATGATGTTGGCGCATTTCCGTGCCGCCGAACATTGTGCTGCCGCGTGACGGCAGAGTCAATGCGCCAGCCCATGACTGCGCGCCGTTGGGAGAATTGATTCCGCCCGAAAACGGCAAGGTTTGCCCAAGCGACGTAAAGAAGCACAGCCGTCCCGGCTGCATCGGCGGGCGGCGTGCCGGGTGCCGGTTGGGACGCTTTCCACAGCGTCACTGATTTTGGGAGAGAATGGGGACGCGGCTGGAATGCGTCCCTGCCGGTGATGAGCCTCACATCCCGCCTGTGCTGCCTTCGCGACCTTCACGACCGCACTTGCCTGACCTCCCTGGTCAATCTGGCTTCCGGGCATGAAGCGCATCACGATCGATCCGGAGCAATGTGGGGGACGCCCGTGTATTCGCGGCCTGAGAATTCGCGTGACCGATGTTCTGGATCTCCTCTCTCACCGGCTCACCCCGCAGCAGGTGTTGGAAGAATTGCCCGACTTGGAACTGGCGGATATGGAAGCCTGTCTGCAATACGCCAGCCGCAAACTCAACCATCCGGTGCTCGTGTCGGCATGATTTGGGTGGATGCCCCACTCTCGCCCGCCTGGGCGCCCTCGATTGCCGCTGAACTGGGCCATCCGGCGAACGCGGGGCGCGATCCTGGCCTGCGCGAGGCCAAGGATCCGCAGATCTTTCAGCCCGCCCGCGAGGCGCAGGCCATCGTTCTCACCAAGGACGCCGATTTCCCCGGGTTGGTGGAGCGACTGGGGCCGCCGCCGCAAATCATCGGATCACCTGCGGCAACACCTCGAATGCCGCCATGCGCGACCTCCTTCGCCGGCACCTGCCCAAGGCGCTCCAGGTTTTGGCCCAAGGCGAACCGATCATCGAGATCACCGGGCCGGCGTGAGCGATCCAGTCCCGGCAGGGACTTCCCGGGACGGCGCACCTGATCTTGCTGCTCTCCTCATCCTCGCATCACCGGGTTGCCTTCCGGCTGCATCAGATGCTCGTGACGCAGGGGGCTGGAGCTTGAAACCCGATGCAGGCGCGACGCCTGTGCTACTCTCACTGCCCCCGCACCGGCCCGTGTCGATTCCTACGGCCTCGGTTCGAGCCAGACGTAACCGCCTTGGCGGGAGCCGGGAAACCAACCGCCGCCCATTGACAAGCCTCGATTTGCCAGCGTAGCCGGCGGGCTAGCAAAGCGCGAAATCGCAATTCCATTTGGCAAGAGGACGATACTATTGGCCAACGCTATTTGGGGCAAAGCGAAGTGAAATCGGGGTTGAAAAGATGGCCGCCGTCTGCCGGCGAAAGCTGCGGATTCAGGAACCGGAAGCCGTGCCCCACCCTGATCACCGAATGGCACTTCCCTTGGGAACCGGCTTGTGGCCAACTGGGAGCCGGTTCCCGAATGAGACGCGATGAAACCGCCTGAGAGCCTCGCTCCCACCCTGAGCGACCGGCAATTGCTGGGTCGGCAAGAGGAGATTCGTCGCGGTCTGGCGCGCTCCAATACGGCCACGGCGGTGGCGCTGTTGATCACGATCAGTCTGGCCTTGGTGGCGGTCTTCTTCGCGTTCCAGGCGGAGGACCACGCGCAATCAGCCCAGAGGGCGAACCGCCAGACCAGGGAGGAGTTGTGGAAGGCTCAGTTGGCTCGAGCCCGCGCGCTGCGCCTGAGCGACCAGGTGGGACGCCGTCAGGAAAGTCTCAGCGCCATCACCAATGCCGTCAGTATCCGGCCTTCCGGGGAATTGCGCGACGAAGCCATCGCCACGCTGGCCTTGATGGACATTCAACCCGGCCCGCTGTGGCGTCCCGCGTCACCGCGCGTAAACGCCTACGGCATGTCGCCGCGGTTGAATTTCTATGCGCTGGGCGATCTCGGCGGCCGGGTCGAAGTGCTGGCGGCGTCGAACGGGCAGGCCGTGCTGGAGTTCGCCCGGGAGCGGCAGACGGTGGTCTCCGTCCACTTCAGCCCGGACGAACGGTTCGTGGCCGCGCGTTGGGACGTGGGCACGGTGGAAGTATGGGACGTGTCGGCGCGCCGCCAGGTGTTCGCAGCGGTGTATCCTCAGCGCGAGCCGGGCACGGCGAGTCTCGGGTTTCATCCGGAGAGCCGGCTGCTGGCCGTCGCTTGCGAGGACGAAACGGTGCGGGTGATCAACTTGGAATCGAATCGTGTCGAGGCGGCGTGGAAGACCGAGGCTCGCCCCTGGACGGTGGCATTTGATCCCGCTGGTTCCCGTCTGGCGGTGGGGGCGGGCCGGAAAGTGGAACTGTTTGCGCATCCGTCCGGACAGAAGGTGGCGGCGCTCAGCACTCCCGAAGGCCTCGGGCGAATCGCCTGGCATCCCTTCGGGCACCTGCTGGCGGGGGCCGCGCCCAGCGGCCGCGTGACGTTGCTGGATGTCGGCACCGGCCGGTTCAATGTCCTGGAAGCTCACACCCGGCGTGTGATCTACGTCGGCTTCCATCCAGGGGGAAGGCTGCTGGCCACCGCCTCGTGGGACGGCCGGACCCGCTTCTGGGACGCAGGTTCCGGGCGGCCTCTGCTGCAAACCCAGGCGGGCTTCGCGCTGGAGTTTGACCCCAGCGGTGAGCGGATCGGGTTCTTTCGCGAAGGCATGGGACTGGGCAACTGGGAGGTGAAAATGGATTCGGTTTACGGGACGGTGGCGCTGCCGTTGGGGAACCAGAGAGAAGTGCTGGCGGTGGCCCTCAGCCAGGACGGGCGCTGGCTGGCTGGCACGACGCGGGACAGCATTCATTTGTGGGAGGGACTCACCGGGCGTGAACTCGATTCCAGGCCGTGGCCGCGCTCGTGGGGCGTGGCTTTCACCACGGACGATCGGGCGTTGGTGCTGAGCAGCGACACAGGGTTGCTTCGTCTGCCGTTGCGCACGGAGGCGGCGGCCCGCTCGCCCCGCTTTGGTGAACCGGAACCTATCTCCGGGGCGCCCCCGGGTCCGTTCAGCCACGGCTCCATCACCTACGGCCAGCGGCGTTGGTTTGGCGCGGAGGGTTTCTCGAAGCACGCCTTCGTGGATCTGGCTCCGCCACACACGGTCCTCACGCTGCCGGGGCGGTGGGACAACTCGGCTCCTTCCACCGCCAACGGGCGTCTGGCCGCCACCAGCCGTTGGAAGGGGCATGGCAGCCGCGTCTGGGACCTGGAGACCCGGCAAGAAGTGAAGGCTCTGGACGATGAAGGCGGGGGCAGCCTGTTCAGCCCGGACGGACGCTGGCTGGTGGTGGGCACTTCCACGGAGTTTCTGTTTTACGAAACCCACACCTGGCAGTTGGCGCGGAAGCTGGCGCGGGATTCGGCCAGCGCCATCAGCGGGTTGATGGCGTTCAGCCCGGATGGCCGGGTGCTGGCGGTGACGCACACCTTGCGCCAGGTGCGTCTGCTGGATCCGGAGACGGGCGCCACGCTGGCCAACCTGAACGCGCCCGCCTCGGAACACCTCACCGCCCTGGCCTTCAGCGGCAACGGATCCGTGCTGGCGGCCGCGACTGATCACAGCGAAGTGCAGGTTTGGAACATCGGAGATCTCCGCCAGCGCCTCCAGGCCATGCGGCTGGACTGGCCGGGCGCGGCTCTCGCGGAGGCCGCCCCGGGCGCGGCTCCTCCGGCGGCGGTTCCCTCCTCCCGCCATCGCGCGGCGATCAGCATTGCCGGCGCGGGCGCCCTGCTGGCCTGCCTCTTCGCCTTCACCAGCATCCGCCAGCACCGGCGGCTGGTGGTGGCCTATGTGGCCGCCGAAGAAATCGCCAGACAGCGCCGCCGCGAACTCGAATCCACGCAGGCCCAACTCCTGCACAGCGAGAAGATGAAAGCTCTGGGCACGCTGGCGGCGGGGATCGCCCACGACTTCAATAATCTGCTGTCGGTCATTCGCATGTCCGGCCAACTGGTGAAGCGGCAGCTCCAACCCACCGGCCTGGCCAGGGAGAATCTGGACGCCATCGAGCAGGCCGTGGTGCAAGGGAAGAGCATCGTCGAGTCGGTGCTCGGCTACAGCCGCAGCCCTGGTGATCCCAGCCAGCCTTACGCCGTGAACCTCGTGGTCAGCGAAACCCTGGCCTTGCTCAACCAGCATTACCTGAGCGGCATTGTGCTGACGTTGGAACTGGACGATCAGGCCCCGGCGTTGCGCGGCGACCGCAGCCGACTGGAGCAGGTGCTGTTGAACCTGATCGTCAACGCCGCCGAAGCCATGCACAGCCGTGGCAAGCTTACCTTGCAAGTCCGCACCCTCGTCACCGCGCCGGAGTGTGTGCTGCCGCCGCGACCGGCGCCGTGCTTCGTGGAGTTGACCGTCCGCGACTCCGGGCCCGGCATCGCTCCCGAACATCAGGCGCGGATTTTCGAGCCGTTCTTCACCACCAAAACCGGCGCGGGCCAGCACGGCACCGGCCTGGGCCTGACGACGGTTTACACCATTGCCCAGCAGGAAGGCTGGGGCCTGGCGGTGGAGTCGGCGCCCGGCCAAGGCGCTACTTTCCGGGTCGTGCTGCCGGTGGAGAAGCCACCGAAGACGGGGTGATGGGCGCCACTCGCCCATTGGCCGGCCCGCCGCGATGACTCCAACCTCAACTGAATTTTGAGAAAATGAGCGAGCGATACCAAGGCTCCATCCTCATCGTGGAGGATGACCCGAAGCAACTGCGGCTCTACGCGCAGGTGTTGAGTGCCTACCGGCTGACCTGTGTCAGCACCGGTTCGGCGGCGTTGCAGGCCCTCGCCGAGCGGGTGCCGGACCTCATCATTCTGGACAACATTCTGGCCCAGGGCGAACTGGGCAGCACCTTTCTTCCCCGACTCAAGGCGGAGGCCGCCCATGTGCCGGTCATTGTCATTTCCGGCACGCTGGACATCGCCGGGCAATTGCAGGCTTTGCAGGGGCCGCGCTCGGCCGATTACGTCATCGAAAAGCCGGTCGATATCGACCAGCTCGAACAGACCGTGCAAACCGCGCTCAACGAATGCGGCTTGGGCGAGACGGTGCGGACCTTGCGCTCGTTGGAACGGTCGGAGCTGATCGAGGACAGCGACCGGGAACGTCTTTTCACCGAACGCCTCGCCCGCCAGCACGAGCTGCTCAAGCGCCTGCGCGGCACCCAGCAGAAACCCAACCTCTCCGAGCTGGCCGCGGAGTTTGGCGTGGACCGCAAAACCATCCGGCGCGATTTGCACGATCTGGTGCAGCGCGGCCAGCTTGATCCGTCCGTGTGCGCCAACGGTGCGGAAGCGGATTGACCAGAACTCCGCCCGGCGCGGAGCAAGGGCCTTTCCCTGCAATCCCCCAGAAATATGCAGAAGGCGTCCGCCCGTCCGCCCGGTTCCTAATCTTGCTCTTAACCTTAATTCAGCGTTTGAACCGCAGATAAACGCAGATAAACGCAGATGAACGCAGATGAACGCAGATGAACGCAGATGAACGCAGATGAACGCAGATTCCAACGGTTTGCGGCAGGGATGCTTTTCACCGTTGAGGTGAAGCCCATTCTCAGCACAACCCGTTTGGTTTATCAGATTTATCTGCGTCCATCTGAGTTCATCTGCGGTTTCAAGGCTTAATCGTAATCTTACTCCTGCCCGCGCCGGGGAGAGTCAGGGCAAGATTACGATTAACCCGAACTCCGAAATCGAAATGGCCAAGGGAGACGGACGGAGGTGACGGAGCGCGGCATTCATGCCGCTTCAACGCGCGGATATCCACGATGTTCTCTCGCACAAAACCATGCGGACATGGAAGCGGGATGAATCCCGCGCTCCTGCGTACTCGCTGCTTCCTGCCGCCATGTCCACTTCGGATTTCAGGTTAAGACCAAGCCCGAAATCCGAATGTCGAAATCCGAACGGAACAGGCCGCTTCCCATGAGTCTCTGAAATCCGCAAGGGGGTGGGCGCCACTCGCCCATCGCGCGTTGATCTGCCAGAAACCAGGATCACGGCAATATGAATGACAAATTGTGTCCGGCTACAAAACCAGTCCAGGCCATCATCGCGCTGCTCGCGGTTGTTTTCACCGCCGCCGCCCAAGTGCCGGAAACGCTCAGCTATCAGGGCCGGATCAGCGTGGGCGGCACGAACTTCACCGGCACCGGCCAGTTCAAGTTCGCCCTGGTGGATCAGGGCCAGGCGGTCGTGACCCGCACGGCCACGGCCACGGCCACAATTACGAGCGGGCCACTCCAACCAGGCAGAATTACCTCCGTGACGGTGACGGATGGCGGCAGCGGCTATTTCACCGTGCCCAATGTTCGCGCCATTGATCCGCTCCGTCTGGGATCGGGGGCGTCGCTCACCGCCATTGTGGGCCACATGCAGGTCGTGGGCGTGACCATCAACAGCGGCGGCGCTAACTACAGTGCGCAAACTTACATAGACATTCAGGCCCCGCCCGCGCAGACGTTATACGAAACCTTCTGGAGCAATGACGGCACCAGCAGCGGAGGTTCCGCGCCGGCGGCTTTCGTGGCGCTGCCGATTGACCAGGGTCTGTTCGCCGTTCTACTCGGCAACACGGCCTTGTCGAACATGAACACCCTCCCGGCCAGCGTCTTCACCAATGCCGATGCCCGGTTGCGCATCTGGTTCAATGACGGGGTGCAAGGTTTCATGAAACTGTCGCCCGACCAGCCCTTGGGCGCGGTGGGTTACGCCATGATGGCCGGGGGCCTGCCGCTGGGCGCGGTGACCGCCCAGAATATTGCGGTGGGAACAATCGATGGCTCCCGCCTCGCCAACGGCACCATTACCAGCAACCAACTGGCCGCGGGATCAGTCCATGTCAGCCATCTGGCGGGCCCCCTGCCGGAATCAGTCTTGGGCACCAACGTGGCCCTGCGGCTCGGCGGCAACGCCTTCAGCGGAGATCAGACGTTGATGTCCGGCGAACTGGGCATTGGAACTCTGGCACCGGACGGCACTCTGGATGTGCGCACCAAAATTATCTCGCAGGGCAGCAGCGGCAACAACCACACGAACCTGGTTTTCAAAAAGACGCTCTCCCTCGGCTCGGCCAACGCCGAGATGGTTTTCTCCCATCGCAGCAGCGGCACGGAGTTGTGGCTCTACGGCAATAACGGCATCAATGGCCTGCGCAATCTTCAGGGCTGGCACTACGCCAGCAACGCCGTGACTTTCCCGGCCGGCGGACAGACGCTCTACATTGACGAAGGCCAGGGCCGCGTGGGCGTGGGCCGCAAGCCGGTGGCGGATGTGTTGGAGGTCGGTGGCGACATGTCGGTCTATGGTGTCCTGACTGTGTCCGGAGGCTATGCCTTCACGGGGGACCTCCTGGCTCCCCGATTGAACGTCGGCACCAACCAAGTCTTGTCCGGCCTCTATGCCACCATCGCGGGCGGCAGGGAGAACACCAATAGCGGAAGCTACGCCACCCTCGGCGGCGGCTATCGCAACACAGCGGACGCCGCCTACGCCACCGTGGCCGGCGGCGAGCGGAATGTCGCCTCCGCTGGACGTGCGACCGTGGGTGGTGGTTCGGGCAACAGCGCCGATTCCTATGCGGTCGTTGCCGGTGGTCGTAACAACGCGGCATCAGGCGCCTACTCCACGGTAGCTGGAGGCGTGGACAATGCCGCCTCGGGCAACTACACGAGCATCGGTGGCGGCAGCGCTAACACGGCCTCCTACCTCTACGCCACCGTGCCCGGTGGGAGAAACAACCAGGCCAGCGGCGAATCCAGCTTTGCCGCCGGACGCAACGCCAACGCCAACCATGATTTCTCGTTCATCTGGAACAGCGGTTCGGCGGCCACCGCCACCACGAAGGCTCAGAGTTTCGTGGTCCACGCCTCGGGCGGGGCCTTTTTCAATACCGGCACCAATGCGCTCTGGAGTTCGGGCGACATGAGTTGCGACACCCTCACCATCCGTGGCGGCGCGGATTTGGCCGAGCCGTTCGCCGTGTCGGGAGATGACATCCTCGCGGGTTCGGTGGTCGTCATTGATGAACAGAATCCGGGCCGGCTCAAGCTCAGCACCGCAGCCTGCGACACCAAGGTCGCCGGCATCGTCAGCGGCGCGGGCGGAGTGCAACCCGGCATCAGCATGATCCAGAAGGACGCCCTCGAAGGCGGGCGCAACGTGGCGCTGAGCGGGCGCGTTTACGCCTGGGTGGATGCCACGAAAGCGCCCGTTGCCCCGGGAGATTTGCTGACGACTTCGGACACTCCAGGCCATGCCATGAAGGTAATGAAGCCGGGCCAGGCTTCAGGCGCGATCCTCGGCAAGGCCATGACCCCGCTCCGCGAAGGACGCGGCCTGGTGCTGGTGCTGGTGAGCCTTCAGTAAGTCTTAGCCCCCCACCTCCCAATGAGGAACTGCGTATGACACAACAATTATCCCTTCGCCACTGGCTCCCGCTGCTCGCGGCCGTGGGAGGCCTGGTTCTCCTTCCGCCGAGCCGTGCCGCCGTGCCGCCCCTCACCGACTTCGGCTACACGAACATGAGCGCGAGATTCTCCCAGCCCCTGCTGGTGGTGCTGGCGAATTTCACCAACAACGGCATCGCCTTTCTGACCAACGGCGTCAGCATCGGGACGAACTTCGCCGCCGCCACGAATTACTACGCGAACTGGTTTTTCAATCCGACCAACCAGCCGGAGAGCTTCCACGGCTACTTCCGCGAAACCTCCAACGGACGGTTTTCGTGGACACGCGGCGGCGTGATCATGGTGACGCTGGATGCGCAATACACTCATGCCTCCTATGCGTGGGCCGGCAACAATCAGACCTTGATGTTCTCCTCGAACATCATGTGGCGCGCGTTGCGCTCGGGGCAGTTCAACTTCAACAGCTACGACATCCTGCCCAACGATGGCGTGGTGACGGCGCGCGAACTGACCGTCGTGGTCATTTCCGATGATCCCACCTTCGCCGGGGCGGGCGCGCGCTGGCCGGGAGAAGTGGTGGGAACCAACGTGAACTGGCGCGGTGCCGTGGCCCTGTGCCAGAGTGATCAGGGCATCGGCGTCATCGGCCACGAGATGGTGCATCTGCTGCAGGAGTTCAACGATGGCCATGCGTTCGACATTTATGGGGAGCGATGTCTGAGCGATAACCTGACCATCATGGGCTGCGCGACGGAACGGCTGCATGTGGACGCCTGGCACAAGCTGCAATTTGGCTGGGTAACACCCCGGCTGGTTTCATTGAGCGAAGGCGGGCGGTTCGAGATTCCCGCCGCCCAGTCGCTGGTGCCCGCCGCGCCGTTGATTCTCTACGATGCGTCGGGACCCAATGGCCTCCGGGAATACTTCATGGTCGAATATCGCACGCCCAACTATCTGGGCATCGTCCCGGCGACCAACTACGACCGCAACGTCGGAGGATCAGGCATGGTCGTCTGGCACGCCTGGGTGGACAGCGCCGGAAAGCCCAGGGAATACGCGGATGCCGTCGTGCCCGGTTACGAGCGAGACTGGGCCATGTGTCTGCGCTGCTGCGGGCTTTACCATTCGGGTTCCGCAGGGCGATGTCCCAGTACCAACACCGTCCATGCCAGCGACGGCCCGAATTTGATTCATGTGCTGGCCAAGAACGACCCCTTCGCGCCGGGAGACCCGAACTGGCATCGCTGCGCCAACTGCCGCCAACTCTATTATCACCCCCGGCAAGCCCAGAGCGTATGCCCGGTCAACAGCCAAAACCACATCTCCACGGGGGACATCTATCGCGTGCCCATGGAGGGCAAACGGGACACCATGGGACGCGAGGGCTATCACCGCTGCGTAAAATGCGAGGTGTTGTTCCGCCAGGATATTTATTTTCCCAACCGCGTGTGTGCCGCGGGGGGCCAGCACCAGCTCAGCGCCACCAATCTTGCCTACGCGGTGACCACCACCGGCGCGCGCGCCATCATGTCTGAAGGCGCTCCCGACTTAGTACTGGGAGATGGCACGGTCTGGGACAGCAGACTCGAAACACCGAATCTCCGCTGGTACGCCGGTGGCGAGATCCCGGTGCGGTTGCGGGTTCTGCCCTTCGCCTCAAGCGATGCTTCCATCACAGTGGAAATCCTCAGCGAGACCGACTTCTGGGTGGACTTCGCCTACGGCGGCACGGAACTGGGAACATTCGCCCAACCCTACGATACTTTTGGCGAAGGAGTGAATCGCGTCGGCTACGGCGGCACCGTGAAGATCAAGAGTGGTGTCAGCACCGAGAAGGGGCATGTGGACAAGGCGATGAAGATTGAGGCCTACGGCGGTCGTGTCACCCTGGGTAGCCACTAAGCCCAACCCCACCGCACTCTTATGAAAACCAATTTGCTTCTATTGCTCGCGCTCTTGGGCGGCACTCTCACGGTACGCGCCCAGTCCTACACCATCGCCTGGTCCACTCTCGACGGCGGCGGCGGCACCAGCACCAACGGGCCGTATGCCCTCACCGGCACCATCGGCCAACCCGACGCCGGCGTGATGAGCGCCGGCAACTACACGCTGGAGGGCGGCTTCTGGAACCGGGTGGCGGCGGTGCAAACCCCGGGCGCCCCCACGCTGACCGTCCGCCGCACCGGGACAAACACCGTGGCCGTGTCGTGGCCGCTGCCCGATTCCGGCTGGAAGCTCCACGCCTCCACCAACCTCTCCACCATGCCAGGCACCTGGACCGAACTGGCCCCGCCTTACGCGACGAATGCCATGAGCCTTTACTTCGTGGAGCCGTGGCCCGGCGGAACGAAGTTCTATCGGCTGCATCGGCCTTGAGACTCAAAGCAGGGCCGGAGGCGAAACGATTCGGAAACGAGTCGAGTCTCGTCAGGATCGGCACTGCATTCCCGGCGACGCGTGGCTTTTATGTCCTGCCCGACGGGACTGGATGCGATTCGGACGTATCCCCCGGTGCTGAAGTCGCTTTTAAAGGCGGTGTATGGAGCCTCACTTCCTCTGGGAATCTTGGCAAAGTCAACGCCTCCTCACGTCGGCGCCTACAGTTTTGAGATAGTCTCGGACAGACGCGCCCGGCCTCCAGACCCTTTCGCAATGATTGATAGTGGTCGTGGGTCCGGAAACGATACCCATGACGGGCGCCCACCGGACTTTGCCTTCGCCGCTATCGGCCCAGATTGGGCCCGAGCGTGATCTCGTTGCTGGCGAAGTTCTCCACGCTCCTGGTCTTCTCGTGGAAATGGCGGGCGTTTTTCAGAATGCTGTCGCGCGTGTAGAAGAGGTCCGTCGGTTTGAGCGGCAGCGTCACGCGCTGACCGGTCTGGCCGGATTGGAAGATGGCGCTGATGAGTTCCAGCGTCTGGCGTCCCTGCCTGCCGTCCACGAGAAGTTTCTCGCGCCCGTCGATGGCGTTGAGGAAGTTCGCAATCTGCCCGTCGTGGCCTTCGTGTTCGAGTGCGGGCAGCGAGTCGTAGAACTTCTGGATTTCGGCCTCGAGCGCGGCATTCTCCTCCGGAAATCCGTTCTCCTTCTGCTGCGAAGCCTTCACCTGCCACGGCACGGCGATCTTGGCGCGCTCGCCTTGAAACACAATCTGCTGTTCCTCGCCGTGATGCACCAGCGAGGCAGTGATCTGGCCGATGCTGCCGTTGGCGTAGCCGAGGACAGCGGTCGAAAAATCCTCCACCTCGGAATTCTCGTGCGCGAGGTTGGCGGTGACAGCCTGCAGTGTGGCCGGCAGCCCCATCATCCACTGGAAGATGTCGATGTGATGCACCGCGTGGTTCATGGTGCAGCCGCCGCCTTCCTTGGCCCACGTGCCGCGCCACCAGAGGTCGTAGTAATTGCTGCCGCGCCACCAGAATGAATCCACCTGCGCGTGCAGCACCTTGCCGATGAGGCCGGATTCGAGCACGCGCTTGAGCCGCATCATCGGCGTCTTAAAGCGGTTCTGCGCGACCACGCCCAGCAACTTGCCGCCGGCCTTGGCCGCGGCGATCATTTGGTCGCATTCCTGGAGGCAGGTGGCCATCGGCTTCTCGGTGAGGACGTGCTTGCCGGCGCGCAGCAACGTCACGGCGGCGGGCGCATGCTCAAATGGCGGCAGACAGATGGACGCCACATCGAAATCACATCCGTCCAGCAGGGCCTGGAAATCCTGGAAGACTTTCACTGCTAGGCCGTATTTGGCGGCTTTCTCGGCGGCCTTTTCCGGGAAGAGATCCACCAGCGCCACGATTTGCGCGCGGTCCTTGAACTTGAGGTAGGCGTTGATGTGGCTGTCCGAGATGGCGCCGGTGCCAAGGATGGCGACGTTGAGCATGGAGAACCTTGTAAAGTCAGTGGAGCCCCCCGCCAAACAAAAACTCCAGAAGCCAAAGAGGTCCGTCGTGTCGAGAGCGAGAGCGGTTTAATCCATTGCGAAGCCTCTTGGTGAGTAAGCCCGCCTCTCCCTCACCCCAGCCCTCTCCCGCTGGGAGAGGGAGAACCATTCGCCGTCTTGCCGCCAAACCTGCGACTGTATTTGCGGGACGCGGTGCCGCAATGCTGGAACGTGCCGATTGCTGTCCCCTCTCCCAGCGGGAGAGGGCAGGGTGAGGGAGAACGCTCTGGCCAACACGAGATCTTGCCACGGAATAAATGAAACGGCCCGTACCTTGGCCAAAAAGAAAAAGCGCGGGCCGCATGCGACCCGCGCTTGTCGTTCCAAATGGAAAAATCAGGCTTCCCAGCCCGTGCGGTTCTTGCGCGTCACGAATTGCGCGGCTTCCGGCAGGTTGGGCGACGAGAGGTTCTTGGCATCCCACTGCATCCTCTTGCCTTCGCCAACGCGCAGCGCGATGCAGCCGAGCAGAATGCTCTCGGTGAGGTAGCCGGCGATCTCGAAGCGCGAGTAAGCCAGTTCCGGCTTGCCCTGCTGCATGGCATCGAACCATTCCTTGTCGTGGCCCGGCGAGCGCGGAATGGTCTTCGGCACATTGATGCAGGCCTCGTGCTTCTTGCCGTCCACGTATTCCTTCTCGTCATTGAGTGACACGTAGATTTTTTCGGCGTAGTCGTCCGGGGCGAAGATGGTGCCCTTGGTGCCGACCACGATCGTGCCCTGATTAGTCATCTTTCCTTCCTGCATTTCCAGGATCTTGGTGACGCCGGCGACTTCCGGTCCGGGGCGCAACGGGCGCATTTCCTTGTTGCCCGGATTCCCGTCATACCACCAGAACTTGAGCGGCGGCAGGCCTTCACGGGACGGGAACTCGAAGCGGATGCGGGAGGTCAGCGGGAAGGTTTCCGGGTAAATCCGCGAGGCGAGTTCGCACTCGATGACATTCGCGTAGCCGAGCTTGAGGGCGCGGAACGGCATGTTGACCATGTGGCAGGCCATGTCGCCGAGGGCGCCCGTGCCGAAATCGTACCAGCCGCGCCAGTTGAAGGAGTGATAGACATTCTTTTTGTAAGGACGCATTTCGGCCGGGCCGATCCAGCTTTCCCAGTCGATCCCATCCTTGGCGGCATCGTCGGCGCCGGCCGGGCGGTCGAGTCCCTGCGGCCAGACGGGCCGGTTGGACCAGACGTGCAGTTCCTTGGGATCGCCGATGACTCCGGCCTGGATGACCTCGACGGCCCGGCGCAAGGCATCGTTGGCGCTGCCCTGGTTGCCCATCTGGGTGGCCAGCTTGTTTTCGCTGGCCAGCCGAACCATTTCGCGCGCCTCGGTGACGTTTTGGCAAAGCGGCTTCTGGCAATAAACGTGTTTCTTGAGCTTCATCGCCCGGATGGCGGCCACCCCGTGCAGATGGTCGGGAGTCGAGACGGTGACGGCGTCGATGGACTTCTCCATCTCGTCGAACATTTTGCGGAAATCGGTGTACTGCTTCGCGTCGAACGTGCGGTTGTCCTTGGCGGCGCGATCCTGAAGCTGCTGGTGCTTTCCTTTGAGCCGGCCGGCATCGACGTCGCACAGGGCGACGACGTTGCCGCCGTGCTGGTAGGCACTGCTGGTGTCGCTGTCGCCTTTGCCGCCGACGCCGATGCACGCGATGTTGATTTTGCTGTTCAAGTTCTGCCCGCGCAGGAAATACGGCGCGGTCAGCACCGTGGCTCCGGCGAAGAGCGACGTGTTCTTGATGAAGTTACGACGGTTCAATTGAAAAGCCGTCCCGGATGATGGATTGAGGTTCTGCATAAAGTTGTCCTACGCTCTGACGGAGGCAGGCTCAAGTAAATTTAGGCGATTGCGCGATTATTTACACCGGCGGATCTCAGCGGGACCTGCCCTGACGCACAATGGCCACCGAGTTGGCAAGATCCTTCTCCTGCCCATGATCCGCCGGGCTGTTGCGCACCCGTCCGTCCGCCCACAACGTCGCCGACACGCCGCCGTCGAGGTTCATCGCGTCCGTCACCCGGAGTTGTTTGAGGGCGAATTTACCCAGTTCTTCGAGGGTCATGCCCATCGACAGATCCGGCTGCCGGCCATCCACCTGGATCAGGAAGAAATACCGGTCGTTCCAACCAATGGCCGAACGCGGGTGGCGTTCCACCTTGGAGCGGAACTCGTAGGACAGGGCGCCGGTGTTGCGCGGGATCTCGATGCGTTGCGCCTCGCCGTTCCGCACCAGCACCTGGCCGCCGCTGATGGCGGAGGGCACGCCGCGGAGCAGGGGCGTCGTGGCGGTTGAGATTTTTAGTTTATCGCCCACGGCCAGGTTTGGCATGCGTCCGGCAAACGATTGCGGGAGTGAAAAAACCATGATATCCGGCGCGAGCCGGGTGTTGCCCGATGGGCGCACTTCACGCACCCGCGCGGTCAATGTCTCGCCCACTGGCAACGGCAGCCACGGACCCTTGTCCGCCGTCTCGAGAACCAGTTCAGTGCCGCCGCGCGTGGCGGTGGAAGCGCCCATGGCCGGGGTGTAAAGCACCGCCCCGTCGGTGCGTGCCTGATTCAGGCCAAAGGGGAGCGAGGTGCCGTCGGGCCAGGTGACCTGGAAGCCGGAAACCACGTTGGTCAGATGCAGCCCGCCCTCGGCATCGATCCAGAAGGCGACGCCGCCGATGGGAGCGCTGATCAAATCTCCTCCCACGATTTGCAGTCCGCGCGGATCACCGGAATAGGCCGAGCGATCGCGCGCGTAGAAATCGCCGTTGACGCCGGCCAGCGGTTCGACGCCGGTCTGGCGCAGCGCCTCCATCTGCTCGCTGACGCGGCTCACGCCGCCTACTCCGCCACCGGCATGCGGGGTGCGGATGGCAAGCGACGGGTCTGCGCGATTCATCCGCACGACATGGATGGACCACGGCACGTCGGCGTAGCGGTAATTGGTGTAGGCGATGCCGGGGGCAAACTCGCCGGGCTGCTGCTCATCGGCGCGCGGCGCGGGCGCTTCCTTTATCTCCGCTTTGCAGGAAATCGCCAGCAGGGCACCCAGAGCAAAGAGTGCGATCCGGGCGGCGTTTTGGAGTGAGGCGAAACAGTTGATGCGCATGGCTGGGTGGCGGCGGATTGATTTGTCGGGAGCTTCTAGCGGCGGTCCATCCGAGTGGCAATCCTGGAAATCTTGGTCTTCCCCATCCATGAGCGTCGGGGAAAGCATGGCCGCGACAGAATTCGTTTCACCCGCGAGAGCAGACCGGGGCGGAGACGTTTCGTTCCGCCGGAAAACAGCCCGGTCAAACCTCGCGCACGATCTCCTCGATGGCTTTGCGGAGGGTTCGCGGGTTGGGGTCGTCGGCGAAGCCCAGCGGCGTGACCGCCACGGGATCCCACTCGGGTTCGAGACCGAGCGCCCACTTCATGGCGCGGCGGTCAAACGCGCAGATCCAGCAGGTGCCGAGTCCCTCGGCGGCGGCGGCGAGGCAGAGGTGTTCGGTGGCGATGGCCACATCGATTTCGTGGTAGCTCTGGCCGTCGCGCCGCCAGGCGGCGTCGCGATTGCCGAGCGCGACAATCAAGACGGGCGCGGTGAAGACCCAGCTTTGCAGGATGCTCTTGAGCTTGTCGCGCATCGCCGGAGTTTTGATCACGAGGAAGCGCCACGGTTGGAGGTTGCAGGCCGAGGGCGCCAGGCGGACGGCTTCCCAGATGTGCGCGAGCTTTTCGTCGGGCACCGGGGTGTTTTTGTAATTGCGAACGCTGCGCCGGGCGTTGGCGGCCTCAAAAAAGTCCATAGTCGATCTTCGCATTCACTCGGTTTCATGGCTGTCCGTCCCGGACGGTTCAGCCTGGTTTTCGGGAGCAACGGCGTCCGAGCGATTTACAGGAATTCCGGCGGTTGGAAAGATTTTTTGTTCGCCGGGGAGACATTGGCGAAGGGCGCATCTTGACACTGCCCCCGAAATCCTCGGAACGACACCCTCCCCTCACGCCGTGCGGGAGGGGAGGGCCGGGGAGGGGAGGCGCGTGATACCAAGGAATGAATGCCCCTCTCCCTTGCCCTCTCCCCACTCGTCCCTCGCGGGGCGAGGGAACTACAGCGGGGGCAGTGTCGAGATGCGCCCCTTGGCGAACAGAAGCGGAATTTTTCTTTGACAGTCTGGACGCTTCCGGCTGCCATCCGCCTTCGTCAACCTTAAACATGCCGCCGCCCAACACGCGGCGGGAGCAAATCTGAACACCAATATGTTTTTTCCAAAACTCATCGTCGCCGGCCTCAGTTTCGCCGCCGTCGCCTTCACCGCCCTGCAACTGCACGCCCAGCCTGCCATTCCCGACGAGAACAAGGTCAATGGCTTCGCCATCGGCTGCCAGGCCTACACCTTCAACAAATTCACCGCCTTCGAGGCCATTGAGAAGACCGCCAAGGCCGGCGGCAAGGTCATCGAGTTTTATCCGGGTCAGACGCTGAGCAAGGAGGAATCCAACCTGAAGGTGGACCACAATTCACCGCAGGTGGACGACGTGGTGGCCAAGCTTCAGGCCAAGCTGAAGCAGCACGGCGTCAAGGCGGTGAATTACGGCGTGGTGGGCATCGCCAAGGACGAAGCCGGCGCCCGCAAGGTGTTTGAATTCGCGAAGAAGATGGGAATGCGCGCCGTCACCACCGAATCGGCGGACGCCATCAACACCATCGAGAAGCTCGTCAAGGAATACGACATCGCCGTGGGCTTCCACAATCACCCGGGCAACATGAGCAAGCCCGACTACAAGGTCTGGAGTCCTTACTACATCGCCGGTTTGGTGGCGGGACGCGACCCGCGCATCGGCGCCGCCGCCGACACCGGTCACTGGCAGACGTGCAACCTCAAGCCCGTCGAATGTCTGCGCGTGCTCAAGGGCCGTCTGGTCAGTGTTCATCTCAAGGACAAGAAGGCGTTCGGCCCGAGCCATGATGTTCCCTATGGCGAAGGCGTGGGCGACATGAAGGCCTGCCTCGATGAACTCAAGGCGCAGGGTTTCAATGGCAACATCTCCATCGAATACGAATACAATTGGGATAACAACGTCCCCGAAGTGACCAAGTGCATCGAGTTTGTCGCGAAGTACGGCAAATAATCGGTGCCAATCAGTTTTGCGCGCAGGGCCGGCTTCCCTCGGGGAGCCGGCCCTGTATTTGGCGGCCGTAGCGCGGCAGCGAGAAATTGGAAACCACGGTTGTCCATCCGTGGTTGCGCTGCAATGTCCAGGTCCAATCCGAAATGCGAACGACGGCTAGGCCGGCGAGGACAGCATCGCCGAGTCAGCCGGAGAATCCTCCATACTCTTCGTCAGATTCTCCATTGTGGACCCGGCGCCCGTTCCGGCATGATGGTTTCCAGTAATCCGTATGAACCACCCGACCACCGAGCATTGATCATGAAACGCATTCTTCTCCTCACGCTTGTCGCCGTGGCTCTTCTGCCGATTGCGGCGGTCCACGCGGCCCAGACCGTCGGCCTCGAAACGCTCGACCTCTCCAAAATGCGGCAGGGTTGGGGCAAGCCGCAGATCAATCGCTCGATCCGCGAGAAACCCCTGTCAATCGCCGGCCGGAAATTCGAGCACGGCGTCGGCACGCACGCGGCCAGCATTCTGTGGATTGAACTCGGCGGCGGCACCGAGCGGTTTCGCGCGAGCGTCGGCGTGGATGATGCCGCCGGAGGCAAGGCGACGGTGGAGTTCCGCGTGGTGGCCGACGGGAAGAAACTCTTCGACTCCGGCATGATGAAGCCCGGCGATGCTGCCAAGAGAGTCGATGTCGATCTCACGGGCGTGAAGACGGTGCTGCTTCAGGTCACCGCGGCCGGCGATGGTGTCGAGTTCGACCACGCGAACTGGGCCGAGGCGCAATTCATCGTGACGGGCGCGGCGCCCAAGGCGATTTCCCCGGCGGCGTTGAACGAAAAGCCTTTCATTCTGACCCCACAGCCCGGCCCGGCCCCGCGCCTCAACGGGCCGAAGGTGTATGGCGCACGCCCGGGCAATCCGTTCCTTTATCGCATCCCGGCGCAGGGCGAGCGGCCGATGACGTTTTCCGCCGAGAACCTTCCGGCGAGTCTGAAACTGGATGCCGCCACGGGCATCATCACTGGCACCACGCCGCCGCGAGGCGAATACCCGGTGGTGCTGCGGGCGAGCAATGCGCGCGGCCGGTCACAACGATTGTTCAAGATCGTCGCCGGCGACACGCTCGCCCTCACGCCGACGATGGGCTGGAACCATTGGTACACGCACTACGATCGCATCACCGACAAGCTGATGCGCGAAGCCGCCGACGTGATGGTGAGCAGCGGCATGGCCGATGTGGGGTATCAATACGTGAACATTGACGATTGCTGGATGAACGCGCCGAAGCAGGGGGATCCGTTGCGCGTCGGTCCCCTGCGCGACGATCAGGGAAACATCATCCCAAACAAACATTTCCCCGACATGAAGGCGATGACGGATTACATCCACGGCAAGGGATTGAAGGCCGGCATCTACACCTCGCCCGGGCCGTTGACCTGCGCCGGATTTGCCGCGGCCTACCAGCACGAAGCGGCGGATGCGAAGCTCTTCGCCGAATGGGGCTTTGATTTCCTGAAGTACGATTGGTGCTCCTACGGCGGTATCGCAAAGAAGGAGAGCGGCCCGGAACTGGAGAAATTCAAGAAGCCGTACGTGTTGATGGGCGACCTGCTCAGACAGCAGAAGCGCGACATGATTTTCAATCTCTGCCAGTACGGCATGGGCGACGTCTGGAAGTGGGGCGCGGAGGTGGGCGGGCATTCGTGGCGCACCGCGGGCGATTTGGGTTTTGAACTCGACCGCATCTTCGAGGTCGCGCTGAAGAACGCCGATTATCGCCAGTGGCAGAAACCCGGTGCGTGGAATGATCCCGACTACATCCAGATCGGTCTCATCGGCAACGCCCGTGGCATGGGTGAGCCGGTCGAGTGTCCGCTCACGCCCACCGAGCAATACTCGTTCATGTCGCTGTGGGCGTTGAGCGCCGCGCCGCTGTTCTTCAGCGGCGACATGGGCAAGCTCGATGCGTTCACCGTGAATGTGCTCTGCAATCCGGAGGTCATCGACATCAACCAGGATCCTCTCGGCGAGTGCGGACGCGTCGTCATGGTGGGTGAAGAGACTTTCCTGATGGTGAAGAATCTTGAAGATGGCTCGAAGGCGGTGGGTTTGTGCAACAAAGGCGAGTTCCCCGTCGAAGTGACCGCGAAATGGTCCGATGTCGGCGTATCAGGTTCTCAATCCGTGCGCGATGTCTGGCGGCAGAAGGATTTCGGCAAGTTCGTCGGCGAATTCAAGGCCACCGTCCCGCGACGCGGTGTGGTGCTGGTGCAGATGGTCGGCGAAGCACCCGGCCGCTGACGGGATCGCGCAGGATTTTGCGGACCGTCGTCGCGCCTGAAGTCGTGAGCAACGGTTTCGCCGACGAGGCGAAGCGGCGCGTCGGCAGGCCGTCTCATTCTTCCTTCTTCTCAGTTTGCCGCGCTCTGGCGAGACGCCGCCACGAAGCAGGGTTTCTCAACCAGAGTGAGACACGTTGTGAGACTGCCTGGGCGGCTGTTCACCGCCGCACCGGCCACGCCAGCACCTCGCGACTGTTCACGACGGCCACTCCGGCGGCTTTCATTTCCTCCATCGCCTTCGCCGCTGCATCGGGGCTGCCACCGCGGCAGGCGTCCTCGATCACCACGGGCTTGAATTCAAAGCCAAGCGCGTCCATCGCCGTGTTCAGAATCGCGGTTTCCGTGCTGAGCCCGCAGAGAAAAATATCCCTCACCTTCTTGTCGCGAAGGTAATCACCCAGCCCGGTGGCGGCCTGGTGGTCGCCGTCGAAAAAGGCGCTGAAGCTGTCGAGATTGGTGTCCGTGCCGGTGCGGAAGATGCGGTTGATGCGCTCGCGGTTGAGGGCGGGGGCGAGTTCGGCGCCGCGGGTGTTTTGCACGCAATGCACCGGGCGCAGCAGCACCATTCCGCGGCGCAGTTTGGCGAGCTCGCCTGGATTCTTCGCGGTGTGATTGGCGGCGAAATTGGAGTGGTTGGCTGGATGCCAGTCCTGCGTGGCCACGACCAGGCGGAACTGTCCCTGCAATTGCTGAATGAGCGGAAGAATGGCGTCCCCGTCGGGCACGCCCATCGGGCCGCCCGGGAGAAAATCGTTTTGCAGGTCAATCAGGAGAAGCGCTTTCATCGGACAAAGCCGCAGAATCCCTCGCGGCGCCCCGAGTATCCCGGGCGGGCCGGGGCGTTGTCCAGCGAAGTCTTGGCGTGCCTGCCGTCTGAAATGATTCACTGAAACCCTCGACAAAGCGGATTTCTCCGGGCATCACCATTTCAGGAAAGCCGCGCGTCTTCCTGATGGCCAGGACAAATTGCCGGCGTTGATAATCCGATGCGAAAATCAAACAACATCCGTATGAATCTCCTGGTGACCGGCGGCGCCGGTTTCATCGGCTCGAACCTCATCCACCGCGTCATTGACCAGCCCGAGGTCGAGCGGTTGATCAACCTGGACTGCCTCACCTATGCGGGGCACCCGGAGAATCTCGCCGCCGTCGCGCAGCACCCCAAATACGTCTTCGCGCCGGTCGATCTGCGCGACAAGGACGCCGTCGTGGAGGTTCTCCGCCAGCACGCCGTCACGCATGTGATGCACCTGGCGGCCGAGTCGCATGTGGACCGCTCGATCAGCGGGCCGGGCGATTTCGTTCACACCAACATCGTCGGCACCTTCAACCTCCTCGAAGCCTGCCGCGACCTCTGGCTCACCGCCAGCAGCAAGGTGCCGTCCCCGAAGGCCAGCCGCCGTTTCCACCACATTTCCACCGACGAAGTCTATGGCAGCCTGGGCGCCACCGGCTACTTCACCGAGACCACGCCCTACGCGCCGAATTCCCCCTACTCCGCGAGCAAGGCCTCAAGCGACTTGCTGGTGCGCGCCTACCATCACACCTACGGGCTGCCGGTGGTGATCACCAATTGCTCGAACAATTACGGCCCGTATCAATTTCCCGAAAAGCTCATCCCGGTGGTCATCCAGAGCGTGCTCGCGCGCACGCCCATCCCCATCTATGGCGACGGCATGAACGTGCGCGACTGGCTCTACGTGGGCGATCATGCCGACGCTCTCTGGCTGGTGCTCACCCAGGGCCGCAACGGCGAGACCTACAACATCGGCGGACACAATGAGTGGCCGAATCTCAAGATTGTGGAGCTCATCTGCGACCTGATTGACGAGATGAAACCCGACCTCGGCGGGCAATCCCGCCAGCTCATCACCTACGTCAAAGACCGTCTGGGCCACGATCGCCGTTACGCCATCGACGCGGCGAAGATTCAGGCCGACCTCGGCTGGAAACCGGAACACACCTTCCAGACCGGCATCCGCGAAACCGTTCGCTGGTACCTGGATCACCAGATGTGGGTCGGGCAGGTGTTGGGGAAGAATAAGTAAGCCAGGCCGGGCTTCCATTCACCAGATACCAGCCCATCCCGAACGTCTCGGGAAGATCAGGGACGTGGATGGAACGCGCCCCTATCGGCGACGACCTCGCGTTCAGTGCCGGCAGGGGGGCGCAGCTTGACGCTGGCACTGAAATCCCGTCCTGCCGGGCATCCTCTCCTCCGCCTGGGTGGAGGAGAGGGATGGGGAGAGGAGGTGTTGCGGCTCATGGGGAGTGGAGCGGGGCCGGGGGGGCGGGGGAGCCTGCCGATGAAACCTCAAAAACCGCTCGGTCCACTGCCAGTAGGTATCTTCCGTCCGCGCCGAATAGTGAAAGAAGCGCATCACCTCGTGCAGTTGCTGCCGCAAGTTGCTCCGCGGATTTGGCGACAACG
>JBBRWD010000010.1:0-113207 GCA_038249465.1 Limisphaerales bacterium | reverse complement strand
GTCCCCAGCGCGCCGTCGGGTTGGCCGGGAGTGGTTCGCGGCGCGCTGGGACAGACGCGCCCGACCCAGTCCGGATGTCGTCCATCCCACTGCCTGGGTAGTCTGCCAGTCATTGTTCACCCCGTTCACCGACCTGCCAAGACACCCGGAGAAAATCCAAGGCCTGCTGACGCCTTTTTCTTAAAACTCAAATGTAGTGTGATTTATAGGCTTTCATGTAGCACTCCTTGGAGGCGCGGGTGGAGGCGCACCTCTTCGTGAGCTTTCTGGCCTGCTGCCTGTGGGTCACGCTCAAACAACGCCAGCGCGCGCTGGCCCCCGGCCTGACCCCGCGCCAGGCGCTGGACCAACTGGCCAGCGTTCAGATGCTCGACATGGTCCTGCCGACCACCGACGGGCGGACGCTGGTGTTGCGCCTTTACAGGCAGCCCGACGCGCACGTGCGCCTGCTGCTGCAACAACTCAAGATGGCGTTGCCCGAGCAACCCCCGCCACGGCGGAGCGCGGCGCACAAACTCGATCCGCCCGACGGCGGATGTCGTGAAGACCTTTCGGGGAGCACCCGCGGAAAATCAGGGCTTTTGGCCCGGTCGCTGCGAAATGGTTCACGAGTATAGAAAGTCGGGTTAAGCGCCCGTTACTCCGCCATTCTAATCTCACAACATCCTTCCCCGTCACCGACGCACCAGAATCCTCCGGGTCCGATCCCATCGCGGGCACCGGAGATGGATGGTTGGCACACGAAGACGGCGCTCAATGAGCGCCGTTCGGAAAAAATCAAGATAACGACTGAAACCGCAGACGCGGTTGCACAATCATGCGGAGGGCTGCGCGCGGTTCATTGCCCAACGCTTTTGCAGTCGGCGGACTAAACTTGCGCCAACCAAGCCGGTTCCGAAAACCGCCAACGCAGTGTGGGCCGGCTCGGGAACGGTGGTGAAGCCTTCCAGCGCAACATTGTCATAGAACACCTGGCCGCCGCTGTTGAAGGATTCCCATCCGTAAAACCGAACCGTCACGGTCTCGGTTGCGGTAAAATCCTGAAAATCGAAGGTGTATGGCGTGGAATCCTCATTGAAAAGGAAGTCGGTGCTCGCTACGGGCACAACGCTGCCCTGCTGGAAGATGCTGACCCGTCCGTTGAGCGGCCCATCAATGTCAATGTTCGCGGTGAAGGCGATCTTTTCGAGATTGAGCGTGTAGCCCGCGCTCGGGGTGATCTGGAACTGGATGTTTCGGCGTGCGTCCGGCGTGGCGGCGGTGTCCCATCCGGAGACGGTCCACAGGCCTCCGACCGTGCCTCCATCCGTTACAAAGTTCCTGGTAAAGGTGCCAAAAGTCGCGTTATCGGGCTGCGTCGTTACGCTTTTGTTACCGTTGAATTCATAAGTGCCCAAGGCAACACTTCCTTCCGAAGCCCAGGCGGAAACTAGAACAGTGAATCCAATAATCGCTTTTTTCATAAAAATTTCCAACAACAAGACAGACGTGTCCTCTGCTATCGGACATGTCGATAAAAACTTAAATCGGATTGTCCAATTTTGTCAACGATTCAGATTATGTGTCTAATTGTCTGACACAAAATCTGATAGTCTGTTTACGCAAGTCACTGCGGTGGAGTCCTGAGCCTCTAGGCGGGCGGCATGGATGATCCGCTCCGGCTCACGGTGGGTCATGGAAAGTTATTCGCGCGCATCGAGGCGCAGCGCGTGTTCAGCACCCGCGGCCTCCGCATCGCGCCGGGCGTGTGGCATCACGTCGCCGCCGTGAAATCTGGTTCCAGGCTGACCCTTTATCTGGACGGTAGGGCGCAGGAAACAATTGAAGTGCCTGCCGCACTCAACACCGCTGCACGCGTCTGCGCGGAAATCCGAACTGCTCGGGCAACGAGTTTCTTGGCGCTGACTTCGCCCAGTTCGACCTCTTCGCCCGTGCGATGAGCGCGGAGGAAGTGGCGGCCCTCGGTCGAAAGTAACGGTCGTTCCGTCTCACCTTTTCGCTCAATCGAGGAACGTGCAGATGTATTCGCACAAGCCGGACTGCACCTCGATGTCGAAGCCGGACTTGGCAGGCACCTCGAAAAAGGTCCCGGCCGCAAAGGTGGTCGCCACGGGTTGCCCGTCATTCTTTACGCGGCACTCGCCGGCCACGATTTCCATGCGTTCGGCCTTGTCGGTGCCGAAATGAAATTTCCCCGCATAGATGAGGCCCAGTGTTTTCTTGGAGCCGTCGGGCAGGAGGATCGAGTGGCTGACGACCTTGGCGTCAAAATACACGTTGGCTTTGGCCAACACCGTGACGCCTTTGAATTCGGTAGGAATAGTTGCCATAGGGCGGCGAGTTTTTGGAGGCGGCCCGAAATGTCAAGCCGGGCGTGCCTTTCTGTCCGAGGATTCATCATCGAACACGAACATTTGATCCGTCTGCCTCGCGGTGCCTGGTGTGCCGCCTAGCCAGAACCCCCTTGCGGCCCCTTGCAACGCGCGTCATGGTTCTGGCGTGAGCTCGGAGCAAAAGACCGCGCCACCGAGTTAGCGATGAAAGTCACCGACGACTACAAAGCCAAAATCCGACTCTGGGCGACAGATCTTAAGGTTGAGCCTCTACCGGCTGTCGGATCGGCTCTCCCGCGGTTTCTCCCTCAGAAGTTTTCCAGCCATGAGGAGATGAATCGCTGGAAAAAGGACTTGTTGGCAAAGGTGGCGCGTTCCCATGCCGCGGATTGATGACTTGTTGGCAGCGTTTGGTCGAACCGGCGTGCGCTATCTGCTCATCGGCGGACAAGCGATGCGGCTGTCGGGAATGCCGCGCTTTCGATGGACTGGGATTTTTACATTCCGCCGCGAGACTCGCAGAATCTCGCCCGACTTAACTCGCTGCTGGAATCGGAGGTGGACGTGCACCTTATCCCGCTGGGACCGCACCGAGAGAATTTCATTCAGACCTACCAGACTTGTTGGGGGATTTTGCAGTTTCATCTGGGCCTGCCGGGAGTGCCGAAATTCGACCAAGCCGAGGCCCGGGCAGCAGTACGGCACACGGAAAATGGAATCCCCGTGAAATGCTTGGCGGGGCCTGACCTGCTGGCCGCCAAGCGTGCGGCGGATCGGCCTCAAGACCAGGCAGACATCGCATTCCTCGAAGAACTGCAACGGCTGGGCAAGCTGCGCTGAAGCATTCGCGCCGATTTCCTCCTGGCCTCTCCGCGCCTTTCTTCCTGTGAAAAATCGCTGCCCATCCGCGCCCATCCGTTGTTAACTCTCGCCGGCAATTTATGGACTACGAAGCCGTCATCGGGCTGGAGACACACGTCCAGCTCAAGACCAAGTCAAAGATGTGGTGCGGATGCGCGAACGATTTCGGCGCACCACCGAATACGAACGTCTGCCCCGTCTGCCTCGGCATGCCCGGCGTGTTGCCCGTTGCCAACGAGGAGGCGCTCCGCCTGACTGCGCGCACCGGATTGCTCCTCAACTGCTCGCTGCCGCCGCGGGCCAAGTTCGACCGCAAGAGTTATTTTTATCCAGACATGCCGAAGAACTATCAGATTACTCAGTACGACCTGCCGTCCACGGCCAGCGGCTTCGTGGAGTTTGAGTTCGAAGGCGGCCTGTCCCGCGTGCGCGTCACCCGCGCGCATCTCGAAGAGGACGTGGGCAAGAGCTTTCACTTCGACCGGCAGAGCGGCCTCGACTTCAACCGCGCCGGCGTGCCGCTGCTCGAGATCGTCAGCGAGCCCGACCTGACCAGCGCCGACATGGCCTACGCCTATCTCAACGCGCTGAAGGATATTCTTGTCCACGGCGGCATCAGCGATTGCGACATGGAAAAGGGCATGGTCCGCTGCGATGTCAACGTGAGCGTGCGCCCCGTCGGCACGACCGCGCTCGGGGCGAAGATCGAAATCAAGAACATGAACAGCTTCTCCGGCGCCCGCCGCGCGTTGGATTACGAGATCCCCCGCCAGATCGAGGTGCTCAAGCAAGGCGGCCGGCTCATCCAATCCACCCGCCGCTGGGACGACGAGGCGGGCATCACGGAGGAAATGAGGTCGAAGGAAGACGCGCACGATTATCGCTATCTGCCCGATCCGGACCTGATGCCCTTCGCGCCGACGGAGGAGTGGGTGGCTTCGGTCCGGGCTGGCGTTGTCGAACTGCCGCTGGCGCGCAAGCGACGTTTCATGGCGCAGTATCAACTGCCCGCGGGCGATGCGCAGTCGTTCGTGGATGATGTGCCGCTGGGGAATTATTTCGAGCAAGCCGCAGCCGGTGCGACCAATGCCAAGGCCATCGCGAACTGGGTCATCAACAACCTGCGCGCCAAGATGGCGGAGAGTAGCAGCCGACGTGAGGAGGCTCTCGAAGAAGTCGGTGGTCCGATGTCAGCGGTCAGCGAAGATCAGAGCCTCCTCACGTCGGCTGCTACGGGCTGCTCGCTGGCTTCCCTCAAATTCAAGCCCGAATCCCTCCTCGAACTCGTCGCGCTGGTGGACAGCGGCAAGATCAGCACCAAGATTGCGCAGGATGTCTTTGCCGAGATGTTCGCCACCGGCGATGCGCCGGGTGCCATTGTGGAGAAAAAGGGGCTGGCTCAGGTCAGCGACACCGGAGCCATCGAGGCATTTTGCGAGCAGGCCATCGCCGCCCATCCCGGTCCGGCGGCTGATTTCAAGGCCGGCAAGGGCGCTGCGCTGAATTTCCTCAAGGGCCAAGTGATGAAGCTGAGCAAGGGCAAGGCGAATCCCGCTCTGGCTGGGGAGATTCTGGAGAGGAAGCTGAAGGGATGATCTCGAAAGACCGGAGGGAAGGCCGACCTGCGGTGCCTTTGCCTGACTTGCGCTCGCACTATGGAACGAATAGTTTTGCACCATGTCAGTCGCAGAAATCAAAAACGCCGTGGCCAGCTTGCCGGAGCAGGAGAAGGCTGAACTGGCCGCATGGCTTCTCGATTTGCTCCCGGCACCTGCCTTGGGTGAGGAGGATGACGAAGGACTCCAAGAAGCGACGCGGCGCCGCGAGGAACTGGATTCAGGTCGTGTGGAAGCGTTGGGATCGGAGCAGTTTTGGTCAGATGTGAATCGCGCACGAGCGCAATGGAAGTGAGATATCATCCAGCGGTGCGGCAGGATCTGCTGGAGGCTGCCAGAAAATACCACGAGGTCTCCCCTCGTCTGGCGGATGAGTTCACCGCGGAATTCAAGGGCGTGATCGCCAAAGCTGCGGCGTATCCGCTGCGATTTCATCCGACAGACCGTGGCTTCCGGCGGGCCAACCTCAAACGATTCCCGTACCATTTCCTCTACGATATCCAAGCCGACTTCATTCGGGTGATGGTCGTTCGCCACCACAAGCGGCATCCTGAATTCGGACTGGATCGAGAATGAAGAGCTTCAACAAGGAGCAAGTGATGAAGCAGAACAAGGGCCGGGGAAGTCTGGCTCTGGCTGAGGAGATTATCGAGAGGAAGCTCCAAAATTGATCACCGCATCAACTCCGACACCCGCTCGATCCGCAGCGTCTTCCCGGTCGCATCGTCCACTTCAATCACCACGCCCTGCAACAGCACGCGCCCCGACTTGACCACCGGGAACCGCTGCGGTGCGTAGGTGATAAAGCGTTGGATCACCGGCCCGATTTCGCGGCCCAGCACGCTCTCGTGCGGCCCGGTGAACCCTGCGTCGCTCAGGTAGGCCGTGCCGCCAGGAAAGATTTGTTCGTCGGCCGTCTGCACGTGCGTGTGCGTGCCCACCACCGCGCTGACCCGTCCGTCGAGCATCCGCGCAAACGCAATCTTCTCCGACGTCGCCTCCGCATGGAAATCCACCAGGATGATCGGCGTGCGCTCGCGCAATCGCGCCACTTCGGCTGGCACGACGGCGAACGGATTGTCGAGGTCGGGCATAAAGACGCGGCCCTGCGCATTGAGCACCGCGAACGGCGGCCGGTTCGGCAATTCGAAGATTCCCGCGCCGCGCCCCGCCGTGCCGGAGGGATAATTGAGCGGACGCAGAAAGCGCGGTTCGCTGTCGAGCAGTTCGACGACTTCCTTTTGATCCCAGAGATGATCGCCACTCGTGATGACATCCACGCCTGCGGCAAAGATTTCCTTTGCGGTGCCCGGCGTGATGCCCGAGCCGCCGGCCGAGTTTTCGCCGTTGGCCACGACGGCATCGAGCGCGTGGCGTTCGCGCAAGACCGGCACCAGCTTCGCCAACGCCTCGCGTCCCGGCGAGCCGACGATGTCTCCGATGAACAGGATTTTCACCGGCGCGAGATTAGAAACGCGGACGCGGATTGTCGAATTCGGAAACGTGCGGCGACGGGAATCGGGCGCATCTCGACACTGCGCCCGAAGGCAACCGGGTTGGAGCGCGACGTTGACGTCGCTTCCTCGTTCGAGAGACCGTCCGGCAATGTTTCGCCAAAACCCATCGCACGCTGAAGCGGCCTCAAGGCCGCGCGCCGGGGGCACTGCGCGGATGCGCCCACGGGAATCGTGCGGCGATGGAGCGTGATCAGACCGCTTGCCATCACCGGCGGCCTGACCCAGATTTCCGGGCGCGCTATGCCGTCGGGTCTGAAAGAATTTCTCCAACGCTGGGCCATCAACACCGTCGCGGTGCTGGTGGCGGCTCATGTGGTCAAGGGAATCCACTATGACACTCCGACTGGCTTGCTCGTCGCGACGCTGCTGCTCGGCCTCCTCAATGCGTTCGTGCGTCCGCTGCTGATGCTGCTTTCCTTGCCGCTGCTGGTCCTGACGCTGGGATTGTTCCAACTGATCATCAATGCCGCCCTCCTTTATTTCGTGGGATCGATCGTGACCACGTTTGTTGTCGAAACCTTCGGCGCAGCGGTCCTCGGCGCGTTCCTCATCAGTGTCATCTCGGTGCTCTTGGGCCTGCTCACCGGCGTCGGCGGCTCGCGCATCCAGGTTCAACGCCGACCTCAACCTCCCCGCCGACCAGACGACGACGGCAAGGGGCCCATCATCGATGTCTGAGCGGTTTGGCGCGCACCTCAGACCAGTTGATAGGCGGCGCGCAAGGTCGGCACGCCCCGCGCGTTGAACTCCCGCTCGAAGTCCGTCACCACCCCGCTCAATTTCTCCGGAGTCGGCACCGGTTGAAACGACCTGTTCGCGCTGAACACCTCCGTCATCTGCGCGAAGTAATCCGCGTCATCCGTGCGCAGATACACCACGCCATCCGGCGCGAGCGCCTTCGCCGCCAGTTCGGTGAAGCGCGCGTTGATCAGCCGCCGGCGGCGATGCTTCTTCTTCGGCCACGGATCGGGAAAATAAACATGCAGCGCCTGGGTGGCGCCCGGCGGCAGCAGGAATTCGACGCCGTAGCCCGCCTCGATGCGCAACGCGCGCAGGTTCGTCAAACCAGCCCGCCGGCCTTTGCGATCGATTTTGCGCAACCGCCCGAGCAGCCGTTCGACGCCGATGAAATTGCACCCCGGATTCAATCCGGCGGATTGCACGAGGAACGAACCATCGCCCGCACCCAGTTCCACTTCGAGCGGCTGCACCGCCGGGAACATCCGCGCCAGATCGAGCCGCTCCACGAACGAAGCCGGTTGATGAATCAGGCTGGGCGCGGTGGCGGTCGCTACGGCGTCGAATGCGATGGGAATGGTGGTCATCGAGCGCCGTGTAATTGCCTGCGAATGGGTGCGCGGCGCAAGCTTCGATTTTTGGCCGCGTCGCGCCGAGCCGCCGGTTTGACAAAACCTACAGCCCCCGTCACGCTCGCGCCGCATTTCACCCTGAACACCGGCGCCGTTTGCAGCGTCTGGATTCACACGAATTGCACCATTAAACATCGAACCACCGCCGCCACTCAAAGGATCACCCATGTCACAATCATTTCCTGAAATCACCGGCAGCCACGACCTCGTCACCCGGCGCAGCTTCCTCAAATCATCCGGCGCCGCCGCGTTGGGCGCCTCCTTGCTGGCACCCGCTCTGGGTCGCAGCGCGGAGGCGGGCGAGAAGATCACCGTTGGACTCATCGGCGCGGGCGGACGCGGACGTTGGATCGCCAATCTGTTTGGCAAGCATCCAGGTTGCAAGGTGGTCGCCGTCGCGGATTATTTTCCGGACCGCGTGGATGCGGTGGCGAAGGATCACGGCATCGCGGCTTCGAACTGTTTCACCGGCCTGAATGGCTACCAGAAACTGCTCGGCCTCAAGCTCGACGCGGTGGCCATCGAGACGCCTCCGTATTTTCATCCGCAGCAGGTGACGGACGCCGTTGCTGCGGGCAAACATATCTACATCGCCAAGCCGCTGGCGGTGGACGTGCCGGGCTGCCTGACGATCGCGGAAGGCGCGAAGAAATCCGCCGCGAACAACAAGGCGTTCCTCGTCGATTTCCAGACCCGTTCCACGCCGTCGTACCAGGAGGTGATGAAGCGCGTTCATGCCGGCGAGATTGGCAAGCTCGTCTCTGTGTATGCCGAGTATCAGACGAACCTGATGTTCCAGGGTGTGGACGATTCCATCCGCAAGAGCCCGGGCAACGCCGAACTGCGTTTCCGCGGCTGGGGCGTGGATCGCACCCTCTCAGGCGACGTCATCACCGAGCAAAACATCCACGCGCTTGATGTGGCGACGTGGTTTGTGAACGCAAATCCAGTCAAAGCCTACGGCAGCGGCGGGCGCGCCCGGCCCTTCGTGGGCGATTGCTGGGATCATTTCGAGGTGCTGTTTTACTTCCCGGACAATCTCGTCGTCACGTTCAGTTCGAAGCAGGTCGGCTTCGCCTACGACGACATCATGGTCCGCGCCCACGGAATGAACGGCACGGCCGAAACGCATTACGGCGGCAAGGTCTGGATGAAGAGCCGCGAGGAAGCCTACAACGGTGATTCCCCCGGCATCTACCAGGTCGGCGCGGAAGCGAACATCGTGTCGTTCCACAAGGCCATCGCGAGCGGCGATTTTTCGAACCCAACGGTGGCGCCGAGCGTGCGCAGCAACCTCACCACCATTCTCGGCCGCACCGCCGCCTACAAGAACGCGGTGGTGACCTGGGACGAAATGATGAAAGCCAACGAAAAGTGGGAGGCGGATCTCAAGGGCTTGAAGGCTTGAACTGACTCTTTGAATTGAACCAGCATCGCAACAAATTCGAACAACGAAACACCATGAAGAAACTGACTCTGATCCCCGTTTGCACCGTGGCCGCCATCGCGCTGACGTCATTCGCCAGCCGGGCTGCCGCGCAGGATACCAAGCCGCTCCGCGCGCTGCTCATCGCCGGCGGTTGCTGCCACGATTACAAGACCCAGAAGGACATCCTCAAGAACGGCCTCGAAGCGCGCGCGAATCTCGTCGTGGACATCATCTTTTCTCCGGACGGCAGCACCCGTCCGCCGATGGAGATTTACGGAAAACCCGAATATGCGACGGGCTATGATGTCATTCTGCACGACGAATGCGCCGCGGACATTTCCGATGCGGCCGTCATCGAAGGCGTGCTCAAACCGCATCGCAACGGCATCCCCGGCGTGAACCTTCATTGCGCGATGCACTCCTATCGCATCGGCAATCCCGGTCAGCCGGCAGAGCCTGGCTCGGCGCGAGCGTATTGGTTCGATTATCTCGGCATCCAGTCCAGCGGCCACGGGGCGCAGATGCCCATCGTCATCACCCAGACCGACAAGGATCACCCCATCAATCGCGGGGGCGCGGACTGGACCACCATCAACGAGGAGCTTTACAACAACGTGCAAGTGCTGGACACCGCCCGCTCGCTCGCCCGGGGCAAGCAGATCGTGAAGCAGAAAAAGAAGCTCGCCGACGGCACGGAAGAAGTGACGGAGAAACCGGTGGAGTATGTCGTCAATTGGGTGAACAACTATCAGAACAAGACGCGCGTCTTCAGCACCACCATCGGCCACAACAACGCCACCGTCGCCGATCCTCGCTACCTCGACCTCGTCACCCGCGGCCTGCTCTGGTCCTGCGGCAAACTCGACGATCAGGGCAACCCCCTGCCGGGCTACGGGCCGAAGAAGTAAACCAGTAGCCGGTTCAGTTTGGAAATTCAGCGCGGACGCGGATCTCGATCCCGTCCGCGCTTTCTCTTGTTCGCCAGAAACGGAGAAGTTCGCAGCGAGAAGCCCGGCTTCGTCTCGTGCCCGCAGCCCGGACATTTCATCAGTTTGGTGGTGGGCATGATTTTGATGGAGATTGCCGCCAACGGCCCAGCGGCCCGGCCCACGAGGGGCAACAATTGCGATGGGAGAGTGAGGGCTGGCTGATTGCCCAGTGGGCGGGCGAGGGGAATGGAGCAGAGCATTCGCCGGCGGAGCGAGGACTCGATCGAGAACCTTGTCACCTTCGATCTCCTCTGGCAGCCCTTCGTGCCTTGGTTCGTCCTTGCTGCGAACGACCTGCTTTGATATGCAACCGGCGACGGAACCCCGAATCAAGGACTGGAGGGTTTCCGCTTTGTCAATGAACGCTCTCTCGACAGCGAATTTTCAGGCGCTATTGCATCCGCTATTTATTGTGGCGCACCGGTTGTGCAGCTGGTTTGGGATGGTGGCTTTCTCGTTGCTTGCCCTCGAAGCTGATGCCCAGATCACTTTGCAGGAAGCATTGGATGACCCGGAGATGACGTGGACGACGGGCGGTTCCATTCCATGGACGGCCCAGACCAATGTCACCCATGACGGTGTTTCGGCCGCGACAGCCGGCAAGCATGATTCGTGGAATGCGCCGTCATGGCTGGAGACGGCGGTCCTCGGACCGGGCACGCTGCGCTTTTGGTGGAAGGTTTCCTGTCAGACCAACGCAACATTCCTGGAACTTTGGCTGGACGGTGTGAGGCAGGCACCCCGAATTGCGGGCGAAGTCAATTGGCGGCAGGAATCGCTGGCCGTGCCCGCGGGGATTCACAAACTGCGATGGCAATTCCCGGGTGCCACTTGGGGCGAATTGGAATATGGCTGGTTGGATCAGGTGGGGTTTGACTATGCGGAAGTGCCGCCAGAAGTCGTAATCCATCCCAAATCGCAGACGAACTACGTTGAGGGTTCAGCGCGATTTGAAACCGTGGTTTCAGGCGGCCGCCCCATTGCGTTTCAATGGCAGTTCAACGGCACCAACGTGCCTGCCGCCACCAACGCCGTGCTCTCCCTCGCCAGCACCGTTCCCTCAAACGCCGGCAGCTACCGCCTGCTCGCGACCAACGCTCTCGGTGCGACGGTCAGTTCCAATGCGTTCCTCGCGCTTCTACCCAGCTTGCTGCACCTCCAGCCGAAGAGCCAGACGGTCCCCACCGGCAGCGTTGTTTCCTTCTCGGTGGCCATCGAGTCCCCGCCGTGGACGGCGCTGCGCTGGTACCGCAACGGCGAGGTCATTGTGGCGGGCTTCATCACCAATATCACCCTGCCGAACGTGAGCTTCGGCGATGCGGCGATTTACAGTGTGGTGATCAGCAACCAATACGGGACGGTGACCAGCTCGAATGCGTTGTTGAATGTGGTGCCGCGGGTCCAACTCACCAACAAGGCCGTTTGGCCCGGTCCGGCGACAGACATTCAGCTCAACGGAAACCTGGCGTTCGTGTTGCAGGCGACCGCCCCAGGCTACGCCGGCGAGGTAGCCATTCTCGACATCAGCGACCCAAGCCTTCCATCGCTGGTTGGGGCAATTCCGGGGAGATTCATCGGAGTAGCGGTGGAGGGGCACCATTTCTATGGAGTCGCCGGCATGTCTTTCTCCACTTTTGATTTCAGTGAACCGCTCCACCCTTTTGGAACCAACATCTGGACCTACGCCTATTCGGTCTTTGTAAACCAGCGAAGAGCTTATGTGGTGGACAATTCCAGCGTTCGATCGCCCTACATCGTGGATCTCACCGACCCTTTCCACCCGGTGGGTCTGTCGAGTGGAATAACCTATCGCTGTGCCGCTCTTGATGTAGTCCAGCCCTACGCCTATCTGTTGAGCGGAGACCTTTACGTCGGAAATAAATTGGAAGTCGTTGATGTCAGTAAGCCGGAGAATCCGAAAGTGATGGGAAGCGTCCCTGTGGCGAGTGCACAGGACATCGCAGTCGCAGGGCCGTTTGCGTATGTTGCCGCAAGAACGAATGGACTCCGCGTCATCGATGTGAGTGATCCAAGTCGCCCCATCGAGGTGGCTGCCTTGCCCCTGCCCGGACGCGTGGTGAGCATCTGCATTGCCGGTTCACTTGCCTTCTTGGCAGATGATCTGAATGGCCGGGTCCAAGTCATTGACCTCAGCTTGCCGGAACTGCCGGGCAAAGTTGGTGAATTCCTCCTCAGCGGGCGTCCTTACAGGGTGCGAGCCTGCGGAAGATACGTTTACGCGACCGGCAATCATCTATGGATTCTGGAAACCCCGTTCTCGGGAAATCCAGCACCAGTGATGCTCGTCGAGCCTTCCGATCATAAATCAACATTGGGAGGCTCAACAACATTTAGCGCCAGTGTATTGGGAAATCCACCGTTTGCCTACCAGTGGCGTTTCAACGGTGCGGACCTCACCGGCGCCACCAATTTCGCCCTTAGCCTCACGATCATTCAGCCGGAGTCTCTCGGCTGTTATTCGGTTGTGGCGAGCAACCCGTCCGGCTCGGTGACCAGCGCCCCCGCCTCGCTCGGTTTGATCACGATTCCAAGAATTCAAGTCGAAGCCGCCGCTCACCCGCACTTCATCAGCACGAATCTCTTTGGCTTCAAATTCTGGGGAGAAACCAATGTAGTGTACGAAGTGGAGAGCACCGCAGCCAGCGGATGGGGAACGCTATGGAGATTTGCAGGCCGCGACGATTTCATCCAGTTCTCCAACAGTCTCTACTCACCGCGCGCTTCCGAGTTTTACCGCGTCCGCGTTCCGTGACGTCGCAATGATTGTCGATCGCCTCAGAACTCCGCATTGCCCGGCGTGCGGGCGAAGGGAATGACGTCGCGGATGTTGCTCACTCCGGTGAGAAACATGAGCAGGCGCTCGAAGCCCAGCCCGAAGCCCGCGTGCGGCACGCTGCCGTAGCGGCGCAGGTCCACATACCACGCGTAATCCTCGGGCTTGAGATGGTGGAACTTCATGTTCTCCAAAAGCTGGTCGAGCCGCTCTTCGCGCTGCGCGCCGCCGATGACTTCGCCGATGCCCGGCACCAGTACATCCATGGCGGTGACCGTCTGGCCATCGTCATTCAGGCGCATGTAGAACGGCTTGATCGCGCGCGGGTAGTTGAAGACGCTGGTGGGCGATTTGAAATGCTCCTCGGTGAGGAAGCGCTCGTGTTCGGACTGGAGGTTCTGCCCGTCCTCGACCGGGAACTCGAATTGCTTGCCCGATTTCTTGAGGATCGCCACCGCCTCGGCATAGGGCAGGCGCACGAAGGGTCGTTCGACCACGAACTTCAGCCGCTCGTGCAGGCCCTTGTCCACGAACTTGCCGAAGAACGCGAGATCCTCGGCGCAATGTTCCAGCGCATACCGCGCCATGGCCTTGATGAATTCCTCACCGAGATCCATGTCGCCGCGCAGATCGCAGAAAGCCATCTCCGGCTCGATCATCCAGAACTCGGCGGCGTGGCGCGCGGTGTTGGAGTTCTCCGCGCGGAAGGTCGGGCCGAACGTGTAAATGTTCGAGAGCGCGCAGGCGAAGGTCTCGCCCTCGAGCTGGCCACTCACGGTGAGGAAGGTTTTCTTGCCGAAGAAATCGGTCTCGGGCTGCGCGTCGATATTTCCCTTGAGCGTGGTGACGCGAAACATCTCCCCGGCCCCTTCGCAATCGCTGGCCGTGATGACCGGCGTGTGGACATAAACGAAATCGCGGCTCTGGAAAAACTCATGGACCGCGAAGGCGAGCTTGCTGCGCACCCGGAAGACGGCGCCAAAGAGATTCGAGCGCGGGCGCAGATGCGCGATGGAGCGGAGGAATTCCAGCGTGTGGCCCTTTTTCTGGAGCGGATAGGCGGCGTCCGCGTGGCCGACGATTTCGACACGTTTCGCGCGCAGCTCCCATTTTTGTCCGGCCGCCGGCGAGGGGACCAGTTCACCCTCGACGACCAGCGAGGAGCCGGTGGTGAACTGCGTCGGCTCGGCGAAACCCGGCGTGCCGTGGTCCACGACCACCTGCACGCTGCCGAAGCAGGAGCCGTCGTTGATTTCGAGAAAGGAAAAGCCCTTGGAGTCGCGCCGGGTGCGGACCCAGCCCTTGACGAGCACCGATTCCATCGGCTGTTCCGCGGCGAGAATGTGTTTGCAGAGTGTGCGCATGATATCAATTGTTGCCAAAGCATCCGCAGGTGGGGCGCGTCGGTCCCAGCGCGCCGTCAGCCCATCGCCAGTCGCGGCGCGCTGAGGACCGGCGCGCCCCACCTCGCTGCGTCGCGACCGTGTTGCGGAATCGTTCGCCACAACTTCCGCCAGGCGACCGACAGCCGCGTGATGGCCGACAAACTTTTGGGAAATGGCCGGGGCGTCAACTCAAAAGGAGGAAGAGAACAGTCGTTTTTGAATTGATGCTGGAGCCAGGGAACGCGGGAGGATTACTCTTCCAAAAACCCGCACGAACCGATGATGCGAAACTTCTTCAACCACTGGTCCGGCACTTTGGTGCTGGCGATTCTCTGCGGCGAGGCGCCCGCGGCGAGTCCGACATCGTCTGCTGCCGATTTCCCCATTGCGACGCCGCTGACGCTGGAGGTTCTCGATGCTGCCGCCTTTGCTGTCTGGGTCGATGGCGCCGAGACGCCGGTTTTGCTCAAGGACGGCCCCAGGCACGTCGTCTGGACCCGAACCACCGCGCCGGAGTGGGACGGCGTGAAATTTGGTGAATCGAAGAGTTCGGGCGCGCGGCATCTGCGGCTCGGATGGAAATCGTCGCTCGCCCTCGGTTCCGTGCTGGTGCGCGCAGGCGGACAACTCAGCGTGCTCAAGGCGACCGCCACGTATCCCGGCAAGCTCGACAACGAGGCGGACTGGCTTCCCGCGCAACGGCTCAAGGAGGGTCAAGTTTCGCGCGATGAAGTGGCAAAGGAGGAATACGCTCTTTGGATTCTGCCGCCGGGCACCGCGACGCGCGCCCTGCGTTTCACGCACACCAGCGCGTTGATTGACAAGAGCTACGCCGGTTGGCTGGGCGGGGTGTTTGTGCTGGGCGAACGCTGGCTGAACCTGGCGCCACAGGCGGTGGCATCGGCGAGCGGAGGTAACGACAAAGCCACCAGGCTCAACAATTCCAGTAACGACGACACTTGGAGCACCTGGGACAACGCGCCGGAAGCCAACACGCCGGTGATCTCCGCCGAGCATCCCGCGTGGGTGACGCTGACTTGGCCGCATCCGGTGAAGGTGCGTGGGTTGAACGCGCTCTGGGCCGGCTTCAGCGCCGCGGACGTGCTGGCTTTTACCGGCCCCGCTGACAAGCATCCACGCGACGCCAGCGACACCGACTGGCAGTTGCTCCGCAGCTTCGACAGGATCGAGAACCAATATCCGCGCGCCCTCGGCGTGAACTGGCTGGACTTTGGTCGCGAGGTCACGACGCGCGCCGTGCGAGTCCGCATCACGAAGGTCATCGACGAGGCACGGGCGCACGGTCACTTGAAGGGCAACACCAAGGGCGGACGCCGCGTCTGGCTGGGAAAGTTGCTCGCGCTGGAAGCGCTGGGCGGAGCGGAGTTGAGCACCGCCATCGTCGCCGCGCCGAAGACGGAGGAAGTTCATCCGCCCATCCCGATCCGCTTCAAGCTGCCGGAGGAAGGCTTCGTCACGTTGGTCATCGAAGATGCGCAAGGCCGGCGCGTCCGCAATCTCATCTCCGAAACCAAATTTCCTGCCGGCGAGAACATCGCCTGGTGGGACGGCATGGACGATTTGCTGCGCGATAACGAAGCCGCGCGGCACGGCGTCTATCACATCCCGGCGCAGTTCGTGCAGCCCGGCGCCTACCGTGTGCGCGGCCTTTGGCGGAAACAGGTGGATTTGCGCTACGAATTCTCGATTTACAACGCCGGCTCGCCCGCGTGGGAAACCGCCGACTCCACCGGCGCGTGGCTGGCGAATCACACGCCGCCGTGCGCCGCGCTGTTCGTGTCCGCCGACCGCGCGCCCGGCGCCAAGCCGCTCGTCTTCCTCGGCAGTTACGTCAGCGAAGGCGGGCACGGCCTCGCGTGGGTTGATCTCGACGGGCGCAAGCAAGGCGGCGTCGGCTGGGTGGGCGGCAATTGGACCGGCGCGCCCTATCTCGCCCGCGACGACGGCCCGCAACGCGACACCAACGCTTTTGCCTACGCCGCCGCCGCGTGGGGCAAGGACGATGCGGCCAAGGCGAAGATCAAGCCGGGCGAGATTCGCATCACCGCGCTCACGACTGGCGGAAACAAGCTCGTCGTGAAATACGATTTTACGCCCGAGCTGGCGACCAACTCGCAGCACGTCGAATGGAGCGATTACATCGGCGGCCTGGCGGCGCGCGATGGACTGCTGGTGGTGAGCATGACGAAGCTGGACCAGTTGCTCTTCGTGGACGCGAAGACGAAACAGGCGCTCGGCACCTCGCCGCTGCGCGAGCCGCGCGGGCTGGCCTTCGACAAGGAAGGAAGGCTGCTCGCGCTGTCGGGGAACTCGCTCGTGCGGTTCAAACTCGGCCCCGATCCCATTGCACTCGCCAAACCTGAGATGGTCATTGCCGGTGGCGGGCGACCCCTCACCTCATCCCTCGCCCCCAATGGGGGAGAGGGTGCCCGAAGGGCGGGTGAGGGGGAACGCGGCTCACAAAAACCCACGCTGCTGGATTCACCACGCGCCCTCACCCTTGATCCGTCTGGAAACATCTTCATCTCCGACTGCGGCCAGAGCCACCAGGTGAAGGTCTTTTCTCCCGCCGGCAAATTACTTCGCGCCATTGGCAAGCCCGGCGTGCCCAAAGCCGGCCCCTACGAACCGCTTCATCTCAACAATCCCGCCGGCCTCACGATTGATTCGTCGAACCGCCTCTGGGTCACGGAAAATGATTTCCAGCCCAAGCGCGTCAGCGTCTGGACGCTCGACGGCAAGTTCGTCCGCGCGTTCTACGGCCCCAGCGAATACGGGGGCGGCGGCAAGCTCGATCCCGACGACAAGACGAAGTTCTATTTCCACGGCATGGAATTCCGGCTCGATTGGGACAAAGGCACGGACCAATTGGTCAGCGTCTTCAGTCGTCCGGGCGCGAGCGGCGTCGAGGGTGCCGGCCCCACGGCGAGCGCGTTGCCGGAGACACCGCACACGGTCCGCGGGAGGAAGTATTTCTCCAACGACCACAACGCCAATCCCACCGGCGGCCCCGGCGTGACGATGCTCTGGCTGCTCGTGGACGGCGTGGCCCGCCCCGTGGCGGCGCTCGGCCGCGCGAACGAGTGGAAGCTTCTCAAGACCGATGCCTTCAAGCCGCTCTGGCCACAAGGCGTGGACTTGCGCGGCGACACCTGGCGGAACGTCACGGCGTTCGCGTGGTCCGATCGCAACGGCGACGGCCTGGTGCAAACGAACGAAGTGCAATTCCAGAAAGGCACCGTCGGCTCCGTGACCGTCGCACCGGACCTGGCGATGATCGTGTCGCGCTACGGCACGAACGCGATGCGGTTCGCGCCGGTGAGTTTCACCAAGCCGGGCGCCCCGGTCTATGATCTGGCCAGGGGCGAAGTTCTCGCGCGCGATGTGCAGAGCCCCACTTCCTCCGGCGGCGACCAGGCGCTGTGGCACGAGAGCGGTTGGACCGTGTTGACCACGCCACCCAAGCCGCTCGCCCCGCAGTCCATCGGCGCGGTCTTCAAGGGCGAACCTCGCTGGTCGTATCCCAGTCCGTGGCCCGGCCTGCACGCGTCGCACGAGTCGCCGCCGCCCAGCTTTCCCGGCATGGTCATCGGCACCACGCGCTTGCTCGGCGATTTCATCACACCACGCGGCAGCGACGCCGGCCCGCTCTGGTGCGTCAACGGCAATCAGGGCAACCTGTATCTCTTCACCGCCGACGGACTGTTCGTCGCGGAGCTGTTCAAGGATGTGCGGCGCGGCCCGACGTGGTCCATGCCCGTGGCCCAGCGCGGCATGTTGCTCAACGACCTCACGCTCCACGACGAGAACTTCTGGCCCAGCATCACGCAAACGAAGGACGGCCAGGTTTATCTCGTGGACGGTGCCCGTTCCTCGCTCGTGCGCGTGGACGGCTTGGAGACGATTCGCCGGCTGCCGGAATCCACGTTGAACCTAAGCGCCGACGATCTGACGAGATCCCGCGCCGACCTCGTGGAAGCCGAAGCCACGCGTCAGAAGAATCAAGGCAGCGGCACGATGCGCGTTGCTCTCCGCGCCACCGCACCCGTGCTCGATGGCGACTTGGACGACTGGCAGGGCGCCGACTGGGTGGAGATCGACAAGAGCGGCGTCGCGGCCTACTTCGACAGCAAGAGCAAACCCTACGACGTGCGCGGCGCCGTGTCCGTGTCCGGCGATCGCCTCTATGCGGCCTTCCGCACCGGCGACGCGAACCTGCTCAAGAACACCGGCGAGATGCCTGACGCCCTTTTCAAGACCGGCGGCGCGCTCGACGTGATGATCGGCGCCGACGCAGGCGCGGACGAGAAGCGCGGCAAGCCCGTCGTGGGCGACGCGCGCCTGCTCGTCGCGCAGGTCAAAGGCAAGACCGTGGCCGCGCTTTACCACGCCGTGGTCCCGGGCACGAAAGAGCCGGTGCCGTTCAGTTCCCCGTGGCGCACGGTCACGCTCGACCGCGTGGACGACGTGAGCGCCGACGTGCAGCTCGCCGGCAAGGACGGCAACTTTGAAATCTCCATCCCACTGGCCACGCTCGGCCTCAAGCCCTCCGCCGGCCAGCGCCTCAAGGGCGACATCGGCGTCTTGCGCGGGAATGGCTTCCAGACCTTGCAGCGCGTCTATTGGGCGAACAAAGCCAGCGGCATCACCGCCGACGTGCCCAGCGAAGCGGAGTTGACGCCGAGGCTGTGGGGGCGGTGGGAGTTTCGGTGACCTCTCGAATCCAGCAGAGGGCGACGCCTGGCAGTGGGAATCAATAGCCCACGCACAGTGCAATCGCCGCTGCGATCTGGTCCGCTTCATCGGCCGTCACTTGGCCAAGTCGGCGAACCAGCCGATTCTCAGAAACGGATTTGACCTGAAAAGCGTCCGCTCCTGATTCCTTGACCAAACCGTTTTCCGCCGACGGGGACAGGGGGATGAACCAGGAGAACAGGGCGAACGTGGGCTTCCATTCGGTGATGGGGACCACGATGTTCAAAGGCAGACGGCCCACTTCCGGCGCGTTCATGATGACTGCCGGGCGAAGCTTCTGAATCTCCGCCCCCGTGGCTGGGCGAAACTCCACTTCCCACACTTCGCCGCGCCGCGCCCTACTCATAATCCAGCGGTGCATCCACGTCTTCGACGACCGTCTCCGGATTCTGCCGATAAACCGATTCAGCTTGGCGGGCCTGATTGGCCAGGATGCGCCGCCGCTCCGACGGCGGAAGTCGCATCAGTTCCGTGGCACTCAAGCTTTGGGAAGCTTCCAATTCCTGAACAAAGGTCAAGACGGCTTCGGCCTGAAATTCCGGCAGGCTTTTCACCTTGTCGGCGACTAACTCTGCTGTGCTCATGGCCGAAACCGTAGTCCGGCCCCGCTAGCACGGCAAGGCACTTTCGTCAGCCACAACAGCGACGGGCGCATCTCGACACTGCCCCCGAAGGCACCCGGGCTGGAGCGCGACGTTTACGTCGCTTCATCGTTCGAGAGACCGTCCGGCAGTGTTTCGCCAACACCCATCGAACGCTGAAGAGGCCTCAAGGCCGCGCGCCGGGCAGTGCGCGGATGCGCCCAACCGCGCATGCGACCGTCGCTTGCCGAAAGCCAGCGGCATCACCGCCGACGTGCCCAGCGAAGCGGAGTTGACGCCGAGACTGTGGGGGCGGTGGGAATTCAAGTAGAAGCCTGACGCTGCGGCGACGGCAATGGTCGTGTCCGCCAAGTTGGCGGACCAGTCCGGACTTGCGTCCGTGCGAAGTCCGTCCACCACGAGGGAACAGGTGGCCAGGATGGCGCCTAGCCCGCCGCCGAACCGCTGGAGCTTCCGGCCGGCAACACGAGCCTTCACACGGGCTTGTCAATCGTCGTCATCGTCCGCGCCTTCCTTGTGCGCGAGGAAGAAGGCGGCACGTTTGGGTGCCGGCATGGGACTATCGGCGCCCTTGACGTTGCGCCAGACGATCTCGTTCAGCAGCAGATCATCGGCGGCATCTTCCCTGGTGAAGTCCATGGTGCGCGAAAGTTCCGCGCCCCAGGCAAGCTTCTGATTGCGCTCCTCGAGATTCACCCGCGCCGGTTCGGCCTTGTAGCGCCCGTTGTCCGGGCGCGCGGCAAAGGAGTTGAACATCGGCATGGCGGCGGCATCGAACTGCGACATCGGCTTGAGGCCGAGGATGAGTTCCATCGTGCGCAGCATGCTGCTGGTGGAATACATCGTGGAATCTTTCACGCCACGTTTGGCCCAGGGGCTGATGACGAAGGCCACGGTGCGATGCGCATCCACATGGTCGGCGCCGTTCTGGGCGTCGTCCTCGACCACGAAGATGGCGGTGCGCTTCCAGAACTTCGACTGGCTGACCGCCTCGACGATCTGGCCGAGAGCAAGATCGTTGTCGGCCACGGCGGCGATGGGCGTGGGCATGTTGGTGACCGCGCCCGAGGTGTGATCGTTGGGCAGGCGCACCATCTGGAGGCGCGGCATTTCGCCCGCCTGCTCGAAGCGTTTCAGTTCCTCGATGAACCGAGCGGCGCGTTTTACATCGGGATACTCCATGTCAAAGCTCCGGTACATTGGATCGAAATGCCCCTTGAGCGACGGCACACGGGCGCGTCCCGGTTCGCCGGGCTTGGCGCCGTTGCTGATGAATTCGCCGTAGCTGCGGTAGCTCACCCCGGCTTCCGCGGCGCGGTCCCACAGATAGCCGCCTGCCGGTGCGGCGATGGCAAACACGCCCTCGGCCGGATAGGGATACTTGCGCAGGCGGTTGTGTCCGTAGGTGAGCGGCCAGGATTTTTCAACGAAGTCCGTGGCATAGGCGCCCATGGTCCACTCGTGTCCGTCGGCGCTGACCTCGCCATCGACGTAGAAGTTGTCGAGCAGCACAAACTCGCGGGCGAGCTTGTGATGATTCGGCGTCACTTTTTCGCCGAAGAGGCAGAGCGAGGGTTCGCCGTTGCCCTCGGGCATGTCGCCGAGCACCTGGTCGTAGGTGCGGTTTTCTTTGATGATGTAGATGACGTAGTGAATCGGCGAGGAATCGCCCACGTTGCGGGGGATGGGATTGCCGGGCGCCGGGTCCGCGGGCCGCAGCAGCGGACTGGCATTGGTGGCCGGCTGCAACTGGCGCGGCAGGCATTGGTAGGTTTGCGCGGTGAGCCGCTTCATCTGCGCGGAAAATTTCTCACCTTCCTCGAGGTTGATGGCGCTGAGCGAACCTTGAAACAGCCCGGCGATATACTCGCGCACCGTGGCGCCCGCGCGCAGCATGGGATTTGGTCCATTGCGATTCGCCCTGGAGATGTTGCCTTTGCCGTTGGCGACAAGCAGCCGGTCTCCGTCCACGGTCACGCGCACGGAGGTCGGATACCAGCCCGCCGGAATGAATCCGAGAGACCGGCTCTTGCCCGGCGTCGCCACATCGAACACGGCCACGGCGTTGATGTTGGCGTTGGCCACGTAAAGCCTCTGCTCCTCGGGATCGAGCGCCAGGCTGTTGGGCGTGGAACCGGGCGGCGAGCCCGGCTGCAATTCGGCCACGAGCGTTTCAATGGTCCGGCCGCGCGCCGTGTCGATCACCGTCACGGTATTGTGGTTGGCGTTGGCCACGAAAAGAAACTGGCCGGACTTGGTCAGCGCCATCTCGTTCGGATGCTCCCCGGTCGGCCATCGTTCGATGATTTGGCGCGTGGCGAGGTCGATGACGGCCACCGCCTCCTGTGCCCAGAGCGTCACGTAGAGACGGTTGCGTCGCTCATCCAGCGCGCAGGCGTACGGAAACGGGTCGGACGACTCCGTGGCGTCGAGCACAGCCTCCATGCGCTTGGTGATGGCGTCCTCATCCTCGTCGGTCTTCTTCTTGAGACGGTCGGCGTAATTGACCTCGCCGATCGAGTTGGTGCCGATGAGGATGTCCGTCGTCTTGGTGCCGCTGACCAGATCGACGATGGACACGCGGTGCCCCCAGACGTTCGCCACGTACAGGGTCTTGCCGTCCTTGCTCACCGTCAGGCCGCAGGGAATGGCGCGCTCCCAGGAGTAAAAGAGCTTGATGTGCTTGCGGTCGGAGAGAAATCCGTCGGCGAAGGCAAAGGTGGTCACCGCTTCCTGCCCGGCCCCGCTGCACAAGACGCGTTTGCCATCCGGCGAGAACGTGATGCCGTAGAACGCCTCCTCCAGCGCGACGGTGGAAACCACCCGGAGGTTGACCAGGTTGACGATGATGATCTCGTGCTGGCCATAGCCGCAATGCAGCACCGCGGCATATTTGCCATCGGGATGCAGCGCCATGTTGACCGGGAAATCGCCGAGCGGAATCTGGCGGCCCGCGGGGCGGAGCGACCACTGATTCGGCAGCAGGACCGCGCCGTCCGCTTGCTGTCCGGGCAGGGTGGTTTCCTGTTCAGCCGGCGGGCGCTGGCGGGACGAACAGGAGAGAACGGAGAGCACCAGCGCCAGAGGCACGGCTGACAACACAATGGGCCATCGCATAATGATGTGCGCTATATGCCAGCGGAGTTCCTCCGGGTAAAGGGGCAAAACTGCGCCCTGCACGGATTTGGACCGGGGTGACTTGGCACCGCTTTGCCGCCGCCTGCAAGGTGCGTCGATTGAGCAAGGAACTGTGGGCGTTGATGCCGGACACGGACCCGCGCTGGAAGAATTTCGGTCTGAATCCGCCGGGCTGGCCGGAAGTGCCGGGCCGGGTGGAGAATCTGCTCGTGACGCCGCAACTGGCCGGGACGCTGTTGTTGAACTGGGACGCGAGTCCGCTCGCGGCGCGTTACTGACAAGACCTTGGAATGGGCTACCCGAAGACTCCTGGTCCCAGCACGCACAGGGCGCGTCTGTCCCCAGCGCGCCGTCGGGTTGGCCGGGAGTGGTTCGCGGCGCGCGGGGACAGGCGCGCCCCAGTGAATCGCGGTCACACCAGCCGGCCGAATTTCTTTTCCAGCTCGCGGAAGTTCATCTCGATCATCGTCGGGCGGCCGTGGGGACAGGTGTAAGGCATCGCGCAGCGGCGCAGGTCGTTCACCAAGTTCTCCAACTCCGGGCCGCCGAGCGGATCGTGCGCCTTGACCGCGTGGCGGCACACCGTCTTGGCAATGGTGTGTTCGCCGAGACGCTGCGAGTTCACCTGCTGTCCCGCCGCCTTGAGTCCATCGACCAACTCCAGCACAAAGCGCCGCGAATCGCCGGGCTTGACCAATGGCGGCACCGCATCGAGCAGGAAGGTGCGTTCGCCAAACTCGCTCAAGCCCACGCCGAGGCGGTTGAGCGTCGCGAGATTCTCCCGCAGGAAAAGCGCGTCTCGAATCGAAAGTTCCACCGTCTCGGGCAACAGCAGGCGCTGCGACGGTACCGTGCCCGACTCCAGGCGCGTGAGCATCTGCTCGAAAAGAATCCGCTCGTGCGCGGCATGCTGGTCGAGCAGCACGAGGCCGCGATCGGATTCGAGCACGACGTAGAGTTCGCCGACGACGCCCACGAGGCGGAGCGGCACGTTGAGCAGCGGCAACGGCTCGCCCGCCGGCCGCGGCGCCGCGGCCGATGTGATCGCCGTCGCCGGGTCTGGTCCCCGTGAGGCATCCGGCGACGTCACCGGCGGAGGATTTGGCGCGACCGGGCGAAGTGGCGCTGAATGGAAGATGGGTTGCGCGGTGGCGGCCAGCCGTGGCGTGTCGGGCGCGGCCAGCGCCAGTTGCTGGTGTGAGGCGGGTGCGCTGAACTTCGTGCGATACGCTTCGACGGGCTGCGGCGGCGCTGTGGAGGGCGCGATGCTGGATGGCGCGATGCTGGATGGCGCGATGCTGGATGGCGCTGGCGCCGCTTGCGCCGATGCCGATTTTGGCGGCGTTCCCGGTGCGGTGGGCGCGGCGTGAAAATCGAGCAGCGCCTGGCGGACGGCGTTGGCCACGAAATGCCGCACGGTGCGTTCCTGATGAAACTTCACTTCGCGCTTGGACGGATGAATGTTCACGTCCACCAGCGACGGGGCCAACTCCACGAACAGGCAGCAGACCGGGTAGCGGCCCTTCATCAGCACGGTGTGGTAGCCTTCGAGCAGCGCGTGATTGAGACCGCGATTCTCCACCGGCCGGCGGTTGACAAACAGATGCTGGTCCTCGCGCGTGGATCGCGCCACGCCCGGCGCGCCGATGAAGCCCCACACGCGGAGGGTCGAGGCGGGCGAGCCGGAAGACGCCGGAGCGTTCGCGGGGCGTTCGTGCAATTCGCCAAGAGCTTCGACTTCGCCCGCGGGGTCGTCACCGTCGGAGAGTTCGATCGCCTGATCCACCGGCAGCAGGCGAGGTTCGCCACCGAGGAGGGCGCGGAGGCGTTCGCGCAAGGCGGCGAGGCGTGCGGCGGGTGTGCTCCCGGTCTTCGCCGGTGCCAGTTGCCAGACGGTGCGGCCATCCTTGGTGAGTGTGAAGGCCACCTCCGGGAACGCGAGCGCGGCGAGCGTGACGTAGTGATGGATGTGCGCGTATTCCGTCTCCTCGCTGCGCAGGAATTTCCGGCGTGCCGGCAGGTTGAAGAAGAGGTTGCGAATCTCGACGGATGTCCCGGGCGGCGCGCCGGCCGCTTTCACTTCGAGGATCTTCCCGCCGTTGATGATCACCTGCGTGCCTTCGGCGCCGCCGTCGCGTTCGCGCGTGGTCAGCGTCATGCGGCTCACGCTGGCAATGCTGGGCAGCGCCTCTCCGCGGAAGCCCATCGTCGAGATGGCGAAGAGATCCTCGGCGCGCTGAATCTTGCTGGTGGCGTGGCGTTCCAGGCAGAGCAACGCATCGTCGCGGCTCATGCCCCATCCGTCGTCGGTGATGCGCACGAGACTGCGTCCGCCCGCCTGGATGTCCACAGTGATGCGGGTGGCCTGCGCATCGAGCGCGTTTTCGACCAATTCCTTGACGACACTGGCCGGGCGCTCGACCACCTCGCCGGCGGCGATCTGGTTGGCGACGTGTTCCGGGAGGAGACGAATGCGTGACATGGCGGAGGGAGGGTGAGGCGGGATGGGGAGGCGTTGCAGTCGTCGGGTTCAACGCTGCAGCACTTCAGCTTCCTGCTGCGCCCGCGGCAGCGTGAAGCTGAAGATGGCGCCGCCGCCGGAAGCGTTGCGCGCGGTGATCTGGCCGCCGTGCTCCTCGATGATGCGCTTGACGATGGACAATCCCAGGCCGGTGCCGTGTTCCTTGCCGTGCGTCGCAAACGGCTCGAACAAGCGGCCGAGCATTTCAGCGGGCAACCCCGGCCCGGTGTCCTCGATCTCGGTGGTGACCTCGTGGGCGGACGCTGCGAAGCGAAGCAGGATGCGCCCGCCATTTGGCATCGCGTCCATGGCGTTGTAGGCGAGGTTGCAGAACGCGCGGCTGAGGCGCGAGGCGTCGAGCGCGACGGGGATCGCCGGGGGCGGATTGGCGCAGAGCAGGGAGGCGGCTTTCATCTCGGCGTCCTTTTGCAGATTCGCCACCAAGGGGTGGATGAAGGCGGCGTAGTCGGTGCTCTCGAGCGCCGGCTGGATGCGCTGGCCGCGGGCGTAATCCAGCACGTCGTTGACGAGATGGTTGACGCGCTCGACCTGCATCGAGATGCGTTCGTGGGCCAGGGCGCGCGCCTCCTCGCTGGCGTTATCACGATACCCAAGCAGTGACGCCATGCTGATAATCATCAGCGGGCTCTTCAGGTCGTGGACGATGGCGCTGGCGAAGCGCCCCACCACGGCGAGGCGCTCGACTTGCAGGACTTCGCGGAGGTGCTGCTGGTTGAAGTTGCGCAACCGCTCGGCGATGACCTGCGCGAACCGCAGCGCCAGTTCGGGCGAGGCGCGGAACAGCGTCTCCATCGTGGCGCGCGGCACGAAGGCGAGGGTGGTGACGTTCTCGGCCGTCGCGCTGGCCGAGCGGGGGTGGCCATCAAGCACCGCCATTTCGCCGAAGAAATCTCCGGCGGCCAGTCTGGAAAACACGCGGCGCTCGGTGGCGTTGATCATCGCGGAGATCGCCACCTCGCCTTCAAGAATCACATGGAATCCATCGCCTGAATCGCCCTCGCGAAAAATGCTGGCGCCTGCGGGGAATCGCTCCATCCGGGCGGCCTCGAGCAATTGCTGCCGGACCTCCGGTCGCAACGAACTGAAGAGCGGGCTGGATTCGAGCGGCACCATGAATGCGAGTGTATGGCAGACGCGGGGGCGAGGTGAAACGCTAAATGCAGGGAGGGCAACAGGGGGGCGAAGCTTCGCCTTGCGCTCCTTTATAATCAGCCTCCCGTTGCACCACATCCGTCGCCGGAAGTCGCCGTGAGCCAGAAGTGGGGGCACAAGGCGGATTGGCGGTCGCCTACGCCCCATCCGGGACGCAAATCTCCTCGGGACCGCTATTGATTCAGGTTTACGGCGGTCGTATAGTCCGCCGCGCGGCAGGTAAATTTCGCCGCACGAATCCAATTGGAAACAATTTCGCGGTCCGAAGATTATGGCCAAAACTAAACCATTTGAATTGAAGCCGTTTCAGGCAGGACAGATCTGGGAAGTGGCGGATATGAGTGTTCGCATCGACCTGGTGGGCAAGACGCTGATCCATTACAAGCGGTACAAGGGCAAATCCCGCGCCGTACCGACGTCCTTCTCCAGCCGGAAGGATCTGGAGAAATACCTCAAAGACAACAAGGCCGTTCTGGTCCAGGAATAGCGCGCTCAACCGGCGGATTGCCAGACTCACGGCTGGCGCCGCCGCCGCGGGGCATTGTCATGGCTGACCACGAACACTCCCCGGTCGGTCCGAAGGATTTCGGTCAGAACCCATTCGCTGCTTTGGACACGGCGGGACTTCCCCCGGTACCGTCAGGGCAGGGCGGGGTGCCGGGCCATCCCGCGCCTTCCCGTTCGGCAGCACCGGCCAAAAACCGTGGGCGCGTGGATATTCTCCGTCAGACGGCGCATCGCGGCGGCAAGACCGTTACCGTCGTCACCAACTTCGTTGGGATCGGTCTGCCCGAGAAAGAGAAACTCGCCCGCGCCATGCAGAAAGCCTGCGGCACCGGCGGCACGGTAAAGGAGGGGCGCATCGAGATTCATGGCGATAAACGCGCCGAAGTCGCCCGCATCCTGACCGAAGCCGGATTCCGGCCGGTCTTCGCCGGTGGCTGAATTTGCTCCCGGAGCATTCCCCGCTCGACGCCGACGCTCAGCGTTTTCCCTGATGGACGCAGCCTCGATTCGATCTAGGAACAAGCCATGATTCACCGATGCCGGATCGCCGGCTTCGTGATGGTTGGAGCGATTGCTCAGGCGGGTGATGTTTTCTGGAAGGATCGTGGCGCCAGCCCGATCAAGCGGACGACGGTTCGGGGCTGCGAACCAACCCGCTCAGCGGCGCGGTGACCTCGCCCGGCAGCGACCCTCGCGGACTCGCCATCGCCACCGCCAGCAACCGCATCATCTGGGCCAACCACGGCGCAGACCGCCTGCTGCGCGCCAACTTCGATGGCACGGCGAGCACGATTCTTTACACCATCACCGGTGGAAATTCCTGCAGCAGTTCGAGGTGACATCGCTCGGCTCGCGCGCTTGAATCCACATCCAACGACAACGCACCGGGCGTGTCGGAGAAGACTTCGAGGTTCTGCACCTGTTCGGCCTCGGACGAATCGGCCGGGATGTTGAACCTGAAGCCGCGCCGTCCCAAACCTCCAGAAGACAGGGGTTTCCACGCGCTGTTTGGCGCCCTCGAAGTTTGGGAGAACCGAACATCCAGCGCGGAAATCTGGCGCGAGGATTTGCTGTTGAAATATTCTCCAAAACGAAGGGAAATAGTTGCAAAACGGTAAACTCACGTTTAATGCTTCTGCGTTCCAAATGTTGTGGCACGTCCGTGCGCTGAGTTTGCGCGGCTGTTCCCGTAACGAAATTGTGACAAAAGTATCATTCAACACCTCTATGAATCGTCATTTCTCTACCGCTCGGGCCTTGATTCTGAGCCTTCTTTCCCTTGCCGCCTCTGCCACATGGCTTCCGGCCCAGGTCACCGGCTTGTTTCGTGAGATTTTCGACAATATCGGCGGCGGAGTCGCGGTGGCCGACCTCACCAACAGCGCGCCATTCATTGCCAACCAACCGACGAGTTCGGGAATCATCACCATCTTTGAAACGGAGACGGGGCGGGCCGACAACTACGGCCAGCGGGTGCGCGGCTACCTCACCCCGACCAACAGCGCCACCTACTATTTTGCCATCTCGAGTGACGACGCCTCGGATCTTTATCTGAGCACCGACGGCAGTTCGGCCAACAAGACGCGCATTTGTTACGTGAGTGCCTGGGCCGATTCGAGGCAGTTCACCAAGGAAGGCAACCAGGTGTCGGGGGGCCGCGCACTCGTGGCCGGCCAGAAATATTACATCGAAGCATTGATGAAGGAAGGCGGCGGTGGGGACAATCTCGCAGTGGCCTGGAAGACCACTGGCACCTTCGCCAACGGCGACGCCCCGATTCCAGGAACATTTCTCAGCTATGACACGTCGGTGACCATCGTCAACCAGCCGACGAACACGACGACCATCGAGGGAAATCCCGTGTCTTTCACGGTCGGGGTGCAGAGCCTCTCGCTCATCGATTATCAATGGCAGCGCAACAGCAACAACATCGCCGGCGAACGATCCTCCACGCTGGTCCTGACCAACCCGCGTCTGAGCGATGATGGCGCATATTACCGCGCCATCGTGACCAACGTCGCCGCGACCAACATCTCCGTGAACGCGCGGCTGACCGTCCTGCCGGACACCAACGCCCCCACCCTGACCCTGGCCTTTAACTCCAGCGCGACCAATTTTGTTGTCTTCTTCTCGGAACCCGTCAACCCCGCCACGGCCACCAATGCTCTGAATTACACCGTGAGCGGCGGCATCGCCGTGCAAGGCGCATCCATGATCGATGTTCGTTCCGTGTTGCTCCTCGTTTCGCCGCTCACCGTCGGCAACAGCTACACGGTCACGGTCAACAACGTCACGGACACCGCCGCGGCCCAGAACGCGGTGGCGGCGGGTTCGACCACCGACTTCGTCGCCGCAACTGCCACGACCGCGGCCATCGGCAACCCGCCGCCCACGGGCAGCACCACCGTGGTGGCCGGCGGCGTGGACCTCACCGCAGCCAGTGGGAATATGGTTGGAACCTTTGACTCGTGCCAGTTCTACAACATCCGCCGAGCGGGTGACTTTGACCTCAAGGTGCGGCTTCAGGATTTGACCGCCGTGACGCTCTGGACCAAGGCCGGCTTGATGGCTCGCGTCTCGCTCAACACGAACAGCCCGTATGCGGCGGCGTTCTCCACTCCCGGCATGGGCGGCAGTCAATTCTCGTGGCGCGGCGCCACCAATGGTTTGGTCAATGCCAGCGGTTTCTTCCCAACGACCTATCCCAATACCTGGCTGCGCCTCCAACGCGCCGGCAACCTCTTCTCCGGCTACGCCAGTGCGGATGGCAATGTCTGGACTTTCCTCGGTTCCTCGACCGTTGCCATGCCGAGCGTGGTCTATTTTGGTCTGAGCGCCAGCAGCGGTGTTCCCGGCACGCCCGCCACCGCGCTGTTCCGGGAATATCAGGATGTGCAAACCGCGACGCTCGCCGCCACGCCTCCGTCCATCGAGCCGCTGGGAGCGTCCTCACGCCGCAGTGGACTGGTGATCTCGGAAATCATGTATCGTCCGCGCCCGACCGGCGGCAGTAACGCGCTCGAATTCATTGAGCTCTACAACTCGCAGTCGTGGAGCGAAAACATCGGAGGCTACCGGATCAGCGGCGACGTCGATTACACCTTTGCGGCGGGCACGACCATTCCCGCCGGCGGCTACCTGGTCATCGCCCGGTATCCGGAGCTGGTGCAATCCAGTTACGGTATTGCGGGCGTGTTTGGCCCGTGGGGCAGCAATTCCCTCGGCAATGCCACCGGCGTGGTGCGGTTGCGCGGCAAGGTGGACGAGATCCTGCTCGAGGTGAACTACAGCGGCGATGCTCCGTGGCCCCTGGCGGCCGACGGCGCCGGGCATTCTCTGGTCCTGGCACGGCCTTCCTATGGTGAAGCCTATCCGCAAGCATGGTCCGCCAGTGATCGCGTGGGTGGTTCGCCCGGCCAGGCAGAACCTTTCACCACCGCCGTCGCCTCGGGGGTGGTCATCAATGAATGGCTGGCGCACACGGATGACCCGATGCTCGATTTTGTCGAACTCTTCAACACGGGCAGCCAGATGATTGATCTCTCGGGTTGCTGGCTCAGCGACAGCCGCACGGCGCTCGCGGATGGCGCCACCACGAACAAGTTCCTCATCCCCAATGGCACGGTGATCCCGGCTCGCGGATTCGTCTCCTTCGAACAGAACCAGTTGGGTTTCGCGCTCGATTCCGGCGGCGAATCAATTTACTTCGCGTCGCCCGATCGGATGAAGGTGCTCGACGCCGTGTCCTTCGAGGGGCAGGCCAACGGCGTTGCCAGCGGACGCGTGCCCGACGGCTCGCCCTACTTCCAGGCACTGGCCTCGCGCACGCCCTTGGCGGCCAATAGCGGTCCGCTGGAGCAGGACATCGTCATCAACGAAATCATGCACACGCCCATCACCGGGCAGGTGGCTGACGAGTATGTCGAGCTTTACAACCGCGGCACGAACACCGTGAACCTCGGCGGCTGGAGTTTTCGCTCTGGAATCAATTTCACCTTTCCGGCCAACACGGTCATGCCACCGGGCGGCTACCTGGTGGTCGCCGCGGATGCCGCCCATCTGCGCGCGAACTATCCGGCCCTCAACGCGGCCAACTGCCTCAGCAATTTCAATGGCAAAATCTCGGGCAGCGGGGAGCGCCTCGCCCTGTATCAGCCGGATCTCGTGATCTCCACCAATGCCGGTGGCGTGCGGGTGACCAACAAGATTTGGATCGCCGTCAGTGATGTCTCTTACGGAACCGGTGGCCGCTGGGGCAACTGGAATGACGGCGGCGGCAGCAGCCTCGAATTGGTTGATCCCCATGCCGACATCACGCAGCCGGCCAACTGGGCCGACAGCGACGAGTCAGGCAAGGGGCAGTGGACCCTCATCGAATTGACTGGCGCCATTGGCGAGACGCTCGGTTCTCCCATCAATGACAATCTTGAACTGTTCTTGCTCGGCTCCGGCGAATGTCTTGTGGACGAGGTCGAGCTTCGCGTGGGCGCCGGCGCGAATGTGATCACCAACGGTGGGTTTGAATCCGGCCTGAACAACTGGGTGCTCCAGGGGTCGCATGATTTCTCCACGATCGAGCCGGCGGGCTACGCGGGCGCGCAGAGCCTGCACCTCCGGGCCGCCTCTCGCGGCGATAACGGCGGCAACCGCATCCGCACCGAGCCGTTCACCGCGGTGAGCGGCACCATCACGGTGCGCGCGCGCGTCAAGTGGGTGCGCGGTTTTCCTGAGCTGTTGGTGCGCCTGCACGGTGGCGGCTTTGAGGCTTACGGACCCATGCAGATTTCCCCGGCGCTGGGTACGCCCGGCGCGCCCAACAGTCGTCTGGCCGGAAATGCCGGGCCGGCGGTCTTTGACGTTTCTCATGCTCCCGTCCTGCCCGCGCCCGGTCAGGCTGTGGTGGTCAGCGCGCGTGCGTCCGATCCGGATGGCGTGACGCTGCGGTGTCAGTATCGCGTCGATCCGAACAACGCCTATGCCACGGTCAACATGTTGGACAATGGTACGGGGGGCGACGCAGTGGCGGGGGATGGACTCTACAGTGCGACCGTGCCTGGCCAGAATTCGGGCGTCGTGGTCGCATTCTATCTCGAGGCGGCGGACGGGTTGAATGTCACGAACACCTTCCCGCAGGATGTCTTTCCGCAAGCGCCGCTGACGCGCTGTTTTCCGAATGACGCCGTCACCCGGGAATGTGTCCTGCGCTGGGGCGAGAGGCAGATGGCGGGCACGTTTGCCACCTATCATCTCTGGCTCACGGAGTCGAACCGGCTGCGCTGGGAGAAGCGCGCCCCGCTCAACAACGCGCTGCTGGATGGGACGTTCGTGTATAACACCAGCCGCGCCATCTACAACTCGACGCCGCTTTACGCGGGCAGTCCGTGGCATCGCGGCGCCATGACCACCGGGCCGACCGGCGGCAACCGGGTGGACTACGTGATGAACTTCCGCGACGACGACCGGTTGCTGGGCGCGACCGATTTCGTCCTCAATAATCCGGGCAATCCTGGCGGCACGGCTACCAGCGACCTGAGCGCGCAGACGGAGCAAGCCTCCTACATCCTCTTCAAGGAGATCGGGGTTCATTACAATCATCGGCGTTACATTCATTTCTTCGTCAACGGCAGCCAGCGCAGCACCACCGGTGATCGGACGGGCAACTTCATTTTTGAGGATTCCCAGCAGCCGAACGCCGACGTGATTGACCAATGGTTTTCAAATGATCCTGACGGCGAACTTTACAAGGTCGAAGACTGGTTTGAGTTCAACGACAACGGATTCGATTTCAGTTCCAACAACGATGCCGACCTTTCGCGTCGTTCCACCACCATCAATGGCACCCCCGGCGTCGTGGTCATTTCGCCCTATCGTTTCATGTTCCGCAAACGCGCGGTGGGCGCCGGTGAATCTGCCAACGACTACACCAGCTTCTGGGCGTTGCTCAATGCCATCAGCCCGGCGTCTGATCCGTTGTCCGCCACGATTACCAACCTCCCCGCCGTGGACGCCGTCGCCGATGTGGATCAATGGATGCGCATCTTTGCCTGCCAGCGCACCGCGGGAAACTGGGACTCCTACGGCTGGGAGCGCGGCAAGAACGCCTACACCTACAAGGGACTCAATGGTCTCTTCCAACAGATGACCTGGGACATTGATTTCACCATGGGCGTCGGAGGCCGTGCCGCGAACCAGGATCTTTTTTCCACGGTCAACGATCCGCGCCTCGTTGCCATGCTCAACACGCCGGTTTACCGACGCGCCTATTTCCGCGCCTTCAGCGACATTGTCAACGGGCCGTTGAACAACTCGTTCATGGATCCGATTCTCGATGCCAAGGCGGCGGCGTTGACCGCCAACAACGTTAATTTCGATCCGGGCTTCGTTACCACCATCAAGACCTACGTCGGCGCGCGGCGCACCTATATTCTGACCCAGCTCGCCACCGTGGACTCGCCCTTCTCAGTAACCACCACGAACTACCTTCTCGCCACGAATAATTTCGTTACCTACACCGGTCGCGCTCCGGTGAGCGCCGCCACCGTGCGGGTCAACGGCCGCGACTATCCGATTACCTGGAGTTTCACCATCGGAACCACGCCGACCACCTGGACGATCAAACTGGCGCTCGCTCCGGGAACGAACCAGATCGTATTCCAGGGCATCGATCTCAAGGGGAATCCCATCTCCGGATTTTCCGTCACCAACACGGCGAATTACAGTGGACCGGTGGTCGCGCCGCAGGACGGGGTGGTGTTCAATGAAATCATGTTCCGGCCGACCACTCCCGACGCAGACTTTGTCGAGTTGTTCAACCGCTCCTCCAATGTCGCCTTTGACCTCTCCGGCTGGCGCCTCAACGGTTTGGGATACACTTTCCCCGGCGGATCAATTCTCTCGCCGCGACAGTACCTGGTGCTGGCCAAAGACCGGACTGTGTTTGCCGCCACTTATGGGACGGCCATCCCCGTCTTCGACACCTATGGCGCCAACCTCGATGGCAATGGTGAGACGCTGACGCTCTACCGCCCGTTGTCGCCTTCGGGTGAAGAGGTGGTGGATCGGGTGCGCTACGAAAGCGCGACCCCGTGGCCGCAGAATGCCGCGACGAATGGCTATACCCTGCAATTGGTGGATCCGATCCAGGACAACAGCCGCGTGGCCAATTGGACGGATGGCTCCGGTTGGCGGTTCTTCAGCTTCACCACGAACATCTCGATTTCGCGCCTTTCCCTGATCTTCGACGCGACCGGAGGCGACGTTTACCTGGATGACTTGTCGCTCGTTCCAGGCAGCATCCCGGGTGTTGGCGTCAATTCGATCGTCAACGGCGCTTTTGAATCCCCGCTCATCGCGCCTTGGGTTGCCACCGGAGTCTCGACCAATTCGCATGTGACGAACGGGGTGGCCCACTCTGGCGGCGGCAGCCTGCATCTCATCCAGAAAGTGGGCGCGGCGGCGCTCACCTCGTTCTACCAGGACGTCAATCCGGCAGTGGTGACGAACACGGCCTACACCCTGAGTGGCTGGTATCTGCCGGGGACAAACAAGAACTTCACCCTGCGCGCGGGCTCATTTTTCCAGGCCAAGCCTGACCTGCGCGTCGGGGCCACCCCCGGCGCCCCCAATGTCACCGCGCAAGCGGTGCTGCCCTATCCGACGCTCTGGCTCAACGAAGTGCAGCCCGTGAACCTGGACGGGATTGCGGACCACACGGCTGTTCGGGAGCCGTTCATTGAGATTTACAACAGTGGCACCAACGTGGTGTCGCTGGATGGAATCTATCTCTCGGACAATTACACCAACCTGGGGCAGTGGGCCTTCCCGGCGGGGGCGACGATCAATCCGGGTGAGTTCCGAGTCGTGTTTGCCGACGGTCAGCCCGGGCAGACCACCCCGACGGAGTGGCATGCCAGTTTCCGGCTCGATGCCTCTTCAGCGCAGGTGGCGCTGAACCGGACCAATTCCAGCCTGGAGATTCTGGACTACCTGAACTTCGCGAGCCTGCGCACTAATTTGTCCTACGGTTCGTTCCCGGACGGTCAGCCGTTCTTCCGCCAGGCATTCTATCATGCCACCCCGGGCGGCACGAACGACGGCTCGGACGCACCCATCACGGTGGTCATCAACGAGTGGATGGCGGACAACCTTGGCATCTTCGCCGATCCGGCGGACGGTGATTACGAGGACTGGTTTGAGATCCGCAACTCCGGCACCAACATCGCGAACCTTGAGGGCTATTACCTCACGGACAACCTGACCAATAAGACCCAGTTCAGGATTCCGGCCGGCTATTCCATTCCGCCGGGGGGCTATCTCCTGGTCTGGGCGGACGAGGAAACTGGTCAGAACAGCACGAACCGGGCGGATCTGCACGTCAACTTCAAGCTCGCCAAATCCGGCGAGTCCATCGGCATTTTCAGTTCGGGCGGCGTGCCGATTGACACCATCACCTTCACCAACCAGTTCACCGATGTCAGCCAGGGCCGGTGTCCGGATGGCGGCGCGGGCATCACGTTTTTTACCAACTCGATCTTCATCAGTTCGACCCCCCGCACCGCCAACTATTGCTCCACCGGAGGCAACACCGCGCCGGTGCCCGATCCCATCGCCAGTCGCACGGTGCATTTGGGCCAGGTGATCAGCCTCACTGCCACCGCGATGGATGCCGATCTGCCGTCACAGACGCTGACCTACACCCTCGATGCGGCGCCGCCGGGGGCGAGCATTCAGCCCGGGACCGGCCTCTTCACCTGGAACACGACCGGGGCCGTGGCACCCGGAACCAACGCGATCATTGTGCGCGTGACAGACAACGGCACGCCGCCGCTCAGTGGGACGACCGCGTTTGAGATTGTCGTGCTCCCCGCCTTCAGCGCGGTGACGCTCAATGGCACGCAGATGACTTGCAGTTGGGCCACAACTCCCGGCGCGCATTATCAGGTCGTGTTCAAGCAGAACCTCAGCGATCCTCTCTGGACGACGTACGGCCCGGTGCAGACGGGAACCGGCGCCCCGCTGACGGTAACCATCGATACGAGCACCGGCCCCAAGGGGTTCTACCAGATCCTGGTGACAGACTACTGATCCCGAACAATCTGATTGGAGCGCGGACGATTCGTCCGCGCTCTTTTTCTGTCCAGACGTGACATTGGCGGAAGGGACCAGTCTGTTCCTTTGCCGCGACGGCTGGAGAACCAGGGGGCTGTTGGCGCCCTTGCGGTTGTAGGTTTTCAGGAAATTTTGACCTGACGCAAAGTCCCGAGAATTGCCCGTTGCCTGCGGATGAAGTGTCGCGCACCATCCTTACGTCAAGTGAAACACTGGATTTACAGCACCACCTTCTGGGGCACGCTCGTCGGCGTGCTGCTGGGTGTGGCTGCGGGTGTCGGGGGCTACACGTTCATCTATGCGAGGGGCGCGTCCTATCTGACCAACGATCCGCGGGCCTGCGCCAACTGCCATATCATGCAGGAGCAATATGACGGCTGGCTCAATTCGAGCCACCGCAGCGTGGCCACCTGCAATGACTGCCACACGCCGCCCGGCTTCGTGCCGAAATACTGGACCAAGGCGCAAAACGGATTCTGGCACTCGTTCGCCTTCACCACCGGGCGGCACCCGGATCCGATTCGCATCAACGAACGGAACCGGGCGGTCACCGAATCGGCCTGCCGCAAGTGCCACGGGGAAATTGTCAGCGCCATTGAAGGCCCGCATCGCCCCGGCTTTGAAACTTCCTGCATCCGCTGCCATCGCAGCGTCGGGCACCTGCACTGATCCCCGTCCAGTTTAAGCACCATCCTATGAGCAACGAAAACACCGTTCCGTCGCACTCCGCTGGATCACCCAAGCCTGGCCGGCCGATACTTCGCCTGGTGATGGCCGCCGTCATCGCGGCGGTGGCCGTCGTGGCTGCCCTGGCCATGCTGGTCAACATTCTCGAGCGAAAGCAGGAAGCCAAACAACCGTTTTTCCGCGTGGTGGAACTCACGGACGAAACGGAGGACCCGCTCGTCTGGCAGAAGAATTTCCCGGTCCAATACGACAGCTACAAGCGCACGGTGGACCAGGTGCGCACCAAATACGGTGGCAGCGAGGCGCTGCCACGTCCCGCTTCCACCAACGCCGATGCGCGCGGTTCGGTCACTCACTCCAAGATCGATGAAGACACGCGTCTAAAGCGCATGTGGGCCGGCTACGCCTTCGCCATCGATTTTCGTGAGGAACGCGGTCACGCCTACATGCTCGACGACCAGACCTACACCGGGCGGCAGCAGAAACCGCAGCCAGGCGCCTGCCTCAACTGCCATGCCTCCACGTTTGTCGCGTTCAAGAAGGCAGGCGACGGCGACCCGGTGAAAGGTTTTGAGAAAATCAACGCGCTGCCTTACGCCGAGGCCCGCAAGCTCGTGAATCATCCCGTGGCGTGCATCGATTGTCATGATCCCAAGACGATGCAATTGCGCATCACGCGGCCCGCCTTCATGGAAGGCTACCAGGTGTTCAAGGCCAGCCAGGGCATCAAGGACTACGACGTGAACCGCGACGCCACCCGCCAGGAGATGCGCAGCCTCGTGTGCGCGCAGTGCCACGTGGAATACTATTTCAAAGGAACCGAGAAACGCCTGACCTATCCCTGGCACAACGGGCTCAAGGTCGAGAATATCATGGCGTATTACGACGAAACCAAGGGAGCCGATGGCAAACCTTTCAAGGACTGGGCGCATGCCGACACCGGCGCCCCCGCGCTCAAGGCGCAACACCCGGAGTTCGAGCTTTGGAGCCAGGGCATTCACGCGCGGTCCGGCGTGTCCTGCGCCGATTGCCACATGCCCTACGAACGGGTGGGCGCGCACAAAGTCAGCAATCATCATGTGCGCAGCCCGATGCTCAACATCAACAAGGCCTGCCAGACGTGTCACAAATGGCCCGAGCAGGAGCTCAAGTCGCGCGTGGAACAAATCCAGGATCGCACCACGCAGCTGCGCAACCTTGCCATGGATGCGCTCATGGATCTCATCGACGACCTCAAAGCTGCGAAAGCTTCGGGGCGATCCGAAGCCGAACTGGCCAAGGGGCAAGATTGCCAGCGTCGGGCGCAGTTCTATCTCGATTTCGTTGAGGCGGAAAATTCAACCGGTTTCCACGCGCCGCAGGAATCCGCGCGCATCCTTGGCGAATCGATCAACTTTTCGCGCCAGGGCCAGAACGCGTTGCGCGGCACCAAATCCGCCGAAGCTCCCAAGACCGGGGAGAAACCGGTCAATGTCAGCAGCCGATGATTGCACGCAGACCGGCTCGTTGGCTCGCCACGATTCGCTTTCGGCTTTGCGGCTGGCACGGCGGAGTTAAAGTGTCGCCCGTATGGCATTCATCGAAGGCGCCCTGGCCTGGCTGGAACGTCCCGGGAACGAACCGGTGCCGTTGGTCACGGAACTCACCATCGGCCGGGCCATCGACAATCAGTTGATTCTCCCCGACGACCGCGTCTCGCGGCATCACGCCTTGATTCACCGGCGCAGCGAGGACGAATACAGCCTCGTCGATCTCGGCGGTGTGAACGGCACCTTCGTCAACGACCGCCGGGTGATGCAGCCGCGGCGCCTGTTCGACGGCGATCGCATCAGCATCGGCGGCTTCGTGCTGATGTTCCGGCAGCCCAGCGCGGTGCCGGTGGAGGAGTCCCTGGATCAATCATCCGTCCTGGCCAAGACCGGCGTGCATGTCCTCGCCGCCGAATGCTGGCTGCTCATTTGCGACATTCAAGGCTCCACCAAGCTGGCCGCCGAACATGGCGTGCAGGATTGGGCGAGGCTCTGCGGTGGGTGGTTCTACGGCTGCAAGCGCATCATTGAGAAGAGCGGAGGGTGCGTGGCGGATTATCTTGGCGACGGCTTCATCGCCTATTGGAATAACTCGCGGGAACGGGAGGCCGAACTCGCCGCCGCCCTGCGGCAATTGCGTTCCGGTCAGGAGCATTGTCCTCCGCCTTTTCGCATGGTGGTGCATTGCGGAGCTGTCTCCATCTGCGGGCAACCGGGTCGCGGAGAGGAAACGCTCTTCGGCTCCGAGGTGCATTACGCCTTCCGGATGGAAAAAGTCGCCGGGTCGCTGGGGGAGCGGCGCGCGATGAGTGAGGCTGCCCACCAGCGTCTCGCCGAATTGCTGCCGACCGAACTGGTGGGGCGCTACCCGCTGCCGGGATTTGATGGCCAACACGTCCTGTGGCGTTTTTGAGCGAGCCGGGCCGCGCGAGGAATCCACCCCAGCAAGGGACTTTCACCCGGCATTGCTCGATTTCGTGGGGGTGCCCGCCCTGGTTTTCTTCGGATCTATCTTGGGGCCAGCGAGGGGGGGCGGGGCTTTGAGCTTGAGGTAAAGCCACGTCTCGATCGGCCGCAGCGGCTTGAGCATCCGGTAGAAGGGCGAATAGACCAGGCGCAGCCGCAGGACCGAAAGCAGCATCGTGAAGGATGTTTTTCCGAGCACGACTTTGGAACCCATCTGGTCAGTCCATTCGGTGGGCACTTCGAGGATGGTGCAACCAGCGCGCTTGAGGGCGTAAAGCAGGTTGATGTCGAAGGCCATGTCGGCGATGCGCAGGGCGCCGTGGATCTTCTCGACGGCGGTCCGGTGGAGCACCTTGGCGCCGCATTGCGTGTCCCGGATGTTCATCCAGAAGAGCGACTGCACGATGGCGTGAAAAGCCCGGCTGGCGAATCGACGCCGGTTGGTCTGCACCTGGTGAATTACCGCGCCGGGGAGCCAGCGCGAGCCGATGACACAGTCAGCGCGGGCAGAGAGTTTGACCAGTTCATAGAATGCCTTCGGCGCGGTGGCCCCGTCGGCATCCACGTAGCCGATGAGATCGCCGAGGGGCGCCAGCTTGAGACCTTCGATGAGCGCGCCGCCCTTGCCGATGGGCGCGGGGAATTCCAGTGCGCTGATGCAGGGGAATTCCGCCGCCGCTTCCCGCACCACGCCGAGCGTGTCATCGACGCAGCCATTGAGGATGACCACGAGCTGGAATTTGCCCCGGTAGTGCTCCTGGAAGTAAGCGGCGTAATCGCGCAAGACCGGACCGATGCGGCCTTGTTCATTGAAGGCCGGAATCAACAGGAGCAAATTCGGAGGGTCGTGCGGCACGAGAAGGGATTTAGCAGACTGGCGGCGGCTTGGGAAGAGGAAGCGTTTTTGACTTCATCACGTCGTGTGCGCCCCGCCGCCCGCCGCTTCGATTTCGAGTCCGGCCACGGAGGTCGGAATTACGAAACAGCAATTCACCCATGCACGAAAACGCCTGGTTTCATTGGCGAATTTTGGTGTTTGCGAGCAGTGCTTGCTGTGCGCGGATCGCGGGACTAGTCTGCCTCCATGCTCGGGCAGAAAACGCTTGCGCCACCCATGTGACGCAACCAATATGCCCGCCAATTTCCAGGCGCTGTGGCAGCCAAAGACGATTATCTCTTGGATAACCTGATCGAAATGGGTTACGTGACCCACGATCAGGTGCAAACGTTGCGGTCGGAGGCGGATTCCTCCGGCAACGGCGTGGTGGATTTGTTGCTGGACCGGCAACTCATCTCCCCGGCCAATCTCACCGCGGCCAAGGCAACTCACTTCAGCGTCGAACTGGTCAGCCTCGGCGACATGAAGCTCGAGGACGACGTCATCTCCGCCATTCCCCGTCACATTGCCAAGCGTTATCGCGCGGTGCCGATTTACCGGCACGGCAACGCCGTGGCCGTTGCGCTCAGCGATCCGTCCGACCTCGACACCATTGACAGCCTGCACCACATCCTCAAGGCCGAGATCGAGGTGAAAGTGGCCACGGACGATGAGATCGATGCCGCCCTGAAAAAATACTACGGCGCTGGGGACGACGAGGTTTCCAAGGTCATCCAGGACATCACCGAGGGCGAGGTGGAGATCGGCAAGGCGGGGAAGTTCGGCGGGACTGACGACGGGGCGACGGTCGAAGCCGACGCGCCGATCATCAAGCTCGTCAACGGCCTCATCGTCGAGGCTTTCAAGATGCGCGCCTCGGACATCCACCTCGAGCCGCTGTCCAAAACCTTCCGCATCCGTTACCGCATTGACGGCGTGCTGCACGAGGTGAAGAGCCCGCCGAAGCGCTTGCAGGCATCGATCATCAGCCGCCTGAAGATCATGTCCAACATGAGCATCGCGGAGAAGCGCATTCCCCAGGACGGCCGCATCCAGTCCAACGTGGGCGTCAAGCTCATCGACTTGCGCGTGTCGTGCCTGCCGACGAATCACGGCGAGAGCATCGTGATGCGTATTCTCGACAAGGAGGGACTCAAACTCGGTCTTCCGCAGCTCGGGTTTTTCACGGATGACCAGCAGATCTTCGAACGGCTCATCGGCTTGCCGGACGGGATCCTGCTCGTGACGGGACCGACCGGCTCGGGCAAGACCACCACGCTCTACGCGGTGCTCCACTACATCAACCGTCCGGATCGCAAGATCATCACGGTGGAGGATCCGGTCGAGTACATCATGTCGGGCATCAACCAGGTGCAGGTGAGCGAGGCGGTCGGGCTGACCTTCTCGGCGGCGCTGCGCTCGATGCTGCGTCAGGCGCCCAACGTGATCATGCTGGGGGAAATCCGCGACATGGAAACCGCGACCATCGCCATCAACGCGTCGCTGACCGGCCATCTCGTCTTCTCCACGCTGCACACCAACGACGCGCCCAGCGCCGTGACCCGTCTGATCGACATCGGGGTCAAGCCATTCCTCGTCGCCACCTCGACGCGCGCGATGATGGCCCAGCGTCTCGTGCGCAAGATCTGCAAAAAATGCGGCGCACCCTATATGCCGTCGGACTCAGAATTGAAGGCGCTGCAGATCGACCCGACGAATCTCAAGAATGCCAACTTCACCAAAGGCAAGGGCTGCCCGGATTGCTCGAAGACCGGCTATCGCGGCCGCATGGGCATCTTTGAAATCTTCGTGGTGGACGATGAAACCCGGAAGCTGATTTATGAAAGCTCGCCGTCATCGGTGTTGCGCGCGCAAGCCCGCGAGATCGGCATGCGTTCTCTGCGCGAGGATGGCGCCCGCAAGGTGGTGGCGGGCGTGACCACCGCCGAGGAAGTCATCCGCGCCACCGTGGGCGACGAGAGTTGAACCGATTGGCGCCGCGAACCGGCACCCAGACGAACTTATGTCTTATTCGATGTCCGATTTGTTGCAGTTGGTCGTCAATGAAGGCGCCTCCGACCTGCATCTCCGGGTGGGCATTCCTCCGGCCATCCGCGTGCATGGCGTGCTCCATCGCGTGGAAGGCCCGAGCCTGAAGCCGGAGGACACCGAGGAACTGATGCGCAGCATCACCTCGGACGAACACATCCAGCATGTGCGCGAGGAGGGCGGCGCCGACTTCGGTTTCGCCTTCGGCGAGATGGCGCGCTTTCGCGTCTCGGTCTTCAAGGAAAAGGGCAACTTCGGCACGGTGCTGCGGCAGATTCCCAGCAAGCTGCTCACGCTGGAGCAAATCGGCATTCCGCTTTCGGTCAAGGATCTCCTCTACAAACCGCGCGGCCTGGTGCTCGTCACCGGCCCCACCGGCTCGGGCAAGACCACCACCCTGGCCTCGATGATCAACATCATCAACGAGGAGCGCGACGATGCACACATCATCACCGTCGAAGATCCGATCGAGTATTATCACAAACACAAGAAGTCCGTGGTCACGCAACGCGAGGTGCATGTGGATGTGCCCAGCTTCGGCGAGGCGCTGCGTCGTGCGCTGCGCCAGGATCCCGACATCATCCTGGTGGGTGAAATGCGCGACCTGGAGACAATCGAAGCGGCCATCACGGCGGCCGAGACGGGCCATCTTGTCTTCGGCACGCTGCACACCACCGGCGCGGCCAAGACGATTGACCGTATCGTCAACGCCTTTCCGACCAACCAGCAGGAGATGATTCGCATCCAGCTTTCCACGGTTTTGCAGGCGGTCATTTCCCAACTGCTGGTCCCGCGCTCCGACAAGCCCGGGCGCGTGGCCATCTTCGAGATCATGGTCAACACGCCGTCGGTCGCCGCCCTCATTCGCGACAACAAAACCTTCCGCATCAACTCGGACATCCAGACCGGCGCGAAATACGGCATGGTGACGCTGGACGGATTCCTCATGGAGAAATACATGGCGGGGCTGATTTCGCGGCAGGAAGTCAGCACCAAGGCGCAGGATCCGATCACTGTGCAGGCCAAGCTGCAGGAATACGACCTTGCGCAGGCCATGGGCGCCGCCAATCCAGCCACCGGCGCCGAGGGCGCCGCCAGCGGAGGGCCCACTCCACCGCCGCCTCCCAAACCCGGGAAGAAATAGGCCATGCAGGATTACTCCACCAGCCCGTTGCTGTCGTTGATCAAGGAGCGCAACCTCCTCGACGACCTGCAACTCGAGGAACTCGAGCAGGAGCAGACGCGCAGCGGCAAACCCGTGGGCGAAGTGCTGGCCAACCTTGGCTTCGTCGATATCGACCTCCAGTTGCAGATCATGGCCGAGCACCTCGGCACTGAGGTCGTGTCCCTCGAGGGTGTCGAGATTCCGGACGAGGTCGTGCAGACCATGCCCGCCGCGACGGCGCGCATGTACCAATGTCTGCCGGTCGCGCTCTACGGCTCAACCCTCCGGGTGGCCCTGGCCGATCCGCTCAATCCGGCGATCACTGACGAATTGAGTTTTGTCATCGGCAAGGAAATTCAGATCGTCGTGGCCAATCCCGCCGACGTCGTGCGCCTCGTCGGCAAATACTACGGAGATTCCGGCGAGTCGCTCGGCAGCGTGCTCGAGAATTTCGGCAAGGACAACGATCTCGAAAAGGAGGCCGCCGCCGCCGCCGCCGCGACCAACGCCGAAGAGATGCTCGACCTGGCGAACGACGTGCCCATCGTGCGCTTCGTCAATCTCGTCCTCTTCCAGGCGGTGCAGGACCGCGCGAGTGACATCCACTTCGAACCGTTCGAGGATGAATTCAAGATCCGCTACCGCGTGGACGGCGCCCTCTACGAGATGTCTCCGCCGCCCAAGGCCCTCGCGCTGCCGGTCATCTCCCGTCTCAAGGTGATGGCCAACCTGAACATCTCCGAGCGGCGCTTGCCGCAGGACGGCCGCATCAGTCTGCCGCTGGGCAACAAGACGGTGGACCTGCGCGTCTCCACCTTGCCAACCCAATTTGGTGAGTCCGTGGTGTTGCGCGTGCTCGACCGCTCCGCCACCAGTCTCGACCTCGAATCTCTCGGCCTGCCCAAGCAGGTGAACGATTACGTCAACGACGCCATCCAGCAGCCCAACGGCATTTTCATTGTCACCGGGCCGACCGGCTCCGGCAAGACGACCACGCTTTACTCCTGCCTGCGCAAGGTCAACACCATCGACAGCAAGCTGCTCACGGCGGAGGATCCAGTCGAGTTCGACATCGAAGGCATCATGCAGGTGCCCATCAACGAGGCCGTGGGCATGACCTTCGGCAAGGCGCTGCGCTCCTTCCTGCGCCAGGATCCGGACATCATCATGGTGGGTGAAATGCGCGACCTGGAGACGGCGCAGATCGCCATTCAATCATCGCTCACCGGTCACCTGGTGATGAGCACCCTGCACACCAACGACTCCACCGGCGCCATCACCCGCCTGGTGGACATGGGGGTCGAGCCATTCCTGATTTCTTCGACGCTGATGGCGGTGCTGGCGCAGCGTCTCGTGCGCACGGTCTGCAAAAAATGTCGCACGCCCTTCGAGCCGACGGAAAGCCAGCTCTCGATGTTGAACCTTTCTCCGCACGACATCGGCGACAAGGTGTTTTATTACGGTCGCGGCTGCCAGGCCTGCAACGACACCGGCTACAAGGGCCGCAAAGGAATTTTTGAACTCCTCGTGATTGGCGAGGCGCTGCGGCGTCTAATCAATGAACGCGCTCCCGCGGTGGTCCTGCGCCAGAAGGCCGTGGAACTCGGCATGGTCACGCTGCGCGAGGATGGCATGCGGAGCATCTTCGACGGTCTGACGACCATCGAGGAAATCGTCAAATACACCTGACCGATCTGACCTATGCCAAAGTTCAACTACGTGGCGATGGATTCCCGCGGCAAGGAAACCAAGGGATCGCTGGAAGTGGCCAACCAGAGCGAAGCCATCACCCGGCTCAAGGAAATGGGCTTCTTCCCTACCAAGGTCGTTGAGGCCGAGAAGTCCAAGGACAAAGCCGCGGCCAAGACCAAGGGCTCTGGCAAGGCCGGCGGAAAGAAGAAGGGGAAAGGCTTCAACCTCAAAATTCCTGGCATGGGCGGCGGCGTGAAGACCAAGGTGCTCACCGCCTTCACCCGTCAGCTGGCCACGCTGGTGGATGCCGGTCTGCCGCTGTTGCGCGGCATGCGCGTGCTGGAAAAACAGGAAAAAAGTCTCGTGCTCAAGGAGGCCATCAACCAGATCTCCTTCTCCATCGAGGGCGGCAGCACCTTCTCGGAGGGGCTGGCGCAGCATCCCAAGATTTTCAACAAGCTTTTCGTCAACATGGTCAAGGCCGGCGAGATCGGCGGCGTGCTCGAAATCGTGCTCGCGCGCCTCTCCGAGTTCATGGAAAAGGCGGAGAAAATCAAGGGCAAGGTCATCGCGGCCATGTTCTATCCCATCGCCGTGATGACCGTGGCCGTCATCATTCTCGCGGTGCTGATGGTCTGGGTGGTGCCGAAATTCAAGGACATCTTCAAAGACATGCTCCCAGGTCAAGACCTGCCCGACTTCACCCGTTTTGTGCTCGGCATCAGCGATATGATTGCCGGGCACTTCTTCCTTACCTCGGGATTTGTGGCAGTCGTCGTCTTCGCCCTGATGGCCTTCATCCGCACCCGCCCGGGCCGGCGGATGTTTGACAAATTCAAGCTCAACATGCCCGTCATCGGCGAGGTGCTGCGCAAGGTCGCCATCTCCCGCTTCACCCGCACCCTCGGCACTCTGGTCAGCTCCGGCGTGCCCATCCTCCAGGCCCTCACCATCGTCAAGGAAACCTCCGGCAACGTCATCATCGGCTCCGCCGTGGCCGCCGTGCATGAGAGTGTCAAGGAGGGCGAAACCATCACCAAGCCGCTCGAAGACTCGAACATCTTTCCGCCCATGGTCATCTCCATGGTGGACGTCGGCGAGCAGACCGGCGCGCTGCCCGAGATGTTGATGAAGATCGCGGACACCTTCGACGACGAGGTGGATAACGCAGTCGCGGCCATGACCTCGCTGCTCGAACCCATCATGATTGTGTTCCTTGCGGTGGTCGTGGGCAGCATCGTCATCGCGCTGTTCCTCCCGCTCATCAAGCTGATGGAACAGGTCGGCGAACCGGCCAAGCAAGGCGGCGGCGGCGATTAGCGCACGAGAGTCAGCGGACGAATCTCCTCAATCGATCAAGCAAAGGCGCGCTGGCGGAATCCGGCGTGCCTTCTTCGTCTCCGCAATCCAACGACGGAAAATCGCGCACGGACGAGCGATGGGGGAATGCCATCTTGGAGTGCGCGCGACTTGTCGCCGTCGAAAGGGGGTCGCGTGAAAGGATCTGAGCCACTGGACGCGAATCTGCCTGGCCGGCAGGTCGGTCAGGGGGAAAGCGGAGACAAGTTGCGCGCACTCCAGAACATTGTGGTGGCGGACCAGGCTGGTTTTCACCTGACGTCCGCAGGGGGCTTGTGGCTCAATACCGCCCATGCAATCCAACCTCATCGGCATCGAAATTGGCGGGACCAAACTCCAGATTGTCGTGGGTGACGGCTCGGGGGAGATCCTGCAGCGCCATCGCTTCTCCGTGGCCAAATCGGGCGGAGCACCGGCCATCCGCGCCCAACTCGAATCCGTTTTGCCCGGGCTCGTGCAGCAGACCGATCCCGCCGCCGTTGGCGTCGGCTTCGGTGGTCCGGTGGACTGGCGGACTGGTCGCATTGCCCGCTCGCATCAAATTGAAGGATGGTCGGACTTTGATCTCGCCGGCTGGCTCAAGTCGCTCACCGGACGGCGCGTGTGGATCGACAATGACGGCAACGTGGCGGCGCTCGGCGAGGCAAGACGAGGCGCCGGCCAGGGAGGCGATCCGGTGTTCTACGTCACGCTCGGCAGCGGCGTCGGCGGCGGACTGGTGGTGGCGGGAAACATATTTCACGGCGCCCGTCCCGGCGAGGCGGAGATCGGCCATCTGCGGCTGGATCGCGCTGGAACGATTGTGGAATCGCGCTGTTCCGGCTGGGCCGTCGATGCTCGCATCCGCGAATTGAAGAAATCGGGAAGGCCGAGCGTGCTCAACTCCCTGGTCGGCGACGAATCCGGCGGAGAAGCGCGCCACCTGGCCGCCGCGTTGGCCCGGGGAGACGCGGAGGCGGAAAGGATTTTGCGGGAGACCGCGGCGGATCTCGCCTTCGCACTCTCGCATGTCACCCACCTGTTTCACCCCGAAATCATCGTGCTGGGCGGCGGACTTTCGTTCGTGGGCGAACCGCTCCGCGCCGCCGTGGCGGAGGCGTTGCCGCCGTGGCTCATGGAGGTCTTCCGACCGGGCCCGATCGTGAAACTTGCCGCGTTGCACGAAGATGCCGTCCCCGTCGGCTGCCTGCTGGGAGCGGCGGAAATCGCGGACGGGCGCGGACCATCGGGAGGCGCGGGATTCATGATTTGCTGAATCAATTCTGCCGGCAGACGGCATGGAAGCCCACCCGTGCTCTGAGGCGAATGGAATTTGCCTGCGCGAGCATTCGCCACGGCCTGCGCTGCCGGCTTTTTGCGACAGCCGACTTTTTGCGAATTGACTCGGGACGCCGGGCGCCGGGATATTCCGGAAAGCTGCACACCACCAAACTGCATGAATGCCGACATCGCATCACAACGGGCTCTCGACAGACTTCGCCAGGTCGGTTTTGACGCTCTGACGGAACCGGAGAAAACCCTCGCTGCCGTCTGGTCCATCGAAGCCAAGGTGGATAATGAAGGTTTTGCGCACTTCTTCGCGCATTCCCTGGGCGATCTGGCGTTCTACGCCCCTCACGCCCTGACCAATATCGGCGCCTTGAACATGGCGGCGCTGGCGGCCAAGGCGAACAGCGTGTTCGGCCCGGGCGGTCCGCCCCGCGATGGCGAGAAGCGTCGCGCACTCGTCAAAGCCTTCAGCCCGGAGACCAAGAAATCATTGTCCGCGCTGGACGATGCATTCCTCGAGTCGCCCGACGAGACGGACTCGCTGATCGAGGCGTATCTCGCCAAGGCGGGGAAAGTCTGAGCAAGGGAGAAGAGCGGTGCCGGAGGCGGATTTCACGACAGGGAATAGCGAGCTGACCCAGCGGTGGAAATCTCACTTGCGCCACAGCATCGGTGCGCGCATCTCGGTTTTTGGCGAGGCCAGGCACGGGTGGCAGAGGGCGGCGTCTGTCCCGGAGGGACAAAATGTTTATAGCCCGGCACGCTCGGGAATCTCCCAAGGCCCGGCGGGGCGAAATAACGGACCTGCCTTCACGTTTGTCCGGCGGCGGGCAAGCGGTCCGAGCGGCTGGACATGGCTGGGGCTTGGAACCTCGTTGGGGAGGCATCCTGTAAACATGCCGTCCCTCCGGGACTGAAATGACGTTCCCTCCAACTGCCGATTGCATTGCTCAAATAGATTTGCTCCACGGGCTGCGCGCCTTCTGGAACGCCCCATTTGAAAGAGAGACTTCCTTTCCCGACCGGCGCTGGCACACTGCGCGCCTGCGGCGGATTCCCGGCCGTATTCTCCAGATGCGAGACCTCGGAGGCCGGGCCTTTCCCGCGGGTGATTTTCCTTTTTCGACATGAGCGAACAGAAGAACGAAGCGAACGAGCAACACGTCATCGCCGAGGCTGAGGCTGCCCCGCCGGTGCATGCCAGCGGCGGCCCGGGCAAGATCCACCTCCCGCTGCACCGGCGCGTCGATACCGGCTTCCTGCAATACGCCTCCTACGTCATCCGCGACCGCGCCATTCCGAACCTGGCCGATGGCCTGAAGCCCGTGCAGCGGCGCATTCTGTGGGCGCTGCATCTGACCGATGACGGGCGCTTCACCAAGGTTGCCAATGTCGTCGGCGACACGATGAAGTTTCATCCTCACGGCGACGCGTCCATCGGCGACGCGCTGGTGGTGCTGGCGAACAAGCGATATCTCATCGAGCGGCAGGGAAATTACGGCAACATCTTCACCGGCGATCCTGCGGCCGCCCCCCGCTACATCGAGTGCCGCCTGACCGAACTGGCGCGCACGGAGCTTTTCAATGACGAGTTGACGGAGTTCGTGCCCAGTTACGATGGACGCAACAAGGAGCCGGTCACGCTGCCGTCCAGGCTCCCGTTGCTGCTCATGCTCGGCACGGAAGGCATCGCGGTCGGTTTGTCGTCGAAGATTCTGCCGCATAATTTCCCCGAGCTGCTGGAGGCGCAGATTGCCATTCTGAAGAAGCAACCGTTCAAGGTGCTGCCGGATTTCCAGACGGGCGGATTGATGGACGCCCGGGATTATCGTGACGGCGCCGGCACCGTGAAAGTCCGCGCGAAGATCAAGGTCAAGGACGAGAGCACGGTCGTCATCAAGGAAATCCCGCCGACCACCACCACGGAGGCGCTCATTGCCTCCATCGAAGACGCGGCGCGCAAGGGGAAGATCAAGGTCAAGTCGATCAACGATTTCACCGCGGAGGATGTCGAGATCGAGGTGCGCGCACCCAGCGGCGTCAGCGCCGACCAGCTCGTGGACGCACTCTTCGCGTTCACCGCTTGCGAGATCACCATCACCAGCCGGCTGACCTTGATCAAAAACAACCGGCCGGTGGAGATGACCGTGTCCGAGGTGCTGCGCGAGAACACCAGCCAACTGGTCCACCTGCTCCAGCGCGAACTGGAGATCAAGGAAGGCAAACTGCAGGACGATCTGCACTACCGCACGCTGGAGCGCATCTTCATCGAGGAGCGCATCTACAAGAAGATCGAGTCGTGCAAGACCAACGAGGCCGTAACCGCCGCCGTGCGCGAGGGCTTCCAGCCGTTCGAGAAGGAACTGCTCCGCGAATTGATCGACGCCGACATCGAGCGCCTGTTGCAGGTGCGCATCCGCCGCATTTCGCTTTTCGACATCAACAAGCACCGTGAGGAGACGGAGAAGATCAAGGGCGAGTTGGCCGAGACGCGCAAGCATTTGAAGAACCTGATCAAGTACGCCATCGCGCATCTGGAGGCGTTGCTCGCGAAGTACGGCCCGCTCTACCCGCGCCTGACCAAGAGCAGCCGCTACGACGAGGTTGATGCACGCGAGGTGGCCTTCAAGTCCTTCAAGGTGGCCTACGACCGGGAATCCGGCTATGTGGGGCACAAGGTGTCGGGTGAGGAGTTCCGCATGGACTGCACGAAGTTCGACAAACTGCTCCTCGTCTTCAAGGACGGCAGCTACAAGGTGGTCGAACTGCCGGAGAAGCTCTTTATCGGACCGGACCTGATTTTCTGCGGACTGCCGGAGCGCGAACGCGTCTTCACGCTGGTCTATTCGGATCGCGAGGCCAACTACCTCAAACGATTCACCTTTGGCGGCACGATTCTGGAAAAGCTCTACCACTGCATTCCCCCAAAATCGAAGGTGCTGTTCTTCGAGCCGGAGACGCCGGAGATGCTTTACATCCGCTACAAGCCCGCCCCGTACCAGAAGGTCAACCAGCAGACCTGCAACCCGGCCGACGTCGAGGTGAAGAATCCGAAGACGCTCGGCCGCCAGCTCTCGATCAAGGAAATCGGCGCGGTGGGCACCAAACCGCCGCGCGGCTGGGATCCCGAGGCGCCGATTACCAAGGTGGCCTTCGCCTGAGGCGCTTGCCTCGCGTCATTGGCCAGTCGGCAAGGGGTTCTTCTTACTGACGAGACCTTGGGATGGGCTGCCAGAAGCCGCTTGGTCCCAACCCTCACGGGTAGGGCGCGTCTGTCCCCCGCGCGCCGTGGGTTTGGCGGGGTGTGGTGGGCGGGGCGCTGGTACAGCCGCCCCCTACCCAGTCCGGGTGTCGTCCATCCCACTGCCAGGCTAGTAAATACTCGAGTTGCGCCTTTTGGGCTGTTGGCAGTGGAGCAAGCTTCCAGCTTGCTGCTGTGCCGCCAACCCTCTGGATTGGCGGCGCTGGCAGGAACATGTCCACCAAGCTGGAAGTTTGACGGCACCGACGCAAACCGCAGGCTCGCGCCACTGCTTCAGATCGCGCCGCAATCCCGGCCCCAAACCGGCGCAGGCACGGCTTTTCATTTGCTGGTCCGCGCCCAAACCTCTATGAACGTCGTGAATCCTATGCGCCTCACGCGCGTCTGTCTGCCACACGCAAACAACGACACCATGAAAACCCACCTCGCTCGTTTCATTCGCTCCACACTCGCCGCCGCCGTGGTCACGGCTGCCGCACTGCCTCCAGCCCACGCCCAGCCGCGCTACGAGGCGAAATGGGAATCGCTCGACGCGCGCCCGACACCCGAGTGGTTCCTCGACGCCAAGTTCGGCATCTTCATCCACTGGGGGCTCTACTCCGTGCCATCGTGGGGCAAGGTGGGCGAATACGCCGAGTGGTATTGGAACCGGATGCACGACAAGAAGACCAACAACGTCTGGTGGCAGTTCCACCAAACCAACTACGGCGAGAATTTCGATTACAAGGATTTCGCCCCGCTGTTCCGCGCCGAGCTGTTCAACGCCGACCAGTGGGCCGACATCTTCGTGCGCTCCGGCGCGAAATACATCGTGCCCACCTCAAAGCACCACGAGGGTTTCACGCTCTGGCCCAGCGCCGAGGCCAGCAAGACGTGGGGCCGTCCGTGGAACGCCGTCGAGACCGGACCGAAGCGCGACTTGATGAAGGAGATGTCTGACGCGGTGCGCAAACGCGGCATCAAGTTCGGATTCTACTACTCGCTCTACGAATGGTACAACCCGCTCTGGCTCGCCGACCGCAAGCGTTTCGTCGATGAGCACTTTTTCCCGCAGTTCAAGGACGTCGTCACGCGCTACCAGCCGGCGATCATCTTTGCCGACGGCGAGTGGGACATGTCGTCGAAGGATTGGAAGAGCGAGGAACTGCTCGCCTGGCTCTTCAATGATTCGCCGTGCAAGAACGAAGTCGTCGTCAACGACCGCTGGGGCAAGGACAGCCGGCACAAGCACGGCGGTTACTGGACCACCGAATACGCCGCCGGACTCAAGGATGGCTCGCATCCTTGGGAGGAAAGCCGCGGCATGGCCTTCAGCTACGGCAACAACCGCGCCGAGCGCATCGACCACTACAAGACCGGCCGCGAGTTCATCATGGTCCTCATCGATCTCGTCAGCCGCGGCGGCAACCTGCTGCTCGACATCGGCCCGGACGGCGACGGCACCATCCCGCCCATCATGGAGCAGCGCCTGCTGGAGATTGGCGACTGGCTCAAGGTCAACGGCGAGGCCATCTACGGCACGCGCTTCGCCGGACGTTCCTGCCAGTGGACCGAAGGCAAGATGCCGGAGCAGAAGTTCGGCGAGTTCATGGTGAAGTATAATCTCATGGACCAGATCGGACAGAAACCCAACAAGGATGGCGCGGCCGTGAAGCAAGTGTTCTTTACCAAGAAACCCGACGCGCTCTACGCCATCACCCCTGGCTGGCCCGGCAAACAACTCGTCCTGCGTGACGTGAAGGTTCCCGCCAACGCCACCGTGACGATGCTCGGCGTGCCCGGCGCGCTGAAGACCAGCCTCGAAGGCAACACCCTCACCATCGAAACGCCCGACCTCGGCCCCGACGGCGCGCCGTGCCGACACGCGTATGCGTTCAAGATCACGGGGGCGGAGGTGATGGGGGAGAAGTGATCGGCGGGGCAAGAGCACTTGAAACGTGCATGAAAGAATCAATCAATGAGTTGTTTCTGCAACGGACTGGACTTCTTCCCCTGGCCATGTGCGGCTGAAGCGAGGGCGTCGCGCCGTTGGGCTGATGGTCGCCTACGCGGCCAGCAATGAGTTGCACCAGTTCTTTGTTCCTGCGGTTATGAGGATGCGGACGTTGCTGCTGCTGTTGCTCGTCGCCGGAAATTTCCTCGCGACCACAGCTCGCGGCGAAGACTGGCCGCGTTTCCTCGGCCCGCGCGGTGATAACACCTCCGCCGAGACCGGCCTGCTTGATGCCTGGCCGACCAACGGCCCGCGCCTCGTGTGGGAGAAGTCCATCGGCACCGGTTACAGCGCGCCTTCGGTTCGCGACGGTCGGCTCGTCTTGCACCATCGTTTCGGTGCTGAGGAAATCGTCGAAGCCTTCGATGCGACCAGCGGACGGAGTCTCTGGCGCCACGCCTATTCGTGCCATTTCGTCGATCCCTACGGCTACAACAACGGCCCGCGCTGCACGCCGTTGCTGACTTCGAATCGCTGCTACACCTTCGGTGCCGAGGGCCGGTTCGTGTGTCTCGAACTCGCCACCGGCAAACTCATCTGGCAGCGCGACACCGCGAAGGAATGGCAGATTCCCGAGGCGTTCTTCGGCGTGGGCAGCACGCCCTTGCTCGAAGGCGACCGGCTCATCGTGATGGTGGGAGGCATGCCGAACGCCGGCGTGGTGGCGCTCGATTCGGCGACGGGCGAAACCCTCTGGGAAAGCGTCGGCGAAAAGACGTGGGCGGGAAAACCCAAGACCGGCTGGCGCGGCGAGCCCCCGGTGAATTGGACGGCGGAAGACAAGCAGGCGAGCTACGCGTCGCCGGTGGCAGCGACCATTCACGGACAGCGCCAGGTGTTGTGCCTGATGCGCCAGGGACTCGTCTCGCTGAATCCAACGAACGGCGTTGTCAACTTCGCCTTCTGGTTCCGCTCAACCGTGGCCGAGTCGGTCAACGCCATGACGCCGGTGGCATCGGGTGATTTCATTTTTCTCTCCAGCGCCTATTACCACCTCGGCTCAGTGTTGCTGCGCGTGGCGCGCGAGGGGCAGAGCGTGGAACAGGTCTGGCGCAGCACCGCGCTGGAAGTTCACTGGAGCACGCCGATCTTGCGCGATGGATTCTTCTTCGCATTCAGCGGACGCAACGAGCCCGATGCATCCTTCCGCTGCGTTGAATTGGCGACCGGTAGTGTGAAATGGGAACGCGACGAAAGCTGGCGGCGCGGTTCGCGGCAACCGCCGGTGTTTGGCCGCGGCTCGGCGATTCTCGCCGACGGGAAGCTTGTTGCTCTGGGCGAAGGCGGTTTGCTGGGGCTGTTCCGTCCGAGCCCTGCAAGGGTCGAGGAACTCGCGCGGTGGCAGGTTCCGTCGTTGCGTTACCCGTGCTGGGCGTCGCCGGTGTTGTCGGAGAGAAAGATTTTCCTGCGCAGCGAAGACCGGTTGGTGTGCCTTGACTTCGCCAAAGTGGTTGTTCGTTGACCGAGTCAAGGCAGCTCCTGCCTTTTCGTCGGATTTTGGCTTGAATCGCAGGTTACGGCAATGTAACAAACAGGCGTGCCCCGGAATCAGCGAAAAGCATTCTCGTCGCGCCTCCAGCCCGCAGGAGCGGGGATTCCTCACTCCTCCAAGCCGGAATCCAAGCCCCGGCTGACCGGCTGGCAACGCTGGATGGCGCGACTGGGTGTTCTGGTCCTCGTGCCGGTGCTGGCGTTGTTCTTGACCGAGGTGATTCTGCGCGTTGCTTCCGTGGGTTATTCCACCCGTTACTTCGTGAAATCGGACACTCCGGGAATGTTGGAACCCAATCCGGATTTCGCGCGGCAGTTCTTCGGGCGAAAAACATCTGCGCGGCCCACGCCGTTCAAGATGCCGGAGCGCAAAGCGGCGGGGGTGCTCCGCATTTTTGTGCTGGGCGAATCAGCCGCGGCGGGCACTCCCGATCCAGCTTTCAGCTTCAGCCGGATTCTTGAAGTCATGCTGCGACAGCAATTCCCCGCAACGCGTTTCGAGATCCACAACGTCGCCATGCGCGGCATCGACTCGCCCATCATCCGGCACATTGCCCGGGAATGCGCCCGGCACGAGCCAGATCTCTTCATCCTGTATCTGGGAAACAACGACATCATTGGCCTGCACGGCCCGCAGCCCGGCTGTTCACGATGGTCACAGAACCTGACCCTGCAACGCTTCAGCCAGGCGCTGAAATCAACGCGGCTCGGACAGTTGGCGTTTCGCTGGACCCGGGGCACAACTGACAGCAGTGACCAGCAAGACATGCCGTTTTTTCGCAACCACCGCCTTGCTTTCGATGACTGGAGCAGGGATGCAGTCGCCCGAAATTTTGCCGCCAATCTTGACGACATCATTCAGGCGGCCCAACACGCTGGTGCCAAAGTCGCGCTGGCCACCGTGCCGGCCAATTTGCGTGATTGTCCGCCGCTGGGTTCGCTGCCTCGCGCCGGTTTGAGCGCAGAGGAGATGGCGCATTGGACCAATGCCTTTGCGCAAGGAATCGAAGCCGCCGCCGCCGGGCGGAAGTCGGAATCGATCCGCCATTTTGCGGAGGCGTTGCTCGTGGACGATCACGTCGCTGAACTTCCATTCCGGCTCGCCGAAGCGTTTCATGCCGCGGGCGACACCCATCAAGCACGAGCGATGTTCATGCTGGCCCGAGACCGCGATGCGCTTCAGTTCCGCGCCGATAGCCGCATCAACGCAGCCATCCGCCAGATCGCTGCGCAACGCACCAACGAGGGCCGCTTTCGTCTCGTTGACGCCGAGTGGGGGTTTGCCGCCAGTCCGCTGGCTGAAGACGGGGTGCCGGGCGGTCCGCTGTTCAATGATCATGTGCATCCCACCTTTACCGGGGACCACTTGCTGGCCAGCATGTTTTTCCGCGCGACGGTTGATTTGCTGCGCTTGGATGGAACTCAGGCGTCACGACATTGCGTGCATCTTTCGCGCGACGAATGCGCCCGGGCCATCGCCTTCACGCCGTGGGACGAACTCAACGTCGAAGCCGCGATGGTGAACTTCAAATCGCGCCCGCCCAATCTCGATCAGGCAGACCACGCCCGCCGGCAACAGGCCGCCGAGGCAGCCCTGCGGCAACGCACGAAGCAATTCGACGAAGCATCGCTGCGTCGCTGCGAGGCGACCTATCGCGCCGCCATCGAGGCGCGGCCGGATGACTGGCTGCTGCGCGTGAATTTCGGCCGACTGCTGCTGGATTCCAAGCGACCAGCGGAGGCGGCCGGACAATTCGAAGCGGCCGTGAAGCTGCAGCAGCACGCTCCTCAACTCCGGGTGCAGCTGGCGGATGCCCTGGCTCGCGCGAACCGCGCCAGCGAGGCGCTGCGCCACTTGGAGGAAGCGCGACGCTTGGCGCCGGATGACGCGCAGATTACCCAGTTCATCACTCGAATCCAAACGATGACCTCGCCTATCGGACCGAAACCGGGCGCCGCGCGGAGCACGCTGCCGCGGTGACGTTGAGCAGCGAGCGAGCAGGCTTGGTCGGATGGTCTCCCCACGGAACATTTTCGCAGACGACTCATGGTTCTTCGTGACATGATGCGGCCATGACCCGACGAGAATTCCTCAACACCACCAGTGTTGCCACCACCGCGACCTTGGTTGGGATTGTACCAAAAGCGCGCGCCGTGCCGGGCGCCCAAGTGATCGAAACCCGTGTCATCAGCCAGCAGCCGCAGGCTTTCCTTGGCTGGCCGACGATCACGCGGCGGCGCAACGGCCAATTGGTGCTCGTCTATTCGGGTGGACGCGAGCAGCACGTGTGTCCGTTTGGTCGCGTGGAGTTGATGGTATCGTCGGACGAGGGAGCCATCTGGAGTTGGCCGCAGGTTTTGCTGGATGGCCCGCTGGATGATCGCGATGCCGGTGTGTTGGAAACCGCGCGCGGCACGCTGCTCGTCACCACGTTCACCTCACTTGCCTACGAGCCGATCCTGGCGCGCGCGACGAAATTGAAATCAGGCGACCCCGACGCGTGGCCCGCGGAACGGTTGCAGGCCTGGCGGGCGGCGCAGACGCGTCTTGACGCAGCGCAACGCCGCGCGGAACTCGGCCAATGGATGCTGCGTTCGACCGACGGCGGAGTGACGTGGTCGGCGCGTTATCCCAGCATCGTCAATAGTCCGCATGGCCCGACGCAACTGAAGGACGGCCGGTTGCTCTACGCTGGCAAAGAACTCTGGACGGGCCGGAAGCGCACGGGTGTTTGCGAGTCGTCCGATGATGGTCAGACCTGGAAGTGGCTGGCGGAAATTCCCGTGCGGCCGGGCGACGACGCGGCGCAATACCACGAGTTGCACGCGGTCGAAACCGCCGATGGCCGCGTGGTGGTCCACGTTCGCAATCACAATCGGGAGAACAACAACGAGACGCTCCAGACCGAATCGTCCGACGGTGGGCGGACCTGGACGGTGCCGCACGCCATCGGGGTGTGGGGGCTGCCGTCGTTTCTCCTGCGGCTGCGCGATGGCCGGCTGTTGATGAGCTACGGGTATCGGCGCGCGCCGTTCGGGAATCAGGCGCGGCTCAGCGCCGATCACGGGCGCACCTGGTCGGAGCCATTGACCATTTCCGCCGACGGCACCTCGGGGGATCTCGGCTATCCGAGCACGGTGGAACTGGCCGACGGCGCGCTGCTCACCGTGTGGTATGAAACGATGGCCGGTTCACCGCGCGCGGTGCTGCGACACGCGCGGTGGCGTGTCGGTTGATGGCTGAGGACTCGCAGGTTCCCCAGTTGATCGCCCGCACCCTCAAACAATGACATCACCCATCAGCCAGAAGCCGGGTGCATTCGGTGGACGCAGCCCAGCGTTGGAACATGAGTTGGTAGTTCGTGCTAGGGTAACTTGACTCTCAACTTGCGGACCATGATCGGAGGGTGATCCGCGCCGCTTCATGTACCGACATCAAGAACCGCTTCAGGGAATTGTGCCCAGTCCCGGTCTTCGCGGAAGACCTCCTTCCGGCGATCTCCGCGATTTATGACGGGGAAAATCGCGCTGGGAAACTCTACTCGCGGCTTGCGCGTCATCCGCAAAATCGTGCCGACAAAGGAGAGAGTTGCCAATACTATTGACCGCCCCCCTTCATGGCCCCTGTAGTGGTGCGCGTAAATGTGTTTCTAGTCTAACCCGAACGCTAATAGAAGCATCTCATAGCCTTTAGATAGGAGTGCCAATGCGATACCCACCGTAAAGACCAGAAAAATGAAACCAACTGCACTGAAACATCCAAGGCCTTTGGTATCATTGGGGGCAGTCCAAGGTGTCATAAAGCTAAACACAAGCGAAACAACCATTGCTGTTCCGCCAAAAGTGAATCTCCAAATGCGACCCCAGTCTGACAGATGACGCTCGACGTAGAATTTTCCAGTTGAGGATCGGATGACTCGATCTTGCGTGCCGAATTCTGCTTTTCGTTCTGCTAGGCTGGCGCTGTAGGTGTCTGGTATATGTGACAACTGCCATCCGCTAAAGTGCGTCGAAGAGACAAGTTTGACGCCACGTACGGCTTGCCAAACAGGCCACGCTGAAAACCCAACGACCATGAGCTTGATCCACAAAACGAAGAAGAAGAGGTTTAATCTATGCATATCAATAGCGAGCGACGTTTTACTGGAACGGGGGAACGAGAACGGGGTCAGTGCATAGTTTCGTGCAATTTTTCTCTGGGTGGATCGGGGCACCCATACACCAACCGTCCGCGTGGTGGTGGAATTTCCAACCCGTCTTCCCGCACGGTCTTGATCCAGAAGCGGATGGCGTCCTCGGCGTTGCAGAGGGCGTCCTGCCGGGTCGCGTCGTGGGCCGGGCAGCCCGGCAACTCCGGCACTTCCACCACGTAGGAGGGGTTGGTTCTTTTCATTGGCACCTTGCTCATTCCGCTCTATGCCGGCAGGGTTCCCAAGCGGCGGGCCAGCGCTTCCATCACGCGCTGCATTTCTGTTTCCGTCAAGACGCCGAGCCTACGCTCCAGCCTGGCGACGGAGATGGTTTGAATCTGCTGCAAGTGGAACGCGCCGGGTTTCAGGAAGGGTTTGGGAATGGCCAGTTCCCAGCGGTTGCCGCGCAAGGCGGTGGTATGTAGCAGGACGGTGACAAGATCCAATTCGTCATCCGCCGGTTCGCCGGTCAGCAGCAGGGCCGGGCGCACCTTGGCGACCATCCCGAAATCAACCATCCAGACTTCACCCTTGAGGACGGCGGGCATCTTCCTCCTCCATCCGGTCGAGCATCAGGGCACCTTCCAGGGCGGCTTGGTGGCAAGCCTGGATGTCCTCATTCCCGGCGGCGAGTTCCGAGAGCACCTGCCGGACAGCGCGCCGCTCGGCCTCGGTCAACTTGGGCAGTTCTTGAATGATCTCTGTCGCGCTCATGAAGGAAATGTAGCCGAGACAGCGTGGCAGGCGAGCCGGAAATTTGCCGGGGAACGTGACACGCGGCAGTGGCCCTAACGGAACCGGGTCAGCGCATATTTTCGTCCGATTTCTTTCATGACGTTGGCAGGCTCCACGCACGCACCATCCGTCCGCACAGTTGGGGGATTTCCAGACCGTCCTCCTGCGTGGTCTTGATTCAGAATCGGATGTCTTTGGCCGGATTGGCTCAAGCCATCTCCCGATAGATTTCCCGACGGTGACCAACTGCCAGCAGGTGGATGACGTTGCGACCGGGGTCAAAGGTGTAGATGATGCGATAATCGCCGACACGCAACCGGTAGCGGTCGGAACCGGTCAAGCGGTGGTGGGGGCAGGTGGCCAAGCGCAGCCCCATCTGGTCAATCTTGGCCTCGATGTGGGATTGAACTTGGGGTGGTAACTTGAAGAAGCGAAGGTCGAACCGCTGATAATAAATTTGAAGGGCCGCGCTCATTGGCCCGCTGCGGGCTGGCGAGTCCGTGCAGATGCGTCCGCTGCCATGTCCCGTTCGGATTGGCGGATGTCGGCTTCAAACTCGTCGGTGAATTGAAACTGGTCCTCCAGGAAGTTCTCCAGCCAATCGCGCACCTCCCGGATCTCCTCCGGTGTGAGCTTCTGCAACTCAGACTCAATTGCCTGCACTTTGCTCATAAAAGGAAAATAGGCGGTGATGAACCGACGGGCAAAGGTTTTTTAGTGAGACGGAGGCGGAATTCACTGCCCCTAGTGGCCAGGCTTGATGATGGCCACGAATCCGCCGTAGGGCAGCATTTTCACCGCAAGTTTGTCGCCGGCCGAGAAGCGCTTGATCTGCGAGGCGAAGCTCTTTGCGTCCGCGCCGTCCTGAATGAGCGTGAGTTCGGCTCGGGCGATGTCCATCCACGAACCGAAGGTCAGGGATTCGGCGCGCGCCTCTTTCCGGCCGTTGACGCCGACCACGTACCACGTCGAGCCGTGACGGCGCGCGAGCACGACGTATTGCCCCGGATAGCCGGCCACGAAGCGGGTGTCATCCCATGTCGTGGGAACTTCTTTGAGGAATTTCTTCGGAGCAGCGGGCAGCGAAAGGTAGGCCTCCGGTTTGTCGGCGAAATGAATCCAGCCGGACTCGAAGAGCGCGGCGAGCGCCAGTTCGTGCGCGCGGGTGGTGAGATGCGGATAGCGGTTGTTGGAGAAGCCAACCGGGGTGTAGTCCATCGGCCCGACGACATTCCGGCCGAACGGCGTGATGGTGTTTTGCATGGGTGCGCGTTCGGGGAATTTGTCATCGAAGATGTAGCATTCCTCGCCGCGCACCGCTTCCATCGACATGAGATTCGGATAGGTGCGCGACCAACCGCGCGGCAGCGTGCAGCCGTGGAAGTTGACCATGATTTGCGCGGCGGCGGAATCGCGCATCAGGTCGTGGTAAAGCCCGATGACGTCCTGTTTGTCGCTCTGGAAGAAATCGACCTTCACGCCTTTGACACCCCATTTGCGCAGGAGATCGAACTCGAACTTGCGCACCTCTGGGAAGAAGAGAGTGTCGCGTGGTTTCTCGGTGACGACGTTGTGCGGGCCGCCCGAATTGTACCAGAGCAGCACACCCACGCCCTTCTTCTTCGCGTAACGGATCACGTCATGGATGTTGCCCTTGTCCATGATGTCCCAGTTGGCATCCACCAGCACGTATTCCCAGCCCATCTCGGCGGCGAGATCGACGAACTTCATCTGCTTGGCTCCGTCCTGGGGACTGGGATTGTCCGACCACCAACTCCACGCTGCGCGTCCGGGTTTGATCCAGCTTGAGTCAGCGACACGCGACGGGGCTGTCAGGTCGGTGACGAGCGTGGACTCGACGATCTCACCCAGCGAACTGCCGAGCAGAATGGCGCGCCACGGCATTTCCCAAGGCAACGTCGAAGTCGGGTAAATGGAGCCAGCGCCATTGCCCTCTTTTGGGTCCGGCAGGGCCACCCGGTAAATGCCGTGCGGCGCGGTGCTGCTCAAACGCGTGCCGCAATAGTTGGTGCCGAGGCCGGCTTCGGTGATCAGCGCCCAGTGCTGGCTGTCGCCGGTGCGGAAGAGCAGGGGATACGACCAGCCGAGGCCGGTGGGCGACGGCGTGCCGACGGGAATCTCGTTTTCGTAATACGTCTCGTAGGCCGGAGCGTACACCGTGTTGGTTTGGCCGCGGGGTGCGCCCAGAGCTTGGCGTCGGATGGGAGCGCGAAGCCGGTGAGTTCGGCATCGAGTGTGAGCGGCGCGTTGTCTTCGCCGGAGAGTCGATAGCGGAAGGCGGCGCCATTGTCGTAGGCGCGCAGGTCGAGTTCGAGCGGGCGTCCCGCGGCGTTGCGGAAGGCGAGCGTGATCTGATTGGCGCGGTTGGCGCACTCACGACGTTTGCCGTGCAGCAGCGTGTAGCGTTCCTCAATCAACTGCGGTTCGCCAGCGGTGGTCAGGCTCAGTCCTTGCGCGAAATCCTGCCCGCGCAATTGCAGGCCGAGCGGCGCATCGGCGATGACCGTGGCGCGGCTGCCCTCGGGACCATGCTCGACGCGATAATAAAGTTTTGTCCCGGCGGGAAAATCCTTCTGCCCGTCGAGTTCGGCGAGTTGCACCGAGATCTTTACGGCACCATTGGGCGAGGTGACCGACCAGGTTTGTGGAGCGGCGTTCGCCATCAGCGTGAGTCCGAGGCAAGCCGTTAGAATAGAGAGGAGACGCGGATGGGTCCGGGTGAGGGACGAGATGGTTTTGTTCATGTTTGTCAATGGTTTCCGCACCGCACTTGCAATCCAAAGAGGCGGGGCGCGTCTGTCCCCAGCGCGCCGTATTCCAGACCATCGCCAGCCGCGGCGCGCTGGGACAGACGCGCCCTGCGAATACTTTCGCCAGAATTGTTAGCTGCTGCAAGCGGCGAAGGAAATACCGTGACTCATCGAGCGCATCTTGACAATGCCCGCGCCTACAACTGGGAGCAGCGACGTTGACGTCGCTGCACCGTGCGCCAGCCCGCCGGCCAACGATGGCACCTTGTCCCGCCGCCTATCGAAGCGGCCTGAAGGCCGCGCGCCCGGGGCAGTGCGCAGATGCGCCCTGACTCATCAGAACTTCCACACCATATCGACCAGAAAGCGATTCTTAGCGCTTGCGTCCAAAGCGGCCGAACGGCTTTGCCCTTGCGATATTCTGCGCCTCTTTCTAGCTTACTTAAATGGAATTGGTCGCCACGCTGTTGATCGTCGGAGTCATGCTCCTCCTCCTGGAGACGGTTCTGCCCGGGATGATCGCTGGCATCGCGGGTTTGGTTTGCCTGGTCGCCGGCGTGGCGGTCGCCTATGCGCGATTCGACACCAGCGGGGGGAACCTGGTCCTGGTTGGCACGGTGATCGCCCTCGCCATCGGCATTTTCGTCTGGATGAAGTTCTTCCCGGGATCGCGCCTCGGCAAAACCATTATTTCGGAGAGCACGGTGGGAAACATCGACGCGGAGCAACCGCAACTTTTACACCAGACCGGCACGGCGTTCACCAATCTCCGCCCTTCCGGCACCGCCGTCATCGAAGGCCGGCGTGTCGATGTGGTCACCGAAGGTTCGATGATCGCCAAAGGTACGCCGGTGCGCGTGGTGGCCCTTGAGGGAATGCGCGTCGTGGTCCGTGCCATCACGGCTGGCGAAGCCAGAATATCTTGAATCAACTCCAAACCTGAATCCATCCACCCCACATAACACCACCCAACATGAAACTCACTCCGCTGTTTGCCCAAACCTTCTTCGCTGAAGTCGGACTCGGCACCCTCATCCTCTGGGGGGTCGTCATCCTCGTCGTGCTGGTGGCGTTCCTGCTCCTGTCCAATTTCTTCTTCATCTGGCTGCGCGCGCTGTCCTCGGGTGCCAAGGTAACGATTTTGGAGTTGGTCGGCCTGAGCCTCCGCAAAGTGCCCGTCAGCATGATCGTTGATTCCCGCATCACCGCTGTGAAATCCGGCCTGGTGGTGGTGGACCCGATCACGCAGATCCAGCGCCCGCTGGCCATCGACGATCTCTCAACCCATTGCCTCGCCGGCGGCAACGTCGAGATGGTCATTCGCGCTCTCATCGCGGCGCGCAAGGCCGGCATCCATCTTGAATACGATCGCGCCTGCGCCATCGATCTCGCCACCAAGGGCACCGGCAAGAACGTCGTCGAAGCCGTCACCACCTCGATCAATCCCAAAGTCATCGATTGCCCGGCGCCCGTCTCTGGCAAGGTCACCATCGACGCCGTGGCCAAGGACGGCATCGTCGTCAAGGTCAAGGCGCGGGTCACCGTGCGCTCCAATCTGGACCGCTTCGTGGGCGGAGCCACCGAGGAAACGATCATCGCCCGGGTCGGCGAAGGCATCGTCACCACCATTGGTTCCAGCAACAGTTACAAGGACGTGCTGGAAAATCCGGACCGCATTTCCAAGACGGTTCTCGACAAGGCGCTCGACAGCAATACCGCCTTCGAAATCCTTTCCATCGACATCGCCGATGTGGATGTGGGCGAAAACGTGGGCGCCAAACTCCAGGCCGAGCAGGCCGAGGCCAACAAACTCATCGCCCAGGCTCAGGCCGAAGTCCGCCGCGCCCTTGCTGTCGCCCTCGAACAGGAAATGCTCGCCCGCACGCAGGAAATGCGTTCCAAGGTCGTCGAAGCCGAGGCCCAGATCCCGATGGCCATGGCCGATGCCTTCCGCAGCGGCAACCTCGGCGTCATGGATTACTACAAGATGCGCAACATCCAATCCGACACCTCCATGCGCGACAGCATTGCCGGCACCAGCCAGTCAGGACAGAGCAAGCCGCCGGTCGGGTAAACTCATTACCTGCGCCGCGCCATGAAACCCTGGTTCTTTGCCGCCGGAATCGAGACGCTGATCACGCTCTTGATCTTCGTCGGCCTGTCGGTGCTGTCGTCCTGGCTCAAGAATCGTAATGCGGAAAAGGGGGCCGACGATTTGCCTCCGCCCCCCCGCATTCCGCGCCGCAGCCGGCCAAACCGTCCCGCGCAGCCCGCGAGCGAACAGAAAACCGCCTCGTGGGAGGAGGAATTACGCCGTCTGCTCGAAGGCGAGTCTCCCGCCGCGCCTCCGCCGCAACCAATCCTCGTGGAACGGCGTGTGCCCGAACCGCCACCGCTGCCGCCCATCACCCAGACGCCTCTAATCCGCACCGCCAGCCGTCGGGCCGTCGTGCAGGAGGAGGAATCGGCTGAAGGCGGTGGTCGGGCAGTGAACATGCCCAAGCTGTCGCAGGCCGCGTCCACCCAGGCCTACGCTTCACAAGTCGATGAACGAGCCGGGGAACGCCTGCGTCAAGGCGGGGCGTTCGCGGCAGCCAACGCGTCGTTTGCCCGCGCCAGCCAGTTGCACGAATTGACGGCGGCCCGCATGCGCCATGTCTCCGAGCAGACTCCGGCGAGGATGGCGGTGACGACGAGAGTGAGTCGCACCAGCGAAGGTGTCCGGGTGTCGGCCATGTTGCGCGATCCGGAGTCGGTGCGGACGGCCATCGTTGCCTCGATCATTCTTGGCCGGCCGAAGGCAATGGAGTCCTAGCCCGGCAAATCGAACCGGAAGGTTTGCCTTCTCCAGACCAGTTCCGCCGCGGATTTGCCCTTCCTGCGCCGCACCGCAACTGGGAGATCGGCCGGCGACTGGAAAATGAGAAGAAAGGGCTTGCGCCCGATTTCTGGACGTCCCACTATCCGCGCCGCTGAACGGATCGCGGGGTGGAGCAGCCCGGTAGCTCGTCAGGCTCATAACCTGAAGGTCCTAGGTTCAAATCCTAGCCCCGCAACCAATTTACGGCCCTGAGACGCAGGTTTCAGGGTCTTTTTTATTTGGATTTTAGCGTTTTTTCCGCTTCCCCCCTTCCCGCCCTCCCTTCTGTGAAACAAGGCGGGCAGCCTGAGAAATGGCAGAAAAAAGCACCATCATCGGGACCATTCACAGAGCTCGATGATCTGCTGCGCGGTCATCATCGAGTTGAGCGACAGTTCTTCGATGCGGCGGTCGCCGACGCGCGCGTGGCCCCACCGGCCGGGGCCGTTGTTAAAGACAGGATTGAAGAGCACCAGTGCGTTTGGCTGGCAGGACGCAGCCAGGTCGTCCTGCGGATCGCGCCCAAACCCTTGACCAGCGCGGTGAAGGCCGCGAGGTGCCCGCCCGCCGAACCGCCTCAATCAGCCGGCTTCTCAAGAAATAATTTCAGTTCGCGGTCGGCGAAGCGCTTGTAGGTCAGCATTTCAGCGGTGGCTTCACCGAACTCTGCTTGGCCCTGCTGAAGCGGAACCTCCGCGGGCTTTGCTTTCAGGTGCCGCGGCTGGTTGAGCGGGCGGAACCCACCACGAGTCCAGTTGCCGACGCAACTGCGACACGCGCCGGGCTTTCTTGTCTGCGAGGTCCACCCTCTCCCACGGATCGTTATGGAGGTTGTAAAGCTCCGGTTTGCCATCGGTGGCCGCGGCCGTCACGGGAACAATCAGCTTCCACCAGCCGTCAATCACCCAACGGTGCTCCAGGCTGCGCGCGGGCGCGTCCACATCCGCGATGTTATGGGTGTATTGCTCGCCGAAAATGGCGGCACGACGAGCGACGGCCTCACGATCGGTGAGGTCAACTCCCGGCAACCCCGGCGGCAGCGGCGTTCTCAACAGCGCGGCGAGCGTGGGCCAGAGATCCAGGTTGCTGGCGAGGTGTTCCTGGTCCACGCGCGGTTGCACCCGGCCCGGCCAGGAGATCATGATGGGCGTGCGCACCCCGCCTTCGTAGGGCGTCAGCTTCGAGCGCGGAGCGAAATGGTTCGTCCTGGCCGGATCTTGAATCCAGCCGTTGTCGGTCGTGTAAATGACTAGGGTGTTGGTGCGCTGGCCGCTCTTGTCGAGATGGCTGAGCATTTCGCCGCAGGTGCGATCGAACCATTCCACGCTGGCCCAGTAGTGCGCGACGGAAGCGGACGGCGCGACCTTGAGATACTTCCGCAGCAAGTCCTCCGGCGGCGTGTGCGGTGCGTGCGGCAGCATGGGCGCGTACCAGACCAGCCAAGGCTTCTCCCCAGCTTGCTCGATGAACCGGAAGATTGGCTCCAGTCCCTTGCGCCCGATGTCGAGGCCCAGGTCGCCATGTCGGCTGCCCTTGGTTTCGCCCTGCGTCATCGCGTGGGTGAAGCCGGCGGTTTTCACCGGATCGCCTTCCCACCACTTGCCGGTTTCGAGCGCAAGATAGCCGCGCGAAACCAGGTCGCGCACGAAGTTCGGCCGCCGTTGGAAATTCTCGATGATCGTGTCGTAGGAGCGCGCGTACTTCGGGTTGCCGCGCGCCGCCATCGCGTTGACGCCCTGGTCCGGCAGCGCGGGGTCGTTGCCGGTGACGCCGTGCTGATGCGGATAAAGCCCCGTGACGATGCTCACCAGCGACGGCCGACAGAGCGGCACCGGCGAATAGCCGCGCTCGAAAGTCAGCGACTGTGCCGCCAGCCGGTCGAGGTTCGGAGTCTGAATGTGCGGATGGCCCATGAAGCCGTAATCGGCCCAAGCGTGGTCGTCGGAGATGATGAGAAGAATGTTCGGGCGAGGCATCCCTGACTGGGCTGGTTTCTTCTCCGCTCCCCAAAGGTCCGCCAGCAACTCGAACCCCTCCGGATCATGCTCCCTTAACTCGGCGCGCGTGAACGGGAAGAAGTCGTTGGTGGAAAAGAACGCCTCGCTGCCTTCGGCGAAGTACTCCATGTGATCGCTCATGGCGTATGCACGTTCCATCGTGACCCGACCCTGTGCATCGCGGCGCCCGACCTTGTCATACGTGCCACCGGCGCGGGCCTTGTCGTAGGCGGCCTTGAGGCGCGGTTCGTCGAATCCCAGCACGCGGTCATGGTAGGAGTGGGCCAGTTCGTGCAGCGCGAAGTTCGGCATGCGCCGCGTCTCCTGTTCAAAAATGCGGACATTGGTGAATTCCACCGCCTTCGCCATCGCCGTGTCACGCCCGTGATCGCGCAGCCAACCGGCGTTGGGATGATACTCAGCCCGTGGTGGTGTGCCGGGATACTCGGGTGAAAGCCACAGCGGCACTTTCCGCAACTCGGTCACGGCGGCCTTTGGCACCACGCGAGCGATCTCTTCGAGTTGGGCGGTGAGCAACTCCAGCGCGCGGCGGGTGGCGGCGGCGTTCGTCTCCAGCAGATTCGCGCGGACCTGCACGGTCCATCCGGCGATGGATCGAATCTCCCGCGCTTCCGCCAGCAGCGGCAGAGATCGCCTCCCGGCGAGAGCCGCGTCGGACTGGCGCTTTGTTTCCTCCGGGTGCTCCGCAGCGACGTTCCGGGTTTCCTTCGGGTCCGCCAGCACGTCGTAGAATTCCGCGCCGGTGAACGCGGCGCTCAGATTCTCCCCGTCGAGCTTGTCCGCGATTCCGTCGGGAACACGCGCGCCTGCAACAGCACACAGCGACGGCAGGAGATCCATGGCGAACCGCGCCCCTCCTTTGGCCAGTGCGTCCAGATTCGGAGTGCGGATTTCACCGCCGTAGCAGCCGAGATCCGACCAGCCTAGATCGTCCGCGAGCAGGATGTTCGGCTTCTCCGCAGCGGGCGAAGTCGGCGCCAGCAGTGCCCCGGCAAATGCGATCAGACACAGGCATCGAAAGGTGACGAGTTTCATGTCAGGAATGAATGTAATCAGACGCATCCGGTTACGCCATTATTTCACCCGGCCTTTTCGCCGAGCCGTCCCAGGGCAGGGTGTGAACACGCCTTCCCGTTCGCCGAAACCATCCCACCGGCCACGAACGCTCAAGGGGTGATCAGGAAACCCGCCATGCCTGGGCAAGTCCGGCTATTTCCGCCAATGCAGAAGCCGGAAATGTGGGGACACCGGATGAGCGGCGGGAAAGCCGGCCTTCCAGCCACTGGATCATGCAAGACAATGTCGGGAAAATATCCCGCTCTGACCGGGCGCATCCGCGCACTGCCCCCGGCGCGCGGCCTTGAGGCCGCTTGAGCGTTCGATGGGTGTTGGCGAAACTTTGGCGGACGGTCTCTCGCACGATGAAGCGACGTAAACGTCGCGCTCCAACCCGGTTGCCTTCGGGGGCAGGGTCGAGATGTGCCCGTTCTGACCGGTGGTAAGAAAAACGGGTTGAATCCTCACACCAAATGCGGAGACTCCCGTCCGGCAGCGCGCCTTCGCTTGCGCAGCGCGCCGCCGAAAACGACATGCACATCCCAGATGGATTCATTGATGGCCGGACGGCGGCGGTGGCCGCCGCGCTTTCCGTGGCCGGGCTGGGCCTGGCGCTGCGGCAGGTGAGGCGCGAACTTCCGCCCCGGCGGATGCCGCTGCTGGGCCTCGCGGCGGCGTTTCTGTTCGTCGCGCAGATGATCAACTTTCCGGTCGCAGGTGGCACTTCGGGACATCTGATGGGCGGCGTGCTGGTGGCGGCATTGCTGGGGCCGGGCGCAGCGGTGGTGGTGCTTTCGACGGTGTTGATTGTGCAATGTTTTCTCTTTGCCGATGGCGGCGTGCTGGCCCTCGGCGCCAACGTCTTCAACATGGCGCTGCTGGGCGGCGTCGGCGGCCATGTCATTTACCGGCTTGCATGGCGTTTCTTGCCGGGAGCGGGCGGACGAGTCGCCGCCGTGGCGTTTGCCGGGTGGTGCTCGACGGTGCTCGCGTCCCTCGGTTGCGCCGGGGAACTTGCCCTGTCGCGCACGGTGGCGTGGGGCGTGGCCTTTCCGGCGATGGCCGGCATTCACATGCTCATCGGATTGGCCGAGGGAATGATTGGAGCGCTGGTGTTTTTGGCCATCATACGAACGCGTCCGGATCTGGCTCCGGCCGACTCCGAAGCGGCGACGAACGCTGGATGGGGCGCGCTGGCGGGATACGGTCTGCTCGTGACGCTCGGCCTGGCGGTGTTCGTGGCGCCGTTCGCCAGTCCGCTGCCGGACGGTCTGGAGGCAGTCGCAGCGAAACTCGGTTTCGAGCATCGAGCAGGTGAACCATCTTTGCCTGCGCTGGCGCCAGATTATGCAATTCCCGGAGTGAACTCTGCCGCGGCGGCGACGGCGCTGGCTGGCCTCGTGGGAACGGTCGTTGTGTTCGTTCTTGCCCTGTTGCTGGGCCGCGTCTTGGTCGCGCGCCGCCCGGAAGCCAGCCGTCCATCCGGCGGCTGAACCCCCATGCGTTACGACTTGCTCGGACATCATCACAGCCGGCTGGATAGCCTGGTGCATCGCTGGCCGGCATCGGCCAAGCTGGCGTCGGCGCTGGGCATCATCCTCATCACGGTCATTGCGCCGTTTTCGTGGCGGGGCTGGTTTCTTGGCGCGGCGCTCGGATTAATCGTCATCGCTTTGCTGGGCCGCATTCCCTTCGGCTTCCTGGGCAAACGATTGCTCCTGCTCTCGCCGTTCGTTTTGGGCGTGGCGTTGGTCAATCACTTGAACCATTTCGCCGCCGCGCCCTGGCAGCCCGTGGTGGCGCGCAGCGGGATCTGTTTGCTCACGATTCTCGTTCTTTCGAATACCACGCCCTTCAGCGAGTTGCTGCGCGTCCTGCAACGGCTTTGTGTTCCCGCGGTGATGATCACCACCCTGGCCCTCATGTATCGCTACCTCTTTGTGCTGGTCGAAGAGGCGGAGCGCATGCGGCGGGCGCGCGCCAGCCGGACGTTCACCCACGAGCGCCGCCGGCAATGGAGCGTGCTGGCAACGGTGGCCGGACAACTTTTCGTGCGCGCCTCGGAACGGGCCGAGCGCATCTACGCCGCCATGTGCGCGCGCGGTTGGAAATGAAGGCAGCCATTGAAATCAAAGACCTGCGTTACCGGTACCATGACGGCACCGAGGCGTTGCGCGGGATCAGCTTCGCCGCCGCGCCGGGCGAGTGCATCGGCCTGCTTGGTCCGAATGGCTCGGGCAAATCCACGCTGCTGCTGCATCTGAATGGCATTTTGCCGGACGAGCCGGGCACGCCTCCGGCGATCTGGATTGAGGGCGAAGCGGTGACGCGCGCCAGCCTTGAAAACGTCCGGCGCAAGGTGGGGCTGGTGTTTCAGGATCCGGACGATCAACTCTTCTGCCCGACGGTGCGCGAGGATGTGGCCTTTGGCCCGCAGCAACTTGGCCTGAGCGAAACCGACATCGCCGCGCGGGTGGATCGGGCGCTTGGCATGGTGGGCCTTGCCAACTACGGGCGCCGTGCGACGCATCATCTGAGCCACGGCGAAAAGCGCCGGGTCTGCCTGGCCGGCGTGCTGGCGTGCGATCCGACGGTGCTCGCGCTCGACGAACCGACCAGCGACCTGGACCCGCGTGGCCGGCGTGAATTCAAGGCGTTGTTGCGCGGCATCCCCGCCACCAAACTGATTGCCACGCACGACTTGGAAATGGTCGTCGAAATGTGTGCGCGGGTCATCGTGTTGGATCGAGGTGAAATCGTGGCCAGCGGTCCCACGGTCCATGTGCTCGATGATGAGGAACTGATGCTCGCGCACGGACTCGAACGCCCGCACATCCTCCGGCACATTCATCCCCATGGGCATTGAAGCAGGCAGGTCTCGAATTGCAGGGCGCGTCTATCCCCAGCGCGCCGTCGGGTGGGCCGGGAGTGGTTCGCGGCGCGCTGGGAGAGACGCGCCCTGCTGGGGCAGTTCATCGGCGGCGAACCGGGCGAAGGCGCGACCGAAGGTGGCAGCGCTGGGCAGCGCGCTGAGAGTCTCCCAACCGCCGAGCCGGCGCAGAGTGGGACCCGCCCGGAGCGACTCCAGCAACGCCTCGCGCGTCGGGAACTGATGGGCTTCCTGGCGCTGAAGGCGTGCAAGAGCCAGACCCGTTCGTGCGGTGGACAGCGCCCACGCCGCACCAGTCGTAGCGGGAAAGCAGCGGCCCCAGCGGGAGCAGGGCAGCACCTCCAGCTTTCCAACGCCACCGGTAGAACACGCAGGACTATGGTTTTTGCAACGCTCCATCCATCCACGCCAACATCCGTCGCCACATGTCGGAGGTGTATTGGTGGCCGACGCCCGGATAGATGATGCTTTGGAAGCTCTGCTTCGCACCATAAAGCTGGTAGGCGCGCTTCACCTTGTCTTCGATGACGCGAATGCCGTCCACCGGCGAACCCTCGTCGGTTTCACCGCTCAGGAAAAGCAGCGGGCGCGGCGCGGATAACGCCACCACCGCTTCGGTGTCGAAGTGCCGCAACATGCCTGGAACGAAATAGTAGATGCCGTGGCTCTTGAGCGATTCGTGCGCGATCAAGTTTTGGTAACGGGTCAGGCAGCAGATCGCCGCCCCGGTTTTGAGCCGCTCGTCCAACGCCATCGCCCACCATGTGCGCGTGGCTCCCATGCTGATGCCGGTCACGCCAAGGCGATCGGGATCAACTTCGGGCCGCGAGCAGAGGTAATCGACGGCCATCAAATCGTCGCGCACGATCATCCCCCAGAGCGAGCGGCCCAGCCACAAATTGAACTTGCTGGCGGTCATTTCGCCGGCGCCACCCTTCTCACTCGAACCGCCCGGCCCCTGGCCGTTGCGCTCCCCAAAGCAGTAGGCGTCGATGGCGATGACCGCGTAACCGCGCTTCACCAACTCCGGTCCCGCCGCCACCGGCGTGGCGTTGGTTCCGAAGATCTCCTCCTTGCCGATGTCATACTGTCCGCCGTGCCAATGGCAGTAGAGGATCCCCGGCGCTTTGCCCGTGACCTTCTTCGGCAGCAACAAATAGCCCGGCACCGTGGCGCCAGCGCCGTTGTCGAACGTGAATTTCTCCAACACGTAATCGCCGCGGTCCTCCCGGCTCAGGGTCTGGACGGCAGGTCGTTTGGGGCGGGCCGGCAGACTACCCAGCAACTCCCACAACTGCGCACGCACCTCTTTGCGCTGACGTTCCCACGCGGCTTTTGAGGTGGGCACGCGGAAATCTGGAACCGGCTGGCTGGCTTCGAGCCAGCGCCGCGCGACCGATGGATTCGTCTGAGCCATGATTGAGGTTGTGACGGTTGAGGCGAGCAAGACAAGTGACAACAGCAGTGAGTTCATGATCATCTGAGCCTGAGTTGTGGGCGGTTCATGGCAAGCGGATGCGATTTGCGAATCGAGCATCAGGAACATGAACCTTGGCGGCGTGGAACGGGTTTGCAACCCGTTTCCCAAGCCACGCGATCCGCCGGGCGCATCTCATCTTATTGCAGCGCGGAATGGAGGGGGAGCGCACGCCCCTTCGCGTGCGGCGGTTGACGCCCGCGTCAACCGCCTGCGGGCGCGCCCCCGCGCCTGATTCGACGCGCGATGGCGCGTGCGCTCCCCATCTCGCTGGCAACTGAGTTGCAGGAATGGGAGATGCGCCCCGATCCGCCGTGACGGGTTGCAAACCCGTCCCACAAACGATCGGTTCACGGCAAGCGCATGCGCGCGCAGCTGATGGTGTTGGGCGGTTGCGGCTTCTCGCACTCCGCACCCCAAGGCCATTTGAGTTTGCCATTGGCAGACCATTGGCCGCTGTGGTCGCGGAAACTCCAGTCGGCATCGGTGTGCGGAGCCTCTGCACCTGGCCCTGGATCGTTAATTTCAACTTGAACGCGAACTGGAATTACCTCTCAAATTTCGTCGCCCTCTCTCGCGGTATTTTCTAAGCTGCCGCACCAATGAACCTTCTCGGCCTTACCGGCGGCATCGGCATGGGCAAATCCACCGTGGCCTCCCTGCTCGAACAGCACGGCGTGGCGGTGATCGATACGGATGTGGTCGCCAGACAAGTCGTGGAACCCGGCCAGCCCGCGCTGGCGGAAATCGCGGCGGCGTTCGGTCAGGAGGTTCTGGGCGAGGACGGACGCTTGCGTCGCGCTGAAGTTGCGCGCCGGGTTTTTGCCGAGGAGGTTCTTCGTCACCAACTCGAAGCGATCACCCATCCCCGCATCCGCGCTGCCTGGCACGCGCAAGTGGACGCGTGGCGCATCGCCGGGATGGCGCGCGCCGCCGTGGTCATCCCGCTCCTGTTCGAAACCGCGGCCGAAAAGGAGTTCGACACCATCCTCTGCGTCGCCTGCACTGCGCCGACGCAGCGGCAGCGCTTGCTCGCGCGCGGTTGGAACGAAGAGCAGATTCGGCAGCGCAACGCCGCCCAATGGCCGGTCGAAAAGAAGATGGCTCTCGCCGGCTGCGTCATCTGGACCGAGGGGGCGATCGAGACCACCGCGCAACAGGTCGCGCATTTTCTCTCTCGCGCCTGAGAGCGGCCATTGACGCGGAGCGTTCGCCTCATAGCTTGGAAATCCAACCATGGACTCTCAAACTTGAGGTCAGGACTAACAGGCAAGCCATGGCCATTTTTTCTGCGGCTGCGATGAACTGATGAACATGAAACCAACGCTCGTTTGGCTGCGTCACGACTTGCGCCTTGCGGACAATCCGGCGCTGTCCGCCGCTTTGGAGCGCGGCCTGCCGGTTATTCCCGTCTATATCTGGGCGCCGGATGAAGAAGGAGAGTGGCCGCCAGGGGCCGCCTCAAGATTCTGGCTGCATCAATCGCTGACCGCGCTTGAAGCGGAACTGCGGGCGGCCGGTTCGCGCCTGATCCTCCGCCGAGGGCCAACGCTGGCCACCCTCGGCGAACTGGCGCGGCAGACCGGCGCGCAGACCGTCTTTTGGAATCGGCGCTACGAGCCGGCCATCATTGCCCGGGACAAGGTGGTGAAGGAATCTCTGCGCGCGAGCGGACTCGAAGCGGAGAGCTTTAACGCGGCTCTCCTGCACGAGCCTTGGGCGATTCAGAATAAAGCCGGCAAGCCCTTCCAGGTCTTCACCCCGTTCTGGAAGCATTGTCTCACGCTGCCCGATCCAGACGTGCCTTCACCTGCGCCACGCAAGATTCCAGCCCCGGCGAAGTGGCCCGACTCGCTTGTGCTGGCGGCTTTGGCACTCGAACCGAGGATCCCGTGGGCTGGCGGAATTCGCGACGCCTGGCAGCCCGGCAGCGCGGGCGCGTCGAAACAACTACAACGTTTCCTCGACGCGGCGTTCGCGAGTTACTCCGAGAACCGCAACCGCCCCGATCTCACGGGCACCTCGCGGCTTTCGCCGCATTTGCATTTCGGCGAAATCTCGCCTCGGCAGATCTGGCACGCTCTTCGCCAGCGGGCCGAGACCCAAGGCTGGCCGGTCGCGCAGTGGCGCGGCTCGCAATTCCTCGCCGAAGTCGGCTGGCGGGAATTCGCGCATCATCTGCTGTTTCATTTTCCGCACACCCCGACCGAGCCACTGCGGACGGAGTTCAAACGCTTCCCGTGGCGCCAGGATGCGGCCTGGCTCAAGGCGTGGCAGCGTGGCCAGACTGGCTACCCGCTGGTGGACGCCGGAATGCGCGAGTTGTGGGTCACGGGCTGGATGCACAATCGCGTCCGCATGGTGGTGGCGTCATTTCTCGTGAAGGATCTGCTGCTGTCCTGGCAGGAAGGCGCGCGGTGGTTTTGGGATACTTTGGTCGATGCCGATCTCGCGCAGAACACGCTCGGCTGGCAGTGGACCGCCGGGTGCGGCGCCGACGCCGCGCCGTATTTCCGCGTCTTTAATCCAAACGGCCAGGGGGAGAAATTCGATCCGCGTGGTGATTATGTCCGTCGCTGGGTGCCGGAGTTGGCGAGACTGCCGGAGGAATGGATTCATCGACCGAGCGAAGCGCCGCCCGGCGTGCTGGCCCGGGCCGGAGTTGAGCTGGGTCGGAACTATCCCGCGCCCATCGTCAGCCACGGCATCGCCCGCGAGGTGGCCCTGGAGGCTTTCGCGAAGTTGAAGGGGTGATCGGGATTGAAAGATGCGGCGAGCGCGCTGCACAAATCCCGAACTCCACAGTTGGATGGGGAGCGCACCCGCCGCGGGTGCAGTTTTCCGCGCCCTCGCGGAAAACCCGGTGAGCGTGAATAAGTTCAGGACGGCTCGGAACAGCGGGAGGCGCAGCGCGCTGGACGCGAGGTGCGTCCAGCCACACCCGAGGGCGGGTGTTCCCCAACTTCGGAGTTCGGGCAAATTTCAGCGCTTGAGCGGGCTTTCCAGTTTGCCAAGGCGAGGTCTGGCGCTAAGTTGAGCCCATGAAGAACGAGCACTCCGTGGCCGCGCATTGGCCGGGGGCATTTGATGAGGCCGGGCTGCAGGGCTGGGCGGAGGTTTTGCGCCGCCAGCTCGACGCGCCCAGGGTTTCGCTCGGACTGGTTTTCACCACGCCGCAGTTTTTTTCCCAGGCCGAACAGTTGCTCGAACTCCTCCAGGTCCACGCGCGCATTCCGCTGCTGGTTGGGTGCTCCGGTGGGAGCCTCATCTGCGGCGGACACGAGATCGAGGAGAACGCCGGCCTCGTGCTGGGGCTTTATTCGCTGCCGGGCGCCGATCTGCGGGCGGTGCATTTCACCCAGGAACAAGTCGAGGAATCTTCCGGGCCGGGTTACTGGCATCTCGAAACCGGTGTCAGCGCCGAACAGACCAACGGGTGGCTGGCGTTTGTCGATCCGTTTCATCTCGACGGCGAAGGCTGGCTGCGGGCCTGGAACGAAGCCTATCCCGAGGCGCCCGTGGTGGGCGGACTTGCCAGCGGTGATGCAGCCGAGCAACGCACGCAGGTTTATCTCAATGGCAAGGTCTTCGAGGAAGGCGGCGTGGCCGTGTCCGTCGGCGGAGACGTGAAACTGGCCAGCGTTATTTCCCAGGGATGCAACCCGATCGGGGATACCTGGACCATCACCAAGACGGAGAAGAACCTGATTCGCGAAATCGCCAACCGCCCTGCCTACCAGGTGCTGGTGGAAACCTACAACGGCCTCTCCGCCGCGCAGAAAAAACAGGCGCGCGGCAACATCCTCGTCGGTCTGGCGGTCAACGAGTACCAGGATGATTTTCACCGCGGCGATTTCCTCGTGCGCAACCTGCTCGGCGCCGATCCGATGTCGGGCGTGATCGCCGTGGGAGCCTTTCCGCGACCCGGCCAGACCATGCAGTTTCAGTGTCGCGCCGCCACGGCCGGGACGGAGGACATCGAGGCGTTATTGTTTCGGACCAAGAAAGGCCTCACGGGCCGGGAGGTTTTCGGCGGCTGCCTGTGCTGCTGCAATGGACGGGGCAAAAGCCTTTTCGGCGTGGCGGATCACGATGCCGGCCATGTGCAGAAAGCGCTCGGGCCGCTCGGGCTGACCGGATTTTTCTGCAATGGTGAAATCGGTCCGGTAGGCGAGAAGAACTTCCTGCACGGCTTCACCGCGTCGCTCGGGCTGTTCGTGAAGAAGTAGGCCGCGCGGCCGACCTTCCCGTAGCGGCGTCTCCGCAGAGCGTCGCATTCCTGGATGCAGGACAATTGCGGCGCTCTCCAAGACGCCGCTGCGGAATCCGAAGGAGATGAATCCCCTCAGTCCGCCACCTTGCCTTTGCCGGCCAGGTGATCCCGCACGCGCTGGATGTCGGCATCGACCATTAGTTTCACCAGATCCGCGAAGCGCGTCTTGGGCTCCCAGCCGAGCTTCCGTTTGGCCTTGGCGTAATCGCCGATCAGCAGATCCACCTCCGCCGGCCGGAAATACTTCGGGTCGATCTCGACGAACTGCTGCCAGTCGAGTCCGACGTGGCCAAAGGCGACTTCGAGGAACTCGCGCACGCTGTGGGTTTCGTTGGTGGCGATGACGTAGTCGTCCGGCTCAGGCTGCTGGAGCATGAGCCACATCGCCTCGACGTACTCCTTGGCGTAGCCCCAGTCGCGTTTGGCGTCGATGTTGCCGAGGTAAAGTTTCTGCTGCCGCTGGAGGGCGATGTCGGCCACGGCGCGGGTGATTTTGCGCGTAACGAAGGTCTCGCCGCGACGGGGCGATTCGTGGTTGAAGAGGATGCCGTTGCAGGCAAAAAGATTGTAAGACTCGCGGTAGTTCACCGTGATCCAATACGAGTAAACCTTGGCCGCCGCGTACGGGCTGCGCGGGTAAAACGGGGTCGTCTCCGTCTGCGGAATTTCCTGCACCTTGCCATACATCTCGCTCGACGACGCCTGGTAGAAGCGCGGCCGGATCCCCGTCTCGCGGATGGCTTCGAGCAGGCGCACCGTGCCGGTGGCCACCACGTCCGAGGTGTATTCCGGGCAGTCGAAGCTCACCCGCACATGGCTTTGCGCGGCAAGGTTGTAAATCTCCTCCGGCTGGACCTTGGCCAGCAAGCGCGCCAGGCCGCTCGCATCTGCGAGGTCGCCGTAGTGCAGCTTGAGTTGCGCGCTCGGCAGGTGCGGATCGGAGTAGAGGTGATCGATGCGCCCGGTGTTGAACGTGCTCGCGCGGCGGATGATGCCGTGGACTTCGTAGCCCTTGCCCAGCAGGAGTTCAGCGAGATAAGAGCCATCCTGTCCGGTGATGCCCGTGATGAGTGCTTTCTTGGCCATAAATGCGGGCCAAAGAGTGGTGAAGCCGCCGCCGCGAGGCAAGTGAAAGTAACGGCCCGCCCGTCGGGGCGGTGAGCGATTCAAACTTGGTCAGGTTTCACCGTGAGTCTCCGGCTTTCTCGTCCGCGACCCGGAGCAGCGTGACTGGACCCAGCAGCCCAGACTCCAGCAGTCGTGAATTCTTGGTGAAAGGATTCCAGGTCGTCGAGGTCAGCCGTTTCTCGGGTGGGAGCGATTGGTCGCCAATCAGGCGGTTGGGCCAGAGGTTCGCCACCACGATTGCCAGTTGATTGTCTTTGGCCCTGATGGCGCCGGTGATGTCCACCCGCCACGGGGCGCACCAGACGGCGCCCAGGTCGCGACCGTTGAGCCGGACTTGAGCGAGGTTTCGCACGGTGCCCAAGTCCAGATACAACTTCCTGACCGCTGACTTCTGACCTCTGACTTCCGGCGCGGGCGCATCGAAGGTTTTGCGATAGGTCGCGGTGCCGGAATAGAACTTGATGCCGCTTTCCGGTCGCTGGCTCCAGTCTTCGAGATTCGGAAACACGATCTTCTCCGGGCCACCCCATTTCGGATCGAACGAGACTTCCCACGGACCGGACAACTCGGCCACTCGGACTGCTTCCACAAAATTCCTGCCGGCAACTTTTGTGTCGGTCGCGCGTTTGCGAAAGACGACGAAGAAGGACTGCGTCGGCTCGAAGCGCATCGGCACGCTCGTGCGGCCGTCGTTCGCCGTGAACTCCGGCAGGTCGCGCCTTTCGCCGGTCAGCGGATCCCAAACCTCCGGCGATTTGCCGGTGATGCGGAAGGTGCAGTTGGCGTCCACCCGGCGCTCCTCGCGGTTGGCGACGAAGTAGATGTCGGCGTCATCGGTGCGGCGGTGCGTGTAGCGCAGCGGGACGTCCGACTCGAAGTCCAGCGGCACGCCCATCTTACCGAGCACGCTGGCGACGAACTGGAAATCACCATACTGCGCCGGTTCCGCCGTCGATTTGCCGCTCAGGTTCCAAGGCGCCATGCTCATGGGCCCAAGCTCCATCGCCGCGCCCCAGTCCCCGGAGGAAGAGGCATCCGTGATCCCACTGCCTGCGCCCGTCGGTGCGGTCTGCCAGGTTTTGTCGGTGGGCACTTCCAAGCTGCGGCCGTCCCGGAATTTGACGACCAACGTCCCGATGATTCCGGCGGGATTCGGCGCGTCGCTGCCGTTCATGGCTTCGACGGCCAGCACGTTCGTCCCCGGCTGGAGATACGGCGCGACGTCGAGTTCGCTCGTTTCGTGAAAGTTGTCACCGCTTCCCGCCTGACGACCGTTGACGAACAAATCGAACGAATTGTCCGCGGTCATGAAAACCCGGGCGGACTCGACGCGTGCGTTTGCTTCGAGCGTGACCACACGGCGGAAGTAGCGTTTGCCGACAGGCGCGCTTGCGGCCGGCTTGCCTTCGCTGTGCCAGATCCACTTCGCACGCGCCAACGGGTTTGAGGATATTGTTCCTGCGTTCGGAAGATATTCTGGCTGCCAGAATACAAGACCCTTGCCAAAGGAACGCGCGATCGCTGGTGGGCTGGAGTGCCGCAGTCTCGCGTCCCTGCCATCCTTCCATAACTCCGTCACTTGATCGCTCCACGCTGGTTCGCCCCACAACTCGATCGCGAGCCTCTTCACTTCGTCATCGCAAGCCGGATAGCCGCGCAGACTCGGGGATTTCAGCGGACGCGGACCGATGACCGTGGCGCCAGCCCGCGCGAGTTCCTTCACCTTGCGCAGCAACCCCGGCGTCATCGTATCACGCGCGGGCAACACCAGCGCGCGATAGCTCATGCCATCGGGCAGCACCAGACGGTGATCCTTCACCGTCATGCGCAGCAACAACGTCTCCGGCGCGATGCCGTCGAAATTGTAGCCGAGACGCTCGGGAGGAAGACCGCGCGTGGCCGAGGTCGGCGGACGGAACACCTGCGGCGCGCCTTCCGCGGCCAGGTAGCAGATGTCCGCCACGGGCAAACCTTGTCGCAGCACGAACTGGCAGCGCGCCAGGTAGGCGTGATAGGCGGGCACCATGTCCCACCACGTTTGAGTGCGTTCCCAGTGGACGCCGTACGGGCCCATCGTCATGCCGGGCCGGTGGTTGGGTTGCGGTTGGTGTTGCGAGCGATGGAAGACGATGCGATTCACCCCCGCGCTGAACGCCCAGTCGCCCAGCGCCTTCATTGAAGCCGGATGCGCCTGCCAGCGCTCGGCGTCGGTGGAGGTGAACGATTCCGCCGCGACCACCGGCCGGCCGCAGGTGTGCGCGATCGACGCCGCCTCGATGACGCTGAAGAAGCTGTTGAAACCGTAAAGCCAGAACTCGCACATCGGCACATCAGCCACGGCGCCGAGGCTCAGGTCGGAGCACGGATTCATGTCGTAAGGCTCGATGGAGAGCCCGAAGCCGTTCCGTCGGCCCATCGTTTTGAGGTGCTCGGCGTGATTCTCGATGGTCAATTCCTGGGCCGTCTGCCGCAGATCCCACAGGAATCGCTCAGACACTTCGAGACTGTCCACGACGCGACCCGTCACCGCAGGCAGATAACGCACGGCATCATAGCCACGCCTGCGCTTGAACTCCTCGCGAAAGGCGCCGGTCCAGTTCTGAGCGCCCATCTCCCAACTGTCGATGTGCAGCATGTTCCAGCCCGCGTCGGGGGATACCAAACGCGGCCCGATTTCGCGCAGCAACCCGCCGATGAAGGCGTCGAAGTGCGCTTCGAGTGCGGCCTTGTCGAACTTGTCGCTCTCGAGTCCGAGTCCAGGCGCGGGCGCGGGCCGCGTGTTCGCACCAGTGCTGGTGCGGCCAAAGCGCAGAATGGTCCAGTTGCCCGCCGGCACGTCCCAGGCGAGATGGCCACCGGCCTCCAGTTTTGCAGTCAGGTCCACGATGCGGTCCGCTGTGATCACTGCGTCGGCTGGCAGCGCCGGATAATTCGCCGGTGACGGCAGGAAGGCCTTCGTCCCGGGACGCGATGAATAAGGATGGCGGAGGTAAAGCGCCTTCTCATCGATGTCGCTCAGGCGCGTTGCGTCGCTGGTCTTCGGCACAGCCAGCACCGCCACGTCCACGTAGAAGTCATCCTTCGCTCTCAGCAATTCCGCTGGAAGGCCGGCGTTCCCGAAGTAGGGCGCTCGCGGCGACGGACGCGGAAGCGTCGCGCTGAAGTTTGTCGGCCCTGTGACCTCGACATTGCTGGCCACGATATGTTGCATCGATTGCTCCGGCTTGATCCACGGTCCGCCGCTGCCGGTCCAACCCGGCCCGGCGTTGAGCGTGAGTTGCAGGCCAAGCCTCTCGGCTTCCGCGACGGCGTGCTTGAAGATCTGCCGCCACTCCGGGCCCATGAACTTCACCGGCCCCCTGGGGATACCCGCGTCCACCTCCATGAACAACAGGCCGCCGATGCCCGCCCGCTGGAGGGCTTCGAAGTCGGCCGTGATGCCCTCGCGGGAGAGGTTGCCATCCATGACGAAGTAATAAACCCACGGGCGGGCGCTGGCCGGTGGAGTGGCAAACCCCTTTTCCAGGTCGGACACGGTCCCGCCAAGTGCGAAGGTCGCGCCAAGGAGCAGAGCAGTGATTGCTCCAAGCCAGATTCCCAGCTTCATGGGCCGGATTGTTTTGGTCCTCTCAGGAATGGGTCCGTGAGATGGGGATGCGTTTGGCGAAGCGGACCGTTCTTGATCCGGCCGGCGATCCGCTGTCGGATGGCGGAACATGACGGGGCAAAGGGCGGCGTGGTTCATGGGCGCATTTTGGCATCCGGTGGTTGGAATTCCAGACCAACATGCGCGGAAGATCGGCTGCAGGTCACCCCCAATGGGGCGCTTCATCCAGCGAGCCATCGCAGTGGTTCAATGCTCACGGTGCCTACAGCGCTCTCAGAAGCAGGAAGCACAGAAGAAGAACTGGCATCGCCACCGACTTCAGCCACCTTCAGAGAACGTGGTTTCGAAACAAGCGGTCCAATTTCAAATGGTGTCGTTGTCGTCAATTCATTCGTGTCTTGCCGACGAGGTTAATTGACTACCCAGGCAGTGGGAAGGACGACACCCGGACAGGGTAGCAGGGCGCGTCTGTCCCCGCGCGCCGCATACCACTCCCGGCCAATCCGACGGCGCGCTGGGGACAGACGCGTCCTACCCGTGAGGGTTGGGACCAAGCGTCTTCGGGCAGCCCATCCCAAGGTCTTGTCAGTAACGCAGCGAGTGACGCGGCGACTACCGGTTTCCGTCGGAACGAAGGCTGGGCTTGCCCTGGGTTGCTGGACAGCCGGCGCGGGACCGGAAACCAGCGTGAATTTGTGAAACCGGTCGGCAATCTGATCCGTGTCGCAGCATCTGACCATGAACACCGTCGATAAATCGTGGGCAGCGGGGCAGTTCGCTTCGCACGAGCAACACGCTCCAAATCCCCCTGCCGCCTCGGCCATCCCTTTTGGTTTTCCGCCAGGCACCATGAAAAGAGCTTGGTTGATTGCGGTGGTCGCATTGCTGCCAATCATCGGCAGGACAGCAACGCCGGAGACGGCAACCAATGTGTTTGAAAAACCTGTCGGGCTGAACCCCGAAAGCCAGATCGACCAGCTCGTCTTCGCGGAACTGGCGAAACTCGGAATTCAGCCAGTCCTGTGCTCCGATGCCGTGTTCGTCCGCCGTGCGTATCTCGACGTGATTGGCACGTTGCCGACGGCACAGGAGGCTCGCGAGTTCATTCAGAATCCCGACACGAAGAACAGACGACGCCTCCTGATTGACCGCCTGTTGCTGCGCGGCGAATTCGCTGACTATATGTCGATGAAATGGGGCGACGTGTTGCGGATCAAGGCCGAATTCCCAGTCAATCTCTGGCCCAACGCCGCGCAAGCCTACCACCGTTGGGTCCGCGCCTCGCTCGCGGAGAACAAGCCCTGCGACAAGTTTGCCCGCGAGTTGCTGACTTCGAGCGGGAGCAATTTCCGCGTTGGGCCAGTCAACTTTTACCGCGCCATCCAGAACCGCACGCCGGAAGGGATTGCCAGCGCGGTGGCGCTGACCTTCATGGGCACGCGCGCCGAGACGTGGCCCAGCTTTCGCCTGGAAGGCATGGCGGTGTTCTTTTCACAAATCGGTTACAAGCCCACCAGCGAATGGAAGGAGGAACACGTCTTCTGGGATCCGCTGGGCGCCAGCACGCTGGCCGGCAGCAGCGCGCCTGGGCGGGCCGCCATCACCGCGATCGGACAAACCTCGAACAGCGTGGCACTGCCAGCCCAGCCTGCGCCGACGAACAACGGGCCGACGGTGGCCACCTTTCCCGACGGCTCCAGGATCAAGTTGTCGCCGAACCGCGACCCGCGCGAAGTCTTCGCGGACTGGCTGATCTCGCCGACGAACCGGTGGTTCACGCGCGCCATCGCGAACCGCACCTGGTCCTGGCTGCTGGGGCGCGGCATCATCCATGAGCCGGACGACATTCGCGACGGCAATCCGCCGAGCAATCCCGCCTTGATGGCGTATCTGGAGACGGAACTGATCACGAACCGCTACGACTTGAAGCGTCTCTGCCGGACGATTCTGAATTCGCAGACATATCAACTCTCGTCGGTGCCGCACACGAACTCGCCCGACGCCGAGGCGCAGTTCGCCAGCTACCCGCTGCGCCGGCTGGATGCGGAGGTGCTGATCGACGCCATCAACCAAATCACCGGCACGTCCGATCTCTACACGAGCCCCATTCCGGAGCCGTTCACCTACATTCCAGAAGACCAGCCGGCGATCGCGATTGCGGACGGCAGCATCACCAGCCCGTTCCTCGCGCTGTTCGGCCGCTCGGCGCGCGCCACCGGCATGGAAAACGAGCGCAACAACAAAGCCATGCCCGCCCAATGGCTGCATCTGCTGAATTCGAGTCACATTCAGCGCAAGCTCGAAAACGGCCCGAAGCTCAGGGCGATCATCGATTCGGGCCGCAAACAGCCTGAAATTATCGAGGAACTTTACCTCACCATTCTCTCGCGCTTTCCGACACCTGAAGAAGTGACGAGCCTCGAATCATACGGGCAGGTCCAGCCAGCCAAACCGGCCCCGGCGCCCAAAGCAGGCCAACCGGCCGCCCAGCCGTCCAAGCCCGACGTGGTCAAGAAACGCGAGGACTGGATCGACATCGCCTGGCTGTTGATCAACAGCACGGAGTTCTTGTATCGTCACTGAACGCAGAAAGCGATCAAAGGCCAGACTATGAGCACAAGCCACGGTTTCCCCTTCCACGGCGCAAACTCGATGGGCATGAACCTCAGCCTGCCGATGTCCCGGCGCGACGCGTTGCGCGTCGGTTTGTTTAGCACGGCTGGATTGCTGTTCGCCGAGGGTCGCGTGCTGGGCGCCACCAATGCCCCGCCGACGGTGCAGGCGCTGCCCGTGGCGCCCATCAAGACCAGGGCCAAATCGGTCATCCAGATTTTCCTGTGGGGCGGCATGTCGCACAACGACACTTGGGATCCGAAGCCCGATTCCGGCTACGATTACATGGGCGAGTTTCGCACCGCGATCCCCACCAACGTGGACGGCATCCAGCTCGGCGAGTTGTTCCCGAATCTCGCCAAGCAGGCCGACAAGTTCTCGCTCATTCGGAGCATGACGCATCGCAACAATGGCCACGAGACCGCCGCCTACCTGATGCAGACCGCGCACGCGCCCGGCGAGCGGCTGGCCTATCCCAGCGTCGGGGCGGTGTTCGCGCTGTTCAAAAGCCCGACCTACAAGGGACTGATTCCGCCATACGTGGTGTTGACGCAGCCGCAGGGACGTTTCTCGGAAGAAGGATTTCTGGGACCAAGAATGAAACCGTTCGCCACGGGCGGAGATCCGAATGCGGCGCGGTTTGAAGTCGAAGGAGTCGTCTCGCGCGGCATCACCGACGCGCGGCAGAAATCCCGGCGCGAGTTGCTCGCCAAGATGAACACGATGGGCGACGCAATGGCCGCGAGTCCGGCGCTGGCCGCTTCCGAGGAAGCGAAGAAGCAGGCGTATGAATTGATTCTCGGCAAGGGCAAGGAGGTGTTCGATCTGGCGAAGGAGAAACCCGAACTGCGCGATCGCTACGGGCGGCACACGTTCGGACAGGATTGCCTCGCGGCGCGGCGGATGGTCGAAGCCGGCGTGCCTTACATCGTCATCAACTATCCCGGTGGCTGGGACACGCACAGCAATCACTTCCCGACGATGCGCCGGCAATGTCCGCAACTGGATCAGGGGTTGGCCATGCTCCTGGAGGATTTGAAAGATCACGGCCTGCTGGAGAGCACCATCGTCTGGTGCTGCGGTGAATTTGGCCGCGGCCCGAAGGTGGATTGGCAGCCGCCGTGGAATGGCGGTCGAAATCACTACGGCAACGTCTTCACCGCGCTCGTTGCCGGCGGCGGCTTCAAGGGTGGGCACATCGTCGGAGCGTCCGATGCGAAAGCCGAGGAGGTCAAGGATCGCCCCGTGTATCCGGTGGATTTGCTGGGCAGCATCTACGCGCTGGGCGGCATCGATGCGAGCGCGAAGCTGCCGCATCCGATGGGCACGGACGCCCATGTGTTGCCGGCCGCTGCGGAGGACGTGAAGTCGGGCGGGTTGTTGACGGAGATCATGTGATGAAGCGCATACTTCGGTGGCGCGCACTCCCGGCCCTCGTGATTTTGCTGGCGCTGGGACCCGCCGCGCTCGCCCAGACCCGTCCCTACCTCGGTTATGTCTATCCCGCCGGCGGCCAGCAGGGGACGAACGTCCTGATCAGGCTGGGCGGGCAGAATCTGCTCGATGTCAACGCCCTGTCCGTCAGCGGCTCGGGCGTTACCGCCAAATTGGAGGCCTATTACCGGAGGCTGAACAACGAGGAACTCCAGTTGTTGAATGAACAAATGAAGGGGTTGAAGCGGTCAACCACAGCGGTCGCCTCCGCGATGGCTCCGATGATGAAATCGGAAACCCCGGCGATGACCTCCACCTCGCCGATGATGATGTCAGCGACGGGCGCGGAGAAGGATCCGGCGGGGCCGGGGAAGGACGAGACCGCGCAGAAGTTGATCGCGAAAATCGAGGATCGGGTCCGGGAATTTGTGCAAACGCCCGCCTGCGTTTCAATCTCCGGACTGGTCTTTGTCAGGGTCTCGATTGCTCCCGACGCCGAACCGGGCGAGCGGGAAGTCCGCCTGATCACGCCGCGCGGGGTGTCGAACCCCATGAGCTTCCACGTCGGCCAGGTGCCGGAGTTCACGCGCAAACCAATGCTCAGCGCCACGCTGCAAGTGCTCGGCAAAGAAGCTTCTGCTCTTCGCAAGCGGCCGGCCAACGAGGCGGAAGTTCGCATCACCATCCCCTGCACCGTGAATGGCCAGATCGCCTCCGGCGAAGTGAACCGCTATCGCTTCACGGCGCGTCAGGGGCAGCGGTTGGTCCTCTCCACCCAGGCGCGGCAGTTGATTCCCTACATCGCCGACGCCGTGCCCGGCTGGTTCCAGCCCGTCCTGGTGCTGAATGACGCGAAGGGCAAGGAGGTGGCCTTTGCCGATGACTACCGCTTCAAGCCCGACCCGGTGATTCTCTACGAGGTGCCCAAGGATGGAGAGTATGTGTTTGCCATCCAGGACAGCATCTATCGCGGTCGCGAGGATTTCGTTTATCGCATCACCGTCGGCGAATTGCCGTTTGTCACCAGCCTGTTCCCGTTGGGAGGACAGGTGGGAGCGCTGGTGCCGCCCTCCATGAAAGGCTGGAATCTTCAGGATGCCATCCTGCCGCCGTCTCCCCGCAACGCCGGGCCGGGCATTTATGAGCTTGCGGCAAATCGCAAGGGGTTCGTTTCCAATCGCGTACCCTTCGCTCTCGACAGGCTGGCGTCCTCCCGCGACGCCGAGCCGAACAACACGCTGAACGCGGCGCAGAAAGTCACGCTGCCCGTCATCGTCAACGGGCGCATCGACAAGTCCGATGACTGGGATGTTTTCCAGTTCACCGGAAAATCGAACGACCTGGTTGTCGCCGAAGTGCAGGCGCGCCGGCTCGATTCCGCGCTCGATTCCGTGATCAAGCTCTCCGATGCCTCGGGACGGCTGCTGGCATTCAGCGACGACCGCGAAGATCTCGCTGCGGGCGTGAACACCCACCACGCGGATTCGTGGCTCATGGCGCGGCTGCCCGCCGACGGCACATACTTCGTGCAACTCGGCGACACTGCGCGCACGGGCGGCGAAGAATTTGGTTACCGCCTGCGCCTCAGCGCGCCGCAGCCTGATTTCGAGCTGCGCGCGGTACCGTCCAGCGTGAGCCTGCGCACCAATTCCTCCGCCGCCATCACCGTGTACGCGCAGCGCAAGGATGGCTTTGCCGGTCCGATCAAGCTGTCGATGAAAGATCCGCCGGCAGGATTCTCGGCGTCGCCAGTGACCCTGTCGGCAACCCAGACCATGGCGAGTATTACCATCAAGGGTCCGTTGGACCGGACGGCGCAACCCGTCAGCTTGTCCATCATCGGCAGAGCGAAGATGGGCGACAAAGAAATCATCCGCGACGCGGTGCCGTCAGAGGATCGGATGCAGGCGTTTCTTTGGCGGCATCTGGTCCCAGCCAGCGATCTGAAGGTTCTCGTCTTCGATCCCGGCTACCAACCGCCGCCCAAACGCATCGCCCCCATTCGCCCGCCGTCCACCGTGGCGACCAATGCGATCGTGGCGCTGGCTGCCAATGCGGCCACCAACTCCATCACCAGCACCAACGCCGCCGCCAAGCCAAAGTTCAGCAAGCAACAGGTGACCTCGCGCCTGCGGCAGCTCAAACTCCTCTACGAAGAAGGCTTGTTCACCGACGCATTCTACGACGAGAAAGTCGCCGAGTGCGAATCGGCGCAGTGAGCTTGAGGCGCAGAAAGCTGGAGATACCTTCAACTTCACCCACACGCAGCCAGCTCTGAAGACCTGGAGGAGGCGCGAGAAGGTATCAGAAAACGGTGCGCCGGAAAATCGCCGCAGCGCGTTCCTTCAAGCCCGATCGCGATTGGGCCGGCGGCGCCCCCCGCCGTTGCTCTCCTCGAAATACATGCTGAACAACCGCGGGCGTGTCGGATTCTTCGTCCGGGGCGCGATGAAATCTTTAAAGAAACGAAAAAGCCAGCGCATGATCTATTCGCGGATGAGTTTCAAACAACGTCGCACGCGGGCTTGATACCGGTTCAGCCGGGATCGGCTCAACAAAAAAGGCGGCGAAAAGAAGTTGGCGGAGAGAGGGAGATTCGAACTCCCGGTGGTTTTTACCCACTCACGCTTTCCAGGCGTGCGCATTAAACCACTCTGCCATCTCTCCGCCGAAGACGCGCGTAATCTGGGACAGTTTCCGCGCAGGCGCAAGATTTTTGGCGGCAACCGACTTGCGACGCGGAGCATTCCTTGACGCTCAGGCAGGTGGCTGCGACTTTCCCGCCGTCAACGCGCTGCTCGCCGTGGACCTGAATCCGATTCGATGTGTCGCGAACGCTCCCGCCGGACACGCCCTCCGCCGGCGCCTGGAGCAGGGCGGCGCCTTGTCGCTCGCCAAAGTCTCCGCCCCCGCCCAGCCGTTCGTCGCGGCGCTGATCCGCGAGTTACTGCCGCAACGGACGCTCGTTGTCGTCACCGATGACCTCCGAACGCAGGAAAGCTTTCAGCAGGACATCGAGACGTGGTCGCGGTGGCAATCGTTCGCCCGCGGAACGGAGGCTCCCGCCGCCATCCTGTTTCATCCCGCGTGGGACATTCTGCCGCATGAAGCGAAGCTGCCGCAGATGGAAGTCATCAGCGAACGCCTGCAAACGCTCGTGGCCCTGGCCGGGCATGCGCCGGACACAATCCCCGCGCCCACCGTGGTGACTTCGGTCGGCGCACTGCTGCAACGCACCTTCAGCCGGGCGGAGATTGGCGCGCGGACGCGGCGCCTCCGACGCGGAGACACCCTTGACCCGCTGGACCTCGTCGAGTGGCTCGAAGAGCAAGCTTACGAGCCCGAGGCCCAAGTCAACCACAAGGGCGAGATCGCTTTGCGCGGCGGCATCGTGGATGTATTTCCGCTGACGAGTCCGTGGCCGGTGCGGCTGGAGTTTTTTGGAAACGAACTGGAATCGTTGCGCACCTTCGACCCGCTTACGCAGGTCTCGCGCGAAGTCATTGAAACCGTCGAGATCCCGCCAGCGGGCGAACTGGGTCTGCTCAAACGCACGGTCGCGGCGGCGGCGGCCGCAGCAGAAGGCGCGACCGCATCCACGGAAACGGCACCGCCGCAGTTGGCCACGCTGCTCGACCATTTGCCGGCGAACACGATTTTCCTGCTGGCGAATCCCGAGGCGCTGGCGGAACACGCCCGCGGCTATCGGGAGATGCTGCCCGACGGCGACGTGTTTCATCTCGACTGGCCCACCTTTCTCGGCGCGGCCCGCGAGCGCGGCATGACGCTGGCTGAACTCGATGAGCCGGAGTTGGTGGAAGGCATCGCCAAACTGGCCGTCTCCGAGGCAATCATCGCCGCATCGGAGAACGAAGGCATGGCCTCGCGCGCCGAATTTCTTTCCTGCGAAAGTCTCGACGCCTTCCGCCCGGTGACCTCGCGCGCGCCCGACCCGGCGGTCGCGGAGGCACAGCGGCGCGAGTTCTTCGCCCAATTGCATCGCTGGCTGCGGCAGGGGCGCGCGGTGCATCTCTTCTGCAACAACGACGGCGAGCGCCAACGCTTCACTGAGGTGTGGGCGGAATACGGGTTCAATGCTGCGGCAGCCTCGCCCGAGGCCGTGCCTCTCTTCCCGGAAGTGCATCTTGGCGCGTTGTCGCGCGGCTTTCTCTGTGAGGAAGCGCGCCTCGTGGTGGTGACGGATGCCGAGGTGTTCGGCCGCTACAAGGTGCAAAGCCCGCGCCGCCTCAAAGCGGCGCACGCCGCCACGACGCGCTCGCTGCTCGACACGGACTTCCGCGAACTGGAAGACGGCGATTACGTCGTCCATCTCCAGCACGGCATCGGACGCTTTCTCGGCCTGCAGAAACTCCCGGCCGGCGGAGGCGAGCGGCCGTTGGAGAAAGCTGGCGCACTCGCAGCGGGCACGCAGGAATCGCTCGTCATCGAATACGCCTCGCGCGATCCGGATCAGCCCGCGCCGAAGCTTTACGTGCCTGTATCCGAGGCGCATCTCGTCAGCAAATACGTGGGCGCGGGCAAGGCGCGTCCGGTGCTCAACACGCTGGGCGGCACGCGCTGGGCCAAAGCCAAGGCCGGCGCGGAAATAGCCGTGCGCGATCTCGCCGCCGAGTTGCTCGCGATGCAGGCGGCGCGCGCCACGCAAGCTGGCTATGCGTTCGGCGCGGACACATCCTGGCAGCGCGAGTTCGAGAGCGCGTTTCTCTTCGAGGAAACGCCGGACCAGATGCGCGCCATCGTCGCGGCCAAGGCCGACATGGAAACGCCCCGGCCGATGGATCGCCTCGTCTGCGGCGACGTGGGCTTTGGCAAGACGGAGGTGGCGATTCGCGCGGCGTTCAAGGCGGTGATGGGCGGGCGCCAGGTGGCGATGCTGGTGCCGACGACGGTGCTGGCGCAGCAGCATTTCAACACGTTTCGCGAGCGTGTGGCCGACTATCCGGTGCGCGTCGAGTTGCTTTCCCGCTTTCGCACGCGGCGCGAGCAGCAGCGCGTCATTCAGGATCTGGCCACCGGCGCGGTGGACATCGTCATCGGCACGCACCGGCTGTTGCAGCAAGACATCGCGTTCAAGGAACTCGGCCTGGTGGTCATCGACGAGGAACAGCGCTTTGGCGTGATGCACAAGGAAAAGCTCAAGCTGCTCCGCCGTCTGGTGGACGTGCTCACCCTAACCGCCACGCCAATTCCGCGCACGCTTTACCAGGCGCTGGTCGGCGCACGCGACATGAGCACCATCGAGACGCCGCCCGTCGATCGGCTCCCGGTGGAGACCATTGTCTGCGGTTACGACGAGCGCGTCATCCGCGACGCCATCCAGCGCGAGATGAACCGCGGCGGGCAGGTTTTCTTCCTGCACAACCGCGTGCAGACCATCGACACCATGGCCGTGAAGTTGCGCGCACTCGTCCCCAAGGCCCGGCTCGTCGTGGGTCACGGCCAGATGAAGTCGGACGAGCTGGAGGAAGTGATGACGCGCTTCGTCAATGGCGAGGCCGACGTGCTGCTCTCCACCACGATCATCGAGAGCGGCCTGGATATTCCCAATGCCAACACGATTCTCATCGACCGCGCGGATCGCTTTGGCCTGAGCGAACTCTACCAGTTGCGCGGACGCGTGGGGCGCTTCAAACATCAGGCCTACGCCTATCTGCTCATCCCGCGCCATGCGCGCCTGCTCACCGACGCGCGCAAACGCATCAGCGCCCTCAAGCAATACTCCACGCTCGGCAGCGGTTTCAAAATCGCCATGCGCGATCTGGAGATTCGCGGCGCCGGCAACCTGCTCGGCCCGGAGCAGAGCGGACACATCACCGCGGTTGGCTTTGACCTCTACTGCAAACTGCTTCAGCACAGCGTGGCGTCGCTCAAGGGCGAAAAGGTCAAGCCGCGCGAAGACGTTGCGCTCCGGCTCGATTTCGTCCGCCTCAACGTCGAGGAGATGCCTGTGTCGTCAGAGAAATCTGCGGGTGCAACAAGGCGGGCGCAGCGCGCAGAGGAATTGAACATCTCCGTGCCGCGCGAGACAGCGATCTATGTGAGCACTGAAAGCCACGAAGTTGGTGAAGCCGCCAAGGTATTCAAACCAATCGAACGCGCGACCGCCTGCCTGCCGTCGTCCTACATTGCGGAGCCGTCGCAACGCATCCAGGCCTATCGCAAGCTCGCCGAGTTGGTGGACGAGGAGGGCGTGGGCCGATTGAAAGCCGAGCTGCGTGACCGCTTCGGCCCGCTGCCCGCCAGCGTCGAATTGCTGCTCCAGGTGGCGGTGCTCAAGCTGGCTGCGGGCGAGCGCGGGCTCCGGGCAGTCGAGACCCGCGAAGATCGGCTGATGCTTCAACGCGGCGAGGACTACATCACGCTCGACGGAAAGTTTCCACGACTCACCAAACGGACCGCGCGCGCTCGCGTGCAGGAAATACTCCGACTCGTCCGCGCCCTGCCGTCGCCGGCCGGGAGGTAGGTGCGGCTGGCGGTGGCGAATTGATGCACGCACGCACCATCATAGTCGGCTTCAAATCAAAATCGTCGCAGACGAGTCGAGACGTGTTCCTGGCCGCGGTCTGAACACTTTCTCGAACCCAGTGCCAACGGGAATTGGTGGTAACGGGCACGATTTGATCCGACGGAACATCTCTTGCGGAATACCGTCCACTCCGACAAACAATCAAATCTCGTGACATGAAAACAACCTCGTCCGTCTTTGTGGTCGGTCTCATCGCCCTGCTCCTGGCGGTGGCGGCAATGCGCTTCGGCAAGCGGCTTGACCAACGTCTCGCGCAGGTCGATACGACCCTCGCCGCCAACCAAACATCGCAGACCGATTCTCTCGCGGCGATGAATCGCACGCTGGAAGAACAAGCGAGACAGTTCACCGAAACCCGCGCCCGCCTGGTCGCGCTCGAACGGCAAGTTGGCGAGCTTTCGATGCGGTTGTCCCGTGCGGAACAATCCCTCGCGCAGCGTCGCACGGTGTTGCCGGGGAACCTGACCGGATTTGTGCCCGTCGAGTCCGGCGAGGATTCGCTTCTTCCCACGAAACGCGCTTGGGGCCCTGAGCAAGCCATCGGCGCACCTGACACCCTGCGTGCTGGCGACCAGTCAACCGCCTGGGCGCCGCGCGAGCAGGACGGCGGCGAAGAGTGGCTCCTGCTGACCTTCAGCAATGCGGTGGCGATTGCCTCGGTGCGCGTCCGCGAAACCTACAACCCCGGGGCGCTCGTCAAGATCACGGCGGTGCTGGACAACGATGCGGAGACGGTTCTGTGGGAAGGAACGGAGCCCGCATCGCAGGCCCCGGTTGACATGCAATTTCCCCCAGCGAATCCGGTCACGGCGAAATCGGTAAAGCTTTATCTCGATACGCGCCTGGTGCCGGGCTGGAACGAGATCGACGCGGTGGCCATCGTGGGCACCGATGGCAGTCTGCGATGGGCCGCGCAAGCGGTGGCCAGCAGCAGTTTTGCGGATCGATGATGCCGGCGGAGTTGGCGTGGGTTCCACTTCCGGACCGCCGAGATCACGGAGCAGATGAGGTCCGGACCCTTCTTCCGGAACAACCCGCTTAAGGCTTGCGCAACCGGAAGTATTTGTTTCCCGGCGCAAGCGGCACAGTGGCGCGGATTTCCGTGGTGTTGGTTTGATACGAGATTCCCCCGGACGTCCAGATGTTCGTCTGCGGCACGGAAAGCAATTGCGAGGCCTGCTCCAATACGAAGCCTTCCGCGGGCGATGGCCAGGAAACCACCACGCTGCCGGCGTTTGTGGAGACAATGGACAGTCGCGGAGTCGTGACCTCCTGAAAGCTGACCACGGCAAAGAACGCGGCCGCGCTGGGACCAGAGCCGCTGTTCGCGTCGGCAATGATCAGGTCATTTGTTCCCACTCGAAAGACGCCGGGGTTCGTCGTGGAGAATTGCGTGTCACCGACCTGCGAGATGCGTCCGCTGTCATTGTTGATCATCGAAGAGGAGAGGGGATTGCCGTTCACAAATACACGACCGTAGTCATCCACATTGGCCGCACCGGCCAAGTGGATTCCCTGAAAGCCCGCGGGCAAGACAAAGGTCATTTTGAAGAATCCGTTCTGCCCGTTGCCCGGCGGGATGTTAATCACTTGTGTGCCGGCAGGGGCACCGTTGGGCACCGGGGTTAAGGAACTAAACGCGCCAACCGCGGCAGGTTGAAAGCTCAACCCGGAGACATTGCCCGCGTCCAATCTGCTGAACTGGTCGGCATTTGGCGCACCGGATCCCAACCCGGCCGCGAGACAGAATGCATCACTCTTCAAAACGATGGTGTTTGGCAGCGTGGAGTAGATGACAATCGAAACGTCCCGGGTTGCCGTGCTGGCGGCGGCATCGGCCACGCGCACGGTGAGTTGGAAGGTGCCGGTATTGGACGGCATACCGCTGATGAGTCCGGAGTTGTTATTCAAGGTCAGCCCGCCGGGCAAGCCCCCCGAAACCAGCGACCATGTGTAAGGTGTCTGCCCGCCGGACGCCTGTAGCTGTGAGGTGTAGGAGATGCCAGCAGTGCCGTTGGGCAGCGAGGCGGGGGTGGTGATTTGCAGCGGGGCGGCAGGTTGCACCACAAAATTGACGGTCGTACTGGCGCCTGCGACCGTGGTTTGCGCCGGGTTCGCGCAAGTGTAACCGCCCGATTGCAGGTCGTAGCATTCCAGCCAAACCTGCCACGTTCCGTTTATGGCCTGGAATTGATAGTTGCCGCCAGCGTCAGTCCGGGCGTAATCGGTGTAGTTGGTCCCGTTGATGGTTGCGGAACCATAGACCGCAACATTGGCGAGGGGAGTGGCGCTGGTGTTCCTCACATAGCCGCTAATCTGCGCGGTGGGATGCTGCGCGACGAGGACGAGGTTGCTGCGCGTCTCGCCATTGGCCAGCGTGATTTGCAGTTGAGGGCCGACCAACTGCCGTTGCCGCGTGTCATCGGCGCTGAGTTGCAGATACCACGTGCCGCCAGAAACCCCGATGTTGAAACTACCGCTGTCGTCGGTGTTCACGGAACTGTTCACGTTCTGGTGATCGTCTGCGCTGATACCGATGTTGCCCACCGGCGCGCCCAGGTTGTCCACCACCCGCCCGATCAGACGGGCATTGACCGGCAGCAGGCCAAAGTCCACGCGCAACGCCTGGTTGGCGGACAAAGTCACACTCGTTCCCTGGCCGATGTAGCCGAGAGGGATGAGCGCATCGCTGTCGGGTCCGACCCACCAACTGCCCGGCCGCACGCCAACGCAATAGTCGGCGTTCGGGGGATAGGTGATGCCAGAGGTTTCATATTGCTGGCTCTGCTCGTCGGACCAAATGCCAACTCCAATCACTGGATTGTTTAGATGGTTCCGCACGGTCCCGAAAATCAAGGCGGTTGCCCGATCCGCCGGCAGGTCGAAGTTCCCCACGTTGCCGCTGGCGGTGCTGACATTGGCTCCGTCCCTCCAGCCCAGATAACCCAACTGCGCCAAGGAACCGAAGGATGGTTCCAGCATCCAGTTGCCGGCAAGCACACCCAGCGAGTAGGTTCCATCGCTCTGGCTGAAGGCGCTGACGAACTGGCCGCTGTCGGACTCCGCCTGGATGAAAACACCCGGAAGCCCGAGGCCACTGGAACTGTCTTTCAGTCTGCCTGAAATGGTACGCGTCGCCGCCGGCAGGGCCAGATTCACCATAGCAAAGGCGCCGGCACTCACGGTTGCTCCGCCGTTGAAATCACCCACAAAACCGGGCGCCAGCGGCAAGACCATGTAATTGCCGGGCGGGCTGTGAAGGGTGTAATTCCCGTTGGCATCGGTCAACGTGCCCGCTACGGGCTCAGCATCAGGCGGCAGCAGCAGCACCGGCGCGTTCGTCAGGGGAAGGCCCGTTCCCAAGGCGGTGATCCGGCCACTGACGCCTTGGGGAACGACCTTTTGTTTGACCTCGAACGAGTTCGTGACCGGCGCGAAGCCACTGGCTGGGTCGGACACTCGGATCAAATACTTTCCCGCGATGACCGCCAGGCCCTTTTCGGCGCCGGGATAAAACAACTCGATGCGAAGCTGACCGTTTGCCGCGCCGTCTTCGTCGCCCGGGACGTTCAAGTTGCGCACGCCACCGATGGCTGGCAGCGTGCCGTCAATGACCACGCCACCCTGGAACACCGGTTCTCCGGCGTCGATCACCCCGTTGGTGTTGAAGTCACCATGTCTCTCCACCACGACGGTTTGCCCCGGGGGCAGTCCGGTGATGGTCAAGGTGATCTTGCCGACGAAATCATTGGTGATCGTGCCGGGGGTCACGGTAAGACCCGCGGCCAGCGCGGCGTTCGTCCACCCTGTGTACGCCGCCATAATGAGAAGGATTTTCAGCCAGGAGGTTTTCATATTGATCTGCCCAGGTTGCACCGTTGATTTGGATCTGCTTTTGAGTTCGGTTCAGTACGACGACAGGACTCGTATTGACGGGAGCCATGCGCAAGGACACCTCTCAATCAGAGGTTCCCGCGCTGGCTGTCTTTCTCCCAAGCTTATCGGTCCCACTGGTTAAAGTTTGAGGCCATTCAAGTGGACCGCCCGCCCGCCATCGGGATTTTCTCGTCGCCGACGCCGATCGGGGCGCAGCCGCGCACTGCCCCCGGCGCGCGGCCTTGAGGCCGCTTCAGCGTGCGATGGGTGTTGGCGAAACATTGGCGGACGGTCTCTCGAACGAGGAAGCGACCTAAACGTCGCGCTCCAACCCGGTTGCCTTCGGGGGCATGGTCGAGATGCGCCCCGCCGATCGCGAAGCTGTTCGGCGGATTTGACACGCGGTTTTCCCAAACTATACTCGCACGCCTTTATGAACCGTAATCCGCATGTGGCCGTGGTCGGTGCGACGGGAGCCGTCGGCATCGAAATGATCGAGACGTTGGTGAAGCGCAACTTCCCGGTGCGCGAACTGACCTTGCTGGCTTCGGCCCGCTCGGTGGGCAAGAAGCTCAAGTATCGCGGCACCGAGCTGACCGTGCAGGAACTGACCAGGGATTCCTTCAAGGGCATCGACCTCGCCCTCTTCAGCGCCGGAGGCAGCATCTCAAAGGAATTCGCGCCCCTCGCGGCGAAGGCCGGTTGCGTGGTGGTGGATAATTCGAGCGCGTTTCGCATGGACCCCGACGTGCCGCTGGTCGTGCCCGAGGTGAACGGCGCGGATGTGCAGGCGCACAAGGGGATCATCGCGAACCCGAATTGCACCACGGCCATCACGCTGATGGCGCTCTATCCGCTGCACCAGGCGTTTGATTGTCAGCGCATCTTCGCGTCAAGTTATCAGGCGGTGTCCGGCACTGGCGCCAAGGCCATTGAGGAGTTGCGCCGACAGGTCGATCAGGTCGTGCATGGCCAGCCGGTGACGCGCGAGGTGTACCCGCACCAGATCGCCTTCAACGTCCTCCCGCACGTCGATTCCTTCCTGCCGACAGGCTATACCAAGGAGGAGATGAAGATGGAAAACGAAGGCCGGAAGATCATGCACCACCCGGGTTTCCGGGCGAGCGTCACCTGCGTGCGCGTGCCGGTGTATCGCGCCCATTCCGTGGCGGTGAGCGCCGAATTTGCGAAACCCGTCACGGTGGAAGCAGCCCTCGCCGTGCTGAAGAAGGCGCCGGGCCTCGATGTCATCGACAACCCGGCCAAGGCGGAATATCCGCTGCCGCTTTACCAGGCGGAGCAAGACAACTGCGCGGTGGGTCGCATCCGCAAGGATTGCGCCATGGACAACGGGCTGTGCTTTTGGGTCAGCGGCGACCAGCTTCTCAAGGGCGCGGCGCTCAACGCGGTGCAGATCGCGGAGGAATTGCTGAAGTAAGTCGAGACGCTGCGTCGAAGAATTCAACAACCCGGACCGGGAAAACCTGGCCCGGGATTTTTCATGTCCGTGGGGATGGTCAAACAACATCCACCTCTTCCACACCACACGAGCTATTCTCACTCAGCCTGTGGCCGGTGCAGGCTGGTACAGTGGGACGTGTTCAGGATGGATAGCCTCATCGATTCAGGCGAATCTCGATCTCGCCGGCGTCGAGCGTCTCGTCGCTCCGGCCGCCGGGCATTGGCGGGATGGTCAGCGACTTGTTGCCAAAACCTATCGTACGGGTGGTGCGGCTGTTGTTGCTGAGTTGCTCGGTTTCCATCGCGGAGACGGAGATGGAATACGTCCCCGCCGGCACATCCTCGACCCGGAACGATCCATCGGCCGCGCAGGCAAAACCATAGTTGCGTTGCTGGACGCGCCTCGCCGGGTTGGCGAAGCTGGAAAGCAAACCGCCCAGCAGTCCGCCGGTGGAGGGCGGTGGAATCGTCTGCACCGAGTTGATGTTCCCCTGGCACTGGGTCCAGTCGATCGGTTTGTCGCTGTTCGGCGCGAGGGCACGCCCTATGACGGGACGACCCGTGCCGCCAATGACCACGTGGTTCGTCGAACCGGGTTCCACGGCGACCTCCGTGCGCTGACTCCACATCTGCGAACTGGCGCTGATGGGGATGAGGCGGAAGAGGGCGCGATCGCCCGGAGGTACGTTGGTGACGCTGAAATGCCCTTCCTCGTCCGTGATAATGCGATAATACTGATAGCTGAACTGGAGTTGGTGAATCTGCGGATCGCCGTACGAGAGGACGAGTTGCAGATTCGTGCCGGCGCGGGAGCCGATGCGCACCTCGCCCTCGATTCGTCCCCACGCCTCGACCACGAGGTTGGTTAGCGACTGCAGTTCGTCGGCCCGCGCCTCGGCGTATCCCGCAGGATGCGCTGCCACCACCATCAACAGGTCATCGACCTCGGGCAGCACGAAGCGGCCGGTGGTGTCGGTGCGGGCGATTTCATTTCGCGAGCCGTAATTGGCATCGAAGCCGCCCCGCCCCAGCGCCACGTAGCTGTTGCGTCCGACGGCGGCCACCTGCGCTCCGGGCAACGGTGAGCCGTCGGGACGGCGCACCACGCCACGAAGACCGGTGCCCCGCTGCATTGCGAAATCGAGGGCCGGAACACCTTCGTTCGGATTGAACGGGGCCGAGGTGAACGCGCGGTAGCCCGGGGCGCTGACTTTGAGGACCATCGGCGATCCGGCGTCGTCAAGTGGCAGGCTGAATTCGCCGCCGGTGTCGGTGAAGCTGCGGGAATTGTTCCAGCTAAAGCTGCCGGGCCCATACTGCCGCCCGGTCATGATGGTGAAACTGCTCACGGGCAACTTCGATTCCGCATCGAAGACGCGCCCCGCGACGAGGGGTCGCTCCATCAACCGGACGATCTGTTCGCCGTTGGTGGGCGTGAGTTCCAGGCCCTGGCTGACGTATCCTTCCTTGTAGAAATAGAGCATCACCGGTTCCTCCGGCGCGGAGTCCCACTCGAAGCGGCCCTCGCCGTCGGTCCGGGCGCTCCATTCAAGGGTCTGCTTTTGGCGCCATTGGCTGATGCTGACACGCGTCTCGGCCACCGGCAGGCCGGAGGCATCGAGCACGCGTCCACGGATGATGGCTCCGGGCGCGAGTTTGACGGTGATTTTCGTCGCGACGAGTTGCACCATCACCTCCGTCATCTCCGGCGCAAAACCCGGCGCTTGCACCGTGAGCGTGACCTTGCCCCGCGCCTGCGCCGGCAGACGGAAGCGGCCTTGCCCGTCGGCGCGAATCGCGGATGGCGCACGCGAGCTGGAGGACGTTCGATAGCGGCTGTCACCCAACAAAATGCGGGCACCGGCAACGCCACGGCCCTGCCGGTCTGTGACGATGCCGGGCAGACCCAGGCCGCGCTGCAGCGGGAACACCGCATTGGTGGCGAGCAAGGCCGCCATCGGGACTTTGATGCCAGGGACGGTGCCGGTCCGGGTGGAAGGCACGAAAGTTGTCCGGGTGAATTCGGGGTGCTCGACGTCCAGACTGAATTGCGTGTAGTTGCGCGGCAGGCAGGCCAGTCTCCAGCGCCCGGCGGCGTCCGTCACCGCCTCCACGCCGGTCATCGAGAGTTGCTCGCCGCGATTGCCTGAAGTGGTGATGACAAAATTCTGCACAGTGATGACGGCGCCAGCGACCGGTTCATCCTTTTCATCGCGCACCACCCCGCCGAGGGCCGGAGCCGGGTCTGCCCGGAACAGAAAATTCGTCGGAGGCGCGAGGCTCGTGGCGGCAGTTCCGGTGTTGATGCCGCCCTGGCGCGCGTCGTCGGGTGAGCGGCGATACCAGCGGTAGGATTTCTGCACGTAGCCATCCTTGCTCATATAGATGTGCAGGAAGGTCATCGTTTCCGAAGGCAGAGGAACGACACATTCACCGCGCGCATCGGTGAGAAACGCCCCAAGCGAACTGGAGACGTTGTTCTGCGCGACGCCGACCTTGACGCGGAGACCTTCGACCGGTCGGCTCGTGACCGCGTCCACGGCCATGAAGCGCAGGGGAACCTTGTTGAAGTCGTCGAAGCCTGGCGGGGCGGAGTCGTGGGGTCGCGCGTCATCCGCCGTTCCGCCGATGCTCGCCGCGAGAATGACCTCCGCCGTGCCGGCATCCCCCGCCACGAAATCGAGCGACTCCACCTCCTTGTCTGGAAACGGATTCAGGATGGTGGTGCGGTGCCAGCGCAGGCCGGCGGGCGTGGTGGTGTTGGTGGCGGGTGAAGCCAGGCGCGTGTTGGAGTCGAGCACGGTGGCATTGGGGTCGCTGGCGGCACGGACATGCTCACCATAAATCAGCGGCAAAGACGCAGGCGCGGTATCGTTGTTGAACAGCACGACCGAGCCGACGAGTGCGCCTTCCGTCGCCTGCGTGGGCGTGGCGTGGAGCAGATGGATGGCGGCAAACTTGCGCCCGATGGGAATCCCGCGGACGCGCGCAAGCGCCTGCGTCGCGCCACCGACCGGAGCCGTCGGAGCAAGTTCGAGCGCGCCGGAGATCACAAAAGTCACCGCGCCGACGCGATTTGAGGAGTTGGGGATGAAGCTTCCTGGGGACGCGGTCGCAAGAAAATCAGCGACCGGCCGGCTGGCAAATGGGGCGAGATCGACCGGCACGACGCGCGCACCCTCGAACGGCTCCATCGCATCCTGCGCCACCGCGCGGGGTGGGAGGACAGCGACACACACCAGCGTCAGCAGAATGAGCGAGAGAAAATCCCATGAAGCCCAACGGCGAACCTGGAACGTCTGAACCAGCTTGCGGAGGTGTAGCGCGGCACTCCCTGCGCGCCGTTTGAAGGTTCCCATAGGGCTGGCGGCGCGCACGGAGTGACGCGCCCCACCTTGAGGTTCATATGCAGGAAACGACCGTCGGAAACCTCCGCAGGCAGGAGCAGCAGGATGAAGAGCGACCCTGTTCATGGCGTTGTTGATTCCTAGTAACCGGCTAACTGTAGCCGCAAGCTCTTTGGACAAGCCACGCAAATTTTCGTTATGATCGGGGTTGTTGGACGGAGGGAGGCGGATGGAATATCCCCATGCGCTGTGGGCGCGGACTGCGCGGCTTTCGAAAAAGAAATTGTCGCCGCCGGGGATTCATCTCATCCTCCCGCACCTTTTTATGGAACAGGTGAACCTCGGCATGATCGGCGGCGGAACGGTGGGCAGCGGCGTCTTCCATCACTGGCAGCGCAACGGCGCCCTGATGGCTTCGCGGCTCGGCGTGAGGCTCCACGTCCACAAGGTGGCGGTGAAGGCCTTCGACGAACCGCGCCCCTACGAAATTCCCCGCGCGCTCATGACGACCGACTGGCAGAGCGTGGTCAACGATCCGGCGGTGCAGCTCGTCGCGGAACTCGTCGGGGGCACGACCCTCGCGAAGACCATGGTCCTGTCGGCGCTCAAGCTCGGCAAACCCGTCATCACCGCCAACAAGGCCCTGCTCTCGGCGCACGGCGAAGAACTCTTCGCCACCGCCCAGCAGCACGGCGCGAATCTTTACTACGAGGCCAGCGTGGCCGGCGGCATTCCCATCATCAAAGCGATGCGCGAGGCGTTCGTCGGCAATCGCATCACGCACCTCTACGGCATCGTCAACGGCACCTGCAATTACATCCTCACCCGCATGAAGCAGGAGGGCGCGGAGTTCGCCGACGTGCTCGCCGATGCGCAACGCCTGGGCTATGCCGAGACGCCGCCGGACCTCGACATTGACGGCTTCGACGCGGAGCACAAGACGGGCATCCTCGCCTCGCTGGCGCATGGCTTCTGGGTAAATCCGAAGCAGATCCACGTCGAAGGCATCCGCCAGATTTCGAAGCTCGACATGCAATTTGCCGCGCAACTGGGCTACACCATCAAGTTGCTCGGGATCGTGAAGAGGCTGGGTGCCAGAGGCCAGAGATCAGCGGTCAGACCGACCAAAGCCGATGGTGCGCGCATCCAGGTTTCGGTGTATCCGACGCTGGTCCCGGATGCGCACGTGCTGGCGAGCGTGAACGGGGTGTTCAACGCCGTTTTCGTGCGCGGCGACGTGGTGGGCGACACCCTGTTTTACGGGCGCGGCGCGGGCAAAGACGCCACGGCGAGCGCCGTGCTGAGCGACCTGGCCGACGCGGCGCTCGATCTCGCGCACGGGAGCAAGAACCGCGTGCCGCCGTTTGTGCCGCACGAGCGTCAGGGCGCGGTGGCGCCCATCGGAGAAGTGGTCTCGCGCTATTACCTCCGCCTGAGCGTCATCGACCGTCCCGGCGTCATGGCGAAGATCGCGGCCATCCTCGGCACGGCGAAGATTGGCATCTCCTCGATCATCCAGCCGGAAGGCCACGAAGGCGAGAGCGTGCCGCTGATTCTCATGCTTCACGACGCGCCCAACGCGGCCATGCAAAAGGCGCTGGCGAAGATTGCCAAGCTGGCCGTGGTCAAGGCGCCGCCGGTGATGATTCGGGTGGAGAATTTCGAGTGAGCGGCCAGCCTCTCCCAAACGAGTTTGATGTCCTTCGGGACGTTGCCAGCCGCCTCGACCCATCGGGAATCGCCTACATGCTGACCGGGTCGCTGGCCATGAACTTCTACGCCAAGGAGGATTTGATTCTTTCCAAGCTCCATTGGGCAAAAGACTCGCGCTCCGAAACGCAGTTGGGCGATGTGCGGCGGCTGCTTGCCACGGGGTGCGACGAGGCATATTTGGATGAATGGGCGCCCGCGCTCGAAGTCGCTGCGTTGCTGGATGACTGCCGCCATGAATGACACGCCGCCAGAAGTCGAAAGGCTCTACCACCAAATGCTGATGGCTCGCTCGAATGAAGAGCGGTTCATGATGGGGATCGGCATGTTCGAGACGGCGCGGAAGTTTGTCCTGGCCTCGCTGCCGCCGGATGCCTCGCCGCGTCAGGTCCGGCAACATCTGCTGCAATCCTTTTACGGCTTGAGCCTCGATGAACTCGAAGAGACGCAGACGACCTGACGCATTTTCATGAGCCCGATTCTCTTCTCCAGCACCAACGAACAATCGCCACCGGTCAACTTGCGCGAGGCGCTTCTCACCGGCCAGGCGCCGGATCGTGGGCTTTACCTGCCGCAGCAGTTTCCCAGGCTCCCGCCGGCCGAGATCGCCGCGTTTGCGACGATGCCATATCACGAGATTGCCTTCCGCGTGCTCGCGAAATTCTCCGAGGGCATCATTCCGGAGCTCACGCTGTCGCATCTCTGCCAGGATGCCTACGACTTCGAGGTGCCGCTCGAACCCGTGCGCGGCATGGATCGGGTGGCGATCATGCGGCTGGACCAGGGTCCGACGGCTTCATTCAAGGATTTCGCCGCGCGCATGATGGCCCGGCTCATCGGGCGCTTCGTGCGCGAGAACGGACAGCAACTCACCATCCTCACCGCCACCAGCGGCGACACCGGCTCCGCGGTCGCCAGCGCCTTTCACAACGTGGAAGGAATCCGGGTCATCGTGCTGTTTCCGATCAGCGAAGTCAGCGAACGGCAGCGCAAGCAGATGACCACGCTGCGCGACAACATCCGCACCATCGCCGTCGATGGAAAATTCGATGACTGCCAGGCGATGGTGAAGCGCGCCTTCGCCGACCCGGCCTTGCGACACATTCCGCTGTCCTCGGCCAACTCGATCAACATCGGGCGGTTGCTGCCGCAGAGCGTCTATTACTTCTACGCCGCCTCGCGCCTGGCAAAGCCCGGCGAACCGATCGTCTTCGCGGTGCCGAGCGGCAACTTCGGCGACATGATGGGCGCGGTGTTCGCCGGCCAGATGGGATTGCCGATCAAAAAACTCGTGGTGCCGGTGAACGGCAACGAGGAGTTCCCGCGCTTCCTCGCCACCGGCGGCTACGCGAAGATCGAGCCGTCGCTCGCCTGTCTTTCCAATGCGATGAACGTCGGGCATCCGAGCAACCTCGCCCGCCTCGTCACGCTTTATGGCGGGCGCATGGATGAAACGGGCGCCATTCATCGCGCGCCCGACATGACGGCGCTGCGGCGGGACCTGTTCAGCTCCTCGGTGTCCGACGAGCAGACGCGCGCGACCATCAGAGAAGCGTGGTCGAAGCACCGCCTCCTGCTCGAACCGCACGGCGCCGTCGGCTGGCGCGGCTTCCTCGATTACCTCGCTGTGGAACCACTGCAGGGCGCGCCGGCCGTTGTCTCCGAGACGGCGCATCCGGCGAAATTCCCGGACGAGATTGAGCGCCTTCTTGGCATCACGCCCGCAGTGCCTCCGGCGCTCGCCGCGCTGGAAAATCTGCCGGAAGACTACGACCGCATGACGGTGGACTACGCGGCGTTCCGGGACTACTTGCTCGCGAGGCACGCCACACGATAGGAGGCGCTGCGCCTCTGCGCTTGACGAGTTTCCCGGAGAGGAGCGCAATGTCTCCATGCCTTGTTCGACCGCTCTTCCCTCCGGCGCCTGCCTGGAGATCTTTCTCCCTTTCCACCTATGTGCTCAGGGCTGGATTCAGCATCGGCCGGCGTATCCCATCTTAAGCCTGATTCGATGTCGCGCTTGGCTGCTCTTCGCTTGCCTCGGCCTTTGCTTGTGGGCATCGGCAAATGCCGCCTCTGTCGTGGAGATGAGCGACCCCGACGGCCTGCTGGGACGCGTTGGGGCGCCGGTTTGTTTTGCCGTTGAATTGACGCCTGAGCAGCACCGCCTGGCAGCGGAGCGCCGGTTGAGCCTCCAAGAGTTGGTGGCAGGCGCCAAGAGCGGGCCGCAAATCCCGGTTCAGTTTGAGCCGACGAAGCCGGGTGGACACGCGGGGCGTCTCTGGTGGTTGATGCCGCCAAGAGCGGCCGGCCTGAGGACGTTCGTTCTCGAAGAGCACAGAATCCCGTGGGCAAACTCGATGCGGAGTATGGCCGCAGCCACGGGACGCTGGAATATCCGCGGGCCAGAGGGTCCCATCTTGAGCTACCACTACCAAATCAACGAGCCGGGCGAGGTGCTGGATCGGGTCACGGCCGATAATCGCAAATATGCGCGGGCGCGCAGCGACTACATCCATCCACTCTACGGTTTCCACGGCCAGGAGTTGACCAAGGACTGGCCGCTGGATCATCCGCATCATCGCGGGATTTACTGGGCCTGGCCAGAGGTGGATTACCACGGCGAGCGCGGCGATCTGCACGCGCTGCAACGGGTCTTCGCGCGTCCCACGGGAAAATGCGTGGCGCAAAGCGGGCCGCTCTTTGCGCAAATCGATGCGGAGAATCAATGGCTGTGGGAGGACCGGGAACCCATCGTCCGCGAACGCGCCATCATCCGGGCCTGGGAGTTGTTGCGTCGCGATGTGAGAATCATTGATCTGGAGTTCCATTTCACGGCGCTGAAAGACGATGTCGCGATCGCCCGGCGGGAAACCAAATTGTACGGTGGCTTGAACATCCGTCTCGCCGCGGTGCAGGATCAGCGCATCGAGTTTCACTCCGACCCGCCCGATGCCCAACCCCGCATGGCGTGGGCGGGGCTCTATGGCATTTTTCCCGATGGTCTGCAATCTTCGGGGCTGGAGGTTTTTCAGCGGCAGACGAATCCTGATTATCCCGGAGACTGGGTGAAATATCCGGAACTGAACTGGTTTCAGCCGACGTTTCCCGCGTCCGGGACACGCTACGTGCTGAAGAAAGATGCCACGCTCGTCCTCCAGTTCCGTCTTCGTGTCCTCTCGGGTGGCCGCGCTCCCGTCGTGAGCGCCGAGGACGAATGCCGCGCTTTCCAGTCCACACCGCCAGAGCCCCTTTCTCCCGCTCGCTGAACCCAACCATCAATCGCCCATGCCATGAAAGAAACCTTCCTCGCCACTCCAATTCCCCGCCGGCAATTTCTGCAAAGCACCGCGATGGCCGCCATCGCCGCGCCGTGGATCGTGCCCGCATCCGCGCTCGGCAAGGACGGCAAACCGCCGCCGAGCGGGCGCATCCATCTCGGCATCATTGGCTGCGGCGGCATGGGGCAATCGAACCTGCGCGCCTGTTCCTCGCAGCCGGACGTCGTGGTCACGGCAGCGTGCGATGTGTGGCAGGATCGGCTCGATCACGTCACGGGCCAGTTCAAAGGCACGTGCAAGGGCTACCGCGATTTCCGCGAGATGCTTCAGCAGAAGGAACTCGACGCCGTCATCATTGCGTCGCCACCGCACTGGCACACATTGCAGGCCATCGCCGCTTGCGAGGCCGGCAAGGATATTTACCTCCAGAAGCCGATGACGCTGCACCTCGGCGAAAGCCTCGCCGTGCGCAATGCGGTGAAGAAGCACAACGTCATCAGCCAGATCGGCACGCAGATTCACGCGAGTGAGAACTACCGGCGCGTGGTGGAATTCATCCGCTCCGGCCACCTCGGCAACATCGCCACGGTGCGCACCTTCAACGTGATGAACCAGGCCCCGCGCGGCGTGGGTCAAAGCGCGGACAGCAAGGTGCCCGAGGGATTGGACTGGGATCTGTGGATCGGCCCGGCGCCAAAGCGCCCCTATAATCGCATCCTCGCGCAGGACGCCTACAACCACAGTTCCTGGATGGATTTCAGCGGCGGATGGACCCCCGGCATGGCGCCACACATCATCGATCTCCCAATCTGGGCGCTCGATCTCGGCTACCCGACGGAGGTCAGTTCCTCGGGTGGACGTTTCGTGCTCACGGATGACGGCGACGCCTATGACAACCACGAGGTGCTCTGGCGCTATCCGAATTGCACGATGACCTGGATGTCGTCGCTGACGAACAGCTACGGCTTCGATTTGCAGGGCGACCCGGCGCCGAAGCGGAGGCTGGGTATCTATTTCCACGGAACGAACGGCACGATGTTCGCCGACTACGGCATGTTCAAGATCGTGCCCGAAGGCGACGGGATGAAGGATCAGCCAGCGGTCGGGAAAACGATTCCGCCCTCGCCGGGACACGAGCGCGAATGGCTGGATTGCGTGAAGTCGCGTCAGCAACCGAGTTGCAACGTCTTCTATCACTCGAAGGTGGACGTGCCGATTGTGCTCAGCCTGCTTTCGCTCAAACTCGGGCGCACGATTCGCTTTGATCCCAAGAGCGAGAAGATCCTCGGCGACTCGGAGGCGGCGAAGCTGGCGATTCCGCAATATCGCAGCCCGTGGAAATTCCCGTCGCGCTACGTGTGAGCGGGACACGGACGATTGATCGATGAACCCGATTCCCGAAATAGGAATGGGGAGCACACGCGGCGCGCGTGTCGGTTCGGGCGGCTCGCCCAAACCTTCGTTTCCCATTCTATATCCCATTGTGACGCGAGATGGTTTAGGGGACGAGGTTTTCGGCGGGCCGCCGAAAACCGCGCGCCAGCGGCGTGCTCTCCCCATGCGGGCGGGCCGCGCCCCGACTTTGATCTCTCCATTCTGCCGCCCGCCCACCCCGCGCGCATGAGCCCCGCCTTCCAACATTCCAAAGCCACGCTGACGTTCTGGCGGAAGCTTGTTCGTCCGCTGCTGGCGGAGCATCCGACGCCATTCTATCTGTTCTCGATCGCCCCGATTCAGCAGGCCCTGACGGAACTTGACGTTCACTTCAAGCACCTGCCCGTGCGGCATTGGCTCTCGTGCAAGACCCAACCGCTGCGCCCGCTCGTGCAGTGGTGGCAGAAAGAGGGGCGGCCCATCGAAGTGGGGAGCGAGTTCGAATTCCTCGCCGCGCTGCATGAGGGATTCCCCCCAGAGCGCATCCTCGTCAATGGTCCAGCCAAGCATCACTGGCTGCCGCGACATGGCTTACACGGACTGCAGGTCAATCTGGATTCGCCAGCCGAGACGCGCGTCCTCGCGCCATTGGCCAAGCGACTCGGCTGGACCGTCGGTGTGCGCTTGAACACGGCGGAAGAAGTGGACCCCGAGGATCCGACATTCCCGACACAGTTCGGCATGGTGGCGGAGGAACTCAGCGAGGCAATGCGATGGCTGCGGCGCGCGCGGGTGACTCCGCAAATCGTCCACTGTCACCTGCGCACCAACGTCGCCTCGGCGAGCGTCTATGAACGGGCGCTGACTCAGGCGGCGGAGATCTGTCGCGCAGCACGTCTTGCTCCGCGATTCGTCGATTGCGGCGGCGGCTTTCCACCGCCACACGTTCTCAAGCGCGGCGGCCAGCCGGTGAATGCGGAGTTCAGCCTTCGCAGCATGGCGCGGGCATATGGAAGGATGATGAGGCTCTTTTCCTCGGCGCAGGAGATCTGGCTGGAAAACGGCCGCTGGCTCACGGCGCGCTCCGGCGTGCTCGTCGTGAAGATACTCGACGTGAAAGAACGGCGCGGGATGCGCCATCTCATCTGCGATGGCGGGCGCACCATGCATGCGCTTCCTTCGACTTGGGAACTTCATGAACTCCTGCCAGTGCCGGCGCGAAATGGTCCACCGACGCTCACCACTGTCACCGGCCCGACCTGCATGGCGTTTGATCAACTGGCCCGGCGCCCGTTCCCGCGCTCGCTGCGAGCGGGAGATTTTCTGCTGTGGCTCGATGCGGGCGCCTACCATCTGCCGTGGGAAACACGCTTTTCGCACGGACTGGCTTCAGTGCTGTGGCACGACGAAGAAACGGTGCGGCGCGTCCGCGAGCGCGAGACGTTTGCGTCGTGGTGGGCTGCGGAGAAAGAAACCTCAATAGCCAAGTTCGCGCTCTGAGCCGTGGCGCGGCAAGGTGGCGAATCCTTCCGACGTGGGCCGGGCTGCAAACCCGCACGGGATATCGCAGCGCAAGTGACGGATGGAACGCTGCTTATCTGCACTAAAACCGCCAAAACAAGCCTCTCGCGAGCAAAATCATGAGGCATCTAAAGCGCCGCACCCCTCTCCGCACTAAAATCCTGCCCCCCCGCGAGGGCAAACATGGCCGATAATTTCGGTTCATCTCCACCCCGGTGATTTCCTGATGACGGGCGACCGGGGGAATGTGGCTTCCTTCAACAGAATCTGTGCAGCTACGAATCAGGAGCCCTTAATCAAAGCACGGCCACAAACAGCCGTTGACACCCCCGAGTCCTTTGGTACCCTCCGCGTTCCGTTCCGTGGGAAAACTCTTCCCGGACACATTCAATAGCTTATGGCAACCGCAACCAAGAAATCCAAATCTGTGAAATACGTCTATCAGTGGGGCAATAACAAAGCCGACGGCGATGGCTCGATGAAGCCGTTGCTCGGTGGCAAGGGCGCGAATCTCGCCGAGATGACGCGCATCGGCCTGCCGGTGCCTCCCGGCTTCACCATCACCACCGAGGTCTGCACCTATTTTTACGCCCACAAGCGGACTTACCCGAAGGAACTCCAGGCGCAGATGGAAGCCGGCATCGCGAACATGGAGAAGATCATGGGCACGAAGTTCGGCGACGCCAAAGGCATGCCGCTGCTCGTGGCGGTGCGCTCCGGCGCGCGCGATTCCATGCCGGGCATGATGGACACGATTTTGAATCTTGGCTTGAACGACCAGACCGTGCTCGCACTTGTCGCCGCGACAAAGAATGAGCGCTTTGCCTGGGATTGCTACCGCCGCTTCGTCCAGATGTATGGCGACGTGGTGCTGGGCGTGCAGAAGAAGGAAGGGGAAGATCATGAGCCGTTCGAGGTCGCCATTCACGCCTTTAAACACGAGAAGTATCATTCGGAGATCGAAGACTCCAAGCTCACCGCCGAAGACCAGCAGGAACTCGTCAAACGCTTCAAAGCCCTCGTCAAGGAGCGCACCGGGCATTTGTTCCCGAACGACCCGTGGGACCAGCTCCGTGGCGCCGCGGGCGCGGTGTTTGGCTCCTGGATGAATGACCGCGCGATTGTCTATCGCCGCAAGTACAACATTCCCGCCGAGTGGGGCACGGCCGTCAACGTGCAGGCGATGGTCTATGGCAACACCGGTGAGACCTCCGGCTCCGGCGTCGCCTTCACCCGCAACCCGGCCAACGGCAAGAATGAGTTCTACGGCGAATTCCTCATCAACGCCCAGGGCGAAGACGTCGTCGCCGGCGTGCGCACGCCCGAACCGGTCGCCCGCCTCAAGGACGAGATGCCGAAGTCGTTCGCGGAGCTGATGAAGGTCCGCGCGATCCTGGAGAAGCACTTCAAGGACGTGCAGGACGTCGAGTTTACGATCCAGGAGGGCAAGCTGTTCATGCTCCAGACGCGCAACGGCAAGCGCACCGCCATGGCCGCGCTCAAGTTCTCCATGGACATGGTCAAGGAGAAGCTCATCGACTGGGAAACCGCCATCATGCGCAACCCGGCCGACCAGCTCGACCAGTTGCTCGCGCCGGTGTTTGATCTGGCAGAAGTCAAGAAGCTCAAGCCTATCGCCACCGGTCTTCCGGCGGGCCCGGGCGCAGCTTCCGGCAAGCTGTATCTCAACGCCGACCGCGCGGTGACCGCCGCCGAGAGAGGCGAGAAGGTTCTCCTCGTCCGCAACGAAACCTCGCCGGAAGATCTGCGCGGCATGATCGCCGCCGAGGGCATTCTGACGGCCAAGGGCGGCGTCAGTTCGCACGCGGCACTCGTCGCCCGCCAGATGGGCAAGGTCTGCGTCTGCGGCGCCAGCGCGCTGGAGATTGATTACACGGCCAAGACCGTCAAGGCTTCGGGCCAGACGTTCAGCGAAGGCGACTTCCTCTCGATCGATGGCACCAGCGGCATCGTCTATGGCGGCGCGATCAAGACCGCGCCGTCGGAGATCATCTCCGGCCTCCTGCATGGCGACAAGGCCGCGCAGAAGACGGAGAAGTTCCAGAACTTCCTCCAGTTAATGAACTGGTGCTCCAAGGTCACCCGCCTCCAGGTTAGGACCAACGCCGATAATCCGGAGCAGACCCAGAACGCGATGGCCTTCGGCGCCACCGGCATCGGTCTCACCCGCACCGAGCACATGTTCTTCGAGGGCGACCGCATCGATGCGATGCGCGAGATGATCCTCGCTGAGAACGTCGCGGATCGTAAGAAGGCTCTGGCCAAGCTGCTGCCGTATCAGCGCGAAGACTTCACCGGAATCTTCAAGGCTCTCAAGGGCTTCCCGGCGACCATCCGTTTCCTCGATCCGCCGCTGCATGAGTTCGTCCCGCACGAAGCCAAGGCCCAGGCCGATCTCGCTGCGAAACTGGGCGTGTCCGCCGAGAAGATCGCCAAGCGCGTGGAGCAGCTCCACGAGTTCAACCCGATGCTCGGACATCGCGGCTGCCGCCTCGGCATCGCCTATCCGGAAATCACCGAGATGCAGGCCCGCGCTGTCTTCGAGGCCGCCGCCGACGTGCTGAAGAAGAAGATCAAGGTGAAGCCCGAGATCATGATCCCGCTCGTCGGGTTCAAGAAGGAACTCGATCTCCAAGTCGAGATCGTTCACCGCGTGGCCAAGGAAGTCATGGCCGAGAAGAAGGTGAAGATCGATTACATGGTCGGCACGATGATCGAAGTCCCGCGCGGCGCGCTCACGGCGGATGAGATCGCGCAGACCGCCGAGTTCTTCAGCTTCGGCACGAATGACCTCACCCAGACCGCGCTCGGCATCAGCCGCGACGACATGGGCTCGTTCCTCCAGCCTTATGTAGAGAACGAGATCTTCAAAAAGAACCCGTTTGCCACCCTCGACCAGACCGGCGTGGGCCAGCTCATGAAGATTGCCGTGGAAAAGGGCAATGCGACCCGTCCTGGCATCAAGCTCGGCATCTGCGGCGAACACGGCGGCGACCCCGACTCCGTTAAGTTCTGTCACAAGCTCGGCCTGAACTACGTGAGTTGCTCGCCGTATCGCGTGCCCGTCGCCCGCCTCGCCGCCGCGCAAGCTGCGATTGCGGACAAGAAGGCCGCCGCCGCCAAGCCGGCGAAGAAGAAGTAATCAGTAAATTCGTGGCGTGACGCCACTGGTCACAACGCTATTATCAAGGCCGCTCTGGGAAACCAGAGCGGCCTTTTGATTGCGACAACCGATGCCAACTGCACTCAATGGTGAGCAATGGATGGCCGTTCTCGAACGCCTCGCCAAGGCTTTGCCCTCTGACGGTCCGCCCCTGCGGCTCTGCTTGATCGGCTCAGCCGCGTGTCTTTTTGGTGGGATGGACGGACGCACCTCTGTGGCCTTGGATATCTGGAAGCCTGCCAGCGACAACGACCGGCTGGAACTCAAGCTGGCCACCGAGAAGGCTGGCCTCCTGTTCGACCCGAAGACGACCCTGGAGCCGGACACGCCCTACCTCCAGTTGGTGGAACCAGGGTTGACCCAGCTTGGTGAGTTCGTTCCTGTGTTCGTGGAACGGTTGGGGCGCCTGCACATCTTCCGTCCGCCAGTCGAAAATCTGGTGGCCTCCAAGCTCATCCGGGCGGATCCGAAGGATTTGGGTGACATCACCTTTCTGATCAGCCGCCACCGTCCAGACCTGCGGCGCATCCGGCAGATCGTCGAGGGCTTCGCCCAACCTGCTCGCGAAAAGGCGGCGGACAATCTCATCTACTTGGAGGTGCTCAAGCCATGACCATCAATCCACGCGAAGAAGAACTCGTGGCTCGCGCTTTGCTCGAAGACCCGGCGCTGGTGAACCTCTACTGGAAGGAAAAGCGCTGGGCCGAATTGGCGGCCCTGGTGCGTTTTGCCCGGCGGGACGTGCCCGTGGAACTGGCCCAGACCGATCCTGCGCTCTACCGCCGTCTGCGAGAGCAAATCACGAGGTTCTTCCTGCTGGGAGGGGACGTTTTCTCGCTTGAAGCTCTGGAAGCCAAGGCCCGGGGATGATGTCTTTTCATCGCACGCCTCGCCGCCGCCTAGGCCGCGATTGCGGACAAGAAGGCCGCCAAGCCGGCGATGAAGAGGTATTCAAAACTTCGAAGGGGCAAGTCACCGCGAGACTCTGACTGAATTCACGAAGGCCGCTCCGGGCAACTGGAGCGGCTTTGCTGTTCAGAAATGGGGTAGCGATTAAGAGGCATGAGTCGCCGAGGAGGTTAGATCCTCAACTGAGGTGCTGTGTTTCACCTTGCGTCTCCGCCGTGAGGCCGCGATACATTGCTTGTGCGCGTGGTGCGGCAGTTTTGGATCGCCCCTCGGGATACATGTCAGTTTGCGGGCAAAACCAGCCAGGGATTTGCGGGTGAAAATCACCCACCTTTGAGGTGAAGCGTTGTCCTGAAGGTTCCCGGAGTGGGACCACCGGGCGATGAATCAACTCAAAGTGAAGCAACGACCATCCATTATCGTTCTGCGGGAGCAGGGCTGGTCCACGCGCCGGATTGCGCGGGAACTGAATTTGGACCGGGCCACG
>JBBRWD010000009.1:0-115305 GCA_038249465.1 Limisphaerales bacterium | reverse complement strand
TAGAGCCTGTCCCATAAACTGAAACACCCCGGAAAACCTAGTGTTTTTGCAGCAGTGGGATCGAGCAAGAGCAGAGAGTCTGGGCAGCGCAGGGCAAAAGCGGGGTTTATAACACGTGTGGAACTCAGATTTGACTGGCGCGACGCTTGACCTCCGGGTTCACAGGGGAAAGCCGCACCAGATGCAGTTCGCCTCGATCAAGCAACTCCCACTGCACTTGGTCACCCGGTTCCAATCCAATGGCCACCGCCAGCGCCAACGGAAAACTCACGTAGAGCCGCGGTTGTTGCCCGCGCGAACGAATGGCCTGGATTTTCAAGGGATAGGTCGTGGACACTTTTTTAAGCGGTTGAGCGGATTTTACTTTCATTTTCATAAGCTAGATTATACTCTAGCTCATGCCTTCTGCCACCATTATTGCTTTCCAGCCCAAGCTGCCGCAAGTCCTGCCCACCATCGAAGGCAATGTCGATTATCGCGACTTCCGATCCCAGCTCCTGCACATCGAGCAACTGCTCACCACCGGCGGATTGGAAACCCAACTCATCGAATCGGACCTGCAACGCTGGCTGGGATCCAGCAAGAAGCTCTCCCCCAGAGCTCAGCAAACCCGCCAGACTCACAGCCAGCGCGCCCTGCGTTGCAACATCTCCCGGCTGTTGCTCGGCGAAGATTACCGGGGTTTTGCCGCCCGCCTGGCTGACAGCCCGCTGCTCCAGCACTTCTGCTGCCTCAGTGAAGTCGGTCCGATCAAAGTGCCCGGCAAAAGCACGCTCGAACGTTACGACAAGTGGTGGCCCGAGAAAGAAGTTCGCGCGGCCATGGAGCAACTGCTCAAGAGGGGTGCCGCCACTCCGGAACAGATCGGGCTGCCCGAAGCGATCGATCTGGAAGAGGTCTTCCTGGACACCACCTGTCTGGCTGCCAACATTCATTACCCGGTTGATTGGGTTTTGCTGCGCGACGCCACCCGCACGCTCATGCAAAGCGTGATTTTGATTCGCGGGCAAGGGATCAAGCATCGCATGGAAGCCCCGGAGAAGTTTCTCACCCGGATCAACACGATGTGCATTGAAATGACCCACGCGCGGGGCAGGGACGAGAGCCTGCGCCAGCGCAAGACGATCTTGCGCCGGATGGACCGGCTGGTCGGCACGGTGCGCAATCACGCGCAACGCTATCACGACTTGCTCGACCAGCGTTGGGCCCAGACCCAGTGGACACGTCCCCAAGCCGAACAGGTGCTGGGGCGGATGACGCAAGTACTCGAACAATTGCCCAAGGCGCGCCAGCAAGCCCGCCAGCGCATTCTTCAAGGAGAGATGATCCCCAATGCTGAAAAAATCCTGAGCCTCTACGAATCGGACGTGCATGTGATTGTGCGCCGCAAGGCCGGAGCCGAAGTCGAATTTGGCAACACCTTCTTCCTGGCCGAAAATTCTCAGGGACTCCTGGTGGATTGGGAACTGTTCCGTCAGAGCGCTCCGGCCGATTCAGCTCTGGTGGCTCGATGCGTCGGGCGAATGGAAAAGTCATACGGAACGCAACTCAGGGCACTCGGGGGCGATCGTGGATTTGACAGCCAAACCAACCAGACTGGGCTGGCAAGCGAGGGAATTTACAACGGGGTTTGTCCGCGCAATCCCCGTCAACTGCAGCAACGCCAAAAATCATGGAAGTTCAAGCGGATGCAACGGCGTCGCGCGCAGACCGAAGGGCGGATCGCGATCCTCAAGAACGCATTGGGCGCGGGGCAGATGCGCAGCAAGGGATTTGAACACCGCCAAGTGACGGTGAGTTGGACGGTTCTGATGCACAACCTGTGGCTGCTGGCGCGTCGGTGCCAGGCAGCCGAACAACCGACAGCCAAAGCGGCCTGAGCGCGGGGTTGGACTTCTGAAAGTCTTCCGATGAAGTGGTGTGTACCGTTTTCTGAAATTTCGACAAAAAATCCCCGGGTGCCTTCGAAAACCAACCCTGGCATCACTTCACACACAAATAAAATGGGCTCATGCTGCTCCCGCCACGAAATCCGCCCTTTTTGGGACAGGCTCTAGATAGACCCACATCTCATACGGACCGCCCGGTCCCTCCACCTGCACCACTTCGGACGGTTTGCCCCACGCCATAAAGACGGCGTCCTTGGTCATTCCTTCCATGATCTGTCCGGTGTCCACGGCGGCGCGCATCGCTGGCGTGATGGTAGAATAAGCTTCCGGGCGTTCCCGGATGCGGGATAAAATCGTGCTCCGGGTGGCGCAACCGCCCACCGCCAGCGCACCGACAAGGATGGCGAAAATCGTTTTCACACAAGGCAACCCGACAATCCTGGCGACGGCCCACGGCACCTCCGCGCTCTGCCCTCCGGAATGCTACGCCGCCTGATAATGTCCGAAGCCATCGTCCTTGACCAGACCCTGGTCTCGCAAGTGCAGCAGGGCAGGGACGGCCCAGCGCGGATTCTCCTCAAACTGCCGTTTGTGCCCGGCTTTTCGACAGATCTCGGCCGCCGAAAACGCCAGCTTGGGACTCTGCTCCAGGAACTCGAGAACCTGTTGTTCCTCCGCCGAACTGCTCATATCACGGCCGCTCGTGGACGCGGCGGATGGCCAGGTCGTCGAAGCGAATCGGCTGACCGGAGAACGGGCTGCCCCAGATGGATGCACGCCCTGCGACCGGTTCGGCCTTCTCCACGAACGAAATCATCCACTCCTTCGGCTCCGCCGCACCTGTCGCCCAAGTCCTGCCCTCGACACGCCACTCGCTGGCACCGGCCTTGCGCAATTGCAGGCGGAGGTGCGTCCACGCACCGCTCTTCCACTCGAACTTCGCTGAAGCCACCCGCTCCTCGCCCTTGAACAACTCGAGTTCACCCTTGGCCGGCGCCAGCAGCATCTTGTAGCCGCCGACGCCGTTGAGGCCGACACCAAAAACCGGATAGCGCCGACCCTTCACGCTGCCTTCGATGCGCGCGCTCACCGCGATGTCGTTGGTCTGAGCCGGGCCGAAGAGCAGGCCGAAGGTATCAAGCGGCGCGCCGGGCAGCTCGATGAATTTGTTGCCGCCGTCCTCTTTGATCTCGAAAGCGCCGTCGAGCACGAGGAAATCGTCGGGGAGCTTGCCTGGGGATGACTTCTCGAAGTCTGCGGTATAAAGCGCCGCCGAGGTAGCTGCGCCCCCGCCCGCCTTCTGCGCATCTTTCCCGAGGTTCTGCGTGATCCACTTTGCGAGGGTTGAGCTGCCGTTGCCGTAGCCACCCGGCAGCGGCGCGAAATCCATGGTCTGAATCTTGGGCGGTTCGCCCCAATGCGCCGGGAAGGATTTGTTCTGCGCAGACGCTGCGAACGCCAACGTCAGCATCCCGCCAAGAAACCAAGTCAGAATTCGAGTCTTGTTCATCGCCAATTGAGATCGAGTTTTTTCCGTCACCTTCACTTCCACGCCATCATTCATTGCGCAGAGCATCCGTCAGTTTCCCGCGCAACGCCCAGCGAGTCGCCAGCCAGGTGGCCAGCAAGCCCACCGCGAGCACGCCGCCCAGCGTGACGGTCAGCGACCGCCACGGTAATTCCGCCGCCGGTGCAAGCACCGAGGGCAGGACCGCCACCAGCGCCGACCCAATGCCCACCGCCAGACCCAGGAGCAACAGCGCGCCGTGCTCGCCGAGCACCAATCGCTGCAACTGACGCTGCCGGAAACCGACAGCTTGCAGGACACCGAATTCATTGCGCCGCTCCAGCACATTGCGCAGCACCACCACGCCCAGACCCGCGCTGCCCAGCAGCAAGCCCAGCCCGCCCAGCACCTGGAACGTATTCAGATACGTGTTCTGCACCGCGTTGAACTGTGCCAGGCGCCGGGCCGCCGGAGTCACTTCGAGGCCGAGATTTTGCAGACCTCGCGACAACTCGGCGGACACCTCGGACACGCGGTTCGACGGTGTGTCGATCAGGAACATTCGATAGCCGGCCTCGCCGGGGAATCTCTGCACAAACTCGGCCTCGTCGATCAACAGGCTGCCCTGCAGCACCGAGTTCGCCACCGCGCCGACGAGGCGGATCTTGAACGGCTGTCCGCGCTCATCCACGTAATCAAGCGTGTCGCCGACCTTTTTACCCATTGCCCAAAGAATGGAGTTGAGGTCGCCAATGGCGGCAACCTCGTTGGTAGCAGCCGACGTCAGGAGGCTCTGATCCCCGCTTCCTGAAGTTATGAGAGCCTCCTGACGTCGGCTGCTACCGAGCAGCATCCACGGCGAAAGTAGCACAGGCGTCGCGCCTGCATCGTTCGCATTCAGGCCGGACGCCCGTGCTACTTTGGCGAACGTAAACGCGCCGCGTTCCGCCAGCATCTCCGGCTTCACGCCGAACAGCCGCGGCTTTTGCGCTCGGTTTAAATTCAGGCAACTCGCGTCATCGCCATCGCGGACGCGTAGCGGCACGAAGCTGACATTGGTCAGCGTCGCCGCATCGAGGCTGAAGAAATCGAGTCCCTCGGGCGTGTTCAGGTCCTTCACCACCGGCAGCGTGCTTTCGCCGAGCAGGGCGAAGCCGCCGGTGCCCGAGGCGCGCTTCCACGCGTCCGTGTTCGCATCAAGCTTGAACGCGCCAATGGCCGCGATGAGGAAGCTGCCGCACGCCAGCAGGCCGACCACGGCCAGGCTGCGATTCCGCCGGCGCGTGCAGCCGCGCAGGCCGAGCGACGGCAGCGTGAATCGGCCCGGGCGACTTTCGAGCCGATCGAAGAGCAGCGCCGCGAAGGCGATTCCCGCGATGAGCAGCAACGAGCCGGCGCTGAAGAACACCTCCGCATTCGAGGTTTCGCCCTTGGCGACCGCCCAGGCAAGGATTGCCACCGCCGCCGCGAGCGATCCCCACGCGATGGTGGCTGCGCTCGTTAACGCCCGGGGCAGGCGATGCCAGACACCGGTAGGGACGCGTTCCGTAGCGGCGTGTCGGCAGAGCGCCGCATTTTCATCTCCTTTTTGGCGGCGCTCTACCGAGACGCCGCAACGAGGGATTTGGCCCGCCAGTAATTCCCGCGTCGGCTGCCGTCCCAGCTTCCGCAAGGTCAGCCAGAGCGTGCCCGCGCACACCAGGACTGACGCCACGGCGCCCATCACGAGCGTGCCAGGCGTGACATGAAAGCTCAGCGCCGAGGAGGCAATCGCGTCGCGCCAGATCGTGGTCAGGCCGCGGATCATCAGCCACGCATAGCCAACGCCGCCGACCAGACCGAGCGCGGTCCCGAACGCCGCCAGAGCCACGCCTTCGCCGAGGAAGAGCCGGCGGACCTGCTTCGGCGTGAAACCGAGCGCCAACAGGGTGCCGACCTCAGTCACGCGTTGTTCCAGACCGAAGCGGAAGAGCAGCGACATGAGGATGAGCGCCGCCGCGATGAGGAAGAAGCTGAAGCCGATGAACAGCCCGCCGAAATCCTGCGATTGCGCCGCCGCCTTGAGCGCCTGCTCGCGCACCGGTTCGAAGCGCAGGCCGAGGTCGGCGGGATTCAGGTTCGCCAGCAGATTGGCTTCGATGGCTCGGCGGAATTCTTCAGCGGGACTGGTAGGGCGCGTCTGTCCCAGCGCGCCATTGGTCGTGCCCTCACCCGGCAGCGCGCTGAGGACAGCGCGCCCTACCGCATTTGTCGGCACCGGCCACCGGATGGCGGTGAGATTGCCGAAGCGGTTGCCCCACATCTTCTGTCCGGCGGCGAGCGTCACGAAGGCCTTGGGCGTGCCGCGCCATTGCTTCCAATACGCCTCGTCCTGGTCGCGAATCTTGAGCGTCAGCGGGAAGCCCGCGTCCCAATCCTGCGTGCGCTCGGCCTTCTCGATGCCGGGAAACTCGGGCATCAACGTGCGGTCGGCCCAAGGCATCGTCATCGGCACGATGCTGTGGACGTGGAACCGGTTCGTCGCCTCGGCGAGCCGGGCGCCCGATTCGGGGAGGAAATAGCTCACCTCGATGCTGTCGCCGGGCTTCACCTGCAAGTCATCGGCGAGCCACTGGTTGAGGGCGATCTCATCATCGCGCATCCCGGTAGGCGTCCACGGCGCCCCGGCGGCGGTGACCATCGAGTAGGGCGCATAGTTGGTGCCGGTGCGGAGCTGGGTGACGAGGTAGGTGAGGAGGGGAATTCCGTTGGGCGCAGCCGGCGGCGAAATCGCGGGGCGCGGGTAGGAATTGGTGCCGGTCTGGATGGCGATCTCATTGGTGAATTGAAGCACCGCCGCGCGGGCCAGCGGAGGATCGAGGAAAATTCGAGCGGAAACCAGTTCGACCGAGTTGTTCGGCGCAGCACGAAGCGATGCCTCCAGATCGTTCAAACTCAGATATTCGTGCAAGCCCTTCGTCAACAGCTCCACGCCATCGATATCTGAAAGAGACACGTCGTGAGCACGCCTGCCAAAACCGAACCTCTTCAGCAGTCGATTAAGCCCGGTTTGACTTGGCAGTTTGATGACTCGCTTGTCTGGAGTAAGAAGGACGTTCACATTCCCTGACAAACCCGCCGCGCGCTGCAGTCCTGAAAGATCGCAGAATGCATTGAGAGGAGCAGTTTGGCCTGAACGCAGTCCAAAATTGCCCATGTCGACCGTACTTCGGATGCCAGCGACACGGAACCGCATGGCGACACTCGATTCGGAGGTCGGCGTGATCGGCGCATCGCGAGAGAGTTTGCTCGGTTTGTGGACACGGAACACAAGAGTCTCCCCCGCCATCGCTCCGAGTTGGTCCGCTAGAGATTCATTCAACCAGACCTCGTCCGGCCCAACTTCACCGGAAGCCGCTTCCCGGCCGAACGACCATATGTTTAGTCGATAGGTGCCGAAGGTGACGCTAGGTGGCGCGATCCCGATTAGATTCACCGAATTTGCCCGGGCGGAGCCATCTTGCTTGGATACTACGGCAGGCAGCACCAGCGCGTCGGCGGCGGGAATCAAAACGTGTCCACCAACAAGCCCGTCGCTCCGCGGCGAATTGCCAGAGAACATATCGGCCAGTTTACTGGTCACGAAGCGGTCAGACAGCGACAGTGCGAAGCGAATGCTCCCGATTCTCTCCAACGCCCTTTCGCGCAAACTCTCCTTCACCGAATCCCCCACCACCAGCGCGCCGATGAGGGCGGCGCTGCCCACCGCCGCGCCCAGCACCACGCCCAAGTGCGCGCGCCAGTGATGTCGCAGGCTGCGGAGGATGAGGGTGCGGAAGGTCATGCTTTGGAGTGCGGTGACTTGTCACCGCTTTGTCGTCGGGCGACTTGTCGCCCGACCAGAACCGCGTCCAGCGGTTCGGTCTGTTTCGCGGAGGCCAACCCGGCGGAACCGCTGCGACAAGTCGCGACGGGGGGAAAGCGGCGACAAGTCGCCGCACTCCAAAGGCCGGTTGTTCAATTCATTGTCGCGAGGTCTGTTCATGGCCGGACAAGCATTCCATCCCGAATTTCCACCACCCGGCCCATTTGCTTCGCCAGATCCAGGGCGTGGGTGACAACAATCAGTGTCACGCCCTGCTCCTTGTTCAGCTCGACGAGCAAGCGCGCTAGTCCTTCGGCCGAAGCGCGGTCGAGCGCGCCGGTGGGCTCATCGGCGAGGAGAAGTTGGGGTTGGTTGATAAGCGCCCGCACCACAGCCACGCGCTGGCGTTCGCCGCCGGAGAGTTGTCCCGGTCGATGCGCGAGACGTTCGTCCAAACCAACGCGCTGGAGCAACTGACGCGCACGATTCTCAGCACCGCCATTCCCGTCCGACGCCGCACCTCTGACCTCTGACCTCTGACCTCTGACTTCTGCCCCGGCGAGCGTCGGCACCAGCACGTTCTCCAGCACCGAGCAATGCGGCAGCAAATGATGCGCCTGGAAGATGAAGCCAATCTGCCGGTTGCGCACGGCGGCGAGCTGCGCCTCGTCCAGCCGGCTCAAATCCTCGCCGTCGAGCATCACCGTGCCGGCATCAGGCCGGTCCAGTGTGCCGATGAGATTCAGCAGCGTGCTCTTGCCGGAACCGGACGGGCCGATGATGGCCAGCGACTCCCCCGCGCTGATCTCGAGGTCGATGTCGCGCAGGACGCGCACCGGCGACGCGCCTTCGGCGGCGCGGTAGTCCTTGCTGACCCCGGCGAGCTTGAGCAATGGAGCGGCGGATGCCATGACCTGTTTATGCGGCAAGTGCGCGCAGGCTGCCGAGATTAAATTTGCGCCGGCGAGGGCTCGCTGGTTTTATCCGGTCAACAAAGGCCAGCCATGAACTCATCGTTTCCCCAGTTCTTATTCCTCTTGATGCGCATTCCCTATTTCCTCGTGGTCGTCGCCGGTCTCGTGCTGGCGCTGATGTGGTGGCGGCGCATGCCCATGGTCGCACTCTGGGCGGCGCTCGGCTTCGGCTGTTTGCTGGCGAGCATCGTGGCGAGTTTCGCCATGTTTCCGGCCCTGCAAGTGTTGAGTAACTTTCTCGGAATGCGCAGCCCCTCTTCGCCGCAAAACATTGCGCTCATCATGAGCCTTTGCACGAGCCTGCTGAGCACCGCCGGGCTCGCCATGCTGATCGTGGCGGTCTTCGGCTGGCGCCAACCCGCGGCGCCGCCGAGATAGCGCGGTGTTCCAGTCGGCCGAATTCCACTTGGTGCCGCCCGCGCGTTGCGGTATCGGTTGACCATGCTAGAGAAGCAACTCCTCGAATCGCTGCTCGCGCTGGATCGCGCCGTCGCGTCGTTGCCCACCGCCAATCCCAAGCCGAATCTGCTGCCTTTGTTCTCGCGCATCGATGAATTGACACAACAATTGCCGCGCGACACCGATCCAAGCCTGCTGCATTACCTGCACAAGAAGAGCTACGAAAAAGCCCGGCTCCACCTGCAAGGTCGCGACGCCGAGAACCAGCTCGGGAATTGCCGGCACGTCTGATCATCGACGAAACCGAGTGATGGCTCTCAGCAACCATTTCCTCCACGCGGAGATCCAAGCGGTAGGGCGCGTCTGTCCCCAGCGCGCCGCAGCGGTTCGGAATGTTGCACGGCGCGCTGAGGACTGGCGCGCCCTACCAAGTCATCCGCGAAACGCGTCGCTGCGACACTAACCCCGATTTCAATCTTCATGCTCGACGACACCATCGCCGCCATTGCCACGCCGCTCGGAGAAGGCGGCCTGGCGGTGATTCGTCTTTCCGGTCCGGAGGCCTTGCGGTTCGCCGATGAATGCTTTACGCCTGCCGGCAAGGCCGCGGTGAAGCCCTCGGTCGCCGCCACGCACACGCTGCATTACGGGCATATCCAACGCGGCGAACAGGTCGTGGATGAAGTGCTGTTGGCGGTGATGCGCGCGCCGCGGACGTTCACCCGCGAGGATGTCGTCGAGATTTCCTGCCACGGCGGCTTGCTCGTCGCCAAGCTCGTGCTCGACACCGTGCTCGCGGCGGGTGCGCGCCTGGCCGAGCCGGGAGAGTTCACCAAGCGCGCCTTCCTCAATGGCCGCCTGGATCTCGCGCAAGCCGAGGCGGTGGCGGACCTGATTCACTCGCGCACCGAACTCGCGCTGGCCGCCGCCAATGAGCAGCTCGCGGGCAAGTTGTCGGAGCGCATCCGCAAGCTTCGCGATGAACTCATGCTCACGCTGGCGCACATCGAGGCGCACATCGATTTCCCGGACGAGGACATTGCACCCGACACGCGAAACCAGTTGCTCGAAAGGCTCGATCGCGGCGTGGCGTTCATGGATGAACTTCTGCGCACCGCTGCCGACGGACAGGTTCTTCGCCGTGGGATTCGCGCCGCCATCATCGGACGACCCAATGCCGGCAAGTCGAGCCTGCTCAATCAACTGCTCGGCCACGACCGCGCCATCGTCTCGCCGATACCCGGGACAACGCGCGATACAATTTCCGAAACGGCCAGCATCCGCGGCATCCTCGTGGTGTTCATCGACACCGCCGGGCTGCGCGAAGCGGGCGACGCCATCGAAGTCGAGGGCGTGCGGCGCAGCCGTGAGACGCTCGCGCGCGCGGAACTTGTCCTGCATGTGCTCGACGCGTCCGAGCCGCTGACGTCCGAGGACGAGAGATTTCTCGCCGAGTTCACCGGCAAGAAGCGCATCGTGGTGCGCAACAAGATTGATCTGCCGGCGAAGCTGGAGCTGCCGGCCGGGAGCCAGCCGGGGCTCAAGTTGGTCGATGTCTCGTGCGTCACTGGCGCGGGCCTTGAGCAACTCAAGGACGCCATTCAATCGCTCGTCTGGGCGGGGGAACTTCGCGCCGACATGTTGCCGGTGATGATTAACTCGCGGCACGAGGACGCGCTGCGCCGCGGTCGTGAAGCCATCCAGCGCGCCGCCGAGGCCTTGCGTGCGGACGTCACGCTGGAACTGGTGGCGCTCGATCTGCGCATCGGCACGAACGCCGTCGGCGAAATCGTGGGCGCAACGACGACGGAGGATCTCCTCGACTCGATCTTCAGCACGTTCTGCATTGGGAAGTGAGGGGAAAGAAGTGGAGTGATGGAGTAGGCGTCGTTGCAGAAGTTCGCGCACCATCATCGCAATCCACCAAGGTGGGGCGCGTCTGTCCTCAGCGCGCCGGTTTGGGCCACCGCAAGTCGCGGCGCCCTGGGACAGATGCGCCCTACCTGCGATACTTTCGCAACGATTGATATTGGAGTGTTGGGTCCGTCGTTGCGCCATCACTCCATTTCGCCATCACTCCACCACTCCGTTCGCCGTTCTCCCGCCACAAATTTCTTCCCTTTTCGGCCCGGCTCCAACACTCTGCCGCCGTCAGCCGCGGAGCATCGATTGAAGCTTAACTCGCATTCTTAACCACCGATGAAGGGCTGTGACGCGGATGGAATCCATAGTGACGCCGGCCAGGGAAGGCCCAGCGGGCGCGCGCCCCAAATTCCTACCCAGGCAGTGGGAAGGACGACACCGGGACTGGGTAGGGCGCGTCTGTCCCAGCGCGCCGCGAACCACTCCCGTCCAGCCCGACGGCGCGCTGGGGGACAGACGCGCCCTACCCGTGCGTGTTGGGTCCAAAAGTCTTCTGGTCGCCCATCCCAAGGTCTTGTCAGTCTCTTCGCCGTCGGCGCAAGTCTCCAAGGTTGAAGCATCCTCCCACTCCCCTCCATGAACTGGCATTACCTCGAAAACGGACAGCAACTCGGCCCGGTGACCGAGGAGCAATTCACGCAGCTCGTCCAGCAGGGCGTCATCCGCGCCGACACGCTCATCTGGTGCAAGGGCATGGAGAAATGGCAGCGCTACGGCGAACTCGTGCCGGCAGACCCGACCGCGACTACCCAGCCGGCTGCGACCGGGCTGGCAGCGGGCGAGGGCGGTCTCCACATCCAACACTCCGCGACCGACAATCCGACGGCGACACGCGAAGCCGCCTGTTCGCAATGCGGCGCGGTGGTGCCCGTCAGTCAGTTGGTCAACCTCGGCTCGGCGCAACTGTGTCCGCAATGCCAGGGCGCCCGGGCGCGGATGATGGCGACGGGTTGGGGCAGCGGGCCGGTGGAGTATGCGAATCCGTGGACTCGTTTCGGCGCCTCGATCCTCGACAATCTGGTCTGTCTGCTCGGCGTTTTTGCGATTGGCATGGTTTTGGGGGTTGGCGGCTTCGTCCTGGCCAAAGCCACGGGCTCGAAAGGATTGATGTTCTTCGCGCTTGTTGGCGCCTGCCTTGCCGGCTTTCTCTTCAGCCTGCACTACTTCGTCGGGCGAGTCGCGCGTGACGGCGGGCCAATTATGATGCGGAAAATGGGAATGCAGGTCGTTACTGAATCGGGAGGTTCGGTTGGATGGTGGCGTGCGCTCTGGCGGCACATCGCGCTAAACTTGGTCATCAATTTCACACTTGGACTCGGCAATCTGGTTGCCCTGTTTGACTCTCGGAAGCGGTGCCTGCACGACATGCTGTCCGGCACCATGGTCATCAAATCCTGAAATCCAAAAACCTATGAACTGGTACTACGCCGCCGCCGGACAGCAAGCCGGCCCCATCGATGACGCGCAGTTCGACGCGCTCGTCGCCTCTGGTAAAATCACTCCCGAAACCCTCGTGTGGCAGCAGGGCATGCCGAACTGGCAGCCGCTCAGCCAGGTCCGCCCCGGAGGAACCGCTCCTCCTGTCGCAGGCGCTCCGACCGGCGAATCCGCCGCAACGAGCGGTGCGGCAGCCGCCACCGGCCTGGGCGGCGTGGTGTGTTGCGAATGCGGACAAGCGTTCGCGCTCGAGCAGACCATCCGCTACGGCGATCGCCACGTGTGCGCCGGGTGCAAGCCGACCTTCCTCCAGCGCCTCGCTGAGGGCGTCGCTCCGGGTCGCGCTTCCGTGCCGGGCAATGCGTCGCCCGAGGAGATTCTCCAGCGCGAATACTCCATCGACATCGGCACGAGCCTGAGCCGCGCCTGGGAATTGTTCACCGCCAATCCAGGACTTCTCATCGGAGCCTATCTGGTCGTCGGTCTGGTGTTTGGTGTTTTGTGGGCCATCATGGCGGTCATTGGCATGGTCATCCCGCTCGTCGGCAATGTCGTCAGCATTTTCATCACCGGTCCGCTCGTGGGCGGGGTGGTGTGGTTCACCCTGCGGCTGATTCGCGGGGAGACGCCCACGGTGGGCGACATGTTCTCGGGCTTTTCGCGGCAGACCGGACAGTTGATCCTCGGCTCGGTGGTGCAGGGGCTGATCACTTTTGCGTGCCTGCTGCCAGTCATGGTGGTGGCCGGCGTGCTGGGTTTTTCCGCCAACGCGCGCCGCGGTCAGGGCAATCCGGAAATGTTTACCGTGGCTCTGATCATTGGAATGGTGGTCGCCGGTTTGATCGCGTTCGCCGCGATCCTGTATCTGACCACCGTCTGGATTTTCTCCTATTTCCTGATGATGGACAAACGGATGAAGTTCTGGGACGCCATGCAACTGAGCCGCCGCAAAGTCAGCCAGCGTTTCTGGATGACCCTGCTGTTCATCTTCGTCGGCGGCATGATCTCCGGCGCCGGCGTCATTCTCTGCTTCGTGGGCTTGCTCGTCACCATGCCGCTTTATTGGGGCATGCTGGCCTATCTCTACGAAGATAACTTCCGCGAACTCGCACCGCAGGGCTGAAGCGGGTCCGTGATCGCCGCCATGCCCCGCCGTCTTGCCGTCTGCCCCGAATGCCGCACGCCGCTGCCCGATGCCGCGCTCAATACCAGCACGCTCGCGCCGTGTGCCAGTTGCGGCACGCGCCTCCAGGTCGAAGTCTTCCCGGCTTTTTTTCGATCGATCAGCACGGGTTCCGCCGGTGAAACCATCGTCGTCGAAGGCGAGGCGGGCTGCTTTTTCCATCCGGACAAGAAAGCGGTGGTCCATTGTGCCGAGTGCGGACGCTTCCTCTGCGCGCTCTGCGATCTCGAATTGAACGGCCGCCATCTCTGTCCCGGTTGTCTCGAATCCGGCCAGCGCAAGGGCAGGCTCGTCGAACTGGAGAAGCGGCGCACCCTTTACGACAGCGCCGCGCTGACGCTCGCTTTCCTTCCGGTCCTGATCTGGCCGGTGACGTTGCTCACCGCGCCCCTGACGGTAATTCTGGTGATCAACGGCTGGCGCAAGCCGGGCAGCCTGGTGCAGCGCACACGCGTCCGCTTCGTGCTCGCGCTGCTGATGGCCGTTGCGCAAATCGGCGCGTGGGGCGTCTTCTTTTACTTCCTCATCCGCAGTCCGCAGCACGGCGCAGATCTTCCGCTGCCAAAGTATTCGCAGGTAGGGCGCGCCTGTCCCAGCGCGCCGCGACTTGCGATGGGCTGCGAACGGCGCGCTGAGACAGACGCGCCCCACCTCGTTGGGTCGCGGCGGTCGTACATGGACTCTCGCCACGACAGATAAATCATGGCCGATGTCCCTCCAACCTATCGTCGTCTGCCAGGCCGCGGGATCAATCTAGCCTCCTACGTGCGCCTTTACGAAGGGCCGGACCACCTGCTGCAGGTCACCGCCACCGGTTACAGCGAGAGCTACAAACGCTTTTTCTACCGGGATATTCAGGCGCTGCTCATCCGGCGGACCCGTTGGTTTGAATACTTCGCCGCTGGATTGGGCGTCTTGACGCTGCTCCTTGCCCTGCCGGCCATGCTGGCTTTTGCGAGCAATCGCGAGACGGGCATCGTGCTCTTCTTTGTCGCGGGAATTTTTCTCGCGCTGTTGCTCGGCCATTGGCTGCTCGGTCCCACCTGCGTTTGTGAAATCCAGACCGCCGTGCAGACCGAACGATTGTTCGGCCTGAGCCGGGTGCGTCGCGCGCAGAAATTCCTGGGCCGGCTGAAACCGCTCATCGACGCGGCGCAAGGACCGCTGACGTCGGCTGACCTCTCGGCGCACTTGAGCGAGGCATGGCAGGCGTCTGCATTCGAAGCGGCGCATCCATCCGCCGAACCCTCCTGAGTCATGACGGCCCTCGCGCACCAACGCTGTTTCAATCACGCCGTGCGCGAGGCAGTCGCCCGCTGCCCGGAGTGCGGGCGGTTCTTCTGCCGTGAGTGCGTCACCGAACACGAGGACCGGCTCATCTGCGCCGTCTGCCTGCGGCGGCAGGTGCGTCCGCCGCTGACGCAACGCGGGTGGTTCGTGGGCGTGGTTCGCTGCGGGCAGGTGGCCGCGGCGGTCTTCGTCGCCTGGCTGTTCTTCCGTCTCGCGGGCGAGGCGCTCCTGCTGTTGCCGAGTTCTTTTCACGAAGGCACGCTGTGGAAAGCGACATTGCAGTGAACATGAAACTAGGAACCGCAGATGAACGCAGATGGACGCAGATGATTTTGGGAAACAAGAGTGGATGCCTCGCGGTGCTGTTTCGCCTGAAATGGGAAGAACTCCGGCGCACTGAATGTCGGGAATCTGCGTTCATCCGCGTCCATCTGCGGTTCAACTTCGGAACTTGGGAATGAAGCGCCGCGCGAACAGTGAAATCCCGCCGCTCGATTTGATCGAGCAAGCGTTTCATCTCGTCCGCCAAAGCGAGGCGCGCACCCTGCTCTGTCATCTGATCGGCTCGCTGCCGTTCTTGCTCGGGGTGCTCTACTTCTGGTCGGACATGGCGCGGGGCAGCAATGCCGCCGAGCATCTGCCCGCCGCCGCGCTGGGGCTGACGCTGCAGTTCTTCTGGTTGAAAATCTGGCAGGCCATCTACGCGCAACAGCTCCTGGCCCAACTCCGCGGCCAGCCGCGCTGGGCCTGGACCTGGCGCAAGCTCGGCCGGCTGGTCGTCGCGCAGGTGGTGCTTCAGCCCGCCGGACTGTTCGTGCTCCCCGTCGCGCTGGTGCTCACTGTGCCGTTCGGATGGGCCTTCGCATTCTTCCAAAGCGCCACGGTTCTTGGCGGTGGCGACGAGGATGCGCCCGCGGCGGCCCGGCAGTCCTGGCGGATGATGCGCCTCTGGCCGATGCAGAATCACCAGATCCTGTTCATCTTCGTTCTCTTCAGCTTCTTCGTGCTGCTCAACATCGCCAGCGCGGCGATGGTCATCCCGCTCCTGGTGAAGATGTTTTTCGGCATCGAATCGGCCATCACCCGCAGTCCCGGCGCGGCGTTCAACACCACCTTCATGGCATCCGCCGTGGCCCTGACCTGGCTCTGTGTCGATCCGTTTCTCAAGGCCGTTTACGTGCTGCGCTGCTTTCACGGTGTGGCCCGCCGGACTGGAGCGGACCTCCTGGCCGAGCTGAGACCACTCGCACAACTGGTTCAACGGGCCGCTTCGATCTGGATTTTGACCCTTTGCTTGTGGGGAAGTGCCGTTCACGCGCAGGCCGCCGAAACCGACCGTCCGCCGCCTTCCTCCTCGATCACGGTTCCTCCAGCGAAACTCGATCGCGCCATCGGCGAGGTCCTGCAACAGCGCGAATACACCTGGCGATTGCCGCGCGAGAAAAGGGCGGTCACCAAGCAAGAGCAAGGCTGGCTCGGACAATTCATCGACAGCATCTTTGAAGTGATCGAGGACGCGCTGAAAAAGGTCGGCGGCTGGATGGACGATCTCTGGCGCTGGATTTTCAAGCCACCGTCCCTCAAGCCCGGGGTCGGCCCCATGCTTGATTGGACCTCCGCGCTGAAGGGGCTTCTCGTCGTGTTCATCGTCGCCTGCGTGGCGTTCCTCACCTTCTTTCTCTTCCGCGTCTGGCAGCGCCGTCAGCGCGCAGCGGAAGCCACCGTGGCCGTGGCCGCCGCCGCGCCGCCCAACCTGGCCGACGATAACGTGGGCGCCGAGCAACTGCCCGAGGACGGCTGGCTGCGACTCGGACGCGAATTGATGGCCAGCGGCGACCCGCGACTGGCGCTGCGGGCTTTCTATCTCGCCAGCCTTGCGCACCTGGCCGAGCGCAACCTGATCACGCTGGCGCGCTTCAAATCCAATCGCGAATACGCGCGCGAGTTGCAACGCCGCGGCCACGCGCTGCCGCTGCTGGTGACGTTGTTTGGCGAGAACGTCTCCGTCTTCGAACGCGTCTGGTATGGCCGCCACGACGCCTCCCACGATCTCTTGAGCGACTTCTCCGGCAGGGTGGAAAGGATCCGGGCAGGATCATGAAACGCGCCGCGCTCATCGTTCTGGTCATGCTCGGGGCTGCGTTCGCCTTTGGCCTGGCGCGACTTTACACGCTGCGTTTCGAGACCGGCGATGTCTATCCAGCCTATTCGTCGCTCCGCGCGGACCCGCTGGGCGCGCGCGCGCTTTTCGAAAGCCTCGGTCGTCTCCTGCCCGCCGAACGAAACTATCGCCCGCTGGCGCGGCTCGATGCTCCCGTCGATGCCACCGTGTTCTGGCTGGGCGCGGAGCCCGGAGAACTGGAGTTCCCACGGTCCGATCTGGAACGCCTCGAAGCATTCATCGGCGGCGGGGGCCGGCTCGTCATCGCTCTGAAACCACAGCCCACCGCGCCGCGTTTTCAAAGCTTCGGAAAACCGCCGCCAGCCGTTAAGAAACAAAGTGGGGACGACGACGATGAGCCTGCCTCGCCCATCGCGGCTTTGACCAACCGCTGGAAGTTTTCACTCGCTTACCTGTCCCTGCCTCGCGACGAGAGGCGCGACTATCAGCCGACCACGGCGCAACGCCTCGAGGACTTGCCTTTGCCCGAATCGCTGCCGGTCCACACCGCCGTCGGGTTCAGCAGCGTGAGCAACGATTGGCGCGTGATCTATTCTCGCACCAACGACCACGCGATCCTGATCGAGCGCCGACTCGGACGAGGCAGCATCGTGTTGTGCGCCGATGCTGTCCCTCTCAGCAACGAAGCCCTGCTGAAGGATCGCCATTCCGATCTGCTCGCGTGGCTCACCGGCCCGGCGCGGCGCGTGATCTTTGATGAAGCGCACCTCGGCGTGAGCGAGGATCCGGGCGTGGCCACGCTGGCGCGACGCTATCGGCTGCATGGATTGTTCGCTGCGCTGCTGGTTCTCGCGGGCCTCTACGTGTGGAAGAATTCCTCGAATCTCGTGCCACCACTCAGTTCCGGCGGCGCTGAGGAATCTGATGCGGTCACGGGCCGCGATTCCGCCGAGGGCTTCGTCAATCTCCTTCGCCGCAGCCTGCCGCGTGAGCGCCTGCTGGCGACGTGCCTGGAACAATGGAATGCGGATTGCCTTCGCACCGCGCGCCCATCGCAGTCCCGGCTGGAACAGATGCAGGCGACCATAGACGCGCAGAACGCCCTGCCGCCGCGGCAGCGGGACGTGGTCGCCACGTATCGCAACTTCGTCCGCATTCTCCGGCGTCAGCTTGACGCGCGTTCCCACTCAAAACCAGAAACCCGAAACCCGAAACATCCGCGATGAACGAACATCACCTCAAAGAAACCCTCGCCGCCGCCCGCGCCGAAGTTGCCAAGGTCATCATCGGCCAGCAGGACGTCGTGGACAAAGCGCTCATGGTGATCTTCACCGGCCAGCATGCGCTGGTCGAAGGCGTGCCGGGCGTCGCCAAGACCCTGCTGGTGCGCACGCTGGCGCGGGTGCTCGGCTGCGACTTTGCGCGCATCCAGTTCACCCCCGATCTCATGCCGGCCGACATCACCGGCACGAACGTCTTCAATCTTCAGCGGAATGAGTTCACGGTGATCAAGGGGCCGGTTTTCACCTCGTTTCTGCTGGCCGATGAGATCAACCGCGCACCCGCCAAGACGCAGTCGGCGCTGCTTCAGGCGATGCAGGAACGGACGGTGACAATCGACCGCGACACGCTCACCCTGCCGCCCAACTTCACCGTGTTCGCCACGCAGAATCCGATCGAGTACGAGGGCACCTATCCGCTGCCCGAGGCGCAGAAAGATCGGTTCATGCTCAAAATCTCGATGAAGGCGCCGGAGCGAGAGGCCGAGCTGGAGCTCGCGCGACGGACGCTCGGCAACGACTCGCCGGAGGCCACGCTTGCCGGCGGCGCGGTGCGCGCGGTCGTGAGCGCGGCGGACCTGGAGGCGCTGCGCGCTCAGCTTCAACTCATCACCGTGCGCGATGAACTCACCGCGTATCTCGTGGATATCATTCGCGCGACGCGAACTCACGAGAGCGTGCTGGTGGGGGCCGGACCGCGCGCGACTCAGTCTCTCCTGCTGGCCAGCCGCGCCAATGCCGCGCTGGCCGGGCGGGATTTCGTCACCCCCGATGACGTGAAGACGATGGCGGTGCCGGTGCTGGAACATCGCTTGATCCTGCGCCCCGAATTCGAGGTGGAAGGCTTGAGCGTGACGGAAGTCATCGAAACCATTCTTCAGCAGATCGCCGTGCCGCGCTGAACATGATCGTTCCCCAGACACGCCTGCTGATCTGGTTCGCTGCCCTCGCGCTGCCGGGCGCCCTGCTTGGGGCCGTGATTCCCGACTGGCTGTGGGGCGTGGGGCTGGTCATCGGCGTCTTCCTGATGGTCGCAGCGATCGACGCCGTGGCGTCTCTGCGTTTGCTGGACGGATTCGCGGTTGAACTTCCTGAAATTGTCCGCATGGCCAAGGACCGCGAGAGCCGGCTTTCCGTGCGCGTTCTCAATCCCAGCCTCCGACTCCGGCAGATCCGACTGGCCCTGTCATTCCCGCGCGAGATCGAAACCACCGGCGAGGATCTGGTGATCGTGTTACCCGCCGGATCGGAATGGGCGCAAACCGAGTGGACCTTTCGCCCACGGCGACGCGGTCGCTACACGCTTGATCGCGCCTATCTCGAAATCGGGTCCCGCCTCGGCTGGTGGGCCATGCGCGGCAATGTGCGCGTGCGCTGCGAGCTGCGGGTGTATCCCAATCTGTTCACCGAACGGCGGGATCTTGCGGCGCTGTTTTTGAACAAGGGCGTGTTCGGCATCCACGCTAGGCGTCAGCTCGGCAAGGGACGCGAGTTTGAAAAGCTGCGCGAGTATGTGCCGGGCGATGGCTTTGAGGATGTCCACTGGAAAGCCACCGCGCGCCGCGGGCGGCCGATAACCAAGGTGTTCCAAATCGAGAAGACGCAGGAAGTCTATGTGGTGATCGATGCCTCGCGATTGAGCGCACGCGAGGCGGTTTCGGCCTCAACGAAAGCTGCCGCCACTCGGACCCCACACCTCGAATCTCCTGATTCAAAACTTGAAGCGAGGCATGCCGAATCGCTGCTGGAACGGTTTCTCACTGCGTCCCTGATCCTCGGCCTCGCGGCCGAGCGGCAGGGTGATCTGTTCGGCGTGGTGACGTTCACGGACGGCGTGGACCGCTTCCTGCGCGCCCGCAACGGCCGGGCTCATTACGGCGCCTGCCGCGACGCGCTCTACACCCTCCAGCCGCGACTCGTCGCGCCGGACTTCGATGAGATCGCCACCTTTCTGCGGCTCCGGTTGCGCCGACGCGCGCTGCTCGTCTTCCTGACTTCTCTCGACGATCCGGTGCTGGCGGAAAGCTTCACGCGGCAGGTCAACCTCCTCAGTAAACAACATCTTGTCCTGGTGAACATGCTGGCCCCGCCCGGCGCGGCGCCGTTGTTCTCGCATGACGAGGTGAAGGCACCGGATGATCTGTATCGAGCCCTGGGCGGCCATCTCCAGTGGCGCAATCTGCGCGAGCTGGGCAAGGTTTTGGAACGGCGCGGCGTGCGCTTCTCGCTGCTCGAAAACGAGCGCCTCAGCGCGCAGTTGGTCAGCCAGTATCTGGAAGTGAAACAAAGGCAGATGCTATGAGCAGTGGAAAGATGGAGTGGTGGAATGCTGGGGCGATGGCGTCGGGAGGCAGGGCGCGTCTCTCCGAGCACGCCGTCGGGCGGACCTATGGTCGTGTGCGGCGCGTTGAGACAGACGCGCCCTACCGATCTCATGAGTTCATGGGCCAAGCGCCGCTCATGAGAACCCATCTCAACGCTAAGGTGGCTCATGCCCAACACTCCATTTCTCCAATACTATATTCTGCTGCCACTCTGCCGCACTGTTCCCGACAATGATTCTCGACCTCGACAAATTCATTCACGGCGAGCGCCCGTTCTGGTCGGAACTGGAGCGGTTCCTCAGCCGTCTTGAGGGCGATCCGGATCGCGCACTCCCGCTGGCGGAGGCGCAACGACTCCATTATCTCTACGAGCGCGCCTCCTCAGACCTGGGGCGCATCATGACCTTCTCCGCCGAGCCGGAAATCCGGCGCTATCTCGAAAGCCTCGTCGCCCGCGCCTATGGCGAGATCCATGAGACTCGTTCGCGGCAGCATCGCTTCTCGCCACTGCGCTGGCTCCTGCAAACACTGCCGCAAACCTTCCGTCGGCAATGGCGCGCCTTTGCCCTGGCGCTCGCCCTTACGGCTGGCGGAACGCTCTTCGGCGGCATCGCGGTGATGGTCGATCCCGAGGCGAAATCCATCGCGATTCCGTTCAGCAACCTGCACGGTGATCCGTCCGAGCGCGTGGCGCAGGCGGAAAAAGCCACCGGCGATCATCTCCGCGGCGCCAAGGCGCGCGGCACGGCGTTTTACATCACCAACAACACGGGCGTGGCGTTCAAGACGCTGGCGTTCGGCGTCACCTGGGGCATCGGGACGATTGTGATGCTGTTCTCCACCGGCGTGATGCTGGGCGCGGTTTCGATCGACTACATCCTGGCCGGTCACACTCAATTCCTCATCGGCTGGCTGCTGCCGCATGGATCCTTCGAGATTCCGGCAATCCTCATCGCTGGACAGGCAGGACTGATGCTCGGCGGTGCGTTGATCGGCTGGGGCAGCCGTGAATCGATGGCCACCCGGCTGCGCGCCATCTCGCAGGATCTTGTCACGCTGATTGCCGGAGTCACCTTGATGCTCATCTGGGCTGGAATCATCGAGGCGTGGTTTTCCCAATATCACGCGCCGATGCTGCCTTACTGGGCGAAGATTGCGTTCGGCTGCGTGGAGGTTGTCCTGCTTGTCGCCTACTTTGGCTGGTGCGGGCGCTCACCCAAAACCGGCGACTCCATCTCCCGACGCAAAAGAGAATCTGAGGAGAGACCGTGACCTCCCGCACCAACACGCTTTTGATCCGCACGCCTGAGGGGATTGTGTTTTCACAATTGCTCGCCGGACCGGTGACGCGCTGCCTCGCGTGGCTGATTGACATGGTGGTCATCATCGCCATCGCCGTCGGCCTTGGTCTGGCCACGTCGTTTCTCGGGCTGGTCAGCGAAGATTTCGCGCAGGCGCTGGCCACGCTCCTGTTCTTCGTCACCTCGATTGGCTACAGCATGGTGCTGGAATGGTATTGGCGCGGCCAGACGCTGGGAAAACGTGCGCTGCGGCTTCGGGTGATGGATGCGCATGGATTGCGTCTGCATCCGTCGCAGATCGTCATCCGCAATCTGCTCCGCTTTGCCGACATGCTCCCGGTGTTCTATTTCGTCGGCGGTCTTGCCTGCTTGTTCAGCCGCCACGCCCAACGGCTCGGTGACCTCGCCGCCAACACCATCGTCGTGCGTCAGCCAAAAATCACCGAACCGGATCTCGATAAACTGCTCGAAGGCCGCTTCAACTCCCTGCGCGGGCATCCGCACCTCGAGGCGCGCCTGCGCCAGCGCGTCTCGGCCAATGAAGCCAGCCTCGCGCTCCAGGCGCTGCTGCGCCGCGACGAGATGGATCCGCCCGCGCGCATCGAGCTGTTCGCCGCGATGGCCGCGCACTTCAAGGAGAAATCCGTTTACCCGGCCGACGCCGTCGAAGGCATCGCCGACGAGCAATACGTGCGCAACGTGGTCGATGTGGTCTTCCGTCCGCGCGTCAATCGCTCTGCGAAGAAACCTGATGGAACAGAACCAAATCCCGCCGGGACCGCCTCGACGGTCGCTCCGCCCTGACCTATGAACGAAGGTGAACTCCTCGCCTGGCACTATGCCACCCGCCAACCGGTCCTCCTGCGCTGGGCCGAGGGCCAGATCGTGGAACTGGCCGCAACGACTGAGCAACCGCCGCGCGATCGCTGGGTCGCGCCGCCGCTGGTTGATCTGCAAGTCAATGGTTACGCCGGCATCGATTTTCAACAGGATGATCTGACCACCGACGCCCTTCTGCAGGCGGTCCGCGCTCTGCATCGCGACGGCTGCGGCAGATTCCTGCTCACGCTGATCAGCGACGAGTGGCCGCGCCTGATGGCAAGGCTCGGTCATCTGCGTCGGCTGCGTGAAACCTCGGCCGAGCTGCGCCAGGCCATCGCGGGCTGGCATGTCGAAGGCCCGTTCCTCTCGTCTGAACCGGGCTACCGCGGGGCGCATCGCGCGGAAGTGATGTGCGATCCCAAGCCGGAGCAGATTGAGGAAATGCGCGCCGTGGCTGGCGAGGATCTCGTGATGCTGACGCTCGCCCCGGAGCGCCTTGATGCCATCGCCGCCATCGGTCAGGCGACGGCGCTCGGAATGAAGATCAGCCTGGGCCACACCAACGCCCCGTCGAAACGGCTCACCCAGGCCATCCGCGCCGGCGCCATTGGTTTCACGCACCTTGGCAACGGCTGCCCGCGCGAACTCGACCGGTTCGACAACATCCTCTGGCGCATGTTCGAGACGCCGAAGCTGATGGTGAGTTTGATTCCCGATGGCGTTCATGTGGCGCCAGCGTTGTTCCGGCTGATGCACCGCGAAATTGGCGCCGACCGGATTTACTTCGTCAGCGACACGATGGCCGCGGGCGGGGCGCCGCCCGGACGCTACCGTCTCGCTCATCTCGAACTCGAAGTGGGCGAAGACAGCATCGTGCGCCTGCCGGGAACGGGAAATCTGGCCGGCTCGGCGTTGCGTCCCATCGACGGAGTGTTCAAGGCCGCGTCGATGCTCGATGCCGCCTGGCAGACGGTGTGGCCGCGCTACTCAGATCTGCCAGCCGGATGGATGGGGCTGCCTCGAGGCCTCGAAGCTGGCGCATCCGCGGATTTTTGTGTGTTGGAAGTCACGCCCGAGAGCTGGCTGGAGGACGTGAAGGTCTTTGTGCGCGGCGTCGAAATGCCAAATCCCGGCGCTTCGCTTGTCAACGATGGCAACGCCGTCTAAGGTGGCGGCATGTTAACGCGGATTCCAGCCCTCCTCTGCCTCGCCACGGTCCTGCCGTTGAGCGCGGCCGATACGATTCTTCTCAAGGACAAGGCGGCGATCACCGGGCGCATTCTCACGGAGAAAAAGGATCAGGTGGTCATCGACGTCGGCTACACCGTCCTGCTGGTGCCGCGCAACCAGATTGCCCGGATCGAGCGGGAGGCGGTCGCCATGCCGCCTCCCGGCGGCATCGGGACCCCCTCGAACACCGCGCCGCGCTTGCCTGCCGCCGCGTCCGCGGAGGAGGTTGGAGGGTTGTATCGCACAGCGCGTTCGCCGTTGCCGGAGAAGCCGGTGCGCGAACTGGTGGCCCAGCTCGGCGAAGCCGTGGTGCAGGTGCGCACGCCGGGCGGGCTGGGTTCGGGATTCATCCTCGATGAAGAGGGCTACCTCATCACGAATTTCCATGTGATCGAGGGTGAGACGCAGATCGCGGTCGAGGTGTATCACCAGAAGAACGGACAACTGGAGCGGCGCGTTTACAAGCAGGTCCGCATCGTGGCGATGAACAAATTCCGCGACCTGGCGCTGCTGAAGATTGACGACAAGGACACGCCGAAGTTTGCCTCGGTGCTGCTGGGCGATGCGGATTCACTGGCGGTGGGCGAGCGCGTCTTTGCCATCGGCAGCCCGCTGGGACTGGAACGTACCGTGACCGAGGGCATTCTGAGCACGATGACGCGCGAGGTGCAGGGGGAACTGTATTTGCAGACCACGGCGCAAATCAATCCGGGCAACAGCGGCGGGCCATTGTTTAATCTTCGTGGCGAAGTCGTGGGCGTGACCAACATGAAGCTGACTTTCGGCGAGGGTCTCGGCTTCGCCATCCCGGTGGGCGTGGTGAAGTATTTCCTCAATCACCGCGACGCCTACGCTTATGACAACGACAATCCGACCAGCCCGTATCGCTACCTCGAACCCCCGAGCCGGCTGAAGAACGGATTCACCTGGCCCAAGACGGGGGGGAAGAAAGACTGATCCAGATGACTTGGAGCGACGGCCGTCATCTGGAACGCCCGCTACCGCTGCTCGCTCCCGACGGGGCGGGTGAGGATTAAGATGACGGTTTAGTCAAGGAGGCCAGCTTTTGCCCTAGCCAAGAAATCAACGCCCCGGCACATTGCCGACACTTAACTCAAACCGATTCGCTATGAAAAAAATGTTCCTGTCCCTCGCCGGGTTGTCCCTGGCGATGCTCACCTCCGTGGCGGCGGTTCCGCCTCCTGAAAAGCTCCTGCCGGATGACACGCTTGGTCTGGTCACCGTGCCCAATTACGCCGCCGCGAAACAATTATGGAACGAGACGGCGGGCGGACAGATCTTGCGGGATCCGGCACTCAAGCCATTCAAGGATAAATTTCTCGCCAAGTTTCGCTTGGAGGTCGTTGAGCCACTCGAAAAAGAGTTCGGCATCAAGTTCTCCGATTACTCCGGCCTCGCCCGCGGGCAGGTGACGCTGGCGCTGACCCGCAACGGCTGGGAAGGGCAACCGGACGTCAAGCCGGGCTTCGTCCTCGCCATCGATGCCGGCGATCAGAGCGAGAAGCTCAAGACGAACCTCGGCAACCTGAAGAAGAAGTGGGTCGATGGCGGCAAGCAGGTGCGCACGGAGAAGATTCGCGACCTCGAGTTCACCGTTTATATTTTCTCGTCCGACGAGTTCTCCAAGATGTTCAACAAAATTTTCCCTGACCCGAACGAGGGCTGGGAAACAGTTGACGCTCCCAAGCCGGAGAAAAAGAAGCCGGCGCGCAAGATCGAGTGGTTCGTTGGCCAGTCGCAGTCACTGCTGATCGCGGGTGATTCCGCCAAGGAGATCGAACGCGTGCTGGTCCGGCAGGCGGGCGGCGATGTGCCGCCGCTGTCGGACAAGGCGTCCTTTGCATCGTCCTACAACGCGCAGTTCCGCGAGGCCAATTGCTACGGCTGGCTCGACATCAACGCGATTCTGGCAACGGTGGCCAAACAGGCCAAGGCCGACGCTCCGGCCGGGGACGCGCCGCGACGCCGGCGGGGTGGCCCCGACATGGCGGCCGACAAGATGCTCTCGGCTCTCGGGCTGATGGGTCTGAAGACGCTGAGTTTCACCGAGAAGGAGTCTCCCGAAGGGGCGCTCTACCAGTTCGTGGCGGCGATCCCGGAAGCCGACCGCCGCGGGCTGTTCAAGATTTTCGCCTTTGACGCCCGCGAGTCAGCGCCGCCCGCCTTCGTGCCGGCCGATGCCATCAAGTTCAGCCGCACGCGCCTCGACCTCGCCAAGGGCATCGACCAGATTGAAAAGACGCTGGTCGAAGCGAATCCGCAGATGGCCGGCCTTTTCAAGATGGTGGTGGACAGCGCCGGGAAGGAAAAGGATCCGAACTTCGATCTGCGGACGCAACTCATCGCCAATCTCGGCGATGACCTGATTTCCTACGAGAAAGCGCCGCGCAAGCAGACGCTCGACGCGTTGAACTCGCCGCCATCCCTTTTCCTGATCGGCTCGCCCAAGCCGCAGGAACTTGCCTCCGCCATGCGGGCTTTGAGCGGCCTGCTGCCGCAGCAATCCGCCAAGGTGCGGGAGCGGGAATTCCTGGGCCGCACCATCTATTCCGTCGGGCTGCCCAACATGCAGGGCCGCCGCGGCGCGGCGCCAGCCGAGCGGCTGCTACACTACGCGGCCAGCGGCGGTTATGTGGCCATCAGCACCGACCCCGCCATGCTCGAGGAATATTTGCGCAGCAATGTCGGACAGACGAAGCCGCTGGGCGAAACGCCCGGACTCAGCGAGGCGGCCCAGAAAGTGGGCGGGATGAACACCGGCCTGTTTGGCTACGAGAACCAGCGCGAAACCACCCGGGCGGCGTTGGAAATCTTGAAAAAGGAATCCGGCTCGCTGGCCAATTTGATCAGCTCGTCACCCTTTGCCGGGCGGCTGGGTCTCAACGAAAATCCAAACGCCTTCAAGGACTGGGTGGATTTCTCGCTGCTGCCGCCGTTCGACCAGATCGCCAAGTATTTCACGTTCTCCGTCTGGGCTGGATCGATCAATGCGAGCGGGATGACCATTTCGGTTTTCAGTCCCACCCCGCCACAACTTAAGAAGTAAACCGGAGACGATTATCGTCGGGCGTCGTGCGCCCGGAGGATTTTCACGGCGCCCGGGCGGGCGCCGCTTCCTTTGCAGGCTCAGGTGCGGAGCACCGTTTCGTTTTCGCGGAGCAGTTCAGCGAGCGGTTTCCATTCGGCGCTGCCGCGCACCGCGTACAAGAGATCAGGCCTCCTCCCTTCATCGGCGAACCGGTGCTGAATTTCCTCCAGCGTGAATGGCCCCTCCACCTCTTCACGCACGATCAAATAGATTTCGCGAGCGGGCATCACAACGGAACTGTGGTTGTTCCCTCCTTGGAATTTTCAAAGTGGTCGGGGCGGTGAGATTCGAACTCACGACCTCTTGTACCCGAAACAAGCGCGCTACCAGGCTACGCTACGCCCCGAACCGGACGGCAAAAATGCTTGGAGCCGCAGCCAAATGCAATCCCCATTTTCTGGCATTCTCAGGAAACAGGATTTTCCGCCTTCACTCATTCACCATCCCGCCCTCAAGACCGGAATCTGGAGTGCATCCAGACCTTGCAAATTCCCTGGCGCGTCCGGTGATTCGCATCCCGCCAGCGTTCCTTGGCGTGGCGCCATTCCTCCGGGGTATTGACGTTGGCCAGTTGCGTGGCGGATTTCGCCGGCAAACGCAGCCGCGCGGCACCCACGCCGGTGGCGAGTTGTTGCAGTGAAAGCTGTCCGGCCGCCACCAATTCCTCGACCTGCGGCAGCGCATTCCGGGGCAGCACAAGCGGAAAGCCCGCGAGATTCCCGCCCGATGCAAAGACGGACCGCGTCCCGTTGCGCGACACCCTCAGAAGCCTTCGCAGCAGCGCCGCCGTGATGAACGGCATGTCGCAGGCCAGCAGCAAAACCGCCGGAGAGCGCGTCGTGCGCAGCGCCGTGATGACCCCGCCCAGCGGGCCGCAGCGCGGCACCACATCGCGCCGGATGACACGCACCCTTCCTCCCAGAACGGACGCTTCCGCGCGGATGTGTCCGAGCAGGGTGCGTCGTCCGAGCCGCAGGCGGGCTTTGTCGCGCCCCATCCGCCGGCTCAATCCGCCGGCGAGAATGCACACTTCAAATTGCCCTGCTTTCCTCTCGGTATGCGGACGGGGCGCTGGCTGAGGTGCAGCGCGCTGCGATGGCAGCGTCCTTGTTTTCACACGGACTCTCCGGAGTGTTGCTCCTCTTGCGAAGCAGCATCGTCCAGCGAGCGCGCGGCCACCACTTTCCCGCCGGGGTCGCCGACGAGTTCGAGCAACGTGGACGAGGTTCCTTTTCTGATCCGGCGGAACAATTCGGGGAAGGCGCGCTTGCCCAACTCGCGGTCGCTCACACCCCTCGCGTCACAGGCAAAAACGCGCGCGTAGGCCTTGTAGGTTCGGGGCTGACCGATGACCCGGGCGGCGCCGGACGGCAGCGGGGGAACCGCGCCCGGGCGCCGGTCCAGCACGAGATAACTGAGGGGCAGGCTGCGCAGATCGATGCCCAGGAGCGTCGCGAAGCGCGCCCAGTTGCCATCGGTGAACACGCCCGGCGCCGGCTCGGCGAAGTGATGGCACCAGTGCCGTTCCTGGCCGGGCAACAGCAGTCCGCACGGCCCTTGATGCGGACAGGGCGCGATGACTGCAAAGTATTCACGCAAGCGTTCGCGCGCCGCGCCGAGCGCGCGGCTGGTGGCATGCGTCCCGGGCTCGATCCAAAGCACGCATGCGGCCCCGGCGACGAGGGTGAGCAGTGAGTCGAGTTGGGGCGCGTCGAGTTCGTTCAACACATGGCTGAGCAGCAGAGTCCCGCCAAATGATTCGCCCTCGCGGCACGGCAGGCCGCCCTTGACCGTGAGAGCGGGGTATTTCTGGCGAGCACGGGTCGCGGCAAAATTCATGGCCAGCGTCGAACGATCCCACAGCCACAAACCACTCGCAGCATTCACACCGAAGAAATCGACAAAGGCTCGCCCGGCGATGCCGCTGCCACAGCCCCAGTCTAGCAGCGGTGCCTGCGGCGGGGTCCACCCGCGGCGGCGCAATCCGGCGAGCACAAAATCCCATTTCCAGCCGATGCGCTGGGCGAAGGTGGCATCATAGCTCGCCAGGTCCCGCTCCTCCCGCCAGTAATCGGCCTGGCCGGCGGTGCCGGCGAGGAAGGCGGCGCGGAGACGTTCCAATGCCGGCCAGTCGATGGGTGCTGGATTCATCGTTCGAGGAGCGGATCGAGGGCGTGGCGTTGCAGGCCGAAGAACTTCTTCAATTCCACAATGTGCTGCCGGGCTGGCTCGGCCTGGAACGGCTCCCCTGTGCGCACGGCGGCGATCATCAGGTTGCGCGGCGTGTGTTCGGAACCGACGAATTCGATCATCCGCGTGCGATAGCCGGCCCATTCGAGGAAGAGCGCGCGCAGTCCGTCGGTGAGCCACTCGGCGAGGCGTTCCTGCATCAATCCATGGCGCAGCACCGCGGCGAGCGGCTCGGGATGGCCGAGCTGCGGGCGGACTTCCTGATGGCAGCACGGCGAGACGACGATGAGTTGCGCCCCCAGTTCAATGCCGCGGCGAATCGCATCGTCGGTGGCGGTGTTGCAGGCATGCAGCGCGATGAGCGCATCGAGCGGCGGCAGTTCCACGGAGGCGATGTCGCCCGGGAGAAACTCCAGCCGGGTCGCGGTAACTTGCTTCGCCAGGGCGGTGTTGGCCGTCACCAGTTCGGCGCGCGTCTCGACACCGAGAATGTGCGCCGGGCGGTGCCAGACGCGGCTGAAAAGGTGCCACAGACCAAAGGTGAGATAGGCCTTGCCGCAACCCATGTCGGCGAGGACGAGTTCGCGCGCCGAAGCTTCGTGGGCGGCGCCGAGGGCGAGGAGGGCGGCTTGCGCCTTCTCGGATTTCTTCGGGCCGCGGGGAGCGGCCGTCCAGCCGCAGTCGCGGGCGAGGTGGGTGAAGATTTCGAGGTAACGATTGATCTGGCGGTGCTTGTCGGCGAGGGCGGCCCGGACCTTGCCCTCATCATTCATCACCCCGAGGCCGGTCAGCCAGTCGCGCGCCGAGGCGTCGAGGATGGTCTGGTGCGGCTGGTCGTGCGCGCGTGAGGGCGGTTCGGTCTTGGCCGGCTGATGCGCGATGAGCCGGGCCAGGCCGCTGGGGGCGATGACCAACTGCCAGTCGCGCGCGGCGGTGCCGAGCAGTGCGCTGCGATAATGGCGGTGGAGTTGTTCGCGCAACCAGGCAATGCCTTCGGCGAGCGGCCGGTTGGAGGTCACATCGCGCGTGGCATGGCGGGCGATGAAGGAGAGGTGCGGCGCGCCCTTGAGATCGACGCGCCGGACGAGCAGCCGCGGGGGTGCGTCGCTGTCGGCGACGGGATTGGAGAGCACGAGGCGCACAAATGAATTGTCGCCCACGCTGGCGGCGAGGTGTCCGGTGAATTCGGCGATGGCTTTCTCCAGGATCATGGGCGTGAAGATAACCAGCCACCAGTGGCGTGGAGCGATGAACAGACGATTCGCATGTGGCGGGGAGGATAGGGGCGGGCGCCGATTTGGCAACGCTGGCGGCGTTCTGGCGGCGTTCCTCGATCCGAGCGGGTGCATCCGCAAACTGCCCCCAGAGGCAACCGGGTTGGAGCGCGACATTTACGTCGCTTCACCGTGCGCCAGCCCGCCGGCCATTGATTACACCTTGTCCCCCGCATATCGAAGCGGGCTGAAGGCCGCGCGCCGGCGAGCGGTCATTCCGTGCGGGTGCCCGCAGCCGCGAGATCTCGCAACACACCACAGAGCGCCTCCAGGTGCGGCGCGGCCACGCCGGCGGAGCGCGCCTGGCGAAACGGTTCGAGGAACAGGCTCTCGATTTCCAGCGGCTGTCCGCGCGCAAAATCGATCAGCGTCGAAGCCTCGTAGGCGCCCATCATTTTCGTGCGCTGGATATTTTCCTCCGCGAGCGAGTCATCCAGCGCGAAGCCAAGAGCACGTCCGGTGGCGATGACTTCACTCATCAATGCGCGCACCAGCGCCTCCCAGCGCGCGTCGCCCAGCAACACCTCCGTGGGCAGGCAGGCACCGAGGGGCGCGTCCCACGGTAACGCGCCTCGCAGGACGGCATCGTAACCGGCGGCGCCGGCGACACCGAGGCCGTTGAAGGGAACGTTCCAAACGAGCTTCTCCCAATGTGCGGCCGCAAGATTATCGGTCAGGTCGCACGGCACGCCGGCGCAGCGCAGGAGCGCGGCGAGGGCTTGGGTGCGCGATCCGGACGGGCGCTGGAATTCCCCGAGCACGATGCGTCCGTGCGCGAGATGATGAATCACTCCGGGGGCGGTGCGGTTGAGGCACACGAAACAGAGGCCGCCGAGAATCTGTTCGGCGGGGAAAAGCCGCGCCAGCGCCTCCTCGTTGCCCAGGCCGTTTTGCAGCGTGACCACGGCGGTGTGCGGCCCGACCAAGGGCGGAAGCAGGCGCGGGAATTGATCGTTGGCCGTGGTCTTGAGCGCGATGAGCACGAGATCCGCCGGCCCGATTTCGCCAGGATCTTTGGCGCAATGCGGGCGCACGGTGAAGTCGCCCTTCGGGCTATGCACCACCACGCCGTGACGCTGTACTGCGGCGTAATCCGAGCGCAGCAGGAAATGCACTTCCTGACCTTCGCGGCACAGGCTCGCGCCATAATAACTGCCGAGCGCACCGCATCCGACCACGGCGATCTTCATCGGGCGGGATCGAGTCACGGAGCGCCAGGCAAGGCAAGTATTTCGGCGAGGCGACGCACGCTGCGCGGGGAATGGCGCCCGGGGCGGGAAACAAAAAGGCTCCCCAGCCGGGGCCGGAGAGCCTTGCGAAAAGAGGACGAAATTTACTTCGCGCCGAGGATGGCGTCCTTCGCGGCCTTGGCCACGCGGAATTTCACCACGCGCTTGGCCGGGATCTGGATTTCCTGGCCGGTGGCGGGGTTGCGGCCCTTGCGCGCCTTGCGGTTGACGAGCACCAGCTTGCCGATGCCCGGCAGGGTGAAGGTGTTCTTGGCCTGCTTGTAGGCGAGCTGCGCGATCTGTTCGATGGTCTCGGCGGCCTGTTTCTTGGTGATGCCGACCTTCTCAGCGATGGCGGAGGCGACCTGTGATTTGGTGAGTGCTTTACCCATAATGTGTGATGTGATTTTGTTTGTTTAGGATCGGACGCTGGTCTTGAGACGGATCGGATTTACAGGCAAGGCGCGGAGCGGCGCAAGGAGATTTTTTCAATAAACACGCGGTTTTCCAGCCGTTCCGGGAGTCGGGCGGAGCGCTGCGGATGGAGCGCAGACTTGACTTGAAACCTCCTTTCCACACCATGCCGTCCTTATGGCCTCGCTGTTCAATCTCCATACGGAACTGCGATACGAGATCGTCCGTAAACTTTACGAGGGCGGCATGGGGATCATTTACGAGGCCGAGCAGCTCGGCGCGCGCGATTTCGTCAAGCGCGTCGCCATCAAAATCATCCGGCAGAACTACGCCACCCAGAAGGAGTTCATCGACAACTTCATTGGCGAGGCCCGGCTGGTGGCCGACCTCATCCACACCAACATCGTCCAGACCTATCACCTCGGCGAAGCCAACGGGGTGTTCTACATCTGCATGGAACTCATCCGCGGCGCGAACCTCGAGCAGTTTGCCGATCGCCTGCGCGCGGGAAAGCACACGCTGCCGCACGAGATGGCCATCTTCATCGCCAGCCGCGTCTGCCGCGGGCTGGCCTACGCGCACGCCAAGACCGATCGGGACGGCAAACCGCTCGGCCTCGTCCACCGCGACGTCAGCTTCAAGAACATCATGATCGCCTTCGAGGGTGACGTGAAGCTGACCGACTTCGGCATCGCCAAGGCGCGCGGATTTCTCACCGACAAGGAGGGCGAAGTCGTGGCCGGCAAGGCGGATTACATGAGCCCTGAGCAGGCGGACTTCAAGATCACCGACAAACGCTCCGACCTCTTCTCCGTCGGCGTGGTGCTCGCCCATCTGCTGCTCGGACAGAACATCTTCAAGGGTCCCAGCAGCGAGGAGTCGCGCAAACTCATCATGAGCCGCGCCATCCCGGACTTCCGCACGATGGACGAGCGCATCAGTGATCGGCTCAACGAAATCCTGCACCGCGCCCTGGCACGCGACCTGGAGAAGCGTTACCCGACGGCCGACGAGATGCTGTACGATCTCGAACACTACATCTACCACTCGGGCTACGGGCCGACGAACGAGACCATGGGCCGGCTCATCCGCGAGATTTTCGGCACCGACCCGGCGCTTGCCAGCACAGACGCCAAAGGCTCGACCCAACTCCTTGAGCGTGCCGCGCGCTCTACGCGCCACCACCGCGCCGCATGAAGAAGCCGTCCTCCTCCGTCAGGCTGGGACTGTTGCAGCACGCTTGCATGGCAGATCCTGCGACCAACACGAAAAAGGCGCTCACCCTCGTGGAACGAGCGGCGCGCCGCGGCGCGCAGATTATCTGCACCCAGGAATTGTTCCGCGCCCCGTATTTCTGCCAGAGCGAGGATCATGCGAACTTTGCACTCGCGGAATCGATTCCCGGCCCGAGCACGGACGCGTTCTGCAAGCTCGCGAAGAAGCATCGCGTGGTGATCGTGGCGTCGCTTTTCGAGAAACGCGCGCCCGGACTCTATCACAACACCGCCGCAATCATCGACGCCGACGGCTCGCTGCTGGGCATCTACCGCAAGATGCACATCCCGGATGACCCGCTGTTTTACGAGAAGTTTTATTTCACGCCCGGCGACCTCGGCTTCCGCGCCTGGCCGACCCGTTACGGCAAGATCGGCGTGCTGATCTGCTGGGACCAGTGGTATCCCGAAGCCGCGCGCCTGACCGCCATGCAAGGCGCCGACATTCTTTTCTATCCGACGGCCATCGGCTGGCATCCGGCGGAAAAGGCGACCCACGGCGCCCAGCAGCACGGCGCCTGGGAACTCATCCAGCGCAGCCACGCCGTGGCCAACGGCTGCTACGTGGCGGCAATCAATCGCATCGGCCACGAAACGCCCGTGGGCGGCGACGGGCTGGTGTTTTGGGGGCAAAGTTTCGTCGCCGGCACCTCGGGCGAGATTCTCGCCAGGGCCAGCGCGGACAAGGAGGAGATTCTGCTGGCTGAGGTGGACCTCGCGCAACTGGATGTCACCCGCACGCACTGGCCGTTCCTGCGCGACCGGCGGATTGATGCCTATGGCAAACTGCTCCAACGCTTCGATGATTGAGCGGAGGGCGTGACCAAACGCAAATTTCGCGTCGCAGAATAGAGTCGAGGAACGGAGACCCACGGGAAAAATGACAACCCGGCAAGCTTTGAACTTGTTTCCCTCCCGGGCCCGCGCTTAGTCTCTCGCAAGTCCCACAAACCAAAGGCTGCTCTATGGATGTCGTCTTCAACTGCACACACTGCGGACAGGAACTCTCGGTCGAAGTCGCCGGCGCCGGCTTCGAGATTCAATGCCCCACCTGCAACGGCACGCTCGTCGTCCCGAAGGCGACCAATGACAACACGCGCGTGCTCAATCCGATGGCCGCCTCTGCCGCCGCGCGCGAGGAAAAGCACTTCAGCGTGCCGCAACGCGACAGCGCAGGGGCCAACGCGCCCGCCCCGCTCATCGCCAAACCGCTCAAGCCCCTCGATGCCGCCGCCCATGAGGGCATCCAGACTCGGATCAAGACCATCCGCCATTCGGATTGCGTGGAGGTCGGCAAAGATCGGTTCGACGAATTGGTCAGCCAGTTCCTCGGCAAGGTGGGCGAGGCTGACTTGGTCAGCATCACGGCCATCAACTACTCGCACCAGGAACTGGGCACGCGCGCCTGGATCTCCGACTTCGGCGTGATCATCGTTTACAAGGGCTGAGGCGGATCCACGGGTCGGATGCGCTGCAACCATCCGGGCAAGCCAACGTCGGTTTGTGGCGATGACCTCCTGTCCGCCGGGGCTGCTTGAGCGAGTTGACGCAGCAGCATGCCTGACGCTGCGCCGATGATCCTTCCCAAGCTTCGTGGCTTCCAAGCCACCAGCGCACGGGTGGCAGCCGCCGCCGAGGAGAGATGGATGCGGTTCCGCCTGCCAGCGCGCGCTTTCATAAAGAGAATCAGTGAAAACCGCGCGTGCGCATGATAGGAGTTGAGGTGTGCGGCGAACAAACGTGAACGCCCGCCGATTCAGAAATATTTCCGCGAGAAAAGAGTCCCGGTGCTGGGAGGAAGCGATGCGACACCTTGAAATTTCGATTTCAAAGCGGCGGCCGGTCGGGGCAACATCCCGCCGCAACGACGAAGGACCATGAACACGATTGCACCACAATTCTTGAGTCGGATTCGCCTGCCGCACCTGCTGCTGCTCGCCCTCGTGCCTGCGCTGCTCGCCGGCTGCTCGTTCCGCAAGATGGCCGTGAGCAAGGTCGGCGACGCGCTTTCCTCCGGCGGCAGCACCTTTTCCTCGGATGACGATCCCGAGTTGGTCCGCGCCGCGGTGCCGTTCAGCCTGAAGCTGATGGAAAGCCTGCTGGCCGAGGTGCCCGATCATCAGGGCTTGCTCCTCGCCACCGCCAGCGGCTTCACCCAATACGGCTACGCCTTCGTGCAAATCGATGCAGATGAACTTGAATCCAGGGACGTGGATGCCGCCGATGCGATGCGCCAGCGGGCGCGCAAGCTTTACCTGCGCGCGCGCAATTACGGCCTGCGCGGCTTGAACGAGCGCCATCGCGGCTTCGAGGCCGAGTTGCGCAAGAATCCCAAGGCCGCCGTGACGAGGCTCACGAAGAAGGATGTGCCGCTCATTTACTGGACCGCGATGTCGTGGGCGGCAGCCATCTCCGTCCTGAAGGACAACCCCGACCTGATCGCCGACCTCGGCACCGTCGAGGCGCTCATGGATCGCGCGCTGCAACTGGATGAATCCTACGATCAAGGCGCGCTGCACGGCTTTTTCATCAACTACGAGATGACCCGCAAGGGCGGCGCGGGCGATCCGGCGGTGCGGTCAAAGCAGCATTTTGACCGTGCGGTGGAACTCTCGCAGGGAAGACAGGCCGGTCCGTACGTGAGCTATGCCGAGGCGGTGATGGTGCAGACGCAGCACAAGAAACAGTTCGAGGAGTTGCTGAACGCCGCGCTGGCCATCAATCCCGACGCCGATCCCACCGCGCGCCTGATCAATCTCATCATGCAGAAGCGCGCGCGCTGGCTGCTCGCGCGCACCGACGAATTGTTCCTCAAATAACCGCCGCCAGTTTTTCGTGGTCGCCACCCATGCCGACAACAGGGATACTGAAACCGTATGAATCGCAGAACCTATCGAACTTGGCTGGGCCTGGTGCTCGCCACGGCAACGCTCGCCGCCGGTCTGAACCTGTCCGCCGCCGACAAGCCGGTCAACATCCGCCTCGGCACCCTCGCGCCCCGCGGCACCTCGTATCACAAGAGCCTCATGGCGATGGGCGAGAAATGGCGTCAGGCCACCGGCGGCGCGGTGAAGCTGATGATTTTTCCCGACGGCACGCAGGGCAGCGAGTCGGACATGGTCGGTCTGATGCAAACCGGCAACCTCGACGCCGGGATGCTCACCGCCGTGGGTCTCGCGGAAATCGAGCGCGCCGTGACGGCGTTGCAGAACATGCCGATGTCGTTCCGCAGCCTTGATGAGGTGGATTACCTCACGGAGAAGCTGCGCGGCCAGCTTGAGCAGAAGCTGCTGGAGAAAGGCTACGTCGTGCTGTTCTGGAGCGACACGGGCTGGGTGCGGATCTTCTCCAAGGCACCGGTCCTGCATCCGGACGATCTGCGGAAGCAGAAACTGTTCTGCTGGGCGGGTGACGCCCGCGTCTATGATCTGTGGAAGGCGAGCGGCTTCAATCCGGTCGCGCTGGAAACCGCCGGCATCGCCCAGGGCTTGATGTCGGACACCATCAACGCCATTCCGATGCCGCCGTTCTTCGCGCTGGCCGGCCAGTTGCAAGACCAGACCAAACACATGATCGAGCTGAACTGGGGACCGCTGGTCGGCGCGGCGGTGGTGCGCAAGAAATCATGGGAACGTCTCCCGGCCGAAACGCGCGCGGGGCTGCTCAAGATTGCGGCGGAGACCGGCAAACAGATCAAGAGCGACGGCCGGGCGGAGAACGAAAAAGCGGTTACCGCCATGGCGGCGCGCGGACTGGTGGTGCAGAAGGTTTCGCCGGAAGTGGAGGCGGAATGGCGCGCCACGGTGGACAAGGTGAAGGACCAGATTCGCGGCAAGATGGTCCCCGCCGAGATGTTTGACGAAACGCAGAAACTTTTGCAGGAGTATCGCGCCAGCAAGGGTGCCGCGGCCAAATGAGTGGTGACGCCGTCATGGCTCACGCGGTGGCGCCTCTGGAAGCGAAGGGGCCGCTCTGGCGCCGTCTTCTTTTCCACGGCGAGAATTCGCTGATCATCCTGGCGCTTGGGGCGATGATGACGCTGCCCGTGATCGAGATCCTCCTGCGGAACATCTTCAAAACCGGCATCTCAGGTTCGAGTTCCATCGTCCAGCACCTCACCTTGATCGTCGGCATGTTGGGCGGGGCCATCGCCGCGCGCGAAGGCCGCCTGCTGGCGCTTTCCCCCGCGCAGACGCTGCTCAAAGGCCGGTGGAAATCGGCAGCGCACATTTTCAGCAACGGCTTTGCCGCCGCCATCTGCTTCTTCCTCTGCGTGGCCAGCGTCCGCTACGTGCTGGCCATGAAGCCGCTGGGAAAAATTCTCGTTTACGGAATCCCTGTCTGGGTCATCCAGCTTATCCTGCCGGTGGGCTTCGGATTGATCGCGCTGCGCCTGGTCTCGCACACCTCGGAAATTTGGAAAGGCCGGCTGCTCGGACTGGCGGTGGCGGTGGCAGTGGCGGCTGCGGCCCTCTGGTCGCCGCTGACGCCGGATCGGTTGATGGTCCCGGCGCTCATCGTTCTGGCAATCGCCACCTTGTTCGGCGCGCCAGTGTTCACCGCATTGGGCGGCGCGGCGCTGATTCTCTTCTGGGGACACGACATGCCGATGGAATCGGTCCCGCTCAAGCACTACAGCCTGACGACGAATGACATGCTCCCCAGCATTCCGATCTTCACCCTCGCGGGATATTTCCTGGCAGAAGGCGGAGCCTCGCTTCGGCTGGTGCGGGTGTTTCAGGCTTTCGTCGGGCAGTTCCGCGGCGGGCCGGCGATTGTCACCGCGCTGGTGTGCGCGTTCTTCACCTCGTTCACCGGCGCCTCGGGCGTGACCATCCTCGCGCTGGGCGGCGTGCTGATGCCCGTGCTGCTGGCGGCTGGATACAAGGAGCGTTCCGCTCTGGGTTTGCTGACGGGCGCGGGTTCGCTCGGGATGCTCTTCCCGCCGTGTCTGCCGCTAATTCTCTACGCCATCGTGGCGAATCACTCCGCGCAGGCGAACCTCACCATCAAGCAGATGTTCCTCGGCGGCATCGGCCCGGGCATCCTGCTGGTCGTGATCACCGCGTGGTGGGGGGTGCGTCAAGGGCCGAAGATTCCGGCCGAACGAAGGCGCTTCGACCCAACCGAGGCCTGGGCCGCGCTCTGGGCCGCCAAGTGGGAGATGCTGATTCCGGTGGTGGCGATTGTATCGCTGTTCACCGTGCCGACGACGGTCGAGGCAGCAGCGGTCACGGCGACCTACGCCTTGCTGGTGGCGACCGTGATCCAGCGTGACTTGCACCCCGTCAAGGATCTCCCCCGCGTGATGACCGAGTGCGGATTGCTGGTCGGCGGCGTGCTGCTGATATTGGGCGTCGCGCTCGGCTTCACGCACTACCTCGTGGATGCGCAAATCCCCGACGCCCTGGTCGAGTGGTCCACCGGAAACATCCATTCAAAGTTCCTCTTCCTGCTCGGTCTGAATCTCGTCCTGCTGTTCGTGGGCGGGTTGATTGAAATCTACGCCGCCATCGTGGTGGTGGTGCCGTTGCTGGTGCCGATCGGCGTGGCCTTCGGCATCGATCCGGTGCATCTCGGGATCATCTTCCTCGCCAACATGGAACTCGGCTTTCTGGCGCCGCCGGTCGGCTTGAATCTGCTGTTGGCTTCCTACCGCTTTGACAAGCCGATGATTGAAGTGATGCGCGCCGTCATCCCGATGCTCCTCGTCCTCCTGTTGGGTGTGCTGCTCATCACCTACTTCCCGCCGCTGACGACGTTCCTGCCGGGCCTTTTCGGGCGGTGAGCCAATGCGTTCCTGACGTGCTGCCGAGCATCGTTGCGGTGGGGAATTCTCAAAAAAGGCGTTCAGCCACGGGAGAGGATCCCGTGGCTGAAACTGCCTTCCCAACATTCCCTTGGCGTCCTGGTACTGAAATCGCGCCGCTTCCGCTTCTCGCGGGAATCCGATGCTTGCCGGAGTCCGCGCTCGCTGCCCCCGCGACCCCGCATCGGCCCGTCACGGGTTAATACGTGGCTCGACGCCAAATCTTGCAAAAAATCTTCAAAAATCTTTTTCCACCCCGAAATGAAGATTGTTTGCAAGATTCTGACGCGAGCCACGTATAGATGGGTGACGCTGTGAATACGCCGCTGCCCATCGACTTGGATGAACTCATTCCGACCCGGCAAAGCCTGTTGAGCCGGTTGAAGAACTGGGACGACAACGAGAGCTGGCGGGACTTCTTTCACACCTATTGGAAGCTCATCTACGCTGCTGCCCGGCGCAGCGGACTCACCGATGTGCAGGCCCAGGATGTCGTGCAGGAAACCATCATCCAGGTCTGCCGCCAGATGCCGGACTTCCGCTATGACCCGGTGCGCGGCTCCTTCAAGGCGTGGCTCCTCAACATCACCAGTTGGCGTATCATTGACCATGTGCGCGCCCGACAGCGCGAGGCCAGGCTCGTGGTCCAGTCCGGGGATGGCCCCGACGGCATGCCGATGATCGATCAAATGCCCGACACGGTGGACCCGGAACTGGGGCGGGTGTGGGATGAAGAATGGGAACGCAACCTCTACAGCGCCGCGCTCCAGCGGGTCAAGACGAAGGTCAAACCCAAGCATTACCAGATTTTCGATCTGCATGTCCTCAAGGAATGGCCGAGCGAACGCGTCTGCCGGACTCTCGAGGTCAATGTCGCCCAGGTCTATCTCGCCAAGCACCGCATCACGGCCTTGATCAAGAAGGAGGTCAAAGTCCTCGAAACGAGATTCAGCTCGAAATCGTGAAACCCGATCCCTCCATGAATACTTCGCCTGGCAAATGGCTTCAGGCACTCGTGGGCTGCCTGACGAACCGCGCCCGACTCCCTGAACGCCTTGATGAACCGCCGCACCCCGACGCCACGACAAAACTCGAACGCCGGCTCGAGCGGGAGATTGCGCGCCGCCTTGGCCGGAGAAATCCGGGCGCCACCTCCTGACGGCTTGCCGCGGTTGCGGCCGGCTTGACGGCCGCGTCGGTGACTTCAAGAATCCGCTCCATCCCATGGGACGGAGATATTCGATGCGGGAAACCGACGCCGTCGGCCACCGTGCGGTGCGTGAAGTCACGCGCTGGCTCTGGCTTGCTCCACAAACCCGCCGAGTGCGGAACGTCGAAAGCGACCCGGCCTATCAGGTGAAGGATGTCGATCTCCTCTGGCGAACCGGCGGCGGCGAAATTCCGCTTGAGGTCAAAGGCGATCGCCACGACGAAACCGGCAATTTCTTTTTCGAGACGGTCAGCAACACCACGACCGGTTCACCGGGCTGCTTTCTCTACACCGAGGCGGCGTTTGTCTTTTATTACTTCGTCCGTCCGCGCCGGCTGCACATCCTGCCGATGCCCGCCACGCGGGAATGGTTCCTGGAACGTATCGAACGATTTGCCGAACGCCGCACCGCCACACCGGTGGGTCGCGGCTCGTATGCCACTGCGGGCTGTCTGGTGCCCATCGAGTCGGTGATGGTAGAGGTGCCCGGCACACGCCAAGTGTCGATTGGCGAAGAACTCGATCGTGCTACGTGGAATGCGCGAAGATTCTGGCGCCAAGTTTGCAGCCGCTTGGCCTGAACCGATGACGCCGCGGCGGGGGAGGTTTCAGCCGGCTGAACGCACCCAGCGCTGCGCTTTCATTTCATATCGCGGCAATGCCCCGGGATGCGTCGCTGTCACTGGGATGCGCAGGTTGAGCGCCGCTTGCAGGGCGTTCTCCACCTGATGCGCCAGCGTCCGGGTGTCCTGACACCAGGCGTAAGGCTCAACCTCAAGATGCAATTCGGCCATGGCTTCCACGATGGTCAAATGCACACGATACTCGGCCACCCCGCCCACCTCGCGGACGATTTGCTCGACGGCTCCCGGATATACATTCACGCCGCGCACGATGACCATGTCATCCACGCGACCGAGGATGCCGCCTTCCAGCGCCAACTCGGACCGACCGCACTCGCAGACCGTGTCGCGTGCCGTCTTGACCCAATCGCCGGTGCGGTAGCGCAGCAATGGCATGCCGACCCGGCCGAGTGGCGTGAGCACGAGTTCGCCCGTCTCCCCGGCGTCGAGGGGCTGACCGGTTGCCGGATCGATTACCTCGGTGATGAACGCCGTCTCGGCCACATGCAACACATTCGGCCGGGCGGAGCATTGAAACGTCACCGGTCCCGTCTCGGTCATGCCGTGATGATCCGCCACGCGCGCTCCGGGCCAGAGTGATTCCAGCCGCGCCCGCGTAGCCGGCAGGCTGCCGCCAGGCTCGCCCGCAACGAGGATGATGCGCACCTTCGAGGCGCTGAGATCGATGTCCTCCTTCGCGGCTAATTCGCCAAGATGCAGCGCGTAGGTCGGCGTGCAGCACAACACCGTCGCGCCCAGATCAAGAATGGAGCGAAGCCGCGCCACGCTCGACATGCCGCCGCCGGGCAGACACAGCGCGCCCATCTGCTCGGCCGCCGCGAACGCACTCCAAAAGCCTAGAAACGGTCCGAACGAGAAGGCAAAGAAGACGCGATCTTCCGCCGTCACGCCGCTGGCGCGATGAATGATCTCCCAGGTGTCCACCACCCATTGCCAGCTCGCCGGCGTATCGAGCCAGCGCAACGGCGCGCCGGTAGTGCCGCTCGTCTGGTGCAGGCGCGTGAAGCTTGCGTTCGGTTCGCAGAAGTTGCTGCCGAACGGCGGATGCGCCAGTTGATCGGCCACGAGTTCCGCCTTGGTGGTGAAGGGAAACCCGTGAAAGAAATCGCCCAGCGACATGATTTTCCAGGGCGAACGTGCTTCATCAAGCTTCGGCTCGTAGAAGGGATTCGACCGGTGAACCGCCGTGATCAGGCCGCGCAACTGATCGAGTTGCCGCTGGGCGAGGGTCGAACGTCGGGGAAAATCGTCGGGACGCACGGCAGGTGTCGCTCAAGGTTGGCCGGGCTTCAGGGGAGCTTCCAAGGTGGCGGTGGGGCGTGCCTTGGCCGGAGCCGGTGGAGCGGGTTTGTAAAAAGTCACCAGGCAACCGCCCAGCGCGGCCAGCAAGATGCCAAGATAGAACTGCGGCTTGATCGTCCCCCAGCCGCCGGCCGGCGGATGCAACAGCAGCGAGAACACCGCGTTGACCACCGGTGCGCCCGCGAAGACGATCGACATCACCACGCCCGGCTTGCCACCCGCACCGAACGCGAGCAACACCCCGAACGCCCCGATGGCGCCGACGAGGCCCGCGATGAGCGACCAGCCCATGCCCTTGGACGTATAGCCGGAGAAGGCCGCGCCTTTGAGCATCAGCAGGAACAACGGCGCGAGCACTGCGGTCAGAAAATAAGCGATGCCCACGAACAGGAACGCACGGTAGCGCGCCGCCGTTGGATCGCCCGCGGTCATGCTCGTCTGACCGCTGTGAAGGAATACGCCATAGACGCCCCACGACACGACGGTCAGGAGGGCGAACATCAACCAGGCGGAGCCTGAAACCGGAGAATTTTCAGCCATGACAGGCGCGGAATGTAGCGGTGAGCTGCCTGTACTTCAAACGGTTTGTCCAACATCGTCCGACCGGGGGCGCATCTCGACCCTGCCCCCGAAGGCAACCGGGTTGGAGCGCGACGTTTCCGTCGCTTCATCGTTCGAGAGATCGTTCGGCAATGTTTCGCCAACACCCATCGAACGCTGAAGCGGCCTCAAGGCCGCGCGCCGGGGCGTGAGCGGGCCCGATCAATGTTGATGAACCACAATTCGATTGTGTTGCCGGGAAGGTGAGGTCTATTTTTCGTCGTTCATCATGAAGTCACGCAGCATCGCCCTCGATCCGGTCCTGGGTTTGGTTTGCCTGGCCATCGTCACAGGTGGTTGCAGCCATCCCGGCATCGTCAAATCCGTCAAAAAAACGGCCACCAACGAGTACCACGGCGTCAAGGTGACCGACGATTACCAGTGGCTTGAGAACGCGGCCGATCCCTCGGTGCGGACCTGGACCGCCCAACAAAATGTCGGCACCCGCGCGGCGCTCGACAAGCTCCCGGAGCACGCGCTCATCGAGCAGCGGCTCCAGCAACTCAACAGCGGCGAATCGGTCAATTACTCCGGCCTGCAATGGCACGGCGGAAAATTGTTCGCGCTGAAATTCCAACCCCCGGCCCAGCAACCCGTGCTGGTCCGCCTTGATTCGGCGACCACCACCAACGACGACAAGGTGGTTCTTGATTTGAACAAGCTGGGCGAGGCGGGCTCGACCTCGATGGATTTTTACGAGGTGTCGCCCGATGGAAAAACCCTGGCGGCCGCCTTGTCACAACATGGCAGCGAGGACGGCACGCTGCATTTCTTCGACGTGGAGACCGGGAGGGAACTGCCCGACCAGATACCCGCGGTGCAATACCCGACGGCCGGCGGGAGCGTGGCTTGGAACAGCCAGAGCACCGGCGTCTTTTATACCCGCTACCCGCGCCCGGGCGAGCGCCCGGAGGCTGACCAGCATTTTTACCAGCAGGTCTTTTTCCACCAGCTCGGCACGCCGGTCGCGCTGGACCGCTACGAGATTGGGAAGGAGTTCCCGCGCATTGCCGAGATCGATCTGAAATCGAGCAGCGACGGGCGCTGGCTGGTGGCGGCGGTGGCCAACGGCGACGGCGGCGACTTCGAGCATCATCTCCGCGCACCGGACGGCAAGTGGCGGCAGATCGCGAAGCTGGAGGACGGGGTGAAGCAGATCGAATTCGGCCGTGACCCGATCTACATCGAGCAAGGCAAGGATCTCTCGCTCTATCTGCTTTCGCTCAAGGGTGCCCCGCGCGGGCGGATCTTGCGAGTGCCCCTCGGCAATCCCGACCTCGCCAAGGCGCAGGAGATCATCAAGGAAGGCAAGTGGCCGATCCAGGACTTCAAGCCGGCCGCGGGCGGGCTTTACGTCGCAGAACTCGAGGGCGGCCCGTCGAAAATGCGCTTCTACGATTTCTTCGAGAAGAAAGACCAGCCGCTCGATTTCAAGAAGCCGACCGCCGTCGAGCAAATCCTCGTGACGCGCGGTGACGAAGTTCTGGTCCGCACCGCCACCTACACCGAGCCCTACGTGTGGAGCCTTTACGATCCCAACAAAGACAAGAACCGGATCGAAGCGACGCAACTGCACGGCTTCTCGCCGGTCAGCTTCAACGACATCGAAGCCGTGCGCGTCTCGGCCAAATCAGCCGCCGGCACCAATGTGCCCATGACCATCCTGCGCCGGCGCGGCACGCGCCTCGACGGCGAGAGCCCGACGATTCTGACGGGCTACGGCGGATACGGCATCAGCCTGAAACCGAACTTTGACGTGAACCGCCGGGTGTGGTTTGACCAGGGCGGCATCATCGCGGTGGCCAATCTGCGCGGCGGCGGCGAATTGGGCGACGACTGGCACAAGGCCGGCGCGCTGACGAACAAGCAGAATGTGTTCGACGATTTCGCCGCCTGCGCACGGCACCTGATCGAGACGAAACACACCCGGCCCGGGAAGCTCGCCATCCAGGGCGGCAGCAACGGCGGCCTGCTGATGGGCGCGCTGCTCACCCAGCATCCTTACCTTGCGCGCGCGGTGGTGTCGCACGTCGGCATCTACGACATGCTGCGCGTCGAGCTGGATCCCAACGGCGCTTTTAACGTCACCGAATTCGGCACAGTCAAGGATGCGGCGCAGTTCCGGGCGCTCTACGCCTATTCGCCCTATCACCGAGTAACGGATGGCGTGAAATACCCGGCGGTCCTGCTGCTCACCGGGGAGAAGGATGGCCGCGTCAACCCGGCGCATTCGCGCAAGATGACCGCGCGCCTGCAAGCGGCGACGGGGTCCGGACTGCCGGTGCTGCTCCGCACCAGCGCCAAGAGCGGGCACGGCATCGGCACGGCGTTCAGCGAAAAGATCGCCACGCTCGCGGATGTCTATGCGTTCTTGTGCGACCAGCTCGGCGTGCCCTTCACCGTCATCGAGCGCGGTCCATGGAGCGGCGGCATCACGCCGACCACCGCCGTCGTCAAAGCCAAACTCAACGACGAAGGCATGAAGGCGCGTCTCGTGGTCAGCGAGAAAAAAACGCTCGAAAGCCCGCGGTATTTCGGCCCGCTCGATACTGTGTCGTCGAACGCCAGCATCGCCGCGTTCGAGGCCAGGCGGTTGAAGCCGGACACCCAGTACTACTACGCCTTGGAAGTGGACGGCCGGCTCGACCGCGCGCGCCCCGGTGAATTCAAGACCTTCCCGCCCGCGGATCAGCCGGCGTCCTTCACGTTCGCCTGGGCTTCCTGCGGCAAGACCGCCTCGACCAACGGGAGCTACGACCTCATCCGCGAGAAGCGCCCCCTCATTTACCTCAACTGCGGCGATTTCCACTACCTCGACATCAACACCAACAACCTGGCGACCTTTCGCGCGGCCTACGACACGGTGCTGGCCTCGGTGCAGCAGGGGGATCTCTACCGGACGATTCCCTTCGATTACGTGTGGGACGATCATGATTTTGGCGGGAACAATGTAACCAAGAAATCATCCACCAAGCCGGCCGCCTCGATGGCCTATCAGGAATACGTGCCGCATTATCCGCTGGCCGAGGGCACGGGCGTGCTCTCGCCCTATCACTCCTTTGCCATCGGCCGCGTCAAATTCATCGTCACCGATCTCCGCTCCGAGCGCGACGACGACAAGAAGAAGGACGATGAGAACAAGAGCATGATGGGCGCGCAACAGAAGGCGTGGTTCAAGCAGCAACTGCTCGCATCCAACGGCAGATACCCGCTGATCGTCTGGGTGAGTTCCGTTCCGTGGCTTGGTGGGATGAACACGAACTATTATCCGATTGCCACCAATGCCTACGGCTTCATCCACCACACCAACCTGGTCGATCTCTACAAGAAAACGAACCGGCCCTCGGCCGACCAGGAGCACTGGTGCGCCTACGCCACCGAGCGCCGCGAGATGGCGGACTTCATCAAGTCCAACCACATCTCCGGCGTGGCCATTGTCCACGGCGATTCGCACATGCTCGCCGCCGACGACGGCACCAACGGCGATTTCGCCACCGGCGGCGGGGCACCCATCCCCGTGATGTGCGGCGGGCCTCTCGACCAGAATCCATCGCTCAAAGGTGGCCCCTACAGCCAGGGCGTCTATCGCGTGCGCCAGGGAGAGGGCTGCTTCGGCCTGTTGAACATCGAGGACCAGGGCGACCGCATTGCCGTCCACTACAGCGGCATCAACAACAAGAACGAGGAAAAGATTACGCTGAAATTCTCCGTCCCGGCCAGGGCGCCGGCCGGGGGCAGCAAACCGTGACCGGAAAGGTTCTTCGCCATGAAAATCCAGATCACTTCACTCCTCTGCGCCGCCAGCCTTGTGCTGGCCACCTCCCCCACCTCGCGGGCGGCCGCCGTCAAACCGGCCGACGACAAGGTCGAGGGCACCTGGACGTGGGAATTCACCATGCCTGACGGCTCGGCGGTGACTCCAAAGGTCACGCTCAAACGCGCTGGCGACACCCTCACCGGCATCACCAGCTTCCGTCCCGGCAGCGAGATGAAGATCACCAACGGCGTCATCAGCGGCGACGAGATTTGCTTTCAGGTCGTGCGCGAACGGGACGGGCGCCAGGTCGTCACCAAATACAGCGGACGCGTCACCGGCAGCACGATCAGCGGCCGGATGGAATCGGACTGGGCGGGCGACTGGCAGACCTACGAGTGGCTGGCCATCAAACCCGTTGTGCCACCCAACAGTTCCTGGAAATCCGTGGTCGAGCTGCCCGACGGCACGAAACAGCAGTGGAGAATGCGCTTCACCCAGAAGCAAAACACGCTCGGCGGCAGAATCACCACCAGCAGCCAGCAGCCGCTCGAGATCAAGGATGGCAAGGTCCAGGACGGCGAGCTTTCCTTCACCGTCGAACGCAAGCGCGGCCAGGACACGGATCGCTTTGCCTACCGCGGCACCGTCCAGGGCGACACCATCACCGGCAAGGTTCTGGCCGTGCTCAAGCAGGAAACGAACACCCTCGATTGGACCGCCACCCGCCCGCCGCCGGTGGTGGATGGCCGGTGGAATTGGACCCACGCCGGCGCCAAACGTGAACTGGTGCTCAAGCGCGACGGCGAAAAACTCACCGGCAAATTCGTCGTGGACGAAAAGCACGAATACGAGATCGAGAACGGCCGCCTCATCGACGCCGAGATTTCCTTCGAGGTGGAGCGCGAGCGCGACGCGGAGAAGACGCTCACCAAGTTCACCGGCACGCTGGCCGACGACCGCATCACCGGCAAGACCGAGTTCACCGTCAACGGCGGCACGCCGCTGATCGATGACTGGCAGGCGGAAAGGACAGAATCTGAAGGTGGCGCCGGCGGTCAGCGAGGCCGCGGTCGCGGTCGTCCCCGATAAGCACTGCCTGGACCGGTTCAGGCCGACACCAGGATCATGTTGCCGTACATCGTGGTGTCGCCCGTGCGAATCAGGCCGATGGCGTGCGGCACGCGCTTCTTGAATTCGACGTGCGGCTCGAACTTCAGCCCGATCCCCCGGCAGGCTTTCACAAAAGCCGCGCGCGTGCGCCGGTCGTTGTGCGGCAGAAACTCCTGCGCCATGAGCGCCTCGCCGCACTTCCAATTCGGCAGCAGCGCGTTGACCACCTGCAACACCGTGGGCACCCCCTTGACCAGCGACAGATCGACCGTCTCGATCTGGGGCCAGAATGGAAACGCGGCGTCGGCGATGACGAGCATGTTGGTGTGGCGAATCCGGCTGAGCAGGGACAGAACCTGGGGATTGATGAGGCCGTCGATGATCATAGGGTGGTGCGAGAGTCGGCAGGCGGCGTGATCGTGTCAAGCCGGCGGGCGACGCCCGCGCACGGCGCCAGCAGCGCGCCAAAACGCAAGCCTCGCGTGCTGACCAGCAGTTCGGGAAACTGGAACCGCGTCATCACCGCCTCGAAAATCGCCGTCCCCATCAAGATCACGTCCGCGCGGTTGGCCGGCAAACCCGGCAGTTGCTGTCGCCGGGCGAGGGAAAGGCTCCACAAATGCACCAGCCATTCCCGGACCTGTGCGGAGGTGAGCATGGCTGACTCGATTCGCTCGCGATCGTAGTCCTCCAACCGCAAATGCAGGCGGGCCAGAAAGGTGGAGGTTCCGCCCGTGCCCACCAACAAGACCTCGTGGCGCGGCGCCCCGCCGAGCCAAGCCTCAAGGGCGGGCGCAATCTCATGGTCAAAAAATTTTGCCAGCCAATCCCGGCAGGCCACGATATCGTCGAGGCTCGGCGGATCCGCCGGCCGCAGTTTCTCCAGCAAGCGCACCGAGCCCATGGGAAAGCTCTGACGAAAAGAAGGGTGCCGGCCCCGGCCGAGGACGAACTCCGTGCTGCCGCCGCCGACATCAAGAATCATCACCTGCTTGCCTGCAAAACGCGGATCCGACATCACGCCACAGAACGCCCACTCGGCCTCCTGATCGCCGGAGATGATTTCCGGTTCGATGCCACTCGCCCGGCGGATGGCCGCGACGAGTTCCGCCCGGTTGACGGCGTCGCGCGCCGCGCTGGTGGCGAGCACCCGGAGGTGGGTCGCGTGATGGTGCCGGGCGGTTTCAGCAAATCGCGCCACGGCTTCAGCAGTCTGGACAATGGCTTCAGGGCGCAACCGGTGGTCTTCGTAGAAACCGCGCCCCAGACGCGTTTGCAGGCTGGTTTCGAGCACCGGATGCAGCGCCGCGTCCACCATTTCCGCGACCAGAAGTTTGACGGAATTGGTGCCAACATCGATGACCGCGCGCCGCTCGGGTGTCATGGAAGGTCAAGAGTAAGACAACGCCCGCCCATTTGTCGTCAGGGAAAAGCTGTTTTCGTCGGCGCCGGGTGCATCCGCAAACTGCCCCCAGATGCAACCGGGTTGGAGCGCGACGTTTACGTCGTTTCATCGTTCGGAAGTCCAAACGCCAATCACTTCGCCAGCACCCATCGAACGCTGAAGCGGCCTGAAGGCCGCGCGCCGGGGGCAGTGGGCGGATGCACCGCCGACCTTCAACAAACAAAAACGCCGCGGGCGAACCCGCGGCGCGTTAAAATTGGAGCCCGGTTTAAGGCGACGAATAATCCGGCGGACGGGGTCCGGTGACTTCGCCCGAATTGGTGGAACTGATCTGCGGCGGCACGACAGCATTGGTCAGCGGAACATAGGGCGGGCCGGTGTAGGGGGGAGGCTGCATGGCACTGAAGGGCTGGAGGGAGGCAAGCTGCGGGCTTCCTGCGCCAGCGCCGATGATCGAGTCGCTCGTGGCCAGCACGCTGCTCACCGTCAATTCGCCGCCGCTGGCCAGGATGCTGGAACGGGCCTGGTTCAGATAAGGCCTGAGGGCCGGCACGGCCGAACCGAGGCCGCGAAGGATTTCTGGCGCGGCCGAGGGAACCGCCTGGGCCACCGCCATCGCCACGCTGCGATATTGGGCGGGCACAGCTTTGCAGACGGCTAAAACAATCTTCTCCGCCTGGGCTGGCGCCGCGCTGGCAGCGGCCCGGGCGATGGCCGCAGCCAACTTTGGTTGGAGTGCTGCTGCGGTTCCGGCCGCGGCAGGTGCCATTTCAGGCGAGGTGCGGGAAATAGAACTGACCGCCGCTGCGCTGGTGGTGGGATTGACTTCGACCACGGATTTCACCACGGCGACCGTGACGGCCTCGCGCTCCTTCTCGCCAGCCTGGCCGACGATCCCGGCCGCTTTGGCAGGGAGTTCGAGCGGGGAGACCCTGCTGAATTCGGTTTTGAAGTTTGCGGACGTCAAAGAGTCCTTGGCCCAGACGGTGGTGAACAGTCCGAGGGCGACGGTGGTGGCAATGAATCGCTTAGTCATGTTGGTATGCATCGGTAGAAAAGCCTCATGGCTTAATCCAATTTGAACTCTTTTATCGAAATCACCCACCGTCGTCAAACGTTTAACTCAGCAGAAAAATGCACCGTTGTGACGAAATGCAACTGCCGGCCAGAGGCACCGCCGCCAACGGTGAGCAGAAGGGCTTTGTAGTTCCATGTGCGGGAATGGTTTTTGGCATTCAAAACGAGGAATGGCAGGAACAAGCTCCCAAGCGAAAGAACCGCGATTTTACTGCGAAGCGCCGGAGCCATCTGCCGCCCGTGCATATCATTTACCACACCTCTTGCTCCGCCGAGCCATGATGAATTGTCGTTTCCCCGGCCCGGGGCATGCCCTACACTCGCGGCAGCTTTATGAGCGGAGATTTCTTGCGCGAAGCGATGGCGATGGCGCCCCGGTCCCGGTGTGGTCACCGGCGAGGATGCTTTTGCCCGCTGCCCGACTTGCTCGCCCAATGGGCCTGTTTCGCCGACAATCCTGAACCGCACCGCTGATTCATGCGCCTCCCCACTCATGCCGGACCCGACGCCGCCTCGCTGATTCATCCGCAGACGCTGATGGCGATCAAGAACCTCGAACTGCGCGCCAAGGTCGTGGTCGAGGGATTCTGGAACGGACTGCATCGCAGCCCGTATCATGGCTTCTCCGTCGAGTTCACCGAGTATCGCCAGTATGTGCCCGGCGACGACCCGCGGTATCTGGACTGGAGGCTCTTTGGGCGGAGCGACCGCTATTACATCAAGAAGTTCGAGGACGAAACGAACCTGCGCTGCCATCTGCTGGTGGATAACAGCCGCTCGATGGATTACGGCTCGCTCAAATGGACCAAGGCCGAATACGCAAACACGCTGGCCGCCACGCTGGCGTATTTCCTCTATTTGCAGGGCGACGCTGTGGGGCTGCTGACATTCGATGAAAAGATTCGCGAGCACCTGCCCGCGCGGCATCGCACCGGGCACTTGCGCCATCTCATGCTGGCGCTGGAAAAGCCCGCTGGCGGCGCGGCGACCGACCTCGTCGCGCCGCTGAAACGCGTCGCGGAATTGGTGCGCAAGCGCGGCCTGATGATCCTCGTGTCCGATTTCTTGGCGCCGATCGACGCGCTGGAAACCAATCTCACCAGCCTGTGCGCCTGCGGCCACGAGGTGATGGTGTTTCAAGTGATGGATCCGGCGGAGATGAGCTTCGCATTCGGGAAGGCCGCCATGTTCTACGACGTGGAATCCGGCCGCGAGCTTTACATCGACCCTTCCGCGGCACGGAGCGAATACCTGCGCAAACTTGGCGAGCACAACGACGCCGTGACCCGCGCCTGTCAGAAGCTTGGCGTCGAGTGCATCCGCTTTTCCACGGAACGGCCCTTGGAGCTGGCCTTGTTTGATTTCCTGCGCGCCCGCCTCCAGCGCGGGAAGCGACTGGCGATCCGTCGCAATCAGCGTTGAAGCCCGCCTCGCGTGGCCTCATGCGGGCGGTTGCACTTTTGCCTGCGGGCTGGCAACTTGCCTGCAGGTTCAGGTGCAAACCCGGCTCGCCTTCGATCAAGGCGTTTTCATTGTCACCCTCAACCCATCAAATCTATGACTGAATCCAACGCTCTTCGCGCCAAGCGTGGCGGCTGGCTCCGCAAACTCGTCTGGCTCGCGGGCATCCTGGTCGTGTTGCTCGTCGTCGCCTGGTTCGTCGTCACCAGCGGCGGCTTCTTCAAGAGCTTCATCCTGCCCAGAGTCGGCGCGGCGATGAACTCGGAAGTCACCGTCACCGACGCCTCCATCAGCCCGTTCTCTCAAGTCGTGCTGAAGAACCTCAAGGTCACCCCGCGTGGCAAGGAAACCCTGTTCGCCGCGGATGAAATCCGCCTGCGCTACAGCCTGGGCGCCATCCTCGGCGGCGACATCAAGGTCGAGGAAATCACGCTCGCGTCACCGACCGTCACCCTCGTGCAGGAGGCTGATGGCTCCAGCAATCTCGATCCGATCATGCAAGGCCAGGCTGCGGGCGCGACGAAGCCCGAGCCCGACGCCGGCTCGGCCAAGCCGCCGCAGGTGGACGTGAAGAAAGTGGCGCTCAACAACGGCACCGTGCGGATGGTGAAGAATTACGCGGGCGGCAAGCGCGATCTCACCGGCATCACCGGGCTCAACGTGACGCTGGAAAACCTCAAGAACGGCGGCACTGCCAAACTGGACCTTGCTGCGGCGCTCGGTCTTGATTTCAATCCGCCCGCGCCCGGCACTAATGCGACCTTGCAGGCTGCGGCCAAGGGCAGCTTCACCTTCGATCTCACGGAGGATCTCCAGCCGAAGGCGATCAAGGGCGGTGCGCGCCTGGACATCGCGAGCGCGGGCGGCGCGTTTGCCGACGCCACCGGAGTTGCCGTGACGCTCGATTCGGAACTCACGCCCACCGAGATCAAGCAACTCGCTCTTCGCCTGCAAAAATCCGGCGTCGATCTCGCCGCCCTCACCGTCAGCGGCCCGTTTGATGCAGCGAAGCAGGAGGGCAAAATCACCGTCGTGCTCGCGGGTGTGGACAAGCGGGCGCTCAACCTCGGGGGCGCGAAGGCCGGCTTGAATTTCAATGACACGCTCATCGGCTCGACCAACGTCGTCGAACTCGCCCAGGGCGGAAAGCTCATCACCATCAACGGCCGGATGGTCGCGGCAAAATTCAGCGTGACGCAGCAAGGTCTGACCACGCCGGTGCTCGACTTCAACGCGGCCTACGATCTCACCGTGGACCAGGTGAAGAGCAATGCGCTCATCCGGACATTCACCGCCAACGGCGTGCAAGCCGGGCGCGAACTGCTGCGCGGCGCGCTCTCCAAGCCCATGCTTGTCAATTGGGGGGGCACCGCCGGCGCGGTGGATGAATCGGTGCTCGATCTCGCGGTCAGCGGATTGAACCTCGCGGACTGGCGCGCCTTCGCGGCGGATTACGCGCCGGCCGGCATGTTGAACGCGAAACTGAACCTCGCTTCGCAACAGGCTGGCAAGAAGCTCAAGCTCGATCTCTCCGCGCAGCTCGCCGATTTCGCCGCGAAGTATGGGAGCAACAAGATCGACCAGGCCGACATGACGTTCGCGATGCGCGCTGACGTGGATGATTTCCGGAAAGTTCAACTCACCTCGCTCGACGCCCGCCTCGCTCATCAGAAACAACCCGCGCTGAATTTCAGCACCACCGGCACCTTCGATGCGCAGACGCAGGACGCCGATCTCCAGACCAAAGCCGAAGTGCTGCTGCCGCACCTTGCCGCTTTGCTCGGCAATCCAGCGCTGGCCATCACCGCCGGCAGCGTCCAGTTCAGCGGCCAGATTAAACAGGTCAACGCCACCCCGACCCGCACGAACGATCCCGCATTTGACCGCTCCGTCGTGGGCAACCTCAAGCTCGACGCGCTCACCGGACGCTACGGCGACTACACGTTTGATCGCTTCGAGGCTATGGCCGACTGCGACCTGATGATGAAGGGCGCGCTGGCCGACATCCGGAAACTCAACGCCACCCTGCGCCAGGCCGGTCAGCCGGGCGGTGCGCTCAACATCGCGGGCAATTGGAACACGGAAAAGAACAGCGGCAATCTTACGCTGGCGGTGGCGGACCTGAATCAGAACACGCTGCATTCGTTTCTCGCCAGCGCGCTGGGCGACAAGAAGCTCACCAGCATCTCGATCAACGCGAACGCCAACGCGAACTTCGCCTCAGCCACGGACGCCAGCGTGAAGGGCGGTCTGGCGGTGACCAATTTCGTCGTCAACGATCCCTCCGGGCAGATTCCCAACAAGCCGCTCGATGCCTCGGCGAAGCTCGATCTCTCGCTCGTCAAGCAGGTGCTCGACCTGCGCCAGTGTTCGCTCGCGCTCGCGCCCACCGCCCGCGCAAAGAACGAAGTCGCACTCACCGGCAAGGTGGACATGACTCAATCCAACGCCATCACTGGAGCCCTCAAACTCGCCGCCGCGTCGATTGACGTGACGCCGTACTACGATCTGTTTGCCAAGCCGTCCAAACCGGCCGCGGCCACAGGGCCCGCCACGACCACGAAGACTGCGTCCACCGGCGCCTCCGCCAAGCCGCCGCAGGAGCCGGAGCCGATCACGCTGCCGCTGAAAAATTTCACCTTCGACGCGGCCATCGGAAAGTTCTACCTCCGTGAAATCGAGATCACGAACTGGGTGGCGACCACCAAGCTCGACGCCAGCCGCGTGGTGTTGAATCCATTTGCGCTCTCGCTCAACGGCGCGCCGGTCAAGGCGTCGGCCGACTTCGACCTCAGCCAGCGCGGGTGGCGCTATGACGTCAGCGCCAGCGCGGATCGGATTCCGGTCGAACCGATGGTGAACAGTTTCTCGCCCGAATATCGCGGCCAGGCCAAGGGCGACCTGATCGCGAACCTGAAGATCAAGGGCGCCGGCACCACCGACGCCAGCCTCCAGAAAAACCTCGCGGGCGAAACATACTTCTCGCTCACCAACGCCAGCGTGCAGTTGTTCAGCAATCTTTCGATGCCTGTGCCGGAGAAACTCCGTCCGCTGGTCGAGGTGTTTGCCCCGGTGATGTCGATCCTCAAACCGGTCATGACCGCCGCCGCCAACTACCTGCGTCTGCCGGAACTGACCGGTTCGCCGGTGCAATGGATGACCAGCGCGGCCACCATGGGCGGCGGAAAGGTCAACGTGACCAGCGCGGGCCTGGCCAGCGCGGCGTTCACCGCGGGCACGGGCGGGGAGATTGTGCTGGCGCCGGTGTTGACGAATTCGACCCTGCAAAACTGGCCGGTGAATCTGAGCCTGAGCCGTGCGATTGCGCAGAAACTGCGCGTCGCCTCCGCCAGCACGCCGACGAATGTCACCTACGTCGCGCTCCCCTCGCTCTTCAAGGTGAATGGCACCGTCGGCAAGCCGGAGACTTCGTTTGACACCGCGGGTTTCACCAAGCTGACGCTGCAGGCGTTGACGGCGAATCCCGCCCTCGGCAACAGCAAGGCCGGCGGCTTGATTCAGAGCCTCGGCGGCATGTTGACCGGCGGGCAGCCCGCCGCGCAGACTGCCACCAACGAGCCTGCGGTGACGAACCGGCCCGGCGCCACCAACGCGGCTCCGGCGACCAATGCGCCGAAATCTCCGGTGGGCAATCTGCTCGACCTGTTCAATCAGCCAAAAAAGAAATGACCACGACGCTCCGCCTTGTACTAATCGTTGGGAAAGTTCCCGCACCACTATCGCAACCCAGCGAGGTGGGGCGCGTCTGTCCCAGCGCGCCGTTGGCGGGCCTTCGGAAGTCGCGGCGCGCTGAGACAGACGCGCCCTACCTGTGGAGACTTTCGCAACGATTGATACTCGCACCTCTGGTCCTCTGCCTCGGTGTCTCACTGCTGTCCGGTTGCGCGACGCCGAAGGGACAACTCGTCGTGGGAACGGTCGGGCCGCAGAATCCGCGCGGCTCGACCTCCGGCGGATTCGGACAATTGCAGGTGTTCACCCAGACGGTGGAGAACAATGACGGGGGCATCGTGTACCCCGTCCACACCGCCTACTGGATTTACACGACCAATGGTTTCAAGGTGAAGTCCGTGCAGAATCATGTCGGTCCGAACGATATGTCGCCCATGGTGGTCATGATTCCGGCGGGCCTGTACCACGTCATCGCGCGGGCCGACCGCTACGGCATCATCACCGTGCCGACCGTCATCGAAGGCAACCGGGTCACGCAAATCCACCTCGACAGCACCGGACTGCCGGCCATGTTCGCAGAAGATCCCACCAAGCTCGTCCGTCTGCCCGGGGGTCCGGCCATCGGCTTCCGCGCCGGTCCGCCAAAATCGCCAGCGGCTCCACCGAAGAAGTAGTCCGCGTCCTGCCTCGGGAACCGTCGGCTGGTTCACTCGTTTACATTACGGTTGGGCGCCAAAGCAAAAGGCCGGCATCGTCGCCCTTCCATGAACCAATGGCTCGTGGGACGGGTTTGCAACCCGTCGGATGCTCGAGGGGCCGCAGAGACGGGTTGCAAACCCGTCCCACGGTTCAGGGGTTCAAAGCGCGAACACGGGCGGGGAATTCTCACCCCAGCCAGGGCGCGGCTTTCATCCGTCGTCATCAGAGCCCGTCGACGAGCAGAGATCCCTACGGCGTGCGTAAGCGGTAGAGGCGTTGCGGGGCCGTGTTGATGTTGGGTTCCGTGTAGAGGTATTGGCCGTTGGCGCCGAGCACATTGGTCAGCACGCCGCTCCAGTTGAGCAGGTCGGAGGAGCGCTGGAGGACAAACGACTGGTCCGGCTGCCCGGTCAGCGTGAGGCGCAACTGGTTGCCCAGCTTGCTTGAGGTGACATACATCCCGTAAGCCACCGTGTTGGTGGGCCGCACCCAGAGCGGACCGTTGAACAGCGTGCCGTCGTAGCCGTGGCCGGTGACGTCGTGCGCGATGACTCCAGTGCCTTCGTCCAAACGCCAATAGCCGATGAGGCCGGGCGTGGCGCTGTCGAGCGGGCGGCGCATGTTGTAGGCGATGTCATTGCGGGCCATCGACCACACGCGCACTTCATCCAGTGTGCAGCGGGCGAAGGTCGCGGTGTTCCCCAGATTCGCGAGGGAGACGTAGCCGCTGGGATCGGTGCCCAGCACGCCGTTCTGCGTGCCGCTGGCTTCGAGCACGCCGTCGAGGTAGAGCCGCTGCGCGCCGGGCGCGAAGGTGACGGCCACATGATGCCACACGCCGTCGCCGACGAACCGCTGGCCGGTGAGAGCGCGGGTCGTGTTGAAGGGCGACCAAGTAACGTGCGCCAAGGCGGGATTTGAATTGTCCAGCGCGAGGATCGCCTGCCGGCCGTTGCTGCCGTTGCGGCTGAAGACCGCGCCGTGCTGGCCGTAGGTCGAGTCGGTGGGCTGGACGCCATTCCAGCGCACCCACAGTTCGATGGTGCCCTGCGTCAGACCGTCCATGCCGCCGCCCTGACCGATCTGGACGCGGTCATCCACGCCGTCGAATTGCAGGGCGAAGTTGGTCACGCCGTAGGTCAGGGCGGAGAAAACCTGGTCCGCGCCGTAAATGGTGCCAGCGATGTTCTGCGCCACGAGGCGATAATGGAGCACGGATTTGGTGGGCAGGTTGGCGAGGTCAGCGGTGACATTGGCGGCCACGTAACCGCCGCCAAGATTGATGATGGACGACATGCTGCCGTAGCTGGCGGTCGGGCCATACTCGAACCACGCGGTGGTGGCGGCGCCGTTGGGGTTGGCGGTGCCGGTGAGCGTGGCGCTGTGTTCCTGCACGTTGCTGGCCGGGCCGGTCACGACGGACGGTCCTGTGATCGACGAGGCGAGGCTGAGAACCGCCGAGGCAATGGCTGCGCCAGGTCCGGTTTCGGCCGAGGACACCGGTCCGACCGTGTTGGTCACCAAGCCCGGGGCCGGACCGACGACATTCACCGCGAAGGAACAGGTTTGGTTCGCCGCCAGCGCGACGTTGGTGACGGTGACGAGTCCGCCTCCGGCCACGGCATTGATGGCGCCGCTGCCGCAACTGTTGACCAAGCCCGGCACCGGTGCCACGCGCAATTCCGGCGGCAGCGTGTTGGCGAAGGAGACTTTGCTCAACGCGTTGGTGTTGGGATTGGAGATTGTGTAGGTGAGCACCACGACCGCGCCGGTGACAGCGGTCGCGGGTGTGAAGACCATGGCCAGTTGCGGATAGTTCGGGATGCTGCCTTCGAATGCTCCAATGTCACAACCAGCGCCGACGGGTCGCGCAACGCCGCGTTGATCGGTGGGCGGGCACCAGGCAGGATTGCCCGCATCAATGGCCGGGCTACCCCCGAGCAGCGGAATGGTCGGGGTGGGACCACCGAAGTTGCCAAGCAGGCCCAGCTTGGGATCCGTGTTGGTCATGCTGCCGGCGGCATTGAGCGCCACGCTGGCGTCGGAGGAGAGATTTTGACCTTCATCCGTTGGCGAGCCCCAATAGTTGTTTGGCTCCAGCGTCAAGTTGGTCCTGGCGTTGTACCAGTTGCCGGCCAGCAAACTGTTGCGCAGCGTGGCGGAGCCGTAGATGCCGCCACCTTGGGCCACGGTGATAACGGCCAGGCTGCCACCGCGCTTGAGAGCGCTGTTTTCTGCCAGCGTGACGGAATTCAACAAGGCCGGGCCATAGATTCCTCCCCCAAAGGCGCTGCCGCCCTCACCCGGGGTAGCCCCACCGAGTGCTGAGTTATTTGCGATCGTGCAGTTGACCGCGGACAAGCTGCCCGCACTGTAGATTCCACCGCCTTTGCCATCGCCGAGAGTGCCGCCCTGCCCGTAGGGACCACCTTCAGCCTGATTTGAGACGATGGCGCAATTGGTGATTCCGGCAAATCCCGCCAGGTATAAAGCACCGCCGCCGCCGATCCCGGCTCCTCCCAGGCCGGGCGCACCGCTGATTTGGTAAGCCGCACCACCACTCACCCGGTTCGAAGCGAACAAGCTGCCGCTCAATTCGAGGCGGCCACCGGTCTGGAAGACGGCCCCCCCCAGGGTTGACCCACCGCGCCCACCCCCACCACCGACGTTCTGTTCAAATCGACTGGTGAGAATCAAGCCGTCAGTGCCTTCAAGATAGACCGCCCCGCCAGCGCTGCTCCCGTTGATTCCGGATTTGAACGTCGTGTATCCAGGCGGGCCGGGCAACATGGCGTTCGTGGTGAGCAGGCAACCCGACAGCGCCAGGAATCCTCCGCTGCTGTAAACTGCGCCGCCCATGCCGTCTCCACCATTGCCGCTGTAACCGCCGTCACTGAACCCTCCCCGACCGCCATCGACTTGGTTGCCGTTCAGCACCGAATTGGTCAAAAACACCTGTCCACTGAGATTGCAGATCGCCCCACCCTGGCCACGACCTCCCATGCCCGGAAGGACTACGTCTCCAATAGCGCTCCTGCCATCTCCACCCTGACCTCCTTCGGCGCGGTTGTGGAGGAACGTGCAATCGGATGCCTGGAGGATTCCACCATTGTTGAGGATCGCGCCGCCGCGGCCGAGAGCCCCCATGAGCCCGTATGCGCCCTTTGTTCCCAAGGCGTAACCATCCGCCAGTTTCAGGTTCACCAGCGTGAGATTGACGTTCGAGTTGACCCAGAACAACCGCACCGCGTTGTTGCCGCTCAGGGTCAGGTCGTAGCCTGTCGCGGTCAGGGTGGTGTGGTTCGTGATGACGAGCGTGTTCGTCAGCACGATGGTGCCGTCGCACGCCATGGTCACCGTGCCGCCGCCCGCCAGTGCGGCGCGCAGCGCGGCCTCGGTGCAACTGGTCACCACCCCGCCAGCGCGGACCGCCGAAGGCAGTGCGGAAAGTGCGAGAATCGCCACGAGGGCAAGCGACATCCGGGCGCGAGGGAGCCCGCGAGTTACGACGAAGGTTGGTTTCATATCATCTTTGCTTTGGAGGAACGCTCTAAATAGATCGTACCCCCCCCCCCCTTCGTCAAGCAGTTTGCTGAATGAAATCGCTGCCGGGTGAACATTCCTTGAATGGTCGAGGCGCGCCGGCAGACCGCCAGCGCTTCTCCCGCTCTTTCGACTGGCGGCGCGCGGCCCGGGGTTGCCGCAAAACACTTCGGAGGGGCGAGCCATGCGAGTCCCATTATCTCAAATCCCCCCGGGAAAATCAGGGCGTCGTGTAACTCCGCCCTCCGAGTTGTGGAGTGTTGAGACAAAACTGCCGAGATGCCTCCACGGGTACGCGACTCACTCGTTCACGTGCAGCACCCTGGCCGGCGGGAAGCCGTTGAACCACGTCGCGCTGGCGTTGCTGTAGGCGCCGATGTTTTCGGCATACACGAGATCGCCCATGGCGAGTTTGGCCGGGTGCCCGGGCTTCCCCTTCTTGAACGCCTTGAGCGGGAAATGGCAGTGGTCAAAGATGATCCCCGAGAAGGTGTGATAGACGCTGTCGTCAGGCCACAAAGAGGCTGTCCAACTCGACCGTGCAGCCCGGAACCGCCGAGCTGGTCAGCGCGCCCCCCGGCCCGTGGAGGGCGTATTCGGCATACTGCCCGCCCTGTGGCCGGCGATAGACTTCGATTTGTTTCTCCGGTCCCAGCACCAGCCAGCATTCCTTCACGCCGGCGGAGGCGTAGGCGCGGATCTTGGAGCGGTCGTACTCGTGACTGCTGACGCAAATCTCGATCACGAGCTCGGCGGTGTGGGGGTGAGCGTGACGGAAGTCGGCGATCTCGCCACGCACGACGGAAAGATCCGGTTCCGGTTCGGAATCCGCGCAGGTGATGGGTTGCTCGCTGCGGACGATGAAACTCTGCGGCACCGCAGCCCGGAGGATTTCGAGCAAGAGCTGAAGGAGGTAGGCGTGGAAGGGAGACTTGGGCATTTTATGAAAGATTTGGCCGTAAAGCAGTTCAGTCTTCTCGGGGATGAGGCCCAACTCGCCCAGCGCATGATAGGCTTTGACGCCGAGGGGCCAAACTTGCGGGCCACGAACGACTGGTTTCGGTGTTTCAGTTACCGTCATGGTGCAAAAGTAGTCCTTCGTGGCGTCGCTTCTCAAGTCCATTCTCCCGTCGTGCCGGGCTTGGCCGGCACCGGCGTGGGGCCTCCGTCAGACCATCCATCTCATCCTGTTAATCCTGTCGGTAACTTCTCGGCTGCCCTCTTCGGTTCACTCGTTCACGTGCAGCACCCTGGCTGGCGGGAAACCGTTGAACCACGTCGCGCTGGCGTTGCTGTAGGCGCCGATGTTTTCGGCATACACGAGATCGCCGATGGCGAGCTTCGGCAGGTGCTCGGATTGCGAGAGCACATCGAGCCCGTCGCAGGTCTGCCCGAAGACGGCGCACAGTTCGGGCTTCCCCTTCTTGAAGGCCTTGAGCGGATACTGGCAGTGATCGAAGATGATGCCCGAGAAGGTGTGATAGACGCTGTCGTCGATGTAGTAGCACGGTTTGCCGTCGCGCACCGCCTGGCCGATGATCGTGGCCACGCTCATCGCCGCCGTCGCCACGAGGAAACGTCCCGGCTCGGCGAGGATCTGGATGTCCGGCGCGAACAGCCGGCTGATTTCCGAATTGATGACGCGGGCGAGGTCGCGGACCGGGCGGACGTGTTTGTTGTAGGCCGCCGGGAAGCCGCCGCCGATGTCGAGAATCTTGATCTCGTGACCGCGCTCGCGCGATTCCTTCATCACCGCCGCGGCGACGTTGAGTGCCTGGACGAAGTTCTCGAAGTTGGTGCATTGGCTGCCCACGTGAAAGCTCAGACCCTCGACGACGAGCCCGAGTTTGAAGGCGGCGAGGATGAGATCGACCGCTTCGCCGGGATCGCAGCCGAACTTCGAGGAGAGCTCGCATTGCGAACCGGTGTTGGCCACGCGCAGGCGCAGCACCACGCCGGCGTGCGGCGCGTATTGCCGGATTTTCTTCAGCTCGTTGGGATTGTCGTAAGTAACGAGCGGCTTGTATTGGTCGAGCGCCTTGAGCGTGGCCTGCGGCTTGGTGGGGTTGGCGTAGATGATTTTGTCCCAGATGAAATCCTGCTGCGCCCTGGCGGGGAGGTGCTTGATGTTTTCATACACCATCATGAACTCCGGCATCGAGGCGACATCGAAGCTGGCGCCGGCCTTGTAGAGCGTGCGGATGATCTTGGGCGCGGGATTCGCCTTCACCGCGTAGTAGCACTGGACCTTGGGGAGGTGCCGGCGGAACTCGGCGAAATTGCGGCGGATGATGTCGTGATCGATCACCACGAGCGGCGTGCCGTGCTCGCGGGCGAGGGCTTGAAGCTGGGTCTTGGTCATGACGGCGCGCAATGTGGCCAGCGCGCGGTGCCGAGTCAACGAGCGAGCGTGGTGCGCTGACCCGCCGGCCAGTTGGAAGCCGGACGATTTTGGAGTGCGGGCGACTTGTCGCCGCTTTGGTCGCCTGACCGGCTTGTCGGCCAGGCAGAGCCGCGTTCAGCGGCTCGGAGCGATTTCACGCGCAGGCCCGTTCGACGGCGGCAAGTCGCCTGCGAAAAAGCGGTGACAAGTCTCCGCACTGCACCAGCCGACGCGCTCATTATAACCCGGCCCGCCGGCCGTTCAGGGTTCGATGCGGACGCGTTCTGTCACGCCACCGCAGGCGACCTCGAATTCGCCGGGAGTCTTGGCCACCAAGCCGGGGAAGAAGATCTCGTTGCGCGCATTTGCCTGGAGCCAGACCCATCGCGTCATGGTTTGGCCAGCGGCAAGCACTTCGACTTTGCCGAGTCCCGCGCTCGCGCCGTTCGTCACCGCAGCCGTTGCGCTGAAGTTCTGACCCGCGATGAAACGTCCGTCCGCCGCGGCGGCCATCACTTTCAATCCAGTGCATCGCGGCCTGATCACCGGGAGCGCCGTTTCGCGCAGTGTGATCTCGTCCACGTTCGTCAGCGTCATCCAGTCCATCATTGCGGCCGGACGCGAGAACTCGAAATGATCGAGCGCGAGCCGCCCGACGCCATCGGCGAGGAACATGGGCCGGGCGTCATCGCGTTCGCAGGAAAGCTGCACGTCTTCGAGCGTGAGCCGGTTGACACCGCGTGCGTAAAAGCCCCACGCGGGCAGCTTGCGCGCATCCACGCCGGGCATCCGCACCGGCATCCGCGCGTCCTCGGGCGAGCCACCACCCTCGAAGGTCACGCGCACGTCGCGGAAGACCACTTCGTCGAAGCGTGACTCGCCCCAGCTTTCCACCGAGCACGGCGCGCGATAGACGCCGGTGGCCCGCAGGCGCTCGACAGTGATGCGGCCCCCGGGATTGCCCCGGCGCGTGACGATTTGAAGGGGCGTGGCCACGTGCTCCATGGTCACGTCTGCGATGCGGAAGTCGTCGAGCGGTCCGGGCATGGAACCCCACGCGCTGGGTTGGAGGCAGATGCCGGCCAGCATGTTGGTGCGCCGCGCCGCGCCGGAGGTGCGGTGGGGATGCACGCCCGGCCCGGGGAAATCGCAATGCGTGATGGTCGAGTGCAAGGCCGGGCCGATGAGGCGGACGCCGTTGCACGAGGAATTGATGACGCAGTTGGTGATGACGACATTGGTCCAGTAACTGCCCGCGATCGCATCGTCGCCCGTGTAAAAGCGGCAGCCGGTGATCAGCACGTCGTGGCACCAGCGTTTGGGGGAGCCGCGGAAATGCACGCCGTCCCAGCCGCCGGCGAAGGTCGTATTGGTCACGGTGACGGCGTCGGTGAAGAAGAAGAGCAGCGCGTAGTTGCCGGCGTTGGTCATGAGCACGTCGCGCAGGGTGAAGTTGCGGCAGTTCCCCAGCAGGATGGTGTGCGGGCCGCGCATCCGCTCCTCGCCGCGCGGATCGAAGACGTGCCGGCCGTCGATGATGCCCTGTCCCGCGATGGCGATATCCTGCGCGTTCTGCCCGAGGATGAGCGCGCGGTGCCAGCGCGACACGGGCAGTTCGGGCGAAGCGTTGGTGGCGGAGACGGTCTGGTAGAGGTCCAGGTTCGTGGTGCCCAACAGCACGGCGCCTGCGTCGAGAAACAGCTCGACGCGGCTCTGCAGATGCACGGTGCCGGAGAGGTAGCGGCCCGGAGGAAACAGCACGCGCCCGCCGCCGTTCGTGGCGCAGGCCTGGATGGCGCGATTGATGGCGGTGGTGTCCAGCGTCTGGCCATCGGCCACGGCGCCAAAGTCGCGGACATTGAAAACGCGACCCTCCACCGTCGTCGCGGCGCTGGCATTGGCGGCGGCCAGGAGAGCGACAATGAAGGTGAGCGCGACGTTGCGCAGATGTGAGCGCGAAGAGGTGAGTATGATTGGTTTCATGAGCATCGGGTGAATTGGACGACGAGCGAGTTGAGCAGAAGTCAGCGCCCAACGCAAAGGCCGAGGCGGCGCGGGCGCTTCTCGACACTGCCCCCGAAGGCAACCGGGTTGGAGCGCGACGTTTACGTCGTTTCATCGTTCGAGAGCCCGTCCCGGCAATGTTGCGCCAACACCCATCGAACGCTGAAGCGGCCTCAAGGCCGCGCGCCGGGGGGCAGTGCGCGGATGCGCCCAGGCGGCGCGGGGTGAAGGGGCCAAGACTGCCCCCGTCCCCGTGGGTGGCTGGATTCTGGCCCAATTCGCGGTTTCCTGCCGCCGGCAGCCCGCCAAGAAATGCGAAGAATTGAACAAACCGAGTGGTGCAGTGGAATCGATGGCTTCCCAACCTAAAGCTAATGATTCATGGACCGACAGCGACCGCGGTCATCCCGCCTGACGCTTCGGCGCAGCCCGACGGTGCGCCGCCGAAGGTGGATGCGGGTTCCGCGCGGCGGGCTCGCGACTACTTCGACAACCGCTTTGTCTATGCAGTGGTCTCGGAACGCGCCCGGGGGCTCTCCATCGGCGTCAACATGAACCCGGACCGGGGCTGCAACTTCGATTGTATTTACTGTGAGGTGAACCGCCGCAAACACGTCCGCGACACTGAGGTCAACCTCGGGGTGTTGTGCGCCGAATTGAAGGCTTTGCTGGAACTCGTCCAGCAGGGGCGTGTGCGCGAGCTCCCTGGCTATCAGACCGTGCCGGCCGAGTTGCTCGACCTGAAGGAAGTCGCGTTGAGCGGCGATGGCGAGCCGACGATGTGCCCGAAATTCGCCGAGGTGGTGCAGGCCGTGGTGCATCTGCGCGCCCAGGGCAGCTATCCGCCCTTCAAGGTGGTGCTCATCACCAACGCCACCGGGCTGGAACAGCCGGCGGTGCGCCGCGGATTGCATCTCTTCACGCCGCACGACGAAGTGTGGGCGAAACTGGACATCGGCACGCAGGAGGCGATGCGCCGCATCAATCGCACCACCGTCTCGCTCAAGAAGGTGCTCCACAACATCCTCCTGCTCGCGCGCGAACGGCCGGTGGTGATTCAGAGCCTGTTCCCGCTCATCGCAGGCATCGGCCCCTCGGATGACGAGGTCGAGGAATACGTGCAGCGCCTGCTCGAACTGAAGGAAGCCGGCGCGCAGATTTCGCTGGTGCAGGTCTATTCCGCGCACCGTGCCGCCATCCTGAGCCACTGCGGCCATCTGCCGCTGAAACATCTCTCGCGCATTGTGCATCGCGTCCGTGAAGTCACCGGCCTCAAGGCCGAAGTCTTCTGATCCGCAAGCCAGTCCGGCCCGCGCTGACCGAGGCTCCCTGCGCGTCGAGGTCGAGTTGCGGAAACGTTGGGGTGCTCCCGCCTCGCTGACAAAACCCTGTTCGCCACCAACGGCGCCGGTTAGGCTGCGCGTCACGCATGCTCACCCGCTTGATGTCGAATAGCTGGAGCCAGGGCGTCCTGTTCTTCATGTTCTGGACGCTGCTGGGGCTGGCTTTCGCCGCGCAGCTCTTTCTGTCGCGCTCGGGCATCGGCAGCCCGGTTTCATGGGAATTCGCCACCGGGCGCGCGCTGGCCGACTGGTATGTGTACGGCCTGCTCTCGCTGCCCGCGCTCTGGCTGGCAAAACAATTCCACATCGAGCGCTCCCACTGGCGGCGCAGCGTCCTCGTTCACCTGGTCGCGAGCGCCGCCTATTCCGTGTGGTGGATGGTGCTGCGCTCGCTCCTCGAAGGCTGGCAAAGCCGCGGCGAGCCGGGGTCGCTCAGTTTCGCGGCCGCGTTCAGCCACGCGTTGTTTGCCACCTTCTTCTTCAACCTGCTCATCTACTGGGCGGTCATCAGCGTGGCCCACACGCTGGCCTATTACCGCAAATTCGCTGAGCGCGAATTGCGCACCGCCGAGCTGGAAAGCAGTCTGACGCAGGCCCGGCTCCAGGCCTTGCAGATGCAGCTCAACCCGCATTTCCTCTTCAACACGCTCAATTCGATCTCCTCGCTCATGCACCAGGATGTCGAAGCGGCCGACCGCATGATCGCGCGCCTGAGCGAACTGCTGCGCTACGCCCTCGAGAGCACCAACTCGCAGGAGGTGCCCTTGAGCGAGGAACTGCATTTCCTCGATCGCTACCTCGAAATTCAGCAGCGCCGCTTCGGCGAACGGCTCACCGTGCTGCGCGAGATCCAGCCCGACACCTTGACCGGCCTCGTGCCGACGCTGGTCCTGCAACCGCTGGTGGAGAATTCCATCCGCCACGGCATCGAACCGCGCGCCCGGCCAGGCCAGATCGTCCTGCGCGCCCAGCGCCGTGGCGACACGCTCGCGCTCGAAGTCAGCGACAACGGCGTGGGTCTGCAAGGCAAACAGGAAATCAACGAAGGCGTGGGCCTGTCGAACACGCGCGCCCGCCTGGAGCAGCTCTACGGCGAGGCGCATCGTTTCGAGTTCAGCGAAAGTCCGGATGGCGGCCTCGTGGTGCGGGTCAGCATTCCGTGGCGGGAGGCTGCTCCGCAGATGTCCTCATCACCCCGATGACAACCGATCAGCAGCGTTGCCTGCCATCAAACGGCTCAGGGATCCTGCCGGCCGCGTTTCCCCAAGTTTGATGGAGCCGGGGCGACTCGGCTGCGGTCCGTGTTTCTGCTGGCCAGATTGATCCCCGGTTTGCATTTGTCCGCGCGCATTTCATACTCACGCCATGCGCATCATTGGCGGCACTGCGGCGGGCGTGATTCTGCGGGCACCGAAGGGATTGGAAGTGCGGCCGACGCCGGATTTGGTCCGGCAGGCGATCTTCAACAGCCTCGGCGCGCGGGTGCTGGGCGCGCGCGTGCTGGAGCTGTTTGGCGGCACGGGCGCACTCAGCCTCGAATGCGTCAGCCGGGGCGCGGCGGGCGCGCTCTGCGTTGAGCTTTCGCGCAAGCACGCGCGGTTCATCGAGGATAACTGTGCGCAGGCGCGATTGGCGCGCACCAGTTTTCAGGTGCGTGTGCAGGATGTTTTCACGGCGCTGCCCCAGCTCGCCGAAGCAGGCGAACGCTTCGACTTGATTCTCGCTGATCCGCCGTTCGGTGAGAAAAACATTGGCCGCCGCTCGGCCTCGCTTTCCCAGAAGCTTCTCGATGATCCGAGCCTGCCGATGCTGCTTGCCGCGGACGGACGGTTCATTCTCGGCCACGCCTCGCGCGACACCGTGACGGTCGTGCCACCGTGGAGCGATGCCAAGGTGATGCGGCACGGCGATTCGACCTTCCGTTTTCTCACGGTGGACGAAGGATGAGGGTGCGGTGGCAGCGATGCCGTCACCGGCAGACAGTGCATGGAAATGCCGCGCGGAGCCGCCGCGCCTGTGCGGGATCCCATCGTCCAAGATTGCCATGACGGCCGGCGGGTGACCCATGCCGCACTTCGCGTTCCGGGTTCCGCTTTTCCGCTGGCAGCGGGCCTTTCTCCATCTTCGCGGAGAATTGTTTGCAGGCTCTTCCGGTGGGGCGGTCAACTCCGGGCAACGTAGCACAGCCGTCCCGGCTGCATCGGCAAGGCAGTTTCGAGGCGTGCCGAGGTTGAATACCCGATGCAGGCGCGACGCCTGTGCCACCTTCACGGCGGTGTCACCGCGCGATAGAATCGCTGCGGCAGATTCGTGGCCGCACCATCGGTGAACTGCACCGTGCCGAAGACGTTGGTCAGCGTCGTGAGCGGGGTCCACTCGGTCAGGTTGGGCGAGCGGTCGATGCGGTAGGGCCTGCTCCACTCGCCCGTCAGCGTGAGGCGGAATCCTTCCTGGCTCAGCAACTCCCGGTGGCCTTCGCCCTGCAACTGCGGGCGCGCGGTGAAGTTCGCCGTGAGGACCGTGTTCGAGAGCATCGTCACCACCAGCGGATTCTGCGTGCGGCCCACCGCGCCGCTCCAGCCGAGGAAATCCTGCCCGGCGTCCGGCACCGCGTGCAGGCCCACATTCGTGTTGCTCTGGAAGCGATTCCCCGGTGGCGCATGGACAGTTGAACCCTGCATGCAGCGCCACCTCTGCCGGGAGTGAATTCGCACGTATCTATTGACTGGTCCCGTGAGATGGAGAGGTCTTCGACTCCGTGCTTCCCGACGGCCGGGTGAGTGCCGCCAACCCCGCTGCGATCGCGTTATTCGATTCAATCAGCCGTTCGTGCTGAATAAAATCGTTTTCCTTTTGGGTCGGTCTTCGGTCAGTAATCCGGCACACTACTGCGCCGCCGTCCTTCATTTGAATAATCTTTGCAGTTGTGTTGATCCCCGCAACATCGGACGCCTCCACCCGCGAGTCCGTCCAGCAAACAAGAATCCGGTCGGTCAACACAACTTCGAGATAATAATGGGGGCCGCTGCTGAAGGACGTCTCAAGCCTGGTCCGGGTTGCCCATTCGCCAGGCCGAACCCTGCGGAAGGTTGCAATTGAAGAAGACAGGGACTGGCAGCGCCAGGCCGGCTCGTTTTTACCATTGATTTCAATTAGCTTCATAACCATCCAAATACCCCAACTCGATTAGGCAGGAAATGGGCAGAAATAATCGAGGATTTCCTGCCCAGCTACCTGGCTCTGCCACCCGCCGTCCGCCAACGGAGCGGGCGCTCCTCTGGCGGCAGGAAGGGGAAGAACTCCCTGAATTTCTTCAATGCCTTTTGGCGGGATCTTGGCCAGTCCGCGCTGCGATAGCAGGACCACCCCTGGGGCGATTCTCGTTCGATGCTGGTGTATGGCCAGACATGCATCAGCCTCAACATACCCAGCCAGGCCAGGTAGTCCCGGAATCCTTTTCCTTTCCGGGTGCCCCGTTTACCGGAGGTTCCAACTCCCGGAGGCCGGTTCTCGGCGACCCAACTTTTGAAAGCCTGAACGATTTGTGGGTCCGTGAAGCCCGCCCAGTCAATTTCGACCCGAAGCCGTTCCACGCCGAGTTCCGCGTCAAACTCCGCGCAACGGTATGCGGCCTCGGCGAGGCCGAGGTCACGCAAGTCCGAACACCGGTTGAAGGGCAGGAAAGTCAACACAGGCTGTTCAGCAAGGTACGGTGTCATTTCCCCCATTGCGCCGCGCCGCACCGAGTCGGGCAGTGAGGCCCACGGGTGGTTCAGCGGCTGAAGCAACCCAATCCGTCGAGCCTGATTGCAGACGAAAAACACCGGCAGCGCATACTCCCGAAGCTGGCTGATGAATCCGGCTCTGGCGGTGTTGAAGGCGGTGCCGGTCGGCAGGCGTTGCCCTGACGGAGACACGATCTCGCACCGCTTTGGGTCGGGAAAGAAGTTCTGATCGTCCGGGTCGTAGGCGGCGCGAATGCGGGCGGATTCACGAGCGTATTCCCACCAGCAGCAACAGAACAACTCGTCCTCGGGAACATGGTCGAAATTCCAGTCCGCCTGCGTGAAGGGGCTGGTTCCCGTGCAGGGTTGGCGGGTCTTGCTCACGATCTCATTCGTCTCGCGGCGTTGGGATGGGCCTGGGGACGAGGGCGGGTTCGAGGGCGCGGGTGATTCGATTTTCGTTTATCGGGACTGGTCTGTTCCGCGCGCGTGTGTGGACGCTCGCCCTCGTGGTTCCCCCTTTCAAAATCATGGCAAGCTGATGGCCCGATAGAATCGTGCCGGTGGACCGGGCCTTTCGGTGTCGATGAAAAGGTAGGGACTCGTGGGCAAAACCAGATTCGTGAGGGGAGTCCAAAGGCGAGGCGTGTTCAGATCGGCCGCATACTCGATACGGTAGGTGTTGCTGACCGTGCCGAATACGGTCAGACCGGGATACATTCGCAGCCCCAAGAGACTCGTATCGGCCGGCAGGGTGATGTCGCCATTCAAGCGGGCGATTCGGTTGATGTTGGTGCCGTTGACGCCCGTAAAGTAACCGCCAATGAGCGTTTTGCCATCAGGCTGAACCGCTACGGAAGAAACGATGCTGTTTGCGGCTGTACCCGGATTGAATCCAGTGTCCAGTCCTCCGTCCGCTTCAAGGCGGGCGATCCGGTTGCGCGGTGCACCGTCGATGCTGGTGAAGTCACCGGCAAGAAGCACCTTACCATCAGCTTGGGCTGCCACTGCATACACCTCCCCGTTCGCGCCCAGACCTGGGTGGAATGTCGTGTCCACGCTGCCGTCCGCATTCAGCCGCGCGACTCCTTGTCGAGCGTAGCCCTTTACACTAGTGAATCGACCACCGATGACGATTTTGTCGTCGGGCAGAATGGCTATGGATCGAACTATGGGATTCTGGGGATAGCTCCAGTCGCCTGCCACTTCCGGATCGAAAGCAGTGTCCACAGTCCCAGGAGGATCTAGGCGCGCAAGGTGATTGCTTGCAGGGGCGCCTGTTGTGTAGTGAAACCAAAGGCCTAAAACCACCTTGGCGCTGCTCTGGACTCCCAATGCAAAAACGTAACCGTAAACATTTGTGCTTGGATCGAATGTCGGATCTACGGAGCCATTGGAGTTGAGCCTCGCGACGCAGCTGCGATTCGTGCCGTTGAAGCTGGTAAATGCGCCTCCGACCAGGATCTTTCCGTCCTGCTGTGCGATCACTGAGTTTATCCAAGGACTGTTTGGCCCTGAGCCGGGACTGAAGCTGTTGTCCACACTTCCATCTGTTCTAAGCCGGGCGATATGGTTCAGGGCCAGGCCATTGACAGACGCAAACTTTCCGGCGATGAGAATTCTGCCATCGCCATCGAGAGAGAGGGCCTGAACGTCATCGTCCGGCCGGACTGGTTCGAAGGCATCGTCCACACGTCCATCCGTAGTGAGGCGCGCGAGGTGAGTGCATGGGCTGCCATCGAACGACGTGAATGCCCCTCCCACGATAATCTTGCCGTCCGTTTGGAGAGCCATGCACAAAATCGTGTTGCCGGCTCCTGCTCCCGGATTGAAGGTGCTGTCGAGGGAACCCGGCGGAGCGAAGGACAGCGGAGCGGCAAAGGTGGCAAAAGCCGGCAACACGGCGAGGAGGAGAAAGGTCGTTCTCATTGAAACACGGGGTTAAGACGAAAGGAGCGTATCGTTGGCCCAACACGGGTGCAACACGAGATTTTTAATGCGAGAATTCGTTCAAGCCGTATTCACGAAGGGTGGCGGAGGTTTGAGGGGCCGGAAACGGGTCTTGATATTGGCTGATCCCTCCTGCCGGGTAGTTGGTGGACCTCAATCTTCTTCACTGGCTCAAGGATGAGCCAGCATTCCTTCACACTGGCGCTGGCGTAGGCGCGGAGCTTGGAGCGGTCGAAGTCGTGGCTGGTCACACACACCTCGAAGGCCAGCTCGGCCGCGCGCGCGGGGCGTTTTCTATCGAGCGATGGCGGAACGCGAATCACTGGGGGTCTTCACTTCAATCGCGAAGATGAGGGGAGCAAGGGAGGCAATGATCGACGTTTGGCGCGGCGATTTTTCCGTCAACAATCCTGCCCATCGCCAAGCGGCGCGGCTCTCCGTAAATTCCGCCGCAACCAGTTCTGCACACCATGAAAAGCACCATCGGTTTTCCCGTTCTCCTCGCCGCTCTGGCCACCAAACTGAATCCGAACTCCGAAACGGAATTGCCACAAAGAACGCCAAGAGCACCAGAAGAAGAAACGGAGGCGAAACCGGCAGCGCGACGAATCTTCCACCGGAGATTCTCACCAAGTCTTCTCCCGTTTTGTGTTCTTGGTGTACTTTGCGGCCAATCCCGGTTTTCGGGCTGACCAGTTCCGGCACCCGCTTCAGGAAGGAACCAAGCGTCGTGCTCCACTTCACCCTGTTTTCGCAAAGGGCATCCTTCGCCGGTCAATCTTGCGATGGCTCCTCTGGCGGCCCGGTTTGCAGGCTTCGCAATTGCCGGAAAGCGTCAGAAAAGGAAAAGGGGACAATAGTTTCATGCCTTTTTGAAACAGGTCGGTCCAAGCATTCTGTGCTTCTGCGCCTTGTCGGCCAGCATTCGGTGCCGCGGGAAGACGCGGCAAGGAGGAAGAAGGGGGTATGGCAACACCGCCAACCCGGAGGGTCGGCGGGACGATCACCAGCCGGAGGCTTGCGCCACTGACCTGAGCCACCGCGCCGGCGAGTCCAAAGTTCCCGGCATTCACCTTGAAAAATTTCCCGCTCCGGTCAAGCTCTGGCCATGACCACGATTTCCCGCAATCTCCTCTCCGTCCCTGTTCAATCGCGCCGCCGCTTCCTGCGCATCGCCGGCCTGTCCGGTGCTGGCGCGCCGCTGGTGTTGCGCGCCGGCTTGCTCTCCGCCGCGCCGAACAGCCGGCTCAATCACGCCTGCATCGGCGTGGGCGGCATGGGCGCGGGCGATCTCCAAAATTACCTCGACCACCCAAAGTGCCAGGTCGTCGCGCTGTGCGACGTTGATGCGAACTCGTTGAAAGCGGCCGCGGGGCGCGTCCCAGGTGCGCGCATTTATGCGGACTGGCGCGAACTCCTCGCGCAGGAGGGCGACAAGATTGATTCGGTCAACGCCACCGTGCCCGACCACACTCATTTTCCGATTGCCTGGTCGGCCATTCAGCGCGGCAAACACGTCTATTGCCAGAAGCCGATGTGCCATGACGTCGCCGAGGTGCGCGCGCTCACGGAAGCCGCCGCGCGCAAGGGCGTCATCACGCAGCTCGGCACGCAACTCGCCTCGGGCGCGGGCGATCTCGCCACGGTCCAATGGCTGCGCGCCGGCGTCATCGGCAAGGCGAAGCACGTTTATCTCACTGCCAACCGGCCGGGCGCCGTGGAGAACTATCGCCTCCTGGGACCGCGGCCGGCCAAAGGCGAGACACCGCCGGCCAATTTGAATTGGGATCTCTGGCTGGGCACCGCGCCGGAGCGGCCTTTTAGCCCGGGCATTTATCATCCCACGAAATGGCGCGCGTGGCTCGACTTCGGCACCGGCTGGTCCGGCGACATCGGCTGCCACATCTTCGACGCCGTCTGGAAAGGCCTCGAACTCCAGCCGCCGCGTGAGGTCGTGGCGCGTGTGCAGGACTCGTGGCAGAAATCGCCCGCGCGTCGCGCCGACACCTGGCCGCAGGCCAACCACATCACCTGGACTTTTCCGGGCAGTCATCGCACCGCCGGCAACGAACTGACGATCGAGTGGTTCGATGGAGAATTCTATCCGCCCGACGACATCCGGCGCCTGTTCTCGGACAATCTCGCAGACTACCCGGCGGAGTCGGCGCTGGTCGTGGGCACCGAAGGAGCGCTGTTGAACACGCTGGGCCGCTCGCCGGTGCTGTTGCCGGAGGAGAAGTTCAAAGACACCCCGCGTCCGGTGGTGAAAGCGCGCAATCACTACCACCACTTCATCGAGGCCTGCCTTGGCGGACCCAAGACCGAGTCGCACTTCGGGCAGAGCGGACCGATGACCGAGGCGATTCTGCTCGGCACCATTGCCGTGCGCATGCCGGGGGTGAAACTCGCCTGGGACGCGCCCGGGATGAAGATTCCCAATTCGGCGGAGGCGGCGAATTTGCTGAAACGAACCTACCGCACAGGCTGGGAAGTCTGACGCGCGAAGAAGATCCGCCGCGAAGCGAATTCGCACCTGAGACGGCGAACCGCGGCGGGGCGGCGCGTCGGCAGACCGTCGCGTTCTTCGCCTGAATTTCGCAGTTGGAATTAAAGGAAAAATCATCAGCCACGGATGAACACGAAACACACGGATTTTCACCCAGCCAATTTCCTCACCCTCCCGGTGATCCCCTCGTTCACCCCAAGTGCCTGGCATTCGTACCACAATGATGAAAGTTGGCGCACGGACGACAAGGATTTGGAGTGCGGTGGCTTGTCACCAAAGCAGGGTCGCGCTCAGCGGCCCGGGACAAGCACCGGACGCCCTCGTGCGTGCAACGGCGACTAGTCGCCTGCGCGAAAGCGGCGAGAACTCGCCGCACTCCAAAGCGTGTGGTGGCGGCGTCAACCGCGCCAGGTCCATCAGTGTCCATCCGGGGTTGAACTGCGTTTTCTAGCCCGCGACACCCTTCCCTCGCGCCGTGCGGGAGGGAGGGCGCGTGATACCAAGGAACAATTGCCACTCCCTTGCCCTGCTCGCCCGCCAACAACTCATGTCATCTCTCCCCACTCGTTCCTCGCGGGGGGAGGGAACTGCTGGCGGGCGCAGTGCGTCATGCCCCCGCGGGCCCGCGCCACGTGAACGCACCTTTGACAAGCCCGCGGCTTCGCCGTCAAATCCCGCCATGAGCCCTGAGTTCCCTCGCGAGATCGTCCGGCACGCGGACGGCGCCGGCGTCACCTACGACTTCCCGCGCCGGCGGCTGGGTGGACTCCGCTGGGTGGGATTGTTCTTCGTCGGATTCGGACTGCTCTTTCTTGGCTTTCCGGTGCGCCAGATGGCGTCGCAAATCCTCCGCGCTCTCAATGGAGCAGGTCACCCCGCGGATCTTTTCACAGTGCTGTTCATGATCCCGTTCCTCATCGGCGGGCTGGTTCCGATGGGCATCGGGCTTTTCATCACGGTCGGCCGGTGCCGGCTGGTGTGGCGCGATCGCCAGCTCAAGGCGGTGGAACTCGCCGGGCCTTTCCGCTGGACGCGTCGCCTCCCGAAACAACCGGTGCGCAGCCTGGAGGTCACTTTTGGCGCCGCCACCAATGGCAGGCCGGTGACTGCCGGGCCGCTGGCGGATATCGCCGCGCTCGTCGCGAAGTTCGACACGGGCAAACCGCGCCTGCTGGTTCTCGGCTACCCGCGAGCCTGGCTGACGGCGGTGGCGCACGACCTCTCTCCCCAGGTGAACCCACTCGTCGGCATCCGCGGCGTGCCGGCGGTGGAAGTTGTCGAGACCGCGGCGACCGGCAAATCGCTCTTCGATCCGGTCGCTGACGTGACAGCGGAGGAAATCGTCCAGCAACCCGCCGGCAGCAAGGCAAAACTCGACGAACGCGCCGATGGCCTGAGCCTCGCAGTGGCGCAAGCCGGGCTCCGCCGGGGAACGCGCGGCCTTTTTTCTTTCGCTGTAATCTGGTGTGCGTTCATGGCCGTTTTCACCGGTCTGATGTTCTTCGCGACTGCGACCAAGGGCCGAAACGCGCCGCCATGGGAGGCCGCCCCCTTCCTGCTCCTGTTCTGGCTGGTCGGCTTTGGCCTGATGGCCGGCGCGCTCAACATGGCCCGGCGACGCGCGCTCTTCATTGTGGATCGCAACTGCCTTCGCCTCGCGCAGGCCGGGCTGTTCGGCACGAAGTCGTGGGTGTGGCGCCGCGAAGATATCGTGTCTATTCGCGCCGGCGCCAGCAGCATGAAGGTCAACAACCAGCCGGTCATCGAATTGCAGATCCACCCGCGCGGGGCAAAGAAAGTCGGCGTCCTCGCCGGGCGTGACGAAGCCGAGCTTCGCTGGATTGCCTCAACGCTGCGCCGTGCCGCGAATCTCCCAACCGCTCCAGCGCACAACACGCCGCCGGTCTCCGAATCACCGTCAACCTGACAACAATCCATGAGCGCCCGACTCCAGAACAAAGTTTGTGTCATCATCGGCGGCACCAGCGGCCTCGGCCTGTCCGCGGCGCGGGCCTTCGTGCGCGAAGGTGCGCGCGTGGTCTGCGTGGGGCGGGACGCGGAGAAGGTGGAAGCCGTCCCCGGCCAGTTGGGTGCCAATGCGCGGGCCATGGCCGGCGATGCCTCCGAGCCCGCCACCGCGCCGGCAGCGATTGAACTCGCCCTGCGCGAGTTCGGCGCCTTTCACGGACTCTATCATGTCGCGGGCGGCAGCGGACGCCGCCAGGGCGACGGCCCGTTGCACGAGATCTCCGACGAAGGCTGGCACTTCACGCTGCAACTCAATCTCACCTCGGCCTTCTACTCGAATCGCGCCGCGGTGCGTCAGTTTCTCAAGCAGGGCGGAGGCGGTTCGCTGCTCAATTGCGGCTCCGTGCTCGGCTGGTCGCCATCTCCCAAATTCTTCTCCACCCACGCCTACGCCGCGGCCAAGGCGGCCATTATCGGCCTGACCAAATCCGCGGCGGCACGCTACGCATCGGACAACATCCGCTGCAACATGCTGGTGCCCGCGCTGGTGGCCACGCCGATGACGCAGCGGGCGCAGAGCGACGAGGCAATCCTTGCGTTCATCAAAACCAAGCAACCGCTCGACGGCGGGCGCATCGGCAAGCCCGAGGATCTCGATTCCGCCGCGGTGTGGTTCATGTCGGATGAATCGAAGTTCGCCACCGGACAGGTGCTCGCCGTGGACGGCGGCTGGGAAGTGAGCGAGGGACAATATGGCTAAAGGCAAAAGCTCAAAGCCAAACTCCAAAGTCGAGGTTGTGCGCGGAGTGGCTGCCCGGGGAGCGCACGCCGCTGGCGTGCAGTTTTCGGCGGCCCGCCGAAAACCTCGACCCGCAAACATTCTTACGCCGGGAACCGGACAAGCGATGGTTGACGAAGGTTTGGGCGAGCCGCCCAAGCCGGCACGCGCGCCGCGTGCGCTCCCCACTTCTATTTCAGAGTTCGGATCAAAGGCTCAAAGTTCGAAACGACGAGGCAGTGCGAGGTCGCGGAAGCAACGTGCTTCGTCTCCGGTGGTCCTCGGTATCGACCTCGGCGGCACGAGCGTGAAGGCGGTGGTGGTCACGCCCGAGGGGAAACGCCTGGCGCAGTTCAATGAGTCGTTCGATCCCGAACGGCGCCTTCATTTCGCGGAAACCATTCGAACACTCGTAACGCGGGTCGCCGCTGAACACGGTGGCGCGCCTCGGGCCATCGGGGTCTCCGCCCCAGGTCTCGCGGCGAAGGACGGCCGTTCGGTCGCGTTCATGCCCGGGCGGCTAGCAGGACTCGAAGGATTGGCCTGGAGCGATTACCTCGGCACCGAGCATCCAGTGCCGGTCTTGAACGATGCGCAGGCCGCTCTGCTCGGCGAAGTGTGGCTGGGCGCCGCGCGCGGACTCGACAACGTCATCCTGCTCACGCTCGGCACCGGCGTCGGCGGCGCGGCGATGGTGGATGGCCATCTGTTGCGCGGTCACATCGGTCGGGCTGGGCATCTCGGCCACATCTGCCTCGATCTCGACGGCGCGCATGACATCACGAATGTCCCGGGAAGCCTGGAGGATTTGATTGGCAACTGGACGGTGCAACAGCGGTCGCGCGGCCGGTTCGCGACGACGCATGAACTGGTCGCCGCGTATGAAGCTGGTGATGCGCTCGCAACGGAAGTCTGGCTGCGCTCGATTCGCGCGTTGGGCTGCGCCATCGGATCATTTGTCAACATTCTCGACCCCGAGGCGGTGGTCATCGGCGGCGGCATCGCGCGCTCTGGCCGGTCACTCTTTGGACCGTTGCAGCGAGTGCTTGATGAAGTGGAATGGCGTCCCGGCGGCGCAAAGGTCAAGCTGCTCGCGGCGAAGCTGGGGGAATTCGCGGGAGCCTACGGGGCTGCGCGACACGCGTTGCCGTCGAAATAGCGCAGGATCCCTCTAGCCGCAGATCGTATTTCGCTTTTGACCGTTGCTTTGCGCTGACCTCGCGAATAAAGAGACCAAACATCCTAATTGTTTCTGCGAATTCAGGCGTGTAGTTTATCGCCAATGAGCATCCTCGAAGCAGTCGATTTTGGTTTGGGGGCTGCGCAACAAGAGCAGCAGTTGCGGAGCTATTTTTATCGGTCAGGTTCCTTCAAGCTCGCCTGTTCCGACAAGACCTACCTCGTTCTAGGTGCGAAAGGTGCGGGCAAGAGCGCGATATTCCGGATGCTCCAGGAACTGCGAACAGAGATACCGATTCTTCGCTCTCCAAATCTTTGGATCACGGACGAGCCTCAACTGCGCGATCACTGGGCCACGCTTCGGAAGAACGATGTTGCGTCCCAAGTCACGCTTTGGCGCTTCTACGTGGCGAGTCTCATTGCGAAGGCCTGCTTGGAACATCATGGTCTCCCCGAAAAGCTTCAGGAGGATTACAAACGGTTTTTGGTAAGATGGGGATTGGTGCGCGAAATTCCCACAGCTTGGCAGGCCGTTCGATTGCTGACGTTTTCGGTTGGTTTCGGCGACTTCCTTAAGACAGAAATTCCACCCAAGACACCGTTAGCCGTTACTGAAATTGACTACGTGATTTTTTCTGCGAACAACTGGCTCGACGGTGAAGGTTCTGATCTCTGGATTTGTTTAGACAGCTTGGACGAAGTTTCACTCAATGGCCAATCTCACGGCGAGACTGAGGATCTGTTGAGCAACATGATGCGCGCTGTTGGGGAACTCATTAGGCTGCGAAGAATCCGCTTCAAACTCTTTTTCCGAACCGATATTTACCACGCATTGACCTACGTAAACAAAGATCATTTCAGCGCTGTAAAACTTGAGTTGCGGTGGTCGAAAGAGGATTTGGCAATTCTCCTAGCGCATCGCCTGCAAAACCTTCATCCCGATCACAGCAATGCTTTGGTATTTCCAACGAGCTTGAAGTGGATCAATCAACTTTTTGATTGGCCCACCCACAAAGCACTCAATGGGTTCGATGCCTTTTATGACTTGATGCAAGATGGAAACCGTGACGTTCTCCCACGCGATCTGATCAACTTCTGCATCACTGCACAAAAGTCGCAAATGAACTTTGATGTTCAAGGCATAAACCAACCCGCAAATGGGAGGCTGATCTCGGGGCCGGCCATTCGCGCAGCATTCGTTGAGACCGCCGCATTCAAATTGAATGACTTTCTGCAAGTGTTTCGGAACTTTAGTGAAACCTACGACCAACTGAAAGGAAGCCCGACAGCAGTTTTTAATCGGGCCGATTTAGGCGCAGCGCTGGGGAAGAGAGATCCACTTGATGCCAACTTAGTGATTGCTGACCTCGTGCGCGTGGGCGCCCTTGCGATTATGGACAGGAGGTCGGTGAATCAAGCTGACAGTTTTGAAATTCCCTTTCTCTATGCACTCGCTCTCAACATAGGAGATCTCGATGAACGAATTTGAGCCATACTTGAAGGAGGAGCCTGCTAAGCAGCGTGCACCGAAGCTTTCGGCTGAAATGGCATTGCCGAAATCAGGAGCGGAGACCCTGGTCAAAATCATAAAAGGCTATGCTGTCGCTTCAAATGGGGGCGAAACACAAGTCAACTACAAGGATGTCGCGAGTGCGACGGACGTGGCTCCAACTGTGGTTAGCAGCAATAATTCATTCTTGCTGGAATCACAGATTCTTGCCTCCCCCAAGTATGGCTTTTACGTCCCGAGTGAAAGTGCCGTTCGGTTTGCTCGTGAGGCGGCTTGGGACGAGGCGGGTGCCAAAGCGCATCTCCGCAAAATCGTCATGGGGTGCTGGTTTGGGCAGGTAGTGATTCAAAATTTCACATTGCGTTCGAACCTCGCGAGGGAGGATTTGAAGCGCGGATTAGCAATTAAGTGTGGCGCGGCAGAAGGCGATTCGAGTTCCTTGGAGTTCCTTATCGACTTCATCATCTACACCGGACTTGTCGTTGAAAACGAGAACGGAACTCTCGTGAGGGGAAATTTTGACGAAATGACAAAATCTCTGGAGGCATTTTCTGGTAAAGACAATGCCATTCAGCCGCCCGTCGGAAGTGTGCAACCTCCATCATCGGACAACGCTGCGCTCCCGCCTGAACGCGGTTTGTCGTTGATGATCCATATTCACGTCAACAGTTTTGACGAGTTGACGCCTGACCACGCAACTCGATTAAGGACGTGGTTGCGAACACTTCAAGAGGAGCAGAAAACGCCTGAAGTCGTATTCGAAGTAAGTAATTCGTGATCAAATCCGTTTGGATATTTGCAGAGGCCACAGAGTTCCTCGAATTTTGAAGCGCATGTCTAAAAATAACTCCTGCAACTTGTCCAGCACGAGACGACTGGTTCCCGCACTTGACTTGCCCGCCTGAGCAGCCGAGAAAACGCACGTTGTCCCCGCTCACCAATAATTTCTATGCCGACTGGCGTGCGCAGCATTTGCGCCAGTGGCTTTTGCGCGAGGGCGCCGAGCCGCCGCCCGAGAAGCTCCTTCAACTGGTGTGGTTTCATCAGCGTCTCCAGCGCGACCAGCTTACCACGCTCGACGGCCGCGCCGTGCGCGTGTTGCATCCTGGATTCTGGAATCGCGAGGCCGGCCCCGATTTCCGCGGCGCGATGGTGCGCCTCGGCAGCGAGGCACCGCAGTCGGGCGACGTCGAGGTGGATCTGCATTCATCCGGCTGGCGCGCGCACAAACACGCGGGCAATCCGAATTATCAAAACGTCCTGCTCCACGTCGTCTGGCAGACGGAGACGCCCACCGATCTGCCGACGCTCCCGTTGTGCGGACGCCTCGACGCGCCGATCGACGATCTGATGCTCTGGCTCGGCGGCGAGGAATCGTCGGGATTTCCGCCCGCGCTCGCCGGTCAATGCGTTGCGCCGCTGCGCTCGCTGGCGTCCGACAAGCTCGATGAATTGCTGCGCCAGGCGGCGCTGGTGCGCCTGCAAAGCAAGGCTGCGTGGCTGGCGGCCCGCGCGCGGCAGGCGGGCTGGGAGCAGGCGTTGTGGGAGGGACTCTTCCGGGCGCTCGGCTACAAAAGGAACGTCTGGGCAATGCAGTTGCTGGGCGAACTTCGTCCCGCGCTGCATCCCGCGGGCGAATCACCGGATGCGCTCACTCTGCTGGCACGACTGCTGGGAGTGGGCGGCTTGCTGCCCGCGCAACTCACCGGCGCGCAGGCGGGCACGGATCAATACTTGCGCCAGTTGTGGGATGGGTGGTGGCGCGAGCGCGAAAGCTTCAGCGAGCTGGCCCTGCCGCGCGCGCTGTGGTGCTTCGCCGGCATCCGCCCGGGCAATCATCCCCATCGCCGTCTGGCGCTCGCCGCCCACTGGCTCGCCGCTGGTGATCTTCCGGCGAAGCTGGAGCGGTGGTGTCTTGCCACGGTGGCGGACGCGCGGCTCGCCGATTCGCTGCTCGAAGTTTTGCAGGCCGGCGCGGACGACGCGTTCTGGACGCGCCACTGGAATCTGCGCGGCGCTCCAATGGCGAAGCCGCAGCCGCTCCTGGGTGTGACGCGCGCGACGGATCTGGCGGTGAATGTGATTCTCCCGTGGCTTTGGGTGCGCGCCGGCGAGGGTCGCAACGGGCCGTTGCAGCGCGAGATGGAGCGGCGTTTCCTCGCGTGGCCGGCGGCGGAGGACAACGTGGTGCTCAAACTGGCGCGCCAGCGTCTGCTCGGTGGCGCGCGACCGGCGGCCCTGCGCAGCGCGGCGGGTCAGCAGGGCTTGATGCAAATCGTGCGCGATTTTTGTGAGAGGTCCAACGCCGTGTGCGAGCAGTGCCGCTTTCCGGAATTGGTCAGGGAGTTCTAGCCGAAGAAATCCGCACCCGTGGCGCAAGCTTTCAACCCGAACTCCGAACTCCGAAGTTGGCTGGGGAGCGCACCCGCCCCGGGTGCAGTTTTCCGCGCCCTCGCGGAAAACCCGGTGCGCGTGCAATGGCTCAGGACGCCCCGGAACAGCGGGAGGCGCAGCGTGCTGGCCGCGCGGCGCGTCCAGCCACAGCCGAGGGCGGGTGTGCTCCCCGACTTCGGAGTTCGGTTTCAAGCTTGCGACGGTCCCGCCAATCCTCCGGATTGGCGGAGGGCGCCGAGGAAACACCAAGCTGGGAAGCTTGGTGTGACGCCTGCATGCCGGAGGCTTACGCCACCTCGTCCAGCATCGCGGCGGATGCCTGATAGCCAGCGCGCTCACGCCTCCGCCGGCAGCTCGACCCAGCGCTTTTCCGCGGCGGATTGCACGGCGGCATCCATCACCGCCTGCACACGCGCGCCGTCCAGCAGCGAGGGCGTGCAGGGCCGCTGGCTGCGGATGGCGTCCACGAATTCCCAGATCTGATCGTAGCGGAAGGTCACCAGCGGATCGCCCTGCTGCGGATCGCGCGGCGAGCCCGGCCAGGCCCAGAATTCGCGCGGCACCGGGATGATCTCCAGCGCGCTGCCGCCACGCCGCCCGATTTGCAGTTCGTTCCATTTGCTGGTGAAGAACACCATCGAGCCTTCACTGCCGTTGATCTCGCAATAGTCCTGGCTGCGCCAGCTTTCGCCGCGGCCGGTGGCGAGTTTGCTGCTCTCGAGCACGCCCGTCGCGCCGCTGGCAAATTCCGCGAGGATGGCCACCCAGTCGTCGAGATCGCTCGGCGCGCCTTGGCGGGTGTCGAGGATGGTTTTGGTGTTGGCCACCAGGCGCGCCATCGGACCGACCACCAGGTGCGCGAAGTCGATGCGATGCGAGAGCATGTCGCCGAGTTCGCCGGTGCCGGCGAGTTTCTTCACCTGGCGCCAGCCCAGCGGCCGGTCGGCCCAGTCCTGGAGGCGGCACGAACGGAAATGATACGGCTGGCCGAGATAACCCTTCCCAACGAGATGCGCCAGATAACGCATCGCCGGAACAAAACGGTAGGTGAACGCCGTCAGGTGACGCACGCCCGCCGCCTCGGCGGCACGCAGCATCTGTCGCGCCTCGGCGTGGTTCATGGCGACGGGCTTCTCGCAGAGCACGTGTTTGCCCGCGGCAAAGGCCGCCAGCGCGATGGGCGCATGGGTGAAGTTCGGTGTGGCGATGATGACCGCATCGACGTCGTCGCGGCGGACGATGTCTTCGTAGCGGGTGGAGGTGACGCTCACGCCGGTCTGCTGGCGGGCGCGTTCGAGCGTGGCCGGGTCGGAATCGCACAGCGCGACGAGCCTGGCGCCGGGGCACAGGGCGATGCCGGGAAGATGGTTTTGCAGCGCGATCCCGCCGCAGCCGATGATGGCAAAATGGATGGTGTTCATGTGCGGTGGCAACGTGCGGCCAGTATGCGGCGCAGAGACGGGAAGACAATCACGTTCCGGGCGGCCTAACGTTTTCGCCAACGCCGCCCGCGGGGCCGCCGGAAGTTTTGACTTTTGCCGCGCCCGCTCGCACCCTTCCCGGCATGGAAAGCCTCCACGCCCCGTGGCGCATCGAATACATCCTGGCACCGAAGCCGCCGAAGTCGGATGTGTCGCTGTTCACCCAGATCGCGCAGTCAAGCGATGATCTCGCGCATCACGTCATCGCGCGCGAACGGTCCTGCTACGCGCTGCTGAATCTGTATCCCTACAACGGCGGGCACTTGATGGTCGTGCCCTACAAGCAGGCGGCGGAGCTGGGCGAGTTGACCGCGGATGAACTCACCGATCTGATGAAGCTCACGCAGCGGTGCGTGGCGGCGCTCAAGAAGACCATGCGCCCCGACGGCTTCAACGTGGGGCTCAATCTCGGCCAGTGCGCCGGCGCGGGCATCGTCGAGCATCTGCACGTTCACATCGTGCCGCGCTGGACCGGTGACACGAATTTCATGCCGGTGCTGGCGAGCACGCGGGTGCTGCCGCAGGCGCTGGCGGAACTGGCGGCCAAACTGCGGGTGGCGCTGGCGGAGCAGGGGGAACTGCGATGATGCCCCAAACACCTGTTGAGACCATGTCCCCCGGCGTTTCAATCGTTGCGAAAGGATTCGCGGGTGGGGCGCGTCTGTCTCAGCGCGCCGCAACTTCGGATAGCCAACAAACGGCGCGCTGGGACAGGCGCGCCCCACCTCTCGGTTTAGCGATGGTCGTGCATGAACTTGCACAACGACTAACAGCGGCGTGTCGGCAGACCGCCGCATTTTTCTCAACCGTCGCGTTTGCGGCGCTCTGCCGGGACGCCGTTACGAGTCTGGCGGTCGGGCATTGCTCCGGTGGGCGGCTTTGCGCGTTGCCGTAGTCCGCGATTACGATCATCTCCCTGAAATCATGGCCTCCGAAACCCTCCATTTTGACAACGCGCGTTTTGCGCAACAACTCTTCGCCCACGACGCGCAGAATCTGAAGACGCTGGAGGAGTTGCTCGGCGTGAAAGCCACCTCGCGCGAGGGTTGGATCAAGCTCGATGGCCCGGAGGAGAACATCGAGCGCGCCCGGCAGTTCTTCCTGACCCTTGAATCCACCACCAAGGCGGGCGGCGCGCTGCGCAGCCGCGAGTTCATCAAAGCGCTCGACATCGTGAAGAATGAGGGCGTCGAGGCGCTCAAGGACCTCCACGCCGAGCGCATCACCGTGTCGCCGCGCAAGGCCCATGTCGCGCCCAAGACAACCGGGCAGAAGAAATACGTGCAGGCCATCCGCGGCCACGACATCACCTTCGGCATCGGTCCGGCGGGCACGGGCAAGACCTATCTGGCGATGGCCATGGCGGTGTCGGCGCTGAAGGACGAAAAGGTTTCCCGCATCATCCTGACGCGGCCGGCGGTCGAGGCGGGCGAGGCGCTGGGTTTTCTGCCGGGCGATCTGTTTGAGAAGATCGCGCCGTATCTCCGGCCGTTGCAGGACGCGCTGCACGACATGCTGCCGGCGGAGGAGATTCAAAAGCTGTCGGAGCGCGGCATCATCGAGATCGCGCCGCTGGCCTACATGCGCGGGCGGACGTTGAACAACGCGTTCATCATCCTGGACGAGGCGCAGAACTCGACCGCGGAGCAGATGTTCATGTTTCTCACGCGCCTCGGCTACAGCTCGAAGGCGGTCATCACGGGCGACATCACCCAGATCGATCTGCCGTCGAACAAACACTCCGGCCTGGTCGAGGCGCGGCATGCGCTGCGCAACATCGACGGCATCGCCATCGTGGAATTCAGCAAGCGCGACGTGGTGCGGCATCCGCTGGTGCAGAAGATCATCGCCGCCTACGAGGAGCATCGGAACCTCAACAGATGAGCGGCACGCTCGTCCTGCGGAACCGCCAGCGGGTGCGCCCCGTAAACACGCGGTTGCTGCGGCAGATCACGCTTCATCTGCTGCGTGCGGAATTTGGCGCGACGGATTTCGAGGTGTGCGTCCACCTGGTCGCGGCACGCGAGATGGCGCGGTTGAACTGGGAGTTTCTTCAGCACGAAGGTTCGACGGACATCATCACCTTTGACCAAAGCGAGGGCGCTACCGGACGGCTGGCGGGGGAGTTGTTCATCTGCCTCGACGATGCGGTGAAGCAGGCGCGCGAATTTCGCACGACGTGGCAGGAGGAGCTGGCGCGCTACGTGATTCACGGCCTGCTGCACCTGCGGGGCTTGGATGATCAGGAACCGGCGGCCCGGCGCGTCATGAAACGCGAGGAAAGCCGGCTGCTGCGGCGGGCGGGGCGGGAATTCACCCTCGCTCAATTGCAGAAGGCATGAGTTCCGCCGAACGCAGCACCGGGATTGTTTTGCGCACGTATCCGCTCTCGGAAACCAGCCTGATCGTGCGGTGGTTGACGCCCGACTTCGGGCGCATCGACACCGCCGCCAAGGGGGCGCGCCGGCCGAAATCGCCGTTCCGCGGCAAGCTGGATTTGTTCTACGAGGCGGATTTCAGTTTTGCGCGGAGCCGTCGCTCGGAACTGCACACCTTGATCGAGGTGACACTGCGCGAAACGCATCCGGCCTTGCGCAAAGATATGGGGCGGCTCCAACAGGCCTCGTACTGCGTGGCGCTCGTCGAGCAAACGACCGAGAAGGAGACGCCACTGCCGGAAGTGTTCGCACTGCTGGGCGATTTCCTGCTCCACCTGGCGGCGCGTGCGCCACGGCCGCGGGCGGTGTTCGCCTTTGAATTAAAACTGCTTCGCGAGCAGGGCCTGCAACCCGATCTGACCACGGGCAGGCTCTCGCCGGATGCGGCGGGCCTCGTCCGGGATTTGACTCAGTCAGACTGGGGTCAGTTGGATGGCTTGCAGGCCAGCGCGGCGAGCGCGGCGGAAATCCGGCAATTCCTGCATGGTTTCCTCATTTATCACCTTGGAAAAATCCCCGCGGGCCGGGCCGCTGCGGTGTCATTGGAGAGTTGAAGGCGGGCGAGCGGCCGGTTGGATGCGACGGTTCTTGCCCACTTAAAAACGTGGCAGGGTGGAATGGCGCGTCCTACCCGCAGGTCAATTGCGCCCAATGGTGGCGCGGGTTTGCGGTTTAAGAAGTTTTTTCAAAAAACATGTTGCAGTGAAAGAGACCGTTGCTATAGTCCGCGCTCCCGTCACCCGGCAGGGTTTCGGACAGCTTATTTTGCGGGGCCGATAACTGGTCGCCTTCCAAGGCGCAGGATTGATGGTTCCAGCATCTCCAGCTGCTTGACTCGTTTATTGAAACGCTATGCCAGTCAAAACATTTAGACCGCTCACGCCCTCGCAGCGCTACGTCACGGTAGCGTCTTTTGCCGAGATCACGAAGTCCAGGCCCGAGAAGAGCTTGGTGATGATCCGGAAAAAGTCCGGCGGACGCAACTGCCACGGACGCGTCACGGCGCGCGGCATCGGCGGCGGGCACAAGCAGAAGCTGCGTCAGGTTGATTTCAAGCGCTCCAAGCACGGCATGGAAGCGAACGTGGTCGGAATCGAATACGATCCCGGTCGTTCCGCCCGCATCGCCCTGCTCGAATACACGGACGGAGAAAAGCGCTACATCATCGCTCCGGACGGTCTCAAGGTCGGCAGCAAAGTGGTGAGCGGTCCGAATGCGGCGGCGGAGGTCGGCAACGCCCTTCCCCTCAAGTCGATTCCGGTCGGCCTGCCGATTCACAACCTGGAACTCTCCCCGGGTCGTGGCGCGCAGATGGTGCGCAGCGCGGGCAGTTCGGCGACGCTGATGTCGCGCGACGAGAGTTACGCGCTGATTCGCCTGCCTTCGGGTGAAATCCGCCGGCTGCATGAAACTTGTTACGCGACCATCGGAACGGTCAGCAACTCGGAGCACGAGAACATTGTTTTGGGCAAGGCGGGCCGTTCGCGCTGGCTGGGCATCCGCCCGGTGAGCCGCGGCGTGGCGCGCAACCCGGTTGACCATCCGAACGGTGGCGGCCAGGGCAAGTCGAAGTCGGGCGGCGGCTGGCAGCAGCTTACCTCTCCGTGGGGTTTGCTCGCCAAGGGCCTCCGGACCCGCCACAAGAAGAAACCGTCACGCCGCTTCATCGTGGTGCGCCGTGACGGCCGGCCAATGAAGCAGAAGTAGTCGAATACAGTCTATGGGACGCTCCATTAAAAAAGGCGAGTTCATCGACGACCATCTTCTCAAGAAGATCGTCAAGGCGAAGGACTCCAAATCGAAGCTGCCGATCAAAACCTGGTCGCGGCGCTCGACGATCACCCCGGATTTCGTGGGCCTGACGTTCAACGTGCATAACGGGAAGGTTTTCAACCCGGTGTTCGTCACGGAGAACATGGTGGGCCACAAGTTGGGTGAGTTTTCCCTCACCCGCACATTCAAGAAACACGGCGCTCACACCGCCAAGGCGGAGGCCAAGTAGCATGGTTGTCCAGGCAGTCACCAAAAATTTCCCGATGTCCGCGCAGAAAATGCGCGAGTTGGTCAGGCAGATCCAGGGTCTCCCGGCGCTGCAGGCGCAGGCCGTTCTGGCCGCCGTGCCGCGCAAGTCGGCCCGGGTGGTCGCCAAGACCCTCAAATCGGCCATCGCCAACGCGGAGAACAACAACAACGCCAAGGCGGAGAATCTCATCGTGCTCGAAGCGCTCGCCGGCACCGCCGCGACGATCAAGCGATTCCAGCCGAAGGCGCGCGGCTCCGCCGGTCCCATACTCAAGCGGCGCTGCCACATCAAGATTGTCCTGACGGACGGTTTGGACGAATAAGCCTATGGGTCAAAAAACCAATCCAATTGGCCTGCGTGTCGGCGTCACCAAAGACTGGCGCTCGAAGTGGTACGCCAACAAGAAAGACTTTGGCCGCCTTCTGGCCGAGGACCGCAAGATTCGCGGAATGCTCAAGAAGAAGCTGGAGTCGGCGGCGGTGCCCCGGATTCTGATTGAGCGTGCCGCCACCCGCTGCCGCATCACCATTCTCACGGCGCGGCCGGGCGTGGTCATTGGCCGCAAGGGTGCTGAGATCGACAAGCTGAAAGAGGATCTCGCCAAGCTGACCGGCAAGGATATCTACGTCGATATCATCGAGATCAAGCAGGCCGACATCGAAGCGCAGTTGGTGGCGGAGAACGTCGCCTTGCAGCTTGAACGGCGCGTGTCGTTCCGGCGCGCGATGAAGAAGGCGATTCAGATCGCCATGGATAACGGGGCCAAAGGCATCAAGATTCGCTGTGGTGGCCGCCTGGGTGGCGCTGAAATCTCCCGGGTGGAGACCTATCACGAGGGCAGCGTGCCGCTGCACACCTTGCGCGCCAATATTGATTATGGCTTTGCCGAGGCCAACACCTTGTATGGCAAGCTCGGAATCAAGTGCTGGATCTGCAAAGAGGACAGCAACTTGAAGGACAAGGAAAAGGAACGGGAACGTCCGCGCCCGATGGAGGCGCCGGTGTCGAACCCGGCCTGAAGACAACGCGACTAGAAACGAAGATTTAAGGGTCCAGCTATGGCATTGATGCCCGCAAGAGTTAAGTATCGCAAAATGCACCGCGGCAACCGCGCCGGCCTCGCTTACCGAGGGTCCACGGTGGCGTTTGGCGAGTTTGGGTTGAAGTCCTTGGAGCGCTGCTGGCTCGACACCAAGCAGATCGAGGCCGCCCGCGTGGCGATCAATCGCTGCATGAAGCGCCGGGGCAAGATGTGGATTCGCATCTTCCCGCAAAAGTCCTTCACCAAGAAGCCGCTCGAGACGCGCATGGGCAAGGGCAAGGGGCCGCTCGAATCGTGGGTGGCGGTCATCCGGCCCGGTAACATTTTGTTTGAGATGGATGGCGTGACCGAGATTCTGGCGCGGGAGTGCCTGCGCTTGGCGGCGACCAAGCTGCCGATTCGCACCAAATTCATTTCCCGTCACAAGATTGGCTAGGCCCACGCATTGGCATCATGAAGAAAATGGAAATCAAAGCGTTGAAAGACATGACACTGACGGAGTTGGTGGCCAAGAGCCGCGACCTGCGTCAGGAGCTTTTCAACCTGCGCCTGCAGCAGGCCAGCAGCCAGCTCGAAAACCCCGCCCGGCTTCGCACCATCCGCCGCGACATTGCGCGGATCGAAACGGCGGCGAGCGCCCGGCGCAATCAGGAAACGACAGCCTCCAAGTAATCTCCTATGGCAGAAGAGACTCAGACCAGCACGGTTGCCCGCGGACATCGCAAAGAACGCGTGGGCGAAGTTGTTTCCAGCAAGATGAACAAGACCATCGTGGTGCGCGTGCAGCGTCGATTCGCGCACCCGGTTTACCGCAAGGTGGTCACCGCCTATTCCAAATTTTACGCCCACGACGAAAAAAACGAGGCCAAGCCCGGCGATCAGGTGCGAATCGAGGAGACTCGCCCGGTTTCGCGCACCAAGAGGTGGCGCTTGGTGGAGGTCGTGGATCGCGCTGCGGGTTCTCCTCCAGTGGAAGCCTGATTAACTGATTTATGCTCCAGATTCGATCCATCCTCGACGTTGCCGACAATACCGGCGCCAAGCGGGCCGCGACCATCGGCGTTCTGGGCAGCAACCAGACCTATGCCCATGTGGGCGATGTCATCAAAGCCCACATCAAGGAAGCCTCGCCGGACGGAACGGTGAAAAAGGGCGAGGTCGTGGACGCGGTCGTCGTTCGTACGCGCCAGGCCATCCGTCGCAACGACGGGTCGTATCTGCGCTTTGACAACAACGCCATCGTGATCATTGACAAAGAATTAAACCCGCGCGGCACCCGCATCTTCGGACCGGTGGCCCGCGAATTGCGCGAAAAGAAATTCATGAAGATCATTTCACTCGCGCCGGAGGTGATTTAAGCCATGCAGAAGTTTCACGTCAGAAAGGGTGACGAAGTCGTCGTGATCACGGGCACCGAAAAGGGCAAGCGCGGCAAGATCATCGAGGTCTTGCGCGGCGATGGTCGCGTCATTGTCGAGGGCGTCAAGATGATCAAGCGCCACACCCGGAAGAATCAGAACCAGCCTCAGGGCGCGATCATTGAGCGCGAAGGCACCATCCACATTTCCAATGTGATGAAGGCCGGCGAGTTTGACGCCCGCCGGGCCCGGCGGGGAGCAGTTGCTCCGGCGACGGCATGAAGCGCGTGTGATTTGAACAGACCCAAAGGGGCACGGCACAATCCGTGTCCGAGATAAATGAAAGCCAGACTTTACCAAAAATACGTCAACGAGGTCGTTCCGGCCTTGAAGGAAAAGTGGAAGTATAAAAACGTCCACCAGATCCCCCGGCTGGAAAAGATCGTCGTCAACATGGGCGTGAGCGCTTCGCTGGAAAAGAACGCCCTGGAAGATGCCGCCAAGGATCTGGCTCTCATCACCGGACGCAAGCCCGTGATCAGCAAGTCGCGCAAGAGCATTGCGAACTTCAAGCTGCGAGAGGGTCTGCCGATCGGCTGCCGCGTCACCTTGCGCCGCGATGCGATGTATGAGTTTCTCGATCGCCTGATTGCCGCGACCCTGCCGCGCATCCGCGACTTCCGGGGAGTCTCGAACCGATCCTTTGACGGACGGGGCAACTACTCGATGGGACTGGCCGAACAGACGGTGTTCCCCGAAATCGAGATGGACAAGATCAAGCGGACCCAGGGCATGGACATCACCTTTGTGACCAGCGCGCCGACCAATGCCGAGGCGCAGGATCTGCTCAAGTTCATCGGGATGCCTTTTGCCGAGAACCGCTAGCACCGAGACGAATTTATTATGGCGAAGAAAGCCTGGTTGGAACGTAATAAACGCAAGCTGGAAACGGTGAAGAAATTCGCCGCGCTCCGTGCGGAATTGAAGAAGAAGAAAGACTACGCGGGGCTGACCAAGCTCCCGAAGAACGCCAGTCCGGTGCGCGTGGTCAACCGCTGCATGAAGTCCGGCCGCCGCCGGGGCTACCTGCGCAAGTTCAACAGCTCGCGATTGACCTTCCGTGAGGACGCCCTCAACGGACTCATCCCGGGTGTCACCAAGGCCAGCTGGTAAAATTTTTATGGTTTCTGATCCTATTGCCGACATGTTGGCGCGAATCCGCAACGCGGGTCGCGCACTCCTGCCCACGGTCGAAATGCCGCACTCCCGCATGAAGGAGAGCATCGCCGGCATTCTCAAGAAGGAAGGCTACATCGCCGAGTTCAGCGTTGAAGGCAAGATTCCGAAGAAGCTCACCCTCAAGTTGAAATACACCGGCAAGAAGAACGTCATCGAAGGTTTGCGCCGCGTGAGCAGCCCAGGTCTTCGGCGGTATGTTGGCTCGACCGAGATTCCCCGGGTGCGCGGCGGTTTGGGCGTTTCCCTTGTCTCCACCTCCCAGGGGGTGATGAGCGGCGCGCAGGCCCGCAAGAACAAACTGGGCGGCGAGTTGCTTTGCTACGTTTGGTAAGATCTACAGACTATGTCGCGAATTGGAAAACAGCCGATTGCCGTTCCGCCGAAGGTCAAGGTGGACGTGAAGAGTCGCAAAGTCTTTATTGAAGGGCCGAAGGGCAGCCTCAGCTTCGACCTGCCCCGACGCACGGATGCCAACGTCAAGGACGGAATCGTCCTTGTCACCCGCGATGGCGACACGGCGGAGGCCAAGGCGATGCACGGCATGTGCCGGGCCATCCTGAACAACATGGTCAGGGGCGTGGCCGAAGGGTTTGTCAAGAAGCTCGAAATTCATGGCGTGGGTTTCAAGGCCGCCGTGGCGGACAAGAAGATCACCATGAACCTCGGGTTTTCGCATCCGATCATTTATTCGATCCCCGACCAGATCAAGATCACGGTGGATGAAAACACCAAGATCACCATCGAAGGTCCGGACAAGATGATGGTCGGCAAGGTTGCTTCCGAACTGCGTTCGTTTTATCCGCCGGAGCCTTACAAGGGCAAGGGCGTGCGCTACAGCGATGAACGCGTCGAGCGCAAGGAAGGCAAGACGGTTCAATAAACTTTCAGGCCCGCGGCCAAATCCGCGGGCAATGACACCATGCTATCGCAAAAGAAAAACGAACTGCTGCAACTGCGCAAATGGCGCATCCGCAAGAAACTGTCTGGCACCGCGGAACGCCCGCGCATGAGCGTGAAATTCACCGGACAGCACATTTACGTGCAGTTCATTGACGACGGAGCCGGACGCACGCTGGCGGCGGTTTCCACCCGGGCCAAGGGATCAACCGAGAAGTCGGGGGCCAATGTAAAGACCGCCATCCGCCTCGGCGCGCTGGCGGCCGAGACCGCCAAGGGCAAGGGCATCACCGCAGTGGTCTTTGATCGCAACGGCGCCCGCTATCATGGCAAGGTCAAGGCGATCGCCGATGCCGCCCGCGAAGGCGGACTGAAATTGTAATTCCTCCAGGAGAAACGAACTGTGGCAGAACCTATCAATAAGAACCAGGGTGGTCGCCAGTCGCGTCCGCCGCGCGGCGGTCGGCGTGGGCGTCCCGGCGAGTCCAGCCCGGAATTCGGCGAAGGTGGCGGACCGCAACTGACCGAGAAGGTGGTTTTCATCAATCGCTCGGCCAAGGTGGTCAAGGGCGGTCGGCGCTTCAGCTTCAGCGCACTCGTCGTGGTCGGCGACCGGCAGGGCCGGGTTGGGGTCGGCCTTGGCAAGGCGGTCGAAGTGGCCGAAGCCATCCGCAAAGGTGGCGAAGCCGCCCGCGCCAACATGGTTTCCGTGTCGGTGAAGGACAACACCATTCCGCACGAAATCACCTCGCGCTTCTGCGGTGCCGTCGTGCTGCTCCGACCCGCTTCGCCGGGCACCGGGGTCATTGCCGGCAAGACTGTTCGCTCAGTGCTCGAGGCGGTCGGCCTCAAGGATGTCTTGAGCAAATCGCTCGGGTCGCAAAATCCCGCGAACGTAGTCAAAGCCACGCTCTCCGCGCTGCAACAACTCCGCCTGCGGGAAGACATCTTCCGCGCCCGTGGCATCGAGATCAAACCCGCCGCTCCGAAACCCGAAGCGATAATGGCGACAGCCTGAGTCTAAACCTATTTCGCGATATGCGTCTTCATAATCTCAAACCTCGTCCTGGAGCCAAGCACCGCCGCAAGCGGTTGGGGCAGGGTGAGTCCAGCGGTCACGGCAAAACCAGCGGCCGCGGTGGCAAAGGCCAAACCGCCCGCTCCGGCGGTTCCATCCGCATTGGCTTCGAGGGCGGTCAGATGCCGCTGTTTCGTCGCATTCCCAAGCGGGGCTTCAACAATACCCGCTTTGCCACGGTCTATCTGCCGGTCAATTTGGAGGCGTTGAATGATTTCACCGACGGCTCCCGGGTGGACGAGGCGGCGCTGCGCGCAGCCGGTCTCGCCAACGGCGACGCCCAAGGAATCAAGATCCTTGGCGTTGGAGAGTTGATGAAAAAGCTGTCGGTGGTGGCCCATGCATTCAGTGCTTCGGCCAAGGCCAAGATCGAAGCCAAGGGCGGCACCTGTGAAGTGGTCGCCGCCAAGATCACGCCAGCCAAGTCCTGACGTATTCAGCCATGCTCGGCGCCATCTTCAATACCTTCAGCAACTGCTTCAAGATTCCCGAACTGAAGTCGCGGATTCTTTTCACGCTGATCGTGCTTCTGATCTGCCGCGTGGCCGCGATGATTCCGGTTCCTGGTCTTGATGGCGCGGCCTTGCAGGATTATTTCGACAAGATGGCGGGCAGCGGGAACAGCGGTTGGCTGGGCATGTATAGCATGTTCACCGGCGGAGCGCTCGAACGCTGCGCGGTCGGGGCGCTCGGCATCATGCCTTACATCAGCGCGACCATCATTCTCCAGTTGCTCACCGCGGTCATTCCCCGATTGAGCAAACTGGCTCGCGAAGAAGGCGGGCGGACCAAGATTATCCAATACGGACGCTACCTCACCGTGCTGCTCTGTCTCGGTCAGGGCTTTGTGATGGCGCTGGGCTGGGAGAACGCCTCGTCGCTGTTCCCCAACTTCACCGGGAACCTGGTCACCTATGAATCGATCTGGTGGTACCGCATCCAGACTACTATCATTCTCACGACCGGAACATTGCTCCTCATGTGGCTGGGCGAGCAGATCTCGGATCGTGGCATCGGCAACGGTGTCTCCCTCATCATCTGCATCGGCATCGTCAACCGTGTTCCGCAGGCCGGTCAGGGTTTGGTTGATATGTTCCGCGCCGTCGGTGACACCGGAGCCAAGTTCAATGTGTTCCAGGGCATTTTCATGGTGGCTTTGCTGGTGGGCGTGGTCGCCGCGGTGATTGCGATCACCCAGGCGCAGCGGAAAGTGCCCGTGCAATATGCCCAGCGGGCCGTCGGGCGCAAAATCGTTTCCGGCGGAACCTCCTTCATGCCGCTGCGCGTCAACTATGCCGGAGTGATGCCCATCATCTTTGCGCAGGCCATCCTCATGTTCCCGCAAAAGATTTTTCTGACACTCGGGGACACTTTCAAGATCGGCTTTTTGCAGACCTTGTCGCAGGCACTTTCCGAAGGAGCCTGGCTCTACATGGTGACCTATTCGGCGATGATTTTGTTCTTCTCCTATTTCTGGGTGGCCACGCAGTTCAACGAATTGCAGATTGCCGATGATTTGAAGAAATACGGCGGCTACATTCCAGGCGTCCGCCCGGGTCAGGCCACGAGCAACTTTCTGCACAACGCGATGAGCCGGATCACGCTCGCAGGGGCGGTTTTCCTGACGGTCATCGCGATCATTCCGATCATGCTCTATCGCAAGATGGACGTGCCCTACACGGTTTCGAGTTTCTTCGGCGGAACGAGCATTCTGATTCTGGTGGGTGTGATGCTCGACACCATGCGCCAGATGGAGTCGCACCTTTTGATGCGCCACTACGACGGATTCCTGAAGAAGGGCCGCATCAAGGGCCGGTTCTAGGAGCCATGTTTGGCTGGTGGGGCAGGCGCATGATCATCATCAAAACCGAACGCGATCTGGCAGCGATGAGACCGGCCTGCCGCGTGGCCAGGGTGGTTCTTGATGAGGTCAGCGACTTCATCAAGCCGGGAGTCACGACGCGTGAGATTGATTTGTTTGCCGCGGAACGCATCCGGGCGAACGGGGCGCGAAGCGCCTTTCTCGGCTACCGGAAGTATCCGTGCAACGTCTGCCTTTCGGTGAACGACGAAGTGGTGCATGGACTGGCCGGCGAGCGCTTGTTGAACTTTGGCGACATCGTCAGTCTGGATGTCGGTGTGATTTACAACGGGTTCATTGGTGACAATGCCCGGACGGTGCCGGTGGGTGGCTGCAGCGTGGAAGCGCAGCGTTTGATGGATGTGACCGAGCAGTCGCTCGGCAAGGCCATCGAGAAGGCTTTGCCGGACAACCGCGTGGTGGACGTTTCGCGCGCGGTGCAAAGCTACGTGGAAAGCCACGGGTACAGCGTGGTTCGCGAATTTGTCGGTCACGGTGTCGGGCGCAGCATGCATGAAGAGCCGCAGGTGCCGAATTTTGTTGATGGCCACAAGTCACCGCGCCTGCGCCCCGGGATGACCATTGCCATCGAACCGATGGTGAACGCCGGCACGGCCAACGTAAAAGTTTTGCGTGACGGCTGGACAGTGGTCACGAAAGATGGTCAATTGTCGGCTCATTTTGAGCACACGGTCCTCATCACTGAGGACGGGCCGGAGATCCTGACGTGCCGGGAAGCGATGCCATCCTTGTTGAAGGCAGGGTAGTTGAGGTGCGGTCGGCCCGGCTGTTCCGGGTCGAACTGGCCAACGGTCACCGGGTGCTGGCGCATCCGGTCCGGCGCGACGCCGAAAAAGCGGCGCGTCTGGCGGTTGGCGAATTGGTAAAACTGGAAATGTCGCCCTTCGATATGTCGAAGGGACGGCTTCGGATTGAATAATTTGGTTTATGAAAGTGCGCGCATCCGTCAAGCGGCTTTGCGAAAACTGCAAAATCATCCGGCGCAAGGGCGTCATCCGGGTGATTTGCACCAACCGCCGTCACAAACAACGTCAAGGTTAAGCATTTATGGCACGCATCATTGGTGTTGAAATCCCCGGCGACAAGCGCATCGACATTGCGCTGCGCTACATCTACGGCATTGGACCGACGAACGCGAAAGTGATTCTCGAGAAGGCCAATGTGGATCCCGCCACGCGGGCCAAGACCCTTTCCGAACAGCAGATGGCCGCGATTGTCCACGCCATCCAGGACGGAAAATATGTCATCGAGGGCGATCTGCGCCGCGAGATCGGCATGAACTTGAAGCGGCTGCAGGGCATCAAATGCTACCGCGGGGTGCGACACATGCGCGGCCTGCCCGTCCGCGGACAACGCACCCAGACCAACGCCCGCACCCGCAAGGGGCCGCGCAAGACGGTCGGCGTGCAGCGCAATCCGAACGCAAAGACCGGTATCCATTAATTTTGACCGCTTATGGCTGACGAGACCAAACCGAAGAAAACCGAGCACCCAAAGGCCGAGACCAAGAAGGAGGTCAAGGTTCCCGCTGATGCCGCTGCCAAGGCTGCCAAACCCGCTGCGGATGGTGCCGCTCCGGCCAAGGCAGGCGACAAAACAGTCGCTGCCAAACCCGAGGGCAAGCCGGCCGATGGCGCTCCCGCCAAGATCGAAGCCGCGGTGTCGGCTCCGACTGCCGCCGAGTTGCTCGGTGATGATTCAGCTGGGAAAAAGATTGTCCGCGCCAAGCACGGTAAAAATATCATCTCCGGCGTGGCCAACATCTTGGCAAGCTTTAACAACACGATTGTTTCGATCGCGGATCATCATGGCAACGTGATCGGCTGGGCCACCGCCGGCCGCGTCGGCTTCAAGGGTTCGCGCAAGAGCACCGCCTTTGCCGCCCAGCAGGTCGCGCAGGAAGCGGCCCGCCAGGCGATGTCGCACGGCTTGAAGGAAGTCGAGATCCGGGTCAAGGGTCCAGGCTCCGGCCGCGAATCCGCCATCCGCGCCCTTCAGGCGATCGGACTGGAAATCTCGGTCATCAAAGATGTCACCCCGGTGCCGCACAACGGCTGCCGTCCGCGCAAAAAGCGCCGCGTGTAAACCCGCTTCTGATTTTCGATACCCGCAACCGCCTATGGCACGTTACACTGGTCCCCGAGTTCGCATCAGCCGCCGTTTTGGTCTGCCCATCTTTGGTCCGACCAAGTATCTCGAGCGCCGCCCCTATCCTCCCGGCACGCACGGCCCCAAGTCGCGCCGCAAGTTCAGCGAATATGCGCTTGGCTTGATTGAAAAGCAGAAACTGCGCTATTACTACGGTCTGATGGAACGGCAGTTCCGCCGGGTGTACGAGCGCGCCCTGCGCAGCCGCGGCGTCACCGGCGAGCAGATGCTCCAGATTCTGGAGTTGCGCCTGGACAACGTCGTGTTTCATCTTGGATTTTCCAACACCCGCGCCGGCGCGCGCCAGATGGTGAATCACGGGCACATTCGCGTGAACGGACGCAAGGTGGCCATCGCTTCTGCCGAGTTGAAGGTGGGATCGGTCGTCGAAGTCAAGGATCACACTGTCTCCCGCCAGATGGCGCTCAAGGGTCTGGAAGTTTCCACCAGCCGGCCGGTGCCGGACTGGCTTTCGCTGAACAAGGAAGGAATGAAAGGCACGGTCATGCGCATTCCCTCCATGCAGGAGATCCAGCCCATCGCCAACGTGCAGGCGGTCGTCGAATTCTATTCCCGCTAGTCAACAACGGCTTCGGGTGCGCCCGCCCTCGCGCGAGGGACCGGGTGCCGGAGGAGCCACGCAATTATACGGGCCGGCCCGGTTCCGCGGGAATTGATGCCGGGCAGGCCAGATTAAAATTGCCGGAGAAACATTATGCCAGTTCGTCTAGGACGTTTTGAAATGCCGAAGCGGCTCGTGAAGGACGAGACCACCGCGACGGATATCTTTGCCAAATTCATCGCCGAGCCCTTTGAAACCGGCTATGGCCACACCATTGGCAACTCGTTGCGCCGCGTGCTGCTCAGCTCGCTCGAAGGCGCGGCCATCACCTCGGTCAAAATTGATGGCGCGATGCACGAGTTCTCCACCGTGGAGGGGGTCGTCGAGGACGTCACCGACATGGTGCTCAATCTCAAGAAGATTAAGTTCAAGTGCCACACCCGCGAGACGCAGTTGCTGCTGCTCTCGGTCAACAAGGAAGGCAACGTCACCGCCGGGGACATCCAGCTCAACCAGAACATTGAACTGGTCAACCCCAAGCTCCACATCTGCACCCTCGACAAGAAGAAAAAGTTCGAGATGGAACTCGAGGTGAAGGTGGGGCGCGGCTTCTGCCCGGGCGACGAGAACAAGAAGGTGGACCAGCCCATCGGAGTCATCGCGATTGATTCAATCTTTTCGCCGGTCACCCGCGTGCGCTACAACGTCGAAGCCGCCCGCGTCGGGCAGCGCACCGACTACGACAAGCTCATCATTGAAATCTGGACTGACGGACGCATCTCTCCCGACGACGCGCTCACCCAGGCCAGCGCCATTCTTCAGCATCACCTTGATGTCTTTGTCGGCTACGACAAGAACGCGGTGCAGTTCGAGCAGGAGGTCCGGCGCGAGGACGACGAGAAATCGAAGCTCAAGAAACTGCTCGGCATGAGCGTGAACGAGATCGAATTGAGCGTCCGCGCGGCGAACTGCCTGAACAACGCCAACATCACCACCGTGGGCCAGTTGGCCATGAAGACCGAGCAGGAAATGCTCAAGTACCGCAACTTCGGCAAGAAGTCGCTCAACGAAATCAAAGATAAACTCGCCGCCCTCGGACTTTCCCTCGGCATGACCTTCGAGAACGAACTGCTCGAAGCTCCTCCGAAGGAGGAAACCGAAACTCCGCCCGGCGCCTGATGCCCCCCGCCTATGCGACACCTTAAACGAACCGCCAAACTGGGCCGCACCTTCGAGCACCGCAACGCGATGCTGGCGAATCTGGTGTGCAGCCTCATCAAGCACAAGCGCGTCACCACCACCCTGGCGAAGGCCAAGGCCGCCCGTTCCGTCGCCGAGAAGATGGTCACGCTGGGCAAAAAAAACACCCTGCACGCCCGCCGTCTCGTCGCCGCCCGCCTGCACACCCGGGGCAGCTCGCTCGAATTGAGCAAGGCCCAGCAGAAACTGTGGCGTCAGAACGACGACATCGTTCGCATCCTGTTCGAGGATGTTGCGCCCGTCTTCAAGACCCGCGCCGGCGGCTACACCCGTATTATCAAGATGAACCGCCGTCAGGGCGACGCCGCCGAGAAGGCCATCCTTGAATGGGTCGAGCTTCCCACCGCCGCCGCGCCCGAGCCGGCGGCAAAGGATGAGAAGAAAGCGGAAGAGACGAAGTAACCAACCTCACGATTTGATCGCAATGCCCGTCCGGCAAGGACGGGCATTTTGTTTTTCGGTGCGCGGTGGATGTGCCGGCGACGTTTCGTTTTTCTTCGATTTGTTCCCGATTCCTACGGCAGTTGGAGCGCGCGATAGAACCGCTGCGCCCGCGTGCCGGCGTTCGGATCGGTAAACTGGATCACGTTGGTCGATGGCCTGTTCGTCACCAACCCGGTCCAGGTGATGAGCTCCGGCGAACCTTGGATGACGTAGTTCCAACCCGGCTCGCCGCGCAGTTCGAGGATGAATCCGCCAGGGGTGTAGAGGATCGGATCGAGGAGCGGCGGACCTGCGCGCGGAGTGAGATAGACCTTTACGTTGTCGAGACCCCAGCTTTCCTCGGCAAGGTTTGGGTAGAGGCCCGAAGCGAGGAGGTTCGTTCCCGCGACGTCGGCGCCGGTCCAGTTGACGCGCATCCAGGCGGTGTTGGTGAATTGCGAATCGTGGATGGCGGTCCACAGGCCGAGGCGCACGTTGCTGTTGCGCGCGAGGATGCCAGTCATGTCGCTGTAGCCGTAGTAGCCGCTGCCGCTGATGAGCTTGGTCAGATCAACCGTGTCGGTGGCCGGGTCGATGCGGCGGATGTATTGGTCGCCGGTACCCACGACACACACCAACCTTGTCAGCCCGCACATCAACCAACTCTACCTCGGTTGGACCGAAGACGGCGAGTGGTGCAATGACACCGTCAATGGCGCCCGCCCCGGGACTTTCTACCCAGGCAGTGGGATGGACGACACCCGGACTGGGTAGGGCGCGTCTGTCTCAGCGCGCCGTCGGAGTTGGTGGGAGGTTCGGCGCGCTGAGACAGACGCGCCCTGCTAGCAGCAGGCTTCCATACACCCATCTTCGCCATTTTTCAGTGACGCTGCGAGAGAGGTTCTGAATTCGAACATCGGCTCGCTTCAAAACCGCGGCAACATCCCGCGCCCGCCGCCGCCCATCTTCGCCATCATCTTCTGGAACTTGCCCATCTTTTTCATCATCTGCTGCATCTGATTGAAGCGGTTGAGGAGCGTGTTGAGCTCGGTCACGGATACGCCGCTGCCTTTGGCGATGCGCTGACGTCGGCGCGCGTTGAGGATTTGCGGGGTGCGGCGCTCCAGCGGGGTCATCGCGCAAATCATGCCTTCCATGCGCCGGAATTCTTTCTCCTGCTTGCCCATGTCCGCGCCCTTGAGCATCTCCGAACCGCCCGGCAGCATCCCGACCAGACCCTCCAGGGGGCCGAGCTTTTTCATCTGGCGCAACTGGTCGAGGAAATCCTCCAGGTTGAACTGCCCCTTGCGCATCTTTTCTTCCATCTTGCGCGCGTCGTTCTCGTCCACCGCTTCCGCCGCGCGTTCGACCAGACTGACGACGTCGCCCATGCCGAGGATGCGCGAGGCCATGCGCTCGGGATGAAACGCCTCGAAGTCCTCCAGCTTTTCACCGACGCCGGCGAACTTGATCGGTTTGTTCGTGACCGCCTTCAAGCTGAGCGCCGCGCCGCCGCGCGCATCGCCGTCGAGCTTCGTCAGAATCGCGCCGGTGATGTTCAGTGCCTGGTCGAAGTGCGTGGCCACGTTGACCGCTTCCTGACCGGTGGCGGCATCCAGCACGAGCAGGATCTCCTCCGGCTGGACAAGGTCGCGCAGACGGACCAGTTCCTGCACCAGCACCTCATCAATCTGGAGCCGGCCGGCGGTGTCGAAGATGAGCAGGTTGCGGCTGTTGGCCCGGGCGAAATCCAGCGCCTCGCGCGCAATGCGCTGCACGTCCGTCTCGCCCTGGCGGACAAACACGGGAATCTCCAACTGCTGGCCGAGCTTCTCGAGCTGGTCCATGGCCGCCGGGCGATAAACGTCGGCGGCGACGAGCAGCGGCGCGCGGCCCTGCTTGGCCAGCAGGCGGGCGAGCTTGCCCGAGGAAGTGGTTTTGCCCGAGCCGTGCAATCCGACCATCAGCAGGCAGCCCGGATTGCGCGAGAAATTCAGCCCGGCATTCGACGAGCCGAGCAGATCGACGAGTTCGTCGTGGATGATTTTGACGATCTGCTGGCCGGGCTGGATGCTGGCGACCACCTCCTCGCCGAGGGATTTGGTTTTGACGCGCTCGATGAAGTCGCGCGCCACCTTGAAATTCACGTCCGCCTCGAGCAAAGCCATGCGCACTTCGCGCAGCGCCTCGCCCACGTTGGACTCCGAGATTTTGCCCAGCCCGCGGAGATTGCGGAAGGCTTGCTGGAGCTTGCCGGTCAGACTGTCGAACATGAAGTGAGAGTAGGGAGGGCAACGGGGAGTTCAACCCGAATCCCGAAGCCGGACTGGGGAGCGCAGGCGGCCCGCGTGCCGGGTTGGGCGGCTCGCCCAATCCTTCGGCACACCTTTTCTGCAACCATGCAGCGTGAAGAAGTTTGTGGGACGAGGATTTCGGCGAGCCGCCGAAATCCGCCCGCCAGCGGCGTGCGCTCCCCGTGCTGAGGGATCACGCCTCGACTTTGGCTTCGCAATGACCAGGTTCAACGCGCCATTTTCCCGGAGTCATCCAGGCGGTTTGACCTGCGTCACCAACGAGCTTCGTCAGGGCCGAATCGCCCGTTCCAATTACAGCCAGGTAAGGAATACAGCGGTTTTTCGGGGAAATTTGCGGTCCCGGCTTGTCGCTGGAGGAAACCTCGCGTAGTTTCCGACAATGAAAACTGGCGGAAGTCTCAGGACGATCCATGCCTTGATGGCGTCGCTGATCTTCTTTGCCCTTCCGCTCGACGCTCAGCAGAAGCAGATCCGCCTGCGCAACGAAGCCATCATCACCCTCCCGCCCGGACCGCGTGCGGCGGCGCTTCCCGGTCTGGCGCAACCGCCGGTGTCCGGATTGTATCTCGTGCAATTCATCGACCGGTTTCAGCCGGAGTGGGGCGAAACACTGCGCGGGCGTGGCATCAGTCTATTGCGTTACGTGCCCGATGATTCCTTCGTGGCGCGCTTCGATCAGGCGCGGTTGGCCGACGTGCGCGCGCTGCCTTTTGTGCAGTGGGTGGGCGAATACCGGCCCGAACACAAGACTCACGCCTCATTGCGCGACGCGGCAGGACCACGCCCGGCCGGAGCCGGCGCGCCTCCGGCCAGCCGGGAGGTTGCTATTCTCTTTTCGCCCGCGGCCACCGCGCCGGAGGTTGCCCAATTGCGCCAGCTTTTCGATCGTGTCCGGCAGCAAAGCAACTCGCGGTTTGGCGCCGTCCTCCGCGGCAGCCTGCCCTCCGTGCGGATTGCGGAACTGGCCCGTTCACCGTCCGTCCTCTGGATTGAACCCAGCGCGGGCATGAAACTCATCGACGGCGCCGCGACCGAGATTGTGTGCGGCACGGTGAGCACCAACCTGACCATCCCGCAATCGCTCGGCTTCACCGGCGCGGGCGTCAAGGTGGCGGTGGCGGACAGCGGCCTCCACCTCGGCACGGCCGCCAACATGCATCCTGATCTCGCCGGGCGGGCGACCAATTTCTTTTACTACGGCGGGCTCACCGATGCTTCCGACGAACACGCCCACGGCACGCACGTCTCTGGCATTGTGGCGGGCGATGGCGCGACTGGCGAGATGGACGAAAACGGTTCGCTTTACGGCCTGGGCGCCGCTCCCGGCGCGGGCATCGTCACGCAGCGCATTTTCGACGGACTGGGCAATTACGAAGCGCCGCCTTCGTACGAGGCGCTCACGCGCGACGCCACCCGCGCCGGCGCGGAAATCGGCTCGAACAGTTGGGGGGACGACACGCAGGGCCGCTATGATTTGAGCGCCGCCGAATTCGATGCGCTGGTGCGCGACGCCGATGCGCTCACCCCCGGCGACCAGTCCTACATCATGGAGTTCTCGGCCGGCAACGCTGGTCCTGGTCCGCAAACCATCGGCAGTCCGGCCGTGGCGAAGAACGTGATTGCCACCGGCGCTTCGCAGAGCACGCGGATTGACTCGCTGATTTACGAAGACGGGCCCGACGCGATGGCGGATTTTTCCAGCCGCGGCCCGTGCGAGGATGGCCGCATCAAACCCGATCTCGTCGCGCCGGGCACCTGGATCGCCTCGCTGCGCTCGCCGGTCGGCGATGACGAGAACTCCTGGGCGCCCATTTCGGACAAATACCTCTACATGGGCGGCACCAGCCAGGCCGGTCCGCATGTGTCGGGCGCCGCCGCGCTTTTGGTGCAATGGTTCCGGCAGAGGCATTCGCTGCCGAGACCCACGCCCGCGCTGGTCAAGGCAACGCTGATCAACTCGGCAACGGATCTGTTTGACGATTTCGGCACGGACCCGGCGCCGAACATGGATGAAGGCTGGGGGCGCCTGAACATGACGGATCTTTTCACCGGTCCGCGCCAGTATGACTTTCTCGACCAGACGATCCTGCTCACCAACGCGGAGGTTTACACGCGGCGCGTGATCGTGGCCACGGCCGGGGAACCACTCAAAGTCACGCTGGCCTACACGGATGTGCCCGGGTTGCCGGCGGCCATTCCTGCGCTGGTCAATGACCTCGATCTGGAAGTGATTGGTCCGAGTGGCAGCATCTATCGGGGCAATCAATTCGAGGCCGGCGAGTCGGTGGCCAACGCCGGCTCCTGCGACCCGATCAACAACGTCGAAGGCGTGTTCATCAGCGAGCCGGAGCCTGGCGAATATCTCGTGCAGGTGCGGGCGCGCAACGTGGTGCAGGACGCCCGCGCGGACACCGCGAAGATGGATCAGGACTTCGCCCTGGTGTCTTCGGGAGATCTCGCGCCGCCGGGGCTGGGCTTGGTGCTGCTCGACCGCCGCGCCTACACGGCGCCGGGCACGGTGCGTGTGAAAGTTATCGACACCGATCAGGCGGGTCAGCCGTCGATTCTGGTGGAAGCGATGAGCGGCTCGGACAGCGGGCGCGAACCCATCACGCTTTTCCCGGACGCATCGGGCATCGTTTTCACGGGGTCCATCGCCACGGTGGTGGGTTTCGGCGCGCTGGATGGCGTGCTGCAAATCAACCACGGCGATCAGATCCGGGTCGAGTATTTCGACGCCTCGGCCGGCGTGGTCCGCTCGGCCACGGCCGCGGCCGATCTGGTTCCGCCCGGCATCTCCGGCGTCTCCACCGACAACAGCTTCGGGCAAACCTTCATCCGGTGGACCACCAGCGAGGATGCGGATGCGGTCGTCTGGTTTGGCGCCAGCACCGCCGCGCTGACCGCTTCGGCCACCAATCGCGTGATGGGCACCAGCCACGAAATCGGGTTGCGCAATCTGGTGGCGGGTCAGACCTATTACTTTGTGGTGGTGTCGCGCGATGCCGCCGGCAATGCCGCGACCAACGACAACGGCGGCCAGTTCTTCAGTTTCACCGCCGTGTCGCCAGCCACGGTGCTGCTGGTCAACGCCTACACCTACGATCCCGACTCGGACTTCATTCCGGTGAGCGCCTACACCAGCGCCATCGCGCAGGCGGGCGTGAGCGTGGACGTCTGGGAGACGGACATCATGTCGGGAAGCCCTTCCCTCGCCGACCTGATGAACTACAAGATCGTGATGTGGCGCATCAACGACAGCTTCAACCTCATTCCGCGCGACACCCTCTCGGCGGCCGACCAGGCGATGATTCAGGCGTATCTCAATTCCGGGGGCGCCTTCTGCATGGCGTCCATGGAGATCGTCAGCCTGCTCTTGGAGGGCTCGCAAAACTTCGTCACCAATGTGCTGCACGTCGGCAGCTTCGTGCGCAATCCGGGTTTTCTTACGCCCTGCCCGACCTGTGATGAGGACGCGGGCGTGCCGGACATCGAAGGCATCCCCGGTGATGTGATCGGTCACGGCGTTTACGCCGCGCTGGATTACTCCCTCTTCCCCAGCATCGAGTTTCTCGAGATTGGTCCGGACCTCTCCGACACCTTCACGCCCACCACCAATGCGACGCCGATCCTGCTCGACGGCTCCTCCGGCCGGCCAGTGGGCATGCGGTTTCCGCGGACCGGCGAGGACAGCACCGGGCGCGTGGTGTTCCTCTCGTTCCCGCTGGAGTCCGTGCCGGAATCGACCCCGCCTCCCTCCAGCCGGTCGGCCTTGCTGCGAAATATTTTCCAATTCCTTGCGCCCGGCCTCGGGGGTTTTGGCACCATCGCCATCGATAAACAGGTTTACAGCGTGCCCGACCTTCTCACGGTCGAGGTGGCGGACTCGGATCTGATCGGCCAGGGCACCACCACCACGGTTTTCACCAGCACGACCGACAACAACGGGATCACCATCACGCTGCGGGAAACCGTCCGGCCGGGGCTTTTCCGCGGGTACCTCACGCTGGCAACCGCCGCCAGCGCCCCGGTGGCAGGGCGCCTGCGGGTGAATGACGGAGACACCCTCCTGGGTTCTTATTACGACGAATCCGGCCATCTGAATGTGACGGCGAGCGCGCTGGTGGATGCGGTGGTTCCGGTGATTTCCGGCCTCCAGGTCGCGCCGGAATATGAGGAGGCGGCCATTCTTTGGTCCACCTCTGAGCCGGCGGATGCGCTGGTGCAGTTTGGTGAATCGGCCTTCCTCGGGCGCACGGCTTATGTCGGCGATTTTGATTATGCCCACTCGAACCAATTGTCTGGGCTGGGTCCGGATCGGACCTACTACTACCGCGTCGTCAGCCGGGACGCGGCCGGCAACGTGGCGGTGGATGACAACGGAGGGGAGCTTTACACCTTCCGCACGCGGCGCCCATTCGACCTGCCGTTTGTCGATGACTTTGAGACCGGCGGGACCAACTGGGAGGTGTTCAGCGACCCGGACACGCAGGCGCACTGGACGCTGGGCACGCCGAACAACGGGGCGATGTCCGACGCCCACTCGGGGGTCAACGCGTGGGCCAGCAACATCACCGGCGAACAGGCGGATCAGATCGACACCTTCCTGCTCAGTCCGGCCATCAACCTCGCGGGCGGAAACAAAGCCACCCTGCGCTTCTGGCACAACTATGATTTCACGGAGGACTCCGACTTCGACATCATCAATGGCGGGGAACTGCTGCTGTTCACCAACAGCGTGGACTACGTCTCGCTCGCGGAATTCTACGACGCCAATTTCGGCTGGGAAGAGGTTGAAATCGATCTCTCCGCCTACGTCGGCCGCGTTGTTTACCTGGTCTGGCACCACCAGTTGTTCTCGCTGCAATCCGCAGCGCGCCCTGGTTGGTCGGTGGACGACATCGAACTCACCATCACCAACGTGCCACCCGGGCTGGTCACGGTGAGCAACAATCTCGCGCAAAGCCGCTTCGTTCTCTCGGGCCCTCTTTATCGAACCGGTGCCGGCTTAATCACCCAGTTCACCAATGCCACCCCGGGCCAATACATCGTCACCTGGGCGGAGGTGCCTTGGTACCAGACGCCCCCGCCGCAGACGAACATCCTTTCGTCCGGTGACACGCTGCTGTTCACCGGGATTTACACCTATGCCGATGCGAACGAAAACGGCATTTCCGACGCCTGGGAGTTGAATTATTTCAACTGGGTGGATCCCCTGCGCACTGCGGACACCGACACGGATGGCGATGGACGGACGGACTGCGCGGAATTCACCGCCGGGACCGATCCAGTCAGTCCTTCGTCGTTCCTGGAATGCTTCGCGCCGAGGCGGATTGTTCCCGCCCCGCCGGAGATGACCTGGAGTTCTGTTCCCACGCGCCAATACCGCATCCTCGGCAGCGCGGACGCTGCCACCTGGGCGCCGGCCTCCGCCTGGATGTGGGGTGGCGCGGGAACGACCGCGTTCCGGCTGCCCGTGCCCGGCCCCGGCCAGCCTTATCTCTTCAAGGTGGAAGTCCGGCCGTGACGCCGCGATGCCCCGCGCCGTTTAAAAACTGTTCAGCGTGTCGATCATCTGGCGGAGCCGTCCGTAATCACGCCGGTTGAAGCCGAAGCCGATGCGCGGCAGTTCCACCGGCTGGCTCTCCTCGCGCTCCTCGGTCGTCGGCGCAAGGCGGTGGATTTTCTCACCGGTGATGATGTCGGCGTAATCCTGGTTGAGCGCCTCGATGGCGGAATCCGAAGGCTCGTGCTGGAGGCGGATGACGAGGAGGTCATTGACGAAGCGCATCGAGTGGTAATTGCGGTAGAAGCGCGTCACCAGGCGCACCGCCTCGTCGGCGTTGTCCGCGATGCGATACAGGCCGAGATCCTCGTCGGCGATGTAGTGATTGCGCAGCAGGTGTTCGCGGATGTGCTTGTCCCAGGTGCGCCAGTAGGCGCCGCCGGGCTTGTCCATCAAGACCAGCGGGAACATCTGGCTCTTGCCCGTCTGCATCAGCGTGATGGCCTCGTAGCCTTCGTCCATCGTCCCGAAGCCGCCGGGGAAAAGCACGATGGCATCCGAATGGCGGATGAAGGTGAGCTTGCGCGTGAAGAAATACTTGAAGGTGATCAGCTTCTCGTCGTTCTGGATGATGGGATTCGCACTCTGCTCCCAAGGCAGGCGGATGTTCGCGCCGAAGCTGTTCTCCTTGCCCGCGCCCTCGTGTCCGGCCTGCATGATGCCGGGACCGGCGCCGGTGATGACCTTCCAGCCGGCCGCCACGATCTTGGCCCCAAATTCGTGGGCCTGTTCATATTCCTTGCGGTCGGGTTGCGTGCGCGCCGAGCCGAACATGGTCACCTTGCGCACTCCCGCGTAGGGCGCAAAAAGCCGGTAAGCATAGCGCAACTCCCGCACCGCCGTCTGGATCACCTTCACATCGCCGCGCGATTCCACGTCCTTGAGGAGTTTGAGCGCGTTCTCGATGATGTCGGCCACGAGATCTTCGTTGTGGCCCCCGCCCTTGTGTTCGATGAGTTCCTGGATCTCGCGGCGGAGTTCGGCTTCGCCGGCGCGTTTCGGGTTCTTTTCCATGAGATGGGAAGTTAGGGGGCTGACTCAAAAAGGCAACCCTGCGGACCAGACACGCATTGCGCCCACCACGGCTTTCACGGCTTGATGACGAGCACGTTGAAGGCGGCGTTGAAGGGGAGGTCAGAGATGAAGGGTCCCGACGGGTTGCGAATCGTCCACCGGTTGGTGAAGGGCGCGTAGTCGCTATTCGTTCCGGTGTAAAACGTCAGCACGTAATTCATATTGACCGAAGTATTGGTGCCGGCGGGATCGCCCGGATTCAGGTTTTGCGTCACGAAAAGGATCGCGTTCGGGTCGCCGTTGCAGAGCGGATGGTTGATAACCGAAAGCTGGTTGCCGAACACCACGTTGGCCGCCATGACGCGGTGGATGAACACCGGCGTGGTCGCGCCCAATCTCGCGCCCGGCACGCGGATGGAGCCGTTGGTGATCGCCAGCGCCGTGCCGGTCGGGCCGGAACCGCGCGCCATCACGCCGATGCCCGTGCTGTTCGTCGCCTCACCCAGCACGCCAATGCCGCGCGCCGAGGAACTCAGGCCATGGACGCCGAGGTTGGTGCCGTTGGTCGCGCTGGCCCAGCCGAACACGCCGCGGCCGTTGGTGGAATCCGTCTGACCCCAGAGAGCGAAATTAGTCCCGCCCGGCGAGGTGAGCAGGATCTTCAAGCCGAGGTTCGTCGTCGCGGTCCAGGTCTGGCCGAGATGTTGATGGTCGCTGCGGGCCACGGTGCTCGAAGTGCCCGTGCCGCCGAAATCCACCACGAATTGATTCGATGCGCCAAAGACCAGGCCCGGCCCGGGGAGGAACGCGGGCACGCCCACCATGTTGCTCCAGTTCACCTGCGAAGCCACAGCGGCGACATCAGCGCTGGCGGCATGAATTGCATACGGCACCGGGAGGAGCGCCTGCCGCGGCACCACATTGGTGAACGCGTTGGTCACGTCCCCGGGGCGCACGCCAAGCTCCAGCCAGCGGTCGGCCCCGGTGAACGGTCCGGCGCCGAAATTCAACTGCACGTTGAACAAGCCGTTGACCACCGGCACGTCATGGCTGATCAGCGCCGGGGGGAAGGAAGTGCCGCCGCTGGACGCGTTGAACAGGCTAAACTGGAAATCATAGAGGCCCGTGGCGGGAGCCGCGCCATCCACCAGTCGGCCTTGGTAAAAGAAAGCGGTGGTGCCGGCGAGCGCGAGGCTGCCGCCGCCCGCCAGCAGGAGCGCGAACCAACGGCTGGCCTGGAGAAAGAGGAGTCGGATATTCATGGTAAAACAGTCCGCGCCCGGCGGCGCAACGGCGCAAGCTCATCGCCCGCAGGCAGGGGATTTGCAACCGAAATTTCCGGTGGTCAGCGGGGTGGTAATGCGCTCCAATCCTTTCGCAGCCTGTCTTCCGGAGATTTGATCAATTCCTCATTCTGCCGATGCATGCCGTGGAACTCGAAGCGGTCGGAAATCGCCGCGGCACGTCACGGAGGTGGTTTTGAGGATTTCCGGCTTCGCCCAAGGATGGGATCTCCTCGCGCGTTTTTTTATGAAACCGCCGCAGGAAGCTGCGCGTCTGCTCAGTTTCGGGTGAATTGGGCAGGGCAGGCGGGCCGGCTGAAAACAGCGGCACGCAAGCAAAGGGCATCGGTGGGTTCATTATGTCGCATCAGAACGGCAAGACCTTGGGACAACGAGTTGATTGGCAAACGAGCGTCGGACGGCGGGAGTTCCGCCGCCGGCGCTTCTTCCATGCTCCGCGGGAATGGCTGGGCATCGGCTTGGCCTGCGGGTGGGTGCTGTCAAGTTGCACCCTCATTGCAGCGACTCCGGCCGTGCCGGCGTGCAGTTCGAATCTCACCGTCGAGTGCAGCGGCAGCAACGGTATGGTGGTCACCTTCTCCACCGGAACCGGGAGCCCGGCGTCGAGGTGTGAGCCACCCTCAGGGAGTGTCTTTCTGCCGGGAGCCACCGTGGTGCGTTGCACGGCCTGGGATAGCTATGGCCAGACGAACACCTGCAAATTTGTGGTGACGGTGGTGGACACGCAGGCGCCTTTACTTGAGTGCCCGCCGGACACGCTGGCGGCGGCGGAGGCCGGGGAGTCTTTCGTCACGAATGTTGAACTGGCCAGGCCCGTCGTCAGCGACAATCACGCCGTGACGAGGGTGACCAATGACGCGCACGCGCTCTACGGAGCCGGGCGGGATTGGTGGTGGGTCGATCCAGCCGGCGGAGATGATGCCGACGCCTTGCGCGGTGATTACCGCCGGGCGTTCCGCACCCTCGGAGCCGCGCTGGCCCGCGTGCAGGACGGCGACACCGTCATCATGATGCCCGGGACCAATTTCATCCGTTGTGCCTTTTTGGGAGATGAAAGGCCGGAGTTGCTGGTCACCCGTTCCAACCTTTCCATCTTCGGTCAGCCGGGAGCGACTCTGGTGGCGACCAACCTCGGTGACGGCGTTCTGTGCGCGGGCGCGGCCAATCTGAAAATCAAGGGACTGACCCTCGTTGGGTTTCGCACCAACGACAACGCGGTTCCGTTCCGGCTCTGGGCGGGCATTCACATTATGGGCGGATGCGAAGGCGCGGAGATCGCGGGCAACCGGCTCGACAACTGGATGGACCAGGGCATCGCCGTGCTGAATGGCGACCCGAGCACCTCCACGAATGTCTGGGTCCACGACAACTACATCACCCGCTGCGGCTTCGTTTGGCGGACGACCAATGGTTTCCCCTTAGACCGTTTCGACGGTGCGGCCATCGTCCCCGATGCCGGTTGGCTGGTGGAAAGCAACCGGATCGAAGACTGTGCCTACACCATCGAGGTGTATCCTCCGGACAACCTCGGGTTTCGGGGGCAGCCGTGCGTGGTTCGCCACAACACCATTAAAAACAACCTGATCGGCATCTACGGAGGCAACAACCGTTGCCCGGTGATCATCACCGGCAACACGGTGGTCAACGCCACCAATTACTCGTGGGTGGTGGACGCGAATTTCAACCCGTGGATCGGCTTCTTGGGGAACCTTGGAGGATGGTTTCCGGGCGGCGTGGTTCTCCAAGGCAACCACGATGGACCGGCGATAACGAGCAATACCATCGCCGGATGGCGCCTGGGTATCTGGGCGCTCCACGGGGCGCTTACGAATGCCGTGATTGCCGGAAACCACATTTCTGAAACCTGGCAGGCGGGCATTTTGCTGGGAGACGATTCCGGCCCGGCGCTGAGCCGGAACCTGGTCATCAGCGGGAATATCCTTACCAATGCTGGAAGCCGCTGGCCAGGATACGGCGCCATCGCCGTTTATTTCGTGGCGGACACCGAGTTCGCCGGGAACAGCATCTCCGGTAAATGCAGCGATGGGGTGGGCGTTTATTGCTCCTCCTCCGTGGTTTCGAGCAATGTCACCATCAAGGACACCTGGCTCGACGGGGTTTTTGATTGGGGCGTGGTCATCGGGGATGGCACCCAGGCCGCAGAAGTCAGCAACACCACGGCTGATTCAGCGACGTTTCGTTGCGGCAAGTACTACACCAACCTGCCTGCGGTCGTCGTAGCCGAGGGTCAGCCCGTGGCCTTGCCCCCAACGCCACCGGCGCGTGCGGACCTGGACCGTCCGTGGTCCCTCGCTGCGTGGGAGGAAGAGATGGGCAGCGATGCGCCCCTCCACTTTCCGCTCGGCACCAACATCGTCCTCTGGACCGCTGCCGATGCCTCCGGCAATACCGCGACGTGCGCCCAACAAATCATCGTGTTTGAGTCGGGCATGGCCCCGGAATCCTGCCCGGATGACCTGACAGTGGCGGCGCAAAGCAACTGCGAAGCCGCGGTGATTTATCCGTTGCCGGAGGTCGCGGCAAACTCCGTGGTGATCTGCCATCCCGCGCCAGGTTCCGTTCTTCCAGTGGGCAGCACCACCGTCAATTGTTGGATCACCGATGGCAGTGGCCGCTCCAATCAGTGCGCTTTTCAGATCACAGTGGACGATGCAGCGCCCGTCTTGTCACTCCATCGCGAGGCCGGGCTGGACAGTTTCATCCTCACCTGGCCACAGACGTGCCTGGCATGGGTGCTGGAAACCAGTTCCTCGTGCGCCGATCAGGCCTCGTGGTCGCCGCACACAGCCCCGCCAGCAACGGAGCATGGCGTTCATCGAGTCATCCTTCCCGTCGAGAGCGACCAGCGATACTTCCGGCTGCGCCGGCCGTGAGGCAGCCGTTGCTCCACGGCGGTTGACGCACACTCGCGCGGCGGCCTCCTGATGCGTTCCCCCCGTTGGGGCGCATCCGCGCACTGCCCCCGGCGCGCGGCCTTGAGGCCGCTTCAGCGTTCGATGGGTGTTGGCGAAACATTGCCGGACGGTCTCTCGAACGATGAAGCGACGTAAACGTCGCGCTCCAACCCCGGTTGCCTTCGGGGGCAGTGTCGAGATGCGCCTCCCCCGTTGCCGCAGCCGGGAACAAACTTGCCATGATGGCGGTGGCTTCTAAGATGGGCCGCAACGGGCTGCGGCGGCCGGTCGCCGCATTTCCGGGGAACCAAGCAATGCGATGATTCGCTCATTTGCCTTTACCACGCAGGGCCGTCTGCACACGCAGAACATCGAGATGTTCCTGATGCCGACGCTGCTGGCGGACACGAATCTCTTCCTCTGGGTGGACCTGGAGCATCCCACGCCCGAGGAGACGGCCGCCGTGCTGGAGCGCGTGTTTCACTTCCATCCGCTGTCCATCGAAGACTGCGTGGCGGTGAGTCCTTCGCCGAAGGTCGAAGAGTATCAGCCCAAGGAGGGCGACCTCTTCAACCCCTACCTCTTCATCGTGATTCACGCGGTCGATTACAGCCGCAAGGACGGCGTGTTCGCCACCAGTGAACTGAATTTCTTCCTCGGGAAAAACTTTCTCGTCACCTTCCACGAAGTCCCGCTCAAGAGCGTCCAGGCCACCGAAGACCGTTGCACCAAGAGCACGGTGCATATCGCGCGCGCGCCTGACCGCGTCGCCCACACCCTCCTGGACGGCATCGTGGAAAACTACAAGCCGGCGCTCGAGGAGTTGTCGCTCGAAATCGGCGAGATGGAGACGCAGGTCATCGAGAATCCCACCAAGGATGTCCTCAACAAGATCCTCCAGGTAAAGAAGGAGGTGTTGCACCTGCACCAGATCATCGGGCCGCAACGCGAGGTGCTGGCGCGCTTCGCCGCCGGGGAATTCAAGCTCATCCGGCCCCACATGGTGCCCTATTACCGCGACGTGTACGACCGGCTGTTCCAGATCGGCTCGCTGGCCACATCCTACGCGGATTCGCTCACGGGCATCCTGCACGTCTATCTGAGCATGTCGTCGAACCAGACCAGCGAAGTGGTCAAGACGTTGACCATCATCACCGTCATCACCACCCCCATCATGGTGGTGGGATCGTGGTACGGGATGAACTTCCCCAACATGCCCGAAATCCACACCAAGTTCGGATACCTGTGGGCCATCGCGCTGACGTTCGTGGCTACGGCGGGCACGGTGTGGTGGTGCAAACGAAAGGGATGGTTCTGAACCGTCCGGCGCACCCTGCACCCGGAGAAGCGCCGACCACTGATGCCTTCGACCTCGACCAATTTCCTCGACAAGGTGCTCGGCCGCATTGGGCGGCTGGACGAGCTGGGCTTGCGCACCGTTCTCAAGCGTCTGGAGCGCGAGCGGCGCTTCCTCGAGACCGTTTTCAATACCATCGAGGACGGTGTCCTCGTGGCCGATGAATCCGGCCGCATTCTTTATCTCAACCAGGCGGTCATCCGCCTCCTCGGCATGCAGGGCGATACGGCGGTCGGGCAATCCGTCACGCGCTACCTGCCGGACCTCGACTGGAAGAAAATCACGGCGACGGATCGCACGGGCGGGCGCAGCGTGGCGCGGCACGAATTCGAAGTCAGCTATCCGCGGCCGCGCTTCCTCAGCCTCTATGTTGCGCCACTGGATGGCGAGGCCAGCGGATCCTCCGGGGTGGCCCTGATTCTGCACGATGCCACCGAGGCGCGGCAGCAGACGTTTCAAGCCATTGAAAGCGAGCGCATCCAGGCGCTGACCCTGCTGGCGGCCAGCGTGGCGCACGAGATTGGCAATCCGCTCAACGCGCTGCACATCCACCTGCAACTCCTGGAGCGCGAGGTGAAGAAACTTAAAACCACCGTGGCCCCCATCGTGGTGGCTGCTCCCAAACGCTCGCTGCTGTCGCGCAAACCGAAAGCCGCCCCGTCCCCCCCCGCGCCGGCGATGCCTTCGGCGGAATGCGCGGAGACGGTCGGGCGGCTGGAAAAATATCTTGGCGTGGCCAAGGGCGAAATCACGCGCCTCGACTACATCGTCACGCAATTCCTTCAGGCCATCCGCCCAACCCAGCCGCACCTCGTGCCCGGCTCGCTCAACGACGTCGTCCGCGAGACGATCGATCTGCTCCGGCCCGAGATTGAGAACCGCGGCGTGACCCTGCGCGAGAAGCTGGTGAGCCCGCTGCCTTTGGCGCCCTTCGATCCCGCGCAGATCAAACAAGTCATGGTCAACCTGATCAAGAACGCGCTCCAGGCGATGACCAAGGGCGGCGTGCTCACGCTCCAGACAGAGGCTGCCGCCGAGGGCGTCTGGGTGGCGGTGGCCGACACCGGCGGCGGCATTCCCGAGGAGCAACTGAACCGCATCTTCGAGCCATTCTACACCACCAAGAAAAAGGGCACCGGACTGGGATTGATGATCGTGCAGCGCATCGTGCGCGAGCACGGCGGGCGCATCGATCTGGAAAGTCGCGTGGGCCGTGGCACGGTGTTCCGCATCTGGCTGCCGCTGCACGAACGTCCGCCCAGACTGCTGACCGAGGCCGTGAAGGGTTGAGCCAGGCAAGAGCAGTTCAACCACGGATGGACGCAGATGAACGCAGATCCCAACGGCTCGCAGCAGGGTAGCTCTTCATCTGTGAGGTGAACCCCCCGCCTCGTCAGATCCTGTTTGGTTTCGCAGCCCTTACTGCGTTCAGGTTTCATGGCGACGTTGTCTCCTGAACACGCGGCAGTTGGTCTCGCTTTGCAATGAAACCGCGGAAAAAGTCGCTGGCCATGGGACGGAACAGGTAGTAGGCGACAGCGATCAACGGAAGTGTTCGGGCGCCCACGACTGGAAAGGACTTTTGAGACAGCACGGCAGTTCCCACGTTCAGCGCAAGTGAGACCGCCAACAGCCACCGTGCCCAGTTATGGCCAGCGAGGGCAAAGAATGACGGAACCATCAAAACGGCGAGAATGTAGAAGGCCGTAATGAAATAGACGGGTTGGTGGAGCCACTCGTACCAGGTCGAATGGCGGGCAAGACTGAACAAAACGAGGCAGGACAAGCTGATCATCGCCCAAGGCGTTTGGCTGGCGTGGTCATAGAACGGGGCAGGCGTTGAGGAGGAGGCGGAGGGCTTGGGGTGGGTGGCGATGGTAGCGTTCAAAGAAGTGCGCCAGCGGCTCCCCTTGTTCAAAGGGGATCAGCGCCAGCAGG